>NZ_UHIL01000001.1:0-659423 GCF_900460535.1 Vibrio parahaemolyticus | reverse complement strand
ACCTAGCTCTTTCGCCACTTCAGCAATAACAGGTGCTGCACCAGTACCTGTACCACCGCCCATACCAGCTGCGATAAACACCATATCGGCACCAGTTAGGGAATCTTTAATTCTATCTCTGTCTTCGAGAGCTGCCTCACGGCCAACTTGTGGATTCGCACCTGCACCCAGACCTTTAGTGATATCACCACCAATCTGAATGACATTGCCAACGCTTGTCTTACGAAGTGCTTGCGCATCAGTGTTGACGCTGATGAATTCCACACCTTCGATGGATTCACGCACCATGTGTTCAACGGCGTTACCACCGCCGCCACCAACTCCAACGACCTTGATTACTGCATCGTCAGACATTTCCATCATCGGTTCAAACATGTGTTGTCTCCGTTTATCCTGCAACTCAGGTTAAAACTCTTTTTGTATCCAATTACGCAATTTATCGAAAAAGCCAGTAACAGATGAGCGTTTAGGTTCATTGTAATCGCTATCGTCGCTAGACTGCATGTCTCTTGCGTAATGAAGTAATCCAACTGCCGTAGAATGGTACGGCTCTTTTACATAGTCAGTTAGCCCGCTGACTTCGAGCGGTTTGCCGACCCTTACTTGATTGCGGAATACGCGCTCCGCACATTCTACTACTCCGTCAATTTGCGCAGCACCGCCGGTTAGAACTACACCCGCAGCAAGATGGTGCTTAATGCCCTCTTCGCGCAGTTTCGCTTGTACAGAGTCGATAGTTTGGTTAACTAATCCCATAAGCTCAGAGTATCGTGGCTCAATCACTTCAGATAAAGTCTGACGCTGTAGACTACGTGAAGGACGTCCTCCTACGCTTGGGACATTAACCGTGTCATCCTTACTGACCAGTTCACTCAAAGCACAGCCATATTTGACTTTTATTTCTTCAGCATCGCTCACTGGCGTACCAAAAGCAAAAGCAATATCGCTCGTTACAGCATTTCCTGCGTACGAAAATACTTCTGTGTGACGTAACGCACCACCAGTCCAGATAGCCACATCCATCGTGCCGGCGCCAATATCTACCACACAAACTCCGAGCTCTCTTTCATCCTCGGTGATTACCGCATTACTTGCAGCAAGCCCTGAAAACACAAGTTGCTCTACTTTAAGGCCGCAGCGCTCTACTGCCTTAATAATATTGCGTGCCATGTCATTATGACACGAGATAAGATGGACACTGACTTCCATTCTTACCCCTGATAAACCAAGAGGGTTTTTGATCCCTTCTTGATAGTCGATGGTGAACTCTTGAGGAATCACGTGAAGGATTCGCTGTTCATCACCGATTTTAATTGATTTCGCGGTATGGATCGCTCTGTCCATATCTTCTTGAGAAACTTCCTCGTCTGATATGGTGCCCATGCCTTTTTCAATTCGGCTTGCGATATGCTTACCAGACAACGAAATGAAGACTCGGCTGATTTGGCACTCGGCCATTAGCTCAGCTTGATCAATTGCACGTTGTACTGATTTTACAACCGACTCCAAGTCATTCACGCCACCTTTATCCATGCCACGCGAAGGGCTACTACCCGCACCAATAATATTAATTTGGCCATCAGGTAGAATCTCACCCACTAGAGCTGATACGGTTGCAGTGCCTATATCAAGACCAACAATAATGTTGTCATCTGCGGCCTTAGTCATCTGTACTCTCTTCTAACTCTTCTTCAGGAAACCAACCGACTGCGGCTCCTGTATCGTACCTGAGATCGATATAACTGATTCGTTGCGTGTCACTGCCAAGCTTGTTATAGAGCGAAAAAAAGCGCTCTATACGCTCAAGAAGAGACTCTTTACCAAGCTCTAATCGAATACCGTTATCTAGGATGATTTGCCAAGCTCGTCGCTCGTTTAACACCAGAGACGATATCGCTAAACCCAATTGTTGAAACTTAGGACTCAGTTCGCGGTAAGTTTGTAACACTTCCGGGCCAGTGTCTTTGGGTCCATACAACTTAACTTTCTCGTCCTTTAACAAAGCAACATCACCATCGAAAACCAAACCGTTTTTATCTAATAGTTCGTTGCCATTCCAAATGGCTTCGGGTTGATGCTCTGTTAAGAAAACTTTTACTGTATCGGGCCACTGCTTGCGAATCGCTGCATGAGCAACCCACGGCAATGCTTCAACACTTTGCTGTAATACATCAATATCCTGAGACATGAATGTACCGATGTGATCTATTCGACTAAATGCAGCCTGAACATCGTCAGCTTTGACGTACTCCAATTTACCTTGAAGCACTATTTTGGAGAGAGGTAACCTTTGGTCATCCCACATCCAACTAATCGCCGAGTACAAAACAGAACTAATTAAGGTCACAACCACAACGAAAAATAGCGCACCCAAGATTTTATCTTGGCGACCACGGTTATTGTCCGTGTTTAGTCGCTCTTCATTAAGTGCAATATTCAACAACGTCTTCGTTTCCTGACTTTTGTCGTGTACTTTTCACCGCATAATATCGTATCGGCAAAAGTATTGACTTTAACCTTGGGATTATACTGAGCTCTTGTAAACTATCAAACACTGATAACAATAAATCACAACGATCTTGACGCAAAATCGAGATCTGAGTCTTATCTGTTCTTTGCGTCATCACTCTGACTTATCCAAGCATCTTGTTTATATTTAACTCAAGATTAGCCAGCTGTTTGGCAACTTTACCAACATCACCAGCACCTTGCGTTAAAATTAGGTCGCCGTCTTGTATAACGTTAGCCAAAACTGATGGTAATTGCTCGATTTCTGGAACAAAAATCGGATCTACTTTACCTCGGCTGCGAATCGTACGGCACAAAGAGCGTCCATCCGCGCCGGCAATCGGTTTTTCACCCGCGGCATACACGTCAAGCATGATCAATACATCAACCTGCTCAAGCACGTTTGCAAAATCATCGTAAAGGTCACGAGTGCGACTGTAACGATGTGGTTGGAAAATCATAACCAATCGCTTATCTTGCCAACCACTGCGAGCTGCATTAATGGTGACGTCAACTTCCGTTGGGTGATGACCGTAATCATCGACTAACATCGCATGACCGTTACCTGTATCAAACTCACCAAGGTGATCAAAACGGCGACCAGTACCTTGAGTACCCGCCATCGCTTTTAGAATCGCGTCATCTTCAATGTCGTCTTCCGTTGCGACCGCTATTGCTGCTGATGCGTTCAACGCATTGTGACGGCCTGGAATGTTTAGCGTGATATCGAGGTTAGCTCGACCTTTACGTACTACTGTAAATTTACCTTGCTGACCTTCTTGATGATAATTTTCGATACGTACGTCCGCATCGTCAGAAAAGCCGTAGGTGATCACTTGACGGCTAATACGCGGAATCAGCTCACGAATCACTGGATCATCGATACAGACAATGGCTTGGCCATAAAACGGCAGGTTGTGAAGAAAATCAATGAAGGTTTGTTTCAATGTTTCGAAGTCACCACCGTAGGTATCCATGTGGTCAGCTTCGATGTTGGTAACGATGCTCACCATAGGTTGCAGGTGCAAGAAAGAGGCGTCGCTCTCATCCGCTTCTGCAATCAGAATACGGCTAGAGCCCAAGCGCGCATTGGTGCCCGCGCTCTTTACTAGACCGCCGTTTACAAACGTAGGATCAAGGCCTGCTTCGGAATAGATTTGTGTGACTAGTGCTGTGGTGGTGGTTTTACCATGTGTACCCGCAACAGCGATACCATGACGGAATCGCATCAGTTCAGCCAGCATTTCTGCTCGGCGAACAATAGGAATACGCAATTCACGAGCCGCCATGACTTCAGGGTTTTCTTCGTTAATCGCGGTGGAAACGACTACCACACTAGCCTTTTCGACATTACTTGCTTGGTGACCAATAAATACGGTTGCCCCTTTCGACACTAAGCGCTCGGTTACTGGGTTTTCAGACAAGTCTGAACCCGTGATTTCATAACCTTCGTTTAGAAGAACTTCAGCAATGCCGCTCATGCCCGCACCACCGATACCGATGAAGTGGATGCATTTCACGCGACGCATTTCTGGTACCATCGCGCGAATCTGAGCTAAGTCTTGTGTATGTTGGATAGTCATTAATTCGATTCTCAATAATTCGTTAACGCTTTTCGGTCAAAGCGACAATGGCTTGTGCGACAACTTTGTCAGCATCTAATTTTGCGGCACTGCGTGCCTTTTGAGCCATTGAAAGTAAAGCTTGGCGATCCAATTGTTGGATCTGTTGAGTCAAAGACTCCACGGTTAAATCAGGTTGTTCAATCATCTTCGCAGCACCGCATTCCACTAAGTGGTCGGCATTCAGTGCCTGTTGACGGTCTTTATGCATAAACGGAACAAAAATAGCGCCGACACCAGCAGCAGACACTTCGGATACCGTCAGTGCGCCTGAACGGCACACCAGTAAATCAGCCCATGCATAGGCTTCGGCCACATCATCGATAAATTCGGTTACTTCAGCATTGCTCACCTTGTGCTCCTGATAAGCCGCCTGTACTTCTTGAGCTGCGCCCTTACCTGCCTGATGACGAATGCAGTACGTTTCACCAAGATTTGCCATTACCGCGGGAAGAGTCTGATTAAGAATACGCGCACCCTGGCTTCCGCCCATCACCAAGATTCGAATAGGATCCTGGCGATCTTGCATACGTACTGACGGCTCTTCAAGTTGAGTCACATCTTCACGTACTGGGTTACCGACAACCGCCGCAGAAGGAAATGCGCCGGGAAACGCTTGAAAGACTTTCTTAGCGATCTTTGATAGCCATTGATTTGTTAAACCTGCAACCGCGTTTTGTTCGTGTAGAACAACCGGGATACCGCTTAACCAAGCCGCGATACCACCCGGACCACTCACATAGCCGCCCATACCTAAAACGGCATCCGGCTGCCAGCGCTTCAGGTGCGCTCGCGCTTGCATGATGGCATTAATAATTTGAAAAGGGGCAGCTAAAAGACGTTTAACGCCTTGGCCTCGCAGACCTTTTACTTTGATAAAGTCGATCTCAATACCATGCTTTGGCACCAAATCGGCTTCCATTCGATCCGCTGTGCCTAACCAACGGATCTCCCAACCCTGTTCTTGAAGCTGCTTTGCCACCGCCAAACCTGGGAATACGTGACCGCCGGTACCACCAGCCATCACCATCAAACGTTTATTCTGTTTCATTCGTCTGTTGTTCTGATTGTTGTTGCGCGCGTTTCAAGCGGCATTCGTGATCGATACGCAGCAATATGGACACTGCAACGGACATAATAATCAGACTGGAACCACCATAACTGATTAGTGGAAGCGTCAAACCTTTGGTTGGAACAATACCAGCGGCTGCGCCCACATTGACCATGGTTTGAAACGCAAACCAAATACCAATACCAAACGCTAAGTAACCACCAAACATCTCGCCTTCTTCAAAAGCGCGTTTGCCGATATACACAGCTTTAAGTACCAAGCTAAAAATCAACATCAGCACTAAAACAACACCGACGAAACCAAGCTCTTCAGCCAATACCGCAAATACAAAGTCGGTGTGCGCTTCTGGTAGGTATTCTAGTTTTTGAATTGAGTTCCCTAACCCTTGACCAAACCATTCTCCGCGCCCAAACGCCATCAAAGATTGAGTCAACTGATAGCCGCTACCGAACGGATCTTCCCATGGGTCAAGAAACGAAGTAACACGGCGCATACGGTACGGTTCTACCAAGATCAAACCGACGACAGCGCCAATACCTGCAATCATCAGGGCCAGGAACTGGGTTAGCTTCGCGCCCGCGATAAATAACATGCCAAACAGAGTAACCAGCATTACAACGACGGTACCCAAATCCGGCTGACCAAGTAACAAGACGGCGAAGAAAGCAAACACCATGATTGGCTTCATAAAGCCGCCAAAGAAGGTCTGGCGCACTTCATCTTGCTTACGGACTAAATAACCGGACATGAAGATGAACAGCGATAGCTTCGCAACTTCGGCAGGCTGTAAGTTGAACAGACCAAGCGGAATCCAACGAGAGGCGCCGTTTACTGACTTACCTGCAAGAAGTACAACAATCAGCAAGCCGAATGAGACCCAAAGCAAGTAATGACTTTTCTTAAACCATTGCTCTAAAGGTACTTGAAGTATCACCGCAGAGGTCCCGATCGCCAACACTAAGAAGGTGGCATGACGGAACATGAAGTGGAACGGCTGATCGGTCAATCGTGAGCTGATTGGGAAAGACGCAGAGGTCACCATAATCAAACCAGTCAACATCAAACCCAACGCAATCCACACCAACTGGCGATCAAACAGCGCTTCTGGCGCAGGATGCTTAAGCCAATTACCAATGTTGTGTTTAACGTTACTTAAACCCACGAAACGAGTAACCTTTAGTTATGCATATTTCTGAGCAAGAACAGCAAATGCATCGCCTCTTGCCATAAAATTGTCGAATTGATCAAAGCTAGCACATGCGGGAGACAGCATCACCATATCACCAGATTTTAACTGCGAAGATATTTGTTGAATCACATCTTCCATGGTGTTGAAACGGATTGCTGACTCATGTAGTGGCATAAATTCATCGCCATCTAGGCCAAAACAGCACAGTTGTAGGTTAAGCGTTGCAAAGATCGGTTTTAATGGCGTGAAGTCCGCGCCTTTACCGACACCACCAACGAGCAGATAAAGTTTACCGGTCGACTCTAATCCTGATAGCGCAGCCATAGTGCTTGCGATATTAGTTGCTTTAGAGTCATTCACCCATTTTACGCCACGATTATCCGCAACCACCTGGCATCGATGTGTCAGTCCAGTGTAATTTTTAAGTGCATTCAAAGCGTTGTGGTAATCAACACCTGCAGCTTTGAGCAGAGCCAACACGACGAGAGCGTTCGCTAAGTTATGTTTGCCGACAAGTTTCAATTCATCGCTGGCGATGACGCGCTGACCATGATCAAGTAACCATGTGCGAGAACCATCGACTTCAAGGCCGTAAGCTTGCTCATCGCTGCCAAACGTAACCACGGGCATCTCAACCTCTGGGTAGGTCTCTTGGTCATCACGGTTAACCACGGCTAACTCTGCATGATCAAAAATACGCAACTTAGCAGCGCGATAATCTGCCATACCTTCGTAGCGATCCATATGATCTTCGGAAAGGTTAAGAAATGCCGCCGCTTTGAGTTTCAAACTCGACGTCGTTTCCAACTGAAAACTTGAAAGTTCCAGTACATACAAATCCGCATCTTGCTCAAGCAGCTCCAGTGCAGGCACGCCAATGTTACCGCCGACACCCACCGTCAATCCTGCCGCTTTCGCCATCACACCAGTTAAATCTGTCACCGTGCTCTTGCCGTTTGAACCCGTGATGGCCACCACTGGCTTATTCACAGCCCAAGCAAACAACTCGATGTCCCCCACGACAGGCGTGCCTTTCGCTAGCACCGTTTGTATCTCTGGTGTAGCTAACGCAATACCAGGGTTGGTCACCACCAAGTCAGCTTCTGCAAGCCACTGAGTGTTCCAACCACCACGGTGTAGTTCAACCTGTTCAGGCAGACGCTCGGCGCCTGGCGGATTGTCACGCGTATCAATAACTTTAACCGTCAATTGCGGCTGAGTTTTTCGGAGGTGTTTAACGACAGAGAGCCCGGTAATACCGAGCCCTACGACGACAACGTTATGTATGTTTTGCCAACGTTCCATATGTGATCACACTGTATTGCTTGTTCTTGGAAAGTGCGTTTAACGCACTTTCAATGTCGCAAGACCAATCAGAACAAGAACCATAGAAATTATCCAGAATCGCACGATTACACGAGGTTCTGGCCAACCTTTTAATTCGTAGTGATGATGAATTGGTGCCATGCGGAAAATGCGTTGACCGCGCAGCTTGTATGAACCGACTTGGAGGATTACAGACAGTGTTTCCATAACAAACACACCGCCCATGATAACCAGCACCAATTCTTGACGAACCAAAACAGCGATAGTGCCTAGTGCACCACCTAGCGCAAGAGAGCCTACGTCACCCATAAATACTTGTGCTGGATAGGTGTTGAACCATAAGAACCCAAGACCCGCGCCCACAATCGCCGTACATACCACAACAAGCTCAGAGGCGTGTGGTAGATATGGGATGTGCAGATATTCAGAAAAGTTAACGTTACCAGTCGCCCAAGCGATAACGGCAAAGCCTGCAGCAACCAGTACCGTCGGCATGATAGCCAAACCATCTAAGCCATCGGTGAGGTTTACCGCATTACTGGTGCCAACAATAACGAAGTAAGTCAGAATGATGTACATCAGACCAAGCTGTGGCATCACGTCTTTAAAGAATGGCACGACAAGCTGCGTCGCTGCTGTGTCTTTACCATAAGCGTATAGAGCAAATGCCACAACAAATGCGATCAAAGACTGCCAGAAATACTTCCAACGCGCGATCAAACCATCGGTGTTTTTACGCACCACTTTACGATAATCATCGACAAAGCCAACGGCGCCATAACCTAGCAACACCGTCAGTACCGCCCAAACATAAGGGTTGGATAAATCAGTCCACAATAGAATCGTGATCGAAATAGCCGCCAAAATCATGATACCGCCCATAGTAGGAGTACCACGCTTGCTAAAGTGAGATTCAGGGCCTTCGTTACGTACGACCTGACCAATTTGAAGCATTTGCAAACGCTTGATCATGATAGGTCCCATCCAAAGAGAAAGACCTAGGGCAGTAAGTACACTGAGAATTGCTCGAAAAGACAGGTATTCAAACAATCGGAAAAAAGACAGGTATGGCTGTAGCAGCTCGGCAAGCCAAATAATCATTAAAAATACTCCTTCAAAGCAGCAGCGACTTCAAACATACGTGCACCGTTCGCGCCTTTAACCAAAATAGTGTGTTGGTCAGAAACGGTTTGGTCTAGATGCTGCTTGATGTAGTCAATCATCTCTTGATGTGTCTCAAAGTGAATGCCATGGCAAAGCTCGCTAATGATCTTTGCGTCTGCACCATATGTGAGAACATGTTCAAATTTTTGTGGGGCAGCATGTTCCCCGACTTGACGGTGAAGTGCAAGACTTTCCTCACCCAATTCCGCCATATTGCCTAAAATCAACCAGCGCTGACCGTGAAACGCCCCAAGCAAATCAACCGCCGCTTTCATCGCAGGTACGCTTGCATTGTAGCTGTCATCGATCAACTTGATCGTCGAGCTAAGTTGCTCTACATCCACTCGGCCTTTTACTTTGTTAAGGTTTAAAAGACCAAACTGAATCTCTTCAACGGTTGCCCCCATGTGTAGCGCAATGATTGAGGCCGCAATAGCATTTGCAACGTTATGTTGACCAATAATACCAAGTGACAGTTCAATTTCTCGCGAATCTGATGAAATATGCAAAGTAAAGCTCGCTTTACCTTCCTCATTCATTGTCACGTTCGATGCGTAAAAGTCCGCTTGCGAATTATTATGCGAGAAAGTGATCACTTTTTTATCTGCAAGAACCGATTGCCACAGCGCGTCACCGTTACTATCGAGATTGACGATGGCAATGCCACCAGCCTGTAACCCTTGATAGATTTCACCTTTGGCTTGCTTTACACCCTCAATAGAACCAAAGCCTTCCAAATGCGCCGCCGCAACATTGTTTACCAGCGCGATATCCGGTTTCACAAGCTGGGTAGTGTAAGCAATTTCACCAATATGGTTTGCGCCTAGCTCAATCACCGCGTAATCGTCATCTTGCTGAGAACGCAGCAAGGTCAGCGGAACACCAATATCATTATTGAAGTTACCAGCCGTGAACAACACGTTGCCTTTTTGCTGAAGAATGCTGGCAACCATCTCTTTCACCGTGGTCTTTCCACAACTGCCAGTTATCGCAACGGTAGGCGTTTGGCAAGAATGGTGCACCCAAGAAGCTAACTCGCCCAGTGCGATTTTGGTATCCGATACCACGACTTGCGGCGCATTCACATCAAGACGCTTTTCAACCAATAAGGCACCAGCCCCCGCTTCAAATGCTTGCTGACAAAAATTATGAGCATCGAATCGTTCACCGACAAGCGCAACAAACAGCGCACCATTGTCGATCGTTCGCGTGTCAGTGGACACTGCGTCGATAGTCAGATCGTTACCAAATAACGCTCCGCCAGTGATTTCAGCAATTTGAGATAAAGTAACCTTGATCATGAGGACAATCCTAAAAGCTGCATTGCGGATTCGCGGTCGGAATAATGAATCGTTTCGCCGTTACGAATTTGGTAGTCTTCGTGGCCCTTACCTGCCAGCAAGATAATGTCTTGAGACGCAGCGTTTTCCAACGCGTAAGAAAGCGCTTTAAAGCGATCATGCTGAACAATCGCTTCTGCTGGTTTGGATAGGCCAGCAAGCATATCTTTGACGATTAATACAGGGTCTTCACTGCGCGGGTTATCATCGGTCAAGACGACTTTGTCACCCAAACGCTCAGCGATTTCTGCCATCATTGGACGCTTACCCGCATCGCGATCGCCACCACAACCGAAAATAGCCCAAAGCTGTCCGTCACAATGCACGCGCAGTGCTTGTAATGCTTTTTCAAGCGCATCAGGCGTGTGAGCGTAATCGACCACAACTTTGGCGCGATGCTCAGCTTGGAATAGCTCCATTCGGCCTAACACCGGCTGCAATTGAGCAGCCGTCGCTAGCAAATCGCTCTTATCAAAACCAAGGCTCAATAAGGTCGCAAATGCCAGCATTAAGTTGGCTGCGTTGAATTCACCAATCAACGGCGCATGCAGCGTACCTTCGCCAAACTGACCATCAAAACGAATCGTAATACCGGATTCAGCATAAGCCACTTGGCTCGCCCACAGCGCGTGTTCAAACTCAGTTGTAGGAGCAAGAGAAACGGCAATCGCATTCCTCAGTTGTTTCGCCCACGCAGCGCCAACTTCGTCATCAACATTGATGATTGCTTGAGCACATTGATGCTGGGTAAACAGCGTTAGTTTGGCGTTGGCGTACTCTTCCATCGTACCGTGATAATCAAGATGGTCTCGGCTCAAGTTGGTAAATACGCCAGCAGCAAAGGAAAGGGATTTAACGCGGCCTTGGATCAAGCCATGAGAAGACACTTCTAACGCCGTATATTGCGCTTGTTGTTCGGCCAAAGAAGCCAGCGTATGCTGGATTTCCACCGCGTTTCCTGTGGTGTTCGCCGCTTCTTTTAAATCATCTAAGAAACCATTACCTGTGGTGCCCATCACTGCTGCTTTTGAACCAACTAACCCAATCCACTGCGCGATAAGCTGGGTGATGGTGGTTTTACCGTTTGTGCCTGTCACACCAATCAACTTCATATCAGGATAGGTGTACAACTGGCCGGCAATTTCAGATAAACATTTATCAAGCGCATCGAGATAAACCACCGGAATATCATCGATGATGTCGATTGTGCCATGCGCTTTCACATCACAAGCCTGGGCAATCACCGCATTGGCGCCTTTTTCAATCGCAGAGGCAATGAACTTACGTCCATCTACCACATGGCCGACAATAGCGACAAAGGTTGTACCTGGTTGAACTTTGCGACTATCAAGTTCTAGTTCTGAAACGAGAACGGACGCCAAACTAGGGCAATCCACCCAAGGGGAAAGCAGCGCGTCCATACTGATGGCTTTAGTCATAATTGTTCTCCGAGCTTTGGCTCAGGTTTTCTTAAAGTGCTTTGCAGCAGGCTACATCGCCTACTGCTGGAATTTGTTTTCATCAGGTGCGACGTTCAGGATTTGCAGTGCACCTTTCATAATTTCAGAAAAGACAGGAGACGCGACCGAACCACCGTAGTAATCATCACCTTGCGGCTCATTCACAATCACCACCAACGCAATTCGTGGGTCGCTCACAGGTGCTAGACCTGCGGTATAAGTGATGTATTCATCACTATAGCCACCCGCCGATGCTTTTCGAGACGTACCCGTTTTAGCACCGACTCGATACCCCGGAACGGCTGCACGACGAGCAGAACCGCCTTTTTGAGTTACGGTCTCAAGCATATCAAGCACAAGACGCGCATTTTCCTTGCTTACTACCTGACGTGACATATCACGGTCATTACTCTCGATAATATGAATCGGCTCGTACTTGCCAAGGTTCCCTAACGTTGCATACGCATGTGCAAGCTGAATCGGCGTGATAGACAGACCATAACCAAACGCAATGGTTGCACGTTCAATGGGAGACCAACGCGTTCGAGTTGGGAAGATACCAGTCACTTCGCCAACTAAGTTCAAACCAGAAAGTTCCCCAAAACCCACCGAACTGTACAAGCCAAGCAGCGCCTCAACAGGCATTTGCATCGCAAGTTTGGTCACACCGATGTTACTCGATTTTTTCAGAATCATAGACAGACTAGCTTTGCCTACCCACGAAACGTCCCTGACTCGGCTACCGCCCAATCGAAGCACGCCATTACCGGTATCAACGATAGTATCTTTATCCGCCACTCCATTTTCTAAGGCGGCTAAAATAACGAAAGGCTTAATGGTCGAGCCGGGCTCCATTGAGTCCGTGATCACACGGTTACGCATCTTATAACTTTGCCAATCCGTGCGGTTATTTGGGTTGTATGACGGAGCATTAACCATCGCCAAAACGGCACCCGTTTTTACATCCAGCATCACCACGGAGCCAGAGGTTGCACGGTGATCGGCAACCGCCTGTTTGATGGCACGGTAAGCGATAGCCTGCAAACGCTGGTCAATGGTCAGCTGCAACGACTTGCCTTCTTGTTTGTCTTGCCAAGCGATGTTTTCAACGACACGGCCATAGCGGTCTTTACGAATGGTCTTTTTACCTTCTTCACCGGTTAACCATTCATCATAGCTGCGCTCAACCCCCTCTAGGCCATGACCGTCAATGCCTGTCACACCGACAAGGTGCGCACTGACTTCGCCAGCCGGGTAATAACGACGAGACTCCGACTTAAGACCAATACCTGGTAGCTTCAGTTCGCGAATGTAGTTTGCCATTGCTGGGCTCACCTGGCGCTGCAGGTAAATAAAGCGACGCTTTTCGTTGCGCTTGATTTTGTCAATCAGGCCTTGGCGATCCACACCTAACACGTCTGCTAAGGCATACCAGTTTTGTTTCTGACTTAGCGCATTTTCTTTAAAAATGGTGGCTGGATCGGCCCAAACCGCTTCAACAGGCACACTCACCGCTAAAGGTTCACCATTGCGATCAGAAATAATGCCTCGTGCAGACGGGATAGACTTAACACGGATCGAACGTAGATCGCCCTGCTTAATGAGATTATCCGGCTCGATGATTTGAATATAGGCCACACGAGCGACAAGAAGCGCAAAGGCGCAGAAAACAAAAAACAGCAATAAATGGAAGCGCCAGCGAATCAAAAATGATGGCTCTACTTCTACTTTCGCTGCTTTCGGTGCGGTTTTGGTGTCGTTTACTGCGGCTTTGGGTTTCGCAGAAGACTTACGCTTATTTCCTTGTTTAGCGTTGGTTTTCTTTCTTATCATTTTAGCGTGATAACCACTTCTTTATCGCCGTCAGGTCGTTTCATTTCAAGATCCTTTTTCGCAAGATCTTGCACTCGACTGTGTTCTGCTAAGGCGGTTTCTTCCAACATCAGGTTGCGCCATTCGCTATCTAATCGCTCGCGCTCAACCAGAGTGTGATCTTTTTCAGTGATCGCTTGACGCGCATGGTGGGTAGCAAATACCACTCCCATTGCTGATGCCATGATCAATAGCAACAATAGTAATGACCAGCGACCAACGGTAATTAAATCCGTGGCGATCAACTTAGCAAGGTTGGGAGTGGGTTTCGTCATAATAATTAAAGCTTTTCAGCAATTCTTAGCACAGAACTGCGCGAACGAGGGTTCATGTCAATTTCTTGTTTGCTCGGTTTTATCGCTTTGCCAACAGTTTTCATGTTTGCGCTGCCAAGCTCTTTGATTTGCGCTTCCGTCAAAGGAATCCCATGTGGAACCTCAGGACCTTTACTTTCTTTGCGGATAAAGCGTTTTACCATGCGGTCTTCCAACGAATGGAAACTGATGACAGATAAACGACCTTCAGGAGCTAAAATACGAGCCGCACCTTTCAGTGCAGTATCAATTTCTTCTAGCTCACTGTTGATGTAAATACGGAACGCTTGGAAAGCACGCGTCGCTGGGTGCTTTTTCTCTTTAAAACTTTTTGGTGCTGCTTCAGAGATCAGTTTTGCCAACTGACCAGTACGAACCATTGGCTCGTTCTCTTCGTTTTCACGGTATTCCACAATCGCACGAGCGATACGACGAGCGTGTTTGTCTTCACCGAATTCACGAATCACCCAAGTGATGTCATCCAGATCCGCTTCCATCAACCATTGAGAAACCGGGATGCCTGAAGTTGGATCCATGCGCATATCTAGCGGGCCATCTTTCATAAAGCTGAAGCCACGCTCTGCGTCATCCAGCTGAGGCGAAGACACACCAAGATCCAATAGTACACCGTCTACTTTACCAACTAGGTCATACTCTTCTGCGTATTGAGCCATGCCAGAAAACGGGCCATGAATGATGGTAAAACGAGGGTCGTCAATTTTGCCTGCTTCCGCAATAGCTTGAGGGTCACGGTCAATACTGTACAGTCGGCCATTTGGGCCAAGTTTGGATAAAATTGTACGGCTGTGACCGCCTCGGCCAAATGTTCCATCAATGTAGATACCATCTGGTTTGATAGCCAAGCCATCAATGGATTCATTTAATAACACGGAAATATGTTGGAAGGTTTCGGTCATAGCTTTCTCGTTGAATGATCTTGAAGCGATTCTTTAGTGTACTGATTTCCTACATCATCGCCACCACAAGTCTAAAGTTAGACGTGATTTACGCCAAGTTTATTGGTAATGACATAGTTTGCGTCAATTAAATGCAAAAAACCCATCGCTACCGAAGTAGAGATGGGTCTCGAATAGGTGGAGCCGACACATAAGCCGGGTTCTGTTCCGCTTGCGCGGCGGTAGCCATTCGTCTAGGCCAGCAATCACTCACTGGCTCGAGCAACCTACCCGCCTCCTTACGCGAGCAACGCAATGTGGAGGCCTATTTGGTCTTGCTTCAGGTGGAGTTTACCCTGCTACGAACTATTACTAGTCGTCCGGTGCGCTCTTACCGCACCCTTTCACCCTTACCTGTTCCCTTGCGGGCCATCGGCGGTCTTCTCTCTGCTGCACTTGTCGTAGGCTTGCGCCCCCCAGGCGTTACCTGGCACCTTGCTCTATGAAGCCCGGACTTTCCTCCCCTTTGTCAGTCTCCCGAAGGACGTCAACGTCAGTTTCCCGAAGGACCTCAACGTCAGTCTCCCGAAGGACATCAACAAAGCAGCGACTACCCAGTCAGCTCCGAGGGCGGATTGTATAGAGTTCTCACTTCAGAGTCTAGTTAGATCACAGATATGATGAAATGAATGCACCGAGTGATGAGTTTTTAGTCAAAACGCAAAAGGTAAACAATAAAAAAGGGTCGATGCTTTCACATCAACCCTTTGCAATATTCAATCTAAACAGCCCTTAATCTAAGTTTTCTAAACCCCATTTGTATAGAGCGTTCTTCTTCAGATTGTGGATTTCTGCCACCAACGCTGCCGCTTTCTTCAAAGGCAGTTCTTTCGTCAGAATACCCAAAGTACGCAAAGCCTCATCGGGCAATGCCTCATCCGATGTTTCACGATGACCATGGATCAAAAGCACCATTTCACCACGTTGCTGGTTATCGTCACTTTTCACCCACTCAATGAGTTCACCCAAAGGCATGCCTTGGATGGTTTCAAATGTTTTAGTGAGCTCTCTTGCTAGAACGACTTCTCGCTCAGGGCCAAGAACGTCTAACATATCTTGTAACGAGTCTAAAATTCGGTGTGGTGACTCGTAAAAAATGCATGTGCGCTCTACCGATGCAATCTCTAAGAATTTATCTTTACGACCTTTACTTTTGGGCGGTAGAAAGCCTTCAAAACTAAAGCGATCTGACGGCAATCCCGACGCGCTTAACGCAGTGATAACTGCACACGCACCAGGAAGAGGCACAACTCTTACGCCCGCTTGACGACATTTTGTCACCAGATGGTATCCTGGATCGCTGATTAGTGGCGTACCAGCGTCAGACACTAAGGCGATAGACTGACCTGACAATAGCTTTTCGACCAAAACCTGTGCTTTTTGTTGCTCATTGTGATCATGCAACGCAAAAGTTTTGGTTTGGATATTGAAGTGAGACAGTAATTTACCCGTATGTCGGGTATCCTCTGCTGCGATGATGTCCACGTTCGACAGAACTTCGATAGCACGTTGTGTGATATCCGCTAAATTTCCGATTGGAGTCGGTACGATGTAGAGAGTTGGCCCCTCATTCGGCAACTTATTTTTATCTGTCATTTGTTTACCATCACTTCAACGATTAATATAGAGACAATTTTGTACAAAATTATAGAGAACTCACGGCAATGATTAACCATAAGAGACTCAGTGTACCACGCATACTCACTCCTGTTGCACTAGCAATTACGCTCGCCGCCTGTTCTTCAGGCCCGAGACAGCCTGATGGCGTAGATGTCACACTTGAGCCTACCCAGTCGGTACAGAACTACATGATTCAAGCTGATAGCACGGAAGGCAGCTTACAAAACGACTGGTTGATCATGGCAACCAAAGCCGCAATCCAAGCGAACCAATTGGATCAAGCAGACCTTCTGATAAAACGTCTGGCTCGCCAACAATTGACGGAAGTTCAACAGGCGGAGTGGCAACTGGCGCGTGCGACCATACAGCAAAAGCAAGGCGATTACTCTCAGTTGTTGCAACTTCTCAACTTTAAGCCTTGGTGGAAGCTACCAAATGAGCAGTGGAAAGATTACTACTCTCTACGTGCCGATGCTTACCAAAGCCTAAATCAGCCGTTTGAAGCCAACCGCCAACTGGTAGCGTTTAGTCAATACGCGTCATCAGCAGAGCAACGCGAAATCTCAAGTCGAATTTGGATGAACTTTGGCAGTTACTCTGAATATGAACTGACTTCGCTACAAACTGAACCCAGCGAAGACGTGTTAGACGGATGGTTGCAATTAGCAGTTTACGCAAAAACGCTCTCCGGCAATCTGTCTCAGTTAAAAAATACCCTTGAGCGTTGGTTGAACGAGAACCCGTCACACCCAGCGGCAATCTATACACCAGAAGAAATTCAAAACATTCTGTCACTTGATATCGTAAAACCAAATAACACAGCATTGTTGTTACCATTAACAGGTAAGTTTGCGCCTCAGGCACAATTGATCCGCGATGGTTTTGTATTCGCGATGATGAATGATAGAAACCGCGATCCAAGCGCAACGCTTACCGTCATTGATACGAATGCGTACAGCGCTGATGAAGTGAAACAACGTCTTATCAACGAAAACATCGATTTTGTTGTCGGCCCGCTGCAAAAAGAAAATGTCGAACTATTGCAAACCACAATGGATGGTTCAGCAAACAGTCCAGCCATTCCCGCACTGGCGTTGAATATTCCTGAAGATGTTCAGCCAGGTACCGACATTTGCTACCTAGCGTTGTCACCAGAGCAAGAAGTGGCTCAAGCTGCAAAATACTTGTTTAGCGAAGGCTATAGCTTCCCGCTGATCCTAGCGCCAAAAGGCAGCTACGGTGAGCGTGTTGTGCAAGCTTTCAATGAAGAATGGAGCAAGTACAGCTCACACAAAGTCGCAACAAGCTACTTTGGTGATAAGCGCCAGCTACAAAAAGACATTAACGACGTCTTTGGATTACAAGAGAGCAAACAGCGTATCGCACAGATGCAATCGCTCATGCGCATTAAGTTGGAAACACAGCCACGCAGTCGTCGTGATGTGGACGCAGTTTACATTGTCGCTCGTAGCTCTGAACTAACACTTATCAAACCATTCATTGAGGTCGCAATTAACCCAGATGCGAAGCCACCAAAACTGTTCTCGAACTCTCGTAGCAACAGCGGTGGTGCGACGTACGAAGACCTAACAGGCATTATCTACAGTGACATTCCGCTGTTAGTAAACCCAGACCCAATTGTGACCGCTGAAATGAACGAGCTATGGGCAGATCAATCCAACATGGAAAAACGCTTAAAAGCTCTAGGGATGGATGCCTACAAACTGATCGGTGAATTGCCGCAAATGAAAGTGGTACCAGGTTACTCAGTAAGCGGCCAAACTGGTACGTTAAGCATTGACAACAACTGTGTTGTACAACGCGAATTGAGCTGGGCTGAGCGTGGGGCTCTTTAGTAAGCGTCAAATAGGTAATCAGTACGAGACCCTGGCGAAGCAGTATCTGCAGCGTCAGGGTTTGCGTTTTTTAGATCAAAATTATCTGACAAAGTTCGGCGAAATTGATTTAATCTTCCAACAAGATGAAACTATCGTCTTTGTTGAAGTCAAATATCGTAAGAACGATCATTTTGGCTCAGCGGCTGAAATGGTCACAAACGCTAAAATGCGCAAACTGATCAAAACAGCACAAGTTTGGCTCAGCCAACAACGCACAATGAACACCATAGATTATCGGTTCGATGTCATCGCCATTCATGACAGTGGTCGCGACATCAACTGGATACAAAATGCAATATCTGAAGGATAAGCGATGCTAGACAGCATTAAAGATAGCTTTACAGAAAGTATTCAAATTCAAATCGCAGCCGCAGAAGCTCTGCCTGATGCGATCACGCACGCCGCTCAAGCCATGGTTTCGAGCTTGCTGAATGGCAACAAAATTCTTTGCTGCGGCAACGGTGGCAGCGCCTCAAATGCACAACAGTTTGTTTCTTGTCTTTTAAATCGCTTTGAGACCGAACGCCCTAGCCTTCCCGCTATGGCGCTGACTGCGGACAACACCACACTAACGGCAGTTGCAAACGACTACCACTATCAAGAGATTTTCTCTAAGCAAGTTCGTGCATTTGGCCAACCAGGCGATATTCTTCTGGCGCTTTCTACCAGTGGCAACAGCAAAAACATCATCAAAGCGATGGAGGCGGCTGTAACTCGCGACATGACCATTATCGCCCTAACAGGTAAAGATGGTGGTGAGATGGCAGGATTACTGGGCGAAAACGATGTAGAAATTCGTATTCCATCCCATCGCACGGCTCGCATTCACGAAGTGCATATGGTCACTCTTCACTGCTTATGCGATTTAATTGACCAAGTACTTTTCCCTGCTCACGAAGAATAACAGATTTGAGAATCAGCATTATGATACGTAGCCTTATCATTTTATGTACCATCTTAAGCTTGAGCGGATGTGCGGGACTGTTCATTGCTGGAGCTGCCACCACGGCAAATATTGTGACAGATACTCGCACCACGAAGCAGATCTGGCAAGACAACAATATTGAATTTGAAGTCGCAGCGATCGGTAATAAAGAACCGTTTAAAGGGCATGTTCGAGTTGTTGCGAGCTCGTACAATGGTACGGTTGTTTTAATGGGCCAAGCTCCAACTCAAGATTTGATTAATCAAATTGAGCAACGAGCTAGAGCTATTGATGGCGTCAAAACCATTCATAATCAAATTAAGGCTAAAGAGCCATTGAGCGTGACGCAAATCAGCAACGACAGCTGGATCACAACCAAGGTAAAATCGGCTCTATTAACCGACTCGGACCTCAATGGCGTTAAAGTCAAAGTCATTACAGAGGATGGTGACGTATTTTTGTTTGGCTATGTAACCGCTCAGCAAGGTGAACGCGCGACGGAGATTTCGCGCAATATCTCTGGCGTAAAACAGGTGATCAAAGGGTTCCAATACGGAGACGCAGAACCAGTTAAAGTCGATTTACCTAGCGACGGTGTGACAACACAGACACAGACACAGACACAGACACAGACACAGACACAGACACAAGATGATAGTGATCCAGATGTCGAGACGTTTACCATCAGTGACTAAACGATATTGAAAAACTTGAAACTGAAGTATAAAAAAAGCAGCGTTAACGCTGCTTTTTATTTACTTAATCACTCTTAAGCTTGGTCGACCTTTAGGACGAGGAGCTTCTTCCTCTTGGGATTCTGCACCAATCTCCTCAGAAGTTTCTTCCGTCACCGCCTTAAAAGATGGTGACAAATCTTCTTCTTCAATCGTTTCTTCTTCGATGTGCGTGTACGCTTCTTCTGGTTCAAACATTGTTCCAGCACCGTTTTCACGAGCATAAATAGCTTGAACTGCATACACTGGCACGATCACTGAGTGTGGTCGGCCACTAAAACGAGCATGGAAGGTAATCGCATCATTACCCAACTCTAAGTTACCAACGGCACGAGGAGCAATATTCAAGATAATCTGACCATCTTGAACAAACTCAACAGGCACACGCACACCCGGCATAGTTGCATCAACAACCAAGTGGGGAGTTAAGTCATTGTCTACTAGCCAATCGTAAAATGCGCGAAGCATATACGGACGGCGAGCAGTCATTTTTGCAATATCCATAACGTCTCTAAATCGCTTAGCGAACTAGACGCATTTCACGTTCAGCTTCAGTTAAAGAAGCAAGGAATGAATCACGCTCAAATACGCGGTTCATGTATACCTTGATTTCTTTTGAGCCTGGGCCAACTAGGTCAATACCAAGTTGAGGTAGGCGCCACAATAGTGGAGCTAGGTAACAATCGATTAGGCTGAATTCTTCACTCATGAAGTATTCGTATTCAGCAAAAATTGGCGCTAGGGTCAGCAGATCGTTACGAAGTTTCGTACGCGCTTTTTCTGACTCTTCTGCATTACCTTTAACAATTTTTTCAGCTAGTGAGTACCAGTTACGTTCAATACGGTACATCATCAAACGGCTGTTACCACGAGCAACTGGGTAAACCGGCATTAGAGGTGGATGAGGGAAACGCTCGTCCAAGTACTCCATGATGATTTTTGAATCGTAAAGAGCTAGCTCACGGTCAACAAGAGTTGGCACTGATTTATATGGGTTTAGCTCAACAAGCTCAGCAGGAAGATTAGCTTCATCAACAAGCTCAACTTCAACACTTACGCCTTTTTCAGCTAGTACGATGCGAACCTGATGGCTATACAAATCTGATGCACTTGAGAAAAGAGTCATCACAGAACGTTTATTGGCAGCTACAGCCATGGAGCCCTCCAGTACACTTACAAATAAAAATAATGGAGGCTAAGCCTCCATTATCCATCAATTAAAATTGGGAATTAGCACGGTATGATAGCACAATTAATGCACATCACGCCAATACTCTTTCTTAAGCATCACGACAACAATCGTTAGTAGAACTAGGAAACCCATTACCCACCAACCCAAAGCATGACGCTCAAGTTGAACTGGGTCGCCGGCGTAAACCAAGAAGTTCACCAAGTCACCAACCGCTTTGTCATATTCGCCTTCGCTTAATTCGCCAGTACCGTTTGTCTCCGTACCAACAACCACTTTGACTTCTTCACCATCAACCATCTTAGTACCGTACACTGGCGTTGGAATACCTTGCAGTTCTTCAAGAACGTGCGGCATACCAACACTTGGGAATACGATGTTGTTCACGCCAAATGGACGAGATGGATCAACATAGAAAGAGCGTAAGTATGTGTACAACCAATCCGCACCACGCACTCGGGCTACCAAAGTTAGATCCGGTGGTGGAGCACCAAACCAGTTTGCCGCCTGCTTCGGTGGCATAGCATTAACCATGAGGTCACCGATTTTCGCTTCAGGGTTGAAAATCAGATTTTCCTTCATTAGGTCAGCTGGAATATCTAAGTCTGTTGCTACACGCTCATAACGCTGGTATTGCGTAGAGTGACAAGCAAAACAATAGTTCATGAACAACTTCGCGCCATTTTGTAGCGAAGCTTTATCCGTTAGGTCCACGTTTGCTTTATCAAGCGGAACGTTGGCACCTGCTGCCATCGCAAGAGATGGCAACATAGCAAATAGAATTACAATCCACTTCTTCATTTGAATGTCACCCTCTCTGGTAATGGTTTGGTTGCTTCATTTTTGCTGTAGAAGAACAGCAGTACAAAGAACATGAAGTAACACAAGCTAAAGATCTGAGATAGTAGTGTGTACGTCGGTGTTGCAGGCAACGCACCTAAAATGCCCAGAGCGATAAAGGCGATAGTGAACTGAACAATATTCAATAGGTGGATTTTGCTACGGTAACGGTACGAACGTACTTTACAGCGATCCAACCAAGGTAGAACAAACAGTACAGCGATAGACGCACCCATTAGGATTACACCCAATAGCTTGTCTGGAACCGCACGCAAGATTGCGTAAAACGGAGTGAAGTACCATACCGGAGCGATGTGTTCAGGCGTCTTTAATGGGTTTGCAGCTTCAAAGTTAGGCGGCTCAAGGAAGTATCCACCCATTTCTGGGTTAAAGAACAACACATAACAGAAGAAGAACAAGAAGCCAGCGACACCAACCAAATCCTTAACCGTGCCATATGGATGGAAAGGAATAGAGTCAATAATATCGTATTTCTTCGTGTAGTAATCGTGGAACTTGAACTGCGTTTTGTAATCATCGCCCATTGAACCTTTTGGTAACTTAGTTTCGATACCGTCAGGGTTGTTAGAGCCCACTTCGTGCAGTGCCAACACGTGAAGCACGATAAGTAGAAGTAGTACGATAGGCAGCGCGATTACGTGTAGTGCGAAGAAACGGTTCAACGTTGCACCTGAGATGATGTAGTCACCACGAATCCAAAGCGTTAAGTCATCACCGATAACAGGGATTGCACCAAACAGAGAAATGATTACCTGAGCGCCCCAGTATGACATCTGACCCCATGGTAGTAGGTAACCCATGAATGCTTCAGCCATTAGAACTAGGAAGATCAACATACCGAAGATCCACAGTAGTTCACGAGGCTTTTGGTACGAACCGTAGATCAGACCACGGAACATGTGCAGGTATACAACAACGAAAAACGCTGATGCGCCAGTTGAGTGCATGTAACGCAGAAGCCAACCGTACTCAACGTCACGCATGATGTATTCGATAGATGCAAACGCACCTTCACCAGAAGGAACGTAGTTCATCGTTAGCCAAATACCCGTTAGGATTTGGTTAACAAGAACCAGCATCGCCAGAGAACCAAAAAGATACCAAAAGTTGAAGTTCTTCGGCATTGGGTATTCAGATAAATGCTTTTTATAAGCATTCATTGCTGGAATACGCTTTTCTACCCAGTCTAATAGTGCTTGCATTATGCATCCCCCTCATCAACACCCACAATGAGCTTGGTGTCGCTCAAATACATGTGTTTAGGAACGACAAGGTTCAATGGAGCAGGTACCCCTTGGAATACTCGGCCTGCCATATCGAACTTAGAACCATGACAAGGGCAGAAGAAGCCGGACCTTACACCCTGCACCTGCTCTGAGAAAGAGTCTGGTAGGTAAGTAGGTGAACAACCAAGGTGAGTACAGAAACCAACGGCAACAAAGTACTCTTCTTTAATCGAGCGAAACTCATTCTGAGCGTACTCTGGCTGCTGTTCCATTTCAGATTGTGGATCACGAAGCTTATCACTGATCGTTTTCAGGTTATCCAGAACGCTTTGAGTACGGCGAACAATCCATACAGGTTTCCCCTGCCACTCAACACGTACCAGCTGACCTGGTTCAATTTTACTTATATCCACTTCCACCGGTGCACCCGCCGCTTTGGCTTTAGCACTCGGATTCCATGATTTAATAAAAGGCACGGCGACGGCGACTGCCCCTAACCCACCAACAACTGCCGTTGTAGCGGTTAGAAAACGCCTGCGACCGTTATTTAAAGGCGCGTTGCTCATCCAAACATTCTCCCATTTGCTCCCTTTGGATCGTTATTATTCCGCTTATAAGAGCATGGCTAACAAATAATGAATTTAGTTCTAATTATTGGGGAGAAATGATAAAGAAAACCCTACTTTTTGACAAGATAAAGCTACCTTTTTGTAACATTTGTGAGGCAAATCGCTCGCGTCGTCACAAAAGCGGCAGAATTATAAAAAATTGATGTGATTTGTAACAAGAAAGCGAAATGAAGAACAACAAAATTAAGCCTCAAATGCCTTTTATTTTGGTTGTTTTCAGAGAATTACACCGAATAAGTTTTCAATAAGTGACAAAAATCACTAACACGTAAATTTAAACTTTTGTAGCACAGGTAAAGCGTAAATATCGCGATAAAACCTTCGTAAAATGTTGCGTGGATATTAAAGGGGAGTGTTCTGAGGGAACCAGAAAGAACGGATGTTTTATCTGACAATAAAAAACAAAAAGCTCGGCATATAGCCGAGCTTTTGGTGCACAGTCCCAGAATAATTCTGGAAAGCATAATTTCCAGTAAAAGGAAATTAACGCTTAGAGAACTGTGGACGACGACGTGCTTTACGTAGACCAACTTTCTTACGTTCAACGCAACGAGCGTCACGAGTAACGTAACCAGCTGCACGTAGAGCAGGACGTAGAGACTCATCGTATTCCATAAGCGCGCGAGTGATACCGTGACGGATAGCACCAGCTTGACCAGAAATACCGCCGCCTTTAACTGTAACGTAAAGGTCTAGCTTCTCAGTTAGTTCAACTAGCTCTAGAGGTTGTTTAACAACCATGCGAGAAGTTGGACGACCGAAGTATTCATCAAGGCTACGCTTGTTTACTACAATGTTGCCGCTGCCTGGTTTAATAAAAACACGTGCAGCTGAGCTTTTGCGACGGCCAGTGCCGTAGTATTGATTCTCTGCCATTTTCGAAATCCCCAATTAGATGTCTAGTACTTGTGGTTGTTGAGCAACATGGTTGTGCTCAGCGCCTGCGTAAACTTTAAGCTTACGGTACATAGCACGGCCTAGAGGACCACGTGGAAGCATGCCTTTAACTGCTAGCTCAAGAACCATCTCAGGTTTACGATCGATCAGCTTTTCAAAAGTGATAGATTTTAGACCACCTGGGAACTCAGAGTGACGGTAGTACACTTTGTCTTTAGCTTTGTTACCAGTTACAGCAACTTTCTCAGCGTTGATAACGATGATGTAGTCACCAGCGTCAACGTGAGGAGTGTATTCAGCTTTATGTTTGCCACGTAGGCGAGATGCAATTTCACTTGCTAGACGGCCAAGAGTTTTACCTTCAGCGTCTACAACGTACCAGTCGCGTTTTACAGTTTCTGGTTTAGCAACGAAAGTTTTCATGCTAATAATAACCCGTTAATTAAAATTTAAACTTTAAAGGAACACCCGTTTGGTGCTCCCACACTGTCTAAGAGCCCAGTCATCACCCCTTCGAGTCGTTGGTACTCTCGACCATCTATTTCGAAATAACTTCGATAATCCGGTCTGCAGTAACGGTGGGTCGCAGGATTATAGAGAAGAGCGAAGAAAAAATCACCTTTTTTTGCGCCAAATCACTAATTTTTTCTTCACTTTTTAAAGAGGCAACCAAATTTACGCCAAATGCTCGCGAGCAAGATACTCATGACTCTGCATCTCGGTTAAACGCGATACACAACGCTTGAACTCAAATTCCAGTTGTCCTTCGGTATATAAGGCATCCATCTCGACTTCCGCTGAAATAATCAGTTTTACGTTACGCTCATAAAACTCGTCGACTAAAGCAATAAAACGCCTCGCAGCATCATCAATTTTACGATTCATCTGACGAACATCGGCCAGTAAAACCGTGTGATAAATACGTGAAAGTTCAATGTAATCGTTTTGACTTCGAGCGGTTTGGCACAACTGCTCAAAAGAAGCATGTAACACCCCATCACTGGCTTCAATCACGTTAATCTGTCGATGATTAATGTCGATTTTGTGGGCAACGCTTTTACGCTCAGCCGTAAGCTGCTGATAATAGGTATTTAAATTAATAGAAGCCTGCTCATCCAATGGATAATGGTAGATTTCGGCTTGTTCCAACGTCCTCAGACGATAATCGACACCACTATCCACATTTAGTACATGGCAACGCGCTAAAATCATATCAATAGCAGGAAGGAAACGAGCTCGCTGTAAGCCATTACGATACAAATTTTGTGGTTCGATGTTTGACGTCGCCACCAGCACCATCTGACGCTTAAACATTTCTTGCAACAATGTGGCAAGAATCATGGCATCAGTTATGTCAGACACAAAGAACTCGTCAAAACAAACAATATCTGCTTCTTGTTTAAATAAGTCGGCAACTTTGGAGAGAGGATTTTCTACCTCCCCCAAACGCTTTAACTCGTCATGTACCCGATACATAAAGCGGTGAAAGTGCACGCGCATTTTTCTGTCAGTAGGTAAGGCATCAAAAAAGGCGTCCATTAAATAGGTTTTACCTCGGCCTACCCCGCCCCAAAAGTACAAACCTTTTGGGGGTTGAGGCATCTCGACCTTTTTACCCATGAGCTTTTGCCATTTAGAAAGTTGAGGGATCGGCGCAGACTGAAACTCAACAATATCATGGTAGAGTTTGTCTAAAGCGACAACGGCTTGATGCTGGGCTTCATCGCGCTGGAATCCATGTTCTGCTATATCTTTTTGATATCGTTTTAGTGGTGTCATCAGATTAAGTCGTGTTAGAGGTACAGAGAAAATGGTCACCTCGGGGTCAACTTTGAGAATAGAGAGAAGTAGTTATCAGTCCCCGAAGACATACTGCTATTTTTCTTTATTGGCTGTGAAAGCCATAGTAACATGGACAAGCACCGCGTGTAACTAAGTAGTAAAAGACTTGTTAAAACAACTATAAGGAGCAGTTATGCCTTGGATTTATGCCATTGTGGGTTTGCTGGTCGGTACAATCGTAGGCGTAGTCATTAGTAGACTAACCACCCCTGAATACAAGAAACAAAAGTCTGTGCAAAAAGAACTTGAAGCGGCTAAGTTTGAACTAGAGCAACAACGTCAAGAGCTCGTAGATCATTTTGCACAAACCGCAGAAATGTTGGATACCCTGGGTAAGGATTACACTAAACTCTACCAACATATGGCGAAGACCTCTTCAGAACTTCTGCCTAACTTACCAGAACAAGATAACCCGTTTGATAAGAAAACGGCGATGTCTTCAGAGCAAATCAAAGAAGACCAACCAGAGGTCAACGAACAACCAAAAGACTACGCCAACGGCGCGACCGGTCTTTTGAAAGATCAAGAAAAAGAGATCATCAACGCTCCCGACGTGGTGACGGCTAAAGCCTCTTAACCAGCTCTTTTCCTTTCTTTTGGGTCGATATAAATCGTAATTTGTATCGACCCTTTTTGAACTTTTCTGCAGCAATCCCTCTCTAACTTGCATGTGAACTGCCGTCACCCTTTGAATATCCAAACTAGACCTTATATTAAAAATATCAATCAAGATAAGTTGATGTTCATAAACCTATGCAGGCAATTCGTTTCAGTCTGTTGCGGCCTTTGACTAATGGCATGCGCTATCGGTTGGGCTAAACGTACCCTGTCATGGATGACCAAACGCTTATTCTTATTGGTGTAAAGTGCGGATATTTCTTTTTGGCAGACATGTTTCAAGAGGAGTTACTGGATGAAAAAGCCATTGCTTGCGCTAACCGTTCTATCTTTAAGTTTGAGTTCTATTATCACGCCGATAACGGCCACGGCAGCACTGCCTCTAAGTGTTGATGGCCAGCAATTACCAAGCCTAGCCCCGATGCTAGAAAAAGTGACCCCAGCAGTCGTGAGCATTGCGGTTGAGGGTAAACAAGTTCAAACCAGTCGTATTCCGGAACAATTTCAGTTCTTCTTCGGCCCTGACTTCCCGATGGAGCAAACTCGAGAGCGTCCATTCCGCGGATTGGGCTCTGGCGTCATTATTGATGCCCAAAAAGGGCACATCGTCACTAACTATCATGTGATAAAAGGCGCGGATGAAATTCGAGTGCGCCTCTATGACGGCCGCGAGTACGATGCAGAACTCGTTGGTGGTGATGAGATGGCAGACGTCGCATTGCTGAAATTAGAAAAAGCGAAAAATCTAACTCAGATTAAGATTGCCGACTCTGACAAGTTACGCGTCGGCGACTTTACTGTTGCTATCGGCAACCCATTTGGTCTCGGCCAAACCGTCACCTCGGGTATCGTTTCTGCACTGGGTCGTAGTGGTTTAAACGTGGAGAACTTCGAAAACTTCATCCAAACCGATGCCGCAATCAATAGCGGTAACTCTGGCGGTGCATTGGTGAACCTTAACGGTGAGCTGATCGGTATTAACACCGCCATTTTGGGACCAAATGGCGGCAACGTCGGGATTGGTTTTGCCATCCCATCGAACATGATGAGAAACCTCACTGAGCAGATTTTAGAATTTGGTGAAGTAAAACGTGGCATGTTGGGCGTTCAAGGTGGTGAAGTGACCTCTGAGCTGGCAGAAGCACTGGGTTACGAGTCAAGTAAAGGGGCATTCATCAGCCAAGTCGTGCCTGATAGCGCAGCGGACAAAGCGGGTCTAAAAGCCGGTGATGTGGTTGTATCAGTTAACGGTAAGTCAATCGACACTTTCTCTGAGTTGCGCGCCAAAGTCGCCACATTAGGAGCAGGTAAGAAGATCACGCTAGGCGTTATTCGTGATGGTAAGAGCAAATCGTTTGACGTGACTCTTGGCGAGTCCACCAACATGAAAGCCAAAGCGGAAACGTTGCATGAAGGCCTAAAAGGAGCAGAGTTAAGTAACACTACACCAAGTGATGCAATCCAAGGGGTAAAAGTCTCCAGTGTTGCAGAGAATTCACCTGCCGCGCAATACCAGCTAAAACAAGGTGACATCATTATTGGCGTCAATCGTCAACGAGTGAAAAACCTTGCGGAGCTTCGCTCTATTGTTGATAAACACAAAGGTGTGCTTGCACTAAATATCCAACGCGGGGAACGCACTATCTACTTGGTGATTCGATAGTCTCTAGCCTCTAAAATCAGGGCAAAACCAGACGATTGATCCATCACTCTTGGTGATGAAGCTCGAAGAGTTAATCTTACTATCAATCTGATTATTAAAAGGGCAGTGCGATCACGCACTGCCCTTTTGTTATTTTTCAATGTAATGCTATTCTTCACCTTTCTATGCCATTTTGGCGCTCATGCATGGAGAGGATATGCTTAGCTTTTTATTACGTTCTGTCTTTTTAGGCTTAGCAACCGCTGCCGTTGTACTGCTCGCAGTTCCATCATTGCGCAATAACGTTATTCCTGTCGCGCTCGACCAACAACCGAAAAATATCGCATCTCTTGAATTGTCGTTTAACCAAGCCGTAAGAAGAGCGGCGCCAGCGGTTGTGAATATATACAGCCGAAAATACGTTGAAAACGATCGCAGTAAACTCTCGACACAAGGGCTGGGTTCTGGGGTTATCGTCAGCGAAAAAGGTTATATCATTACCAACTATCACGTGGTAGCTCAAGCAGACCAAGTCGTTGTTGCATTGCAAGATGGTCGAGCTGCTGCCGCTCAACTTGTTGGCACCGACAAACGCACGGACATTGCCGTTTTACGAGTTGAAGGTTCTAACCTACCTGTCATCCCATTGAATTCTGAATACAAACCTCAGGTTGGTGATGTCGTTTTAGCGATTGGTAACCCATACAACTTAGGGCAAACCACGACCTTCGGCATTATTTCCGCGACAGGTCGTTCTTCTATTAGCGATGGTCGTCAAGCCTTCATCCAAACTGATGCTGCAATCAATGAAGGTAACTCGGGCGGCGCATTGGTGAATACTCAAGGTGAATTGGTGGGCATCAACACCGCGTCTTTCCAGCAGGCAACCGATCTTGAAACCTACGGTATCTCATTCGCAATCCCTGCCCCACTCGCCAGCAAAATTATGCAGAAAATCATCGCTGATGGTCGTGTGATTCGCGGCTACATCGGTATTGATGGGCAAGACATCAATGCAGTGACGGCCCGTTTACTAGGAAACGAGCACATTGGCGGTATCGTTGTTTTAGGTATCGACCCAAATGGTCCAGCAAGTGCCGCAGGCTTTGAAAAACAAGACATCATTATCAGTATCGATGGCAATAAAGTTCAGGGCCGTCAAAGCGTGATGGATATCGTCACGGATTTACGCCCAGGCACTTCTGTCGACGTTGGTATCATTCGTAAAGGCAAGGAAATGACTCTAAAAGTCACCATCGCCGAAGACAAACAAGAAGCATAAAAAAATCCCAGCCAATGGCTGGGATTTTTGTTTCTATTCGTTTTATTCGCTTTCGCTCGATTCTTCAGTACTGCTCGACTCACCAAGCTCAACGTCAATTCGCGTCACTCTCTGTAAGCCTCTTGGCAGCAGACTACCTCGGCGACCACGCTCACCACGGAAGTTCTCAAGATCAGCAGGTTTCAAACCTAGCTTGCGCTTACCAGCGTACAAGGTTAAAGAAGCACCTTGCGGCAACGCGATTAAGTGGGACAACACTTCTTCACGCTCTTTCGCTTTAGCTGCTGGGATATTGATGATTTTGTTACCTTTACCTTTCGCTAATTGCGGCAAGTCTTTAATTGGGAACAACAACATACGCCCTTGGTTGGTAATCGCGAGAATCTCATCCGAATCCAGATCGCCGACTTCTTTTGGCGTCATCACTTCAGAATTTGCAGGCAACGTAACCAACGCTTTACCGCTACGGTTCTTCGATAGCAAATCAGCGCCTTTACACACAAAGCCGTAACCAGCATCGGAGCCCACCAGCCATAGCTGATCTTCTTCGCTCATGATCACCTGACGAATACTGCTACCCGCCGTGATATTCAAGCGACCAGTAATCGGCTCACCTTGACTACGTGCTGATGGCAACGAGTGCGACTCAAGCGAGTAACTTCGACCATCACTGCCAAGGAAGACCGCCGGCTGACTGCTCTTACCGCGCGCATGCGCCAAGTATTTATCGCCTGATTTGTAGTTCAAGCTTTCCGCATCAACATCGTGTCCTTTCGCATGACGAACCCAACCTTTCTCAGACAGAACAACGGTAATTGGCTCACTTGGTACTAGGTCACGCTCAGTCAGTGCTTTTGCTTCAGCACGTTCAACTAAAGGAGAACGACGGTCATCGCCGTATTTCTCTGCGTCGGCTTTAATTTCTTTCTTAAGCAGTGTGTTCAGACGACGCTCAGAACCAAGCAGCTGCTCTAGCTTCTCACGCTCTTTCTCGAGTTCGTCTTGTTCACCACGGATCTTCATCTCTTCTAGCTTCGCTAGATGACGAAGTTTGGTATCCAGAATCGCATCGGCTTGAATATCGGTAATACCAAAGCGTTCCATCAACACCGCTTTTGGATCGTCTTCGGTACGAATGATCTCAATCACTTCATCTAGGTTGAGGTAAGCAACTAACAAACCTTCTAAGATGTGTAGACGAGCCATCACCTTGTCTAAACGGTATTGCAAACGACGACGCACGGTACTGCGGCGGAACTCAATCCACTCAGATAGGATCTGTACGAGACCTTTCACTTGAGGACGGTTATCCAAGCCAATCATGTTCAAGTTAACACGGTAGCTACGCTCTAGATCAGTAGATGCAAACAAGTGGTTCATCAGCAAATCGCAATCGACGCGATTCGAACGTGGCACGATTACGATACGAGTTGGGTTCTCATGATCCGATTCGTCACGAAGATCTTCTACCATTGGTAGCTTCTTCGCACGCATTTGGTTTGCGATCTGCTCAAGCAGCTTCGAGCCAGACACTTGATGCGGAATCGACGTGATGACGATGTCTGACCCTTCTTTATGCCATACCGCACGCATCTTGATGCTGCCACGGCCGTTGCGATAGATCTTTTCAATTTCCGCTTGAGGCGAAATAATCTCCGCTTCTGTCGGATAATCTGGACCTTTCACAAACTGCATAACTTCAGGCAATTCTGCTTTCGGATTGTCGATCAGATGGATAGTTGCGTCAGCCACTTCACGAACGTTGTGAGGTGGGATATCTGTCGCCATACCAACCGCGATACCTGTTACGCCATTCAACAAGATATGAGGTAGACGTGCTGGCAACATTTGAGGCTCTTTCATCGTGCCATCAAAGTTTGGTTGCCATTCCACAGTGCCCTGACCTAACTCACCCAGCAATACTTCTGCAAACTTCGACAGTTTCGCTTCGGTATAACGCATTGCCGCGAAAGATTTCGGGTCATCCGGAGCACCCCAGTTTCCCTGACCATCAACCAGTGGGTAACGGTAAGAGAATGGTTGCGCCATTAATACCATCGCTTCGTAACATGCAGAGTCACCGTGCGGGTGGTATTTACCTAACACGTCACCAACGGTACGTGCAGACTTTTTGTATTTTGCTGATGCCGAAAGACCAAGCTCCGACATCGCGTAAATGATGCGTCGTTGAACCGGTTTTAAACCATCGCCAATGTATGGCAATGCACGGTCCATGATTACGTACATCGAGTAGTTCAGATAAGCGTCTTCAGTGAACTTGCGCATTGGCAACTGTTCAACGCCATCGTAGGTAATTTCTGTAGACATCCGTTAAACCTCTGCCAAATCGCCGTTGTTTTGTAGCCAAGAACGACGGTCATCTGCGCGTTTTTTACCTAGCAGCATGTCCATCATTTCCATAGTGGCTTCAGAGTCGTCGATCGTAAGTTGAACCAAACGACGCGTGTTCGGATCCATTGTGGTCTCGCGTAGCTGAATTGGGTTCATCTCACCCAGACCTTTGAATCGTTGTACGTTGATTTTGGCTTTCTTTTTCGACAAACGTTCTAGAATGCCATCTTTTTCATCGTCATCAAGGGCGTAGAAGACTTCTTTACCACAGTCGATTCGATACAGAGGCGGCATTGCCACATAGATATGACCCGCTTCAACGAGCGCGCGGAAGTGACGAGTAAACAAAGCACACAATAGCGTTGCGATGTGAAGACCGTCCGAGTCCGCATCGGCAAGGATACAAATTTTACCGTAGCGTAGGCTATCAAGGTTGTCGCTGTCTGGGTCGATACCCAACGCAACCGAGATGTCATGCACTTCTTGAGACGCCAGAACTTGATCGGCAGAGACTTCCCATGTGTTTAGGATCTTACCACGCAGTGGCATTACCGCTTGGAATTCACGATCTCGGGCTTGCTTCGCGCTGCCACCCGCCGAGTCACCCTCCACGAAGAAGATTTCGGTGCGATTTAAGTCTTGTACGGAACAGTCTGTTAGCTTACCTGGCAAGGCAGGACCCGATGCGACTTTCTTACGTACGACTTTCTTGCTTGCGCGCATACGACGGTGCGCGTTAGCAATACACACTTCCGCTAGTTGCTCTGCAAGTTGAGGCTTTTCGTTTAGCCACAGACTGAATGCATCTTTTACCACACCAGAGACAAACGCAGCGGTTTGACGCGAAGAGAGACGCTCTTTAGTCTGACCAGCAAACTGTGGATCTTGGATCTTAACCGACAACACGTACGAACAACGGTCGAAAACATCATCGCCCGTTAGCTTCACACCACGTGGTAGCAAGTTGCGGAATTCACAGAACTCACGCATCGCATCCAACAAACCTTGACGAAGACCATTTACGTGTGTACCACCCTGAGCTGTTGGGATAAGGTTCACGTAACTTTCGGTGATCATCTCGCCGCCTTCTGGCTGCCAGATTACTGCCCAGTTTGCTGCTTCTGTGTCTGCAGAGAACTCACCTGTAAACGGTTCTTCTGGTAGTACTGGGTAACCTTTTACGCCTTCGGCTAGATAGTCTTTCAAACCATCTTCGTAGTACCACTGGTAGTCTTTGTTGTTTACTTTATCGGTAAACGTAATTTCTAGACCTGGGCAAAGTACCGCTTTCGCTCGTAGGTTGTTCACCAAACGAGTTACAGAGAAGTTAGCTGAATCGAAATACTTCGCATCCGGCCAAAAGTGCACGCTAGTACCGCGATTGCGGCGACCACATGTGCCCGTTACAGTAAGGTCTGATACTTTGTCACCGTGCTCAAAAGCAATTTCGTACACTTGACCATCACGACGTACCGTCACTTCAACTCGCTTAGACAGCGCGTTTACTACTGAGATACCTACACCGTGCAAACCACCTGAAAACTGGTAGTTTTTGTTGGAGAATTTACCACCCGCATGGAGCTTACATAAGATCAGCTCAACACCAGATACTTTCTCTTCAGGGTGGATATCAACAGGCATGCCTCGACCATCATCGATCACTTCTAGTGATTGGTCAGCATGTAGGATGACTTGTACTTTTGAGGCATGTCCGGCTAGCGCTTCATCGACACTGTTATCGATAACTTCTTGGCCCAAGTGGTTTGGGCGCGCTGTATCCGTATACATCCCTGGTCGGCGACGTACTGGCTCAAGGCCATTCAGTACTTCAATGGCACCAGCATTATATTGTTCAGTCATAATACGGAATTGTTCTCAAAGTTTACTTGTTACCCAAGTCTTACCTATCGGTAAGCACATACTTAGGAAACGAAAAAGCTACCCTGTCAGCATCGTTAAGTGTTTATAAATCTGATGCATAACAACGTAGCCAGGGTCGATGACCCTTAAGATCTTTAGGCAAAACATAGTCGGAAAGCATACCGCCTATGTCAAGAAACAGTTGGATATATCAATAAAAACTATGAGCCTATTCCAATCGTCTCATTAGTATTACAGTTCAAGGAATTCGATAATCTTAGCAGGATAACGCTCAAAGCCTACAAAACTGTGATCACCGCCTTGTTCTACCGTTTGCTTAGCTTTTGCAAACTTATCTACCGCTTGGCGATAGTCTAAAACCTCGTCTTCGGTTTGCTGCAACAACCAGAAAGAGTGTGGCGACGCGATGCTTTGTACATCAAGAGCTTTTAACTCGTCAATATGACAAGCTTCAAGTGTATAGGTTTCATGCGTGTATGGGTTGGTTTGCTCCCCCAAATAATCAACAAGCAACTCATAAGGTTTAACTGCAGGGTTCACGACAACCGCTTTAAAACCGTACTTAGCGTTTAACCACGTCGACATGTAACCACCAAGCGAGCTACCCACTAAGCCAATGTTGTAGTCGTCTTTGTATTGCTCAACAATATCCAACAACAATTGAGCCGCTTGTTCAGGAAAGCAAGGCAATTGTGGGACGATGACTTTGATGTCCGGGCGATGCTGCGCGCAATATTCTCTCATTAAATTGGCTTTCATTGAGAGCGGTGAGCTGTTGAAACCGTGGATGTACAATAGAAGTGAAGGTTTACTCATAGAAGTCTCGCATGAAAAAGCGAGCCCGAACTTAGAGCTCGGGCATCATTAATATCCGTTGGAAGAGAAATCTGGCTGGAATTGGCCTTCTGGTAAACGGTCGACATGGGTTGTGATGTCGCCGTTGGTGTGCAGTTCTAGCTCACGCCAACCAGGGGATGTGGTATCAAGCGCGAAATCATCGGAATTCGGCTTAAACTGGACACACGTTGATGGTGTTGCCATCACTCGAATACCTTTGTGTATTACGTTCATGTCTTGATGAACATGCCCACACAAAATGCCTTTTACATTGTCGAATCGATCCACAACTTGCCAAAACGCTTCTGCGTCTTTCAACGTATGCTGATCAAGCCAAGCGCTCCCCACCAGCAAAGGATGGTGATGCAATAAAACCAGTGTATGACGCTCAGGAAATTCCGTTAATTTCTCTTCCAAAAGAGTCAACTGCTGATCGCTTAAACGCCCATGAGGCACGCCTACTACTTGAGAATCAAGCAAAATCAATTGCCACTTTTCACCCAGCAACACATGTTCTGCCGCTTGAATTTGTGGTGAAGGTAACACACTGCCCATATTGGGTTTGTAATCGTGATTTCCCGGCAGCCAATAACAATCCTTTTGCAGCGGCGCAATGCCATCAGCAAATCGTTGATAAGACTCGGCGCTATGATCCTGTGAAATATCGCCAGTCGCTAAAATGTAATCAAACCCCACTTTGCGGCGCAAAACTTCGTTAACCACAGCAGAAAAGCTGTCGGCTGTTTTTACGCTCAGCAAACTTCCCTCATCTGCAGCGAACAGATGAGTATCCGTGATTTGTAAAAGTTTGATGCTGTCATTCGATGATTGCAAAATGAAAACCTGATTCGTTCACTCTATAGTTTCTTGTTATTTTCCTTGAATGACGTGACGATCAATTGAAGGCAAGCGGCGTTCTACTAATGCCACTTCGTAAACAAAACGTCAGCCATTCACCAAGGAACGTATTAAGTTGATGCTTTTCATCTCTCTGCATCAACTGGTCATTGGGATAATCATATTTAGCTTTAATGCGTGAGAACTCTCCGCTTGAGCATACTTCAGCCACTCTCGCATCGTGATAAAGCCTGACAGACATCGTCGGCAAAGGAAACACTGGCGTTTCATCACTCTGACATATCTCAACAACTGTGGTGTATTTTGTGATTTCATTCACGGTCAGTTGGTAAACCATGTTCGCCGCTTGATAGCAACGTACATCCCCAACCTCAGCAGAGACAGGCAGTAAGGCATTTAACTTAGCGTAATTGGTCTCATAGGTTCTCATCAGACCCGCTAAATCAACATGATATCGCTGTTTTTCAGCCACCTGCGCCATTACTTACTCTCCACTATTTGGGGATATCCCCATTGTGACCTCAACTCTTGATGGTTTAATTGCAACCATTGCAACGCAATAATAGAAGCACCATTCTCAAATATTCCGTCTTTCACCCATTGGTACGCTTGCTCACGACTTAGCACATGAACTCGAATGTCTTCATCTTCATAGTCTAAACCATGAATGCCGTGCGCTTTAGAAGCATCAACTTCACCAACAAACACATCCAGTTTTTCAGAGCATCCACCGGAAGAAGGATAATAAGACGTGACTGATGCCACTCGCCCTACGGTAATGCCTGCTTCTTCTTCGGCTTCACGGCGAATCACCTCTTCTGCGGATTCATCGCGATCGATCATACCGGCGACAATTTCTAGCTGCCAAGGGTGTTCATGTTCCAATGCACCAATGCGGATCTGCTCAATGATAACCACTTGATCCGTTTTAGGATCGTAGGGCAGCATTGCTGCGGCATGGCCACGCTCGAACATTTCTCGTTCGACCACGTCGCTCCAACCACCAGCGAATAGCTTATGCTTAAAACGGTACTTCACCATTTTAAAGAAGCCTTCAAACACAGATTCTTTCGAGATGATTTCTACGTCTCGTGAAGTAAACTCATCTTGTCGTTTGTCACACTGTTGCATTCAACACCTCTCTGAGTGAATCTTGTAGTTTACTCATTGTTAATCACTTGCTCAAAGGACTTGGCTCAACTTTTTGTACAATAGTTATAATTTATTTTAAGTCTGAGTCAAAAATTTATTGCACAGATGGATAATTACGTGTAAAAAAGTGCAAACTTTAGAGTAAATATCGTTCAAATTGAGTTAAACTACTGAGAATTAACCAATCTATTGACCGCGGGAATAGAAAATGAAAAAATTGCTTCCACTATTTATCAGTGCAGCGCTAGGTGGCATAAGTTCTTCTGCATGGGCAGATTCTTTAGCTGAAATCTACGACTTAGCAAAGCAAAATGATCCACAATTGCTCAGTGTAGCAGCACAGCGTGACCGAGCTTTTGAAGCAATCACCTCTAGCCGTAGTGCTCTATTACCACAAATCAACCTAACAGCGGGTTACAACCTGACTCGTGGCGATACAGAATACGATTCAAATCTTATTAGTGACGTGTCAAACGACTCAAATGCCCTAACTGCTGGCGTTAACTTCTCGCAAGAACTTTACAACCGCGCATCTTGGATCACATTAGATACTGCTGAAAAAAGCGCTCGCCAAGCAGATGCTACTTACGCAGCAGCACAACAAGGTTTGATCCTTCGTGTCTCTCAAGCGTACTTCGAAGTATTGCGCGCTCAAGACAATCTAGTCTTCGTTCGTGCAGAGAAAGCAGCTGTTGGTCGCCAACTAGAGCAAACAAAACAACGCTTCGAAGTTGGTTTGTCGGCAATCACTGACGTTCACGACGCACAAGCTCAGTACGATGCAGTACTAGCGGATGAAGTGTTGGCAGAAAATGACCTGATCAACAGCTACGAATCGCTACGTGAAATCACAGGTCAAGAACACAAAAACTTAAACGTTCTTGATACTAACCGTTTCTCTGCAACACGTACGAACAGCCCTGCTGAAACGTTGATCGATGAAGCGAAAACGAAGAACCTTAGCCTATTGTCAGCTCGTATTTCACAAGACATCGCGCGCGACAACATCTCGCTAGCTAGCTCTGGTCACCTACCAACACTGTCTCTAGACGGTGGTTACAACTACGGTGATACTTCAAACAGTGCTCGTGATAACACGACGGATAACTTCAATATTGGCGTTAACCTAGCAGTGCCACTTTACACTGGTGGCAACGTGACATCACAAACCAAACAAGCTGAGTTTGCGTACGTTGCAGCAAGCGAAGATCTTGAAGCTCAGTACCGTAGCGTAGTGAAAGATGTTCGTGCACAAAACAACAACATCAACGCTTCTATTGGTGCGTTAAAAGCGTATGAGCAATCGGTAGTTTCAGCGAGATCTGCGCTAGAAGCGACAGAAGCTGGTTTTGATGTAGGTACTCGTACTATCGTTGATGTTCTAGACGCAACTCGTCGCCTATACGATGCGAACAAAAACCTTTCAGACGCTCGTTACAACTACATCCTGAGTGTTCTTCAGCTTCGCCAAGCGGTTGGTACACTAAGCGAACAAGACATCTTGGATGTGGATGCAGGTTTGAAACCAGCGAAATAACGTTCAGTTATACAATGAAGTTAAAACGCCAGTTGATTCTTCAACTGGCGTTTTTTGTTGTCTATCATTCGATGCAAATTACCTAACATTGTACGCCTAGCGATTATCTCGCAAATGCATTGCTATACCAGAACGTAGAACAGCAAGCATAAAAAAACAAAAAGGCCGCTTTGCAGCGACCTTCCAGATAGTGTTGTTCAAAGCAGTAAGGCTTAGCCTTTGCCGCCTTTAATTGCATTGATGATTTCGCTGGTTGAGCAACCATCTTCAAAGTTCAAAACACGAACTTCACCACCTGCTGCAATCACTTCTTTACCACCGGCAATCTCTTCTGGTTTGTAGTCACCGCCTTTAACTAACATGCTTGGCAGCACTTCAGAGATCAGACGCTGTGGCGTATCTTCACTAAACGGTACAACCCAGTCAACTGCACCTAAACCTGCCAATACTGCCATACGGCGATCGGTTGGGTTTACTGGACGACCAGGGCCTTTTAAACGCTTTACAGACTCATCGGTATTTACTGCGACAATTAGGCGATCACCTAGCTCAGCAGCATGGTTAAGGTAAGACACATGACCAGCGTGAAGAATATCAAAACAGCCATTGGTCATGACGACTTTCTCGCCACGAGCACGTGCTTTTTTCACCGCTTCGATCAGTGCTTTTTCTGAGATGACACCAAAGTCGGTATCTTGACTGCCATGAACCGCTTCTGCCAATTCAATTTCAGACAGCGTCGACGTACCCAGTTTACCCACGACAACGCCAGCAGCTGCATTAGCAAGTGCACACGCTTCTTCAAAGGATTTACCTGCCGCAACCGATGCTGCAAGTACAGAAATCACCGTGTCACCAGCACCTGTTACGTCGTAAACTTCTTTCGCTTGCGTTGGTAGATGGAATGGCTCTTGGCCACGACGAATCAACGTCATACCGTGCTCACTACGTGTTACCAATAGCGCTTCAAAATCAAACTCTTCAACAAGTGCCAGAGCTTTCTCTACCAGCTCTTGATCCGATTTCACTTTACCGACCACATCTTCAAACTCTTTCATGTTTGGTGTCAGTAGAGTTGCACCGCGGTAACGTTCAAAGTCCGCACCTTTAGGATCAATGAAAACAGGAATATTCGCTGCTCGCGCTTTCTGAATGTACGCTTGAACGTGCTCTAGAGAGCCTTTTGCGTAGTCAGACATGATCACCGCTTTCACGTTTGGTAGCGCTGCATCCATACGAGACAGAACCGGGGTCGCGTCGGTATTCTCAAACTTATCTTCGAAGTCAAGACGGATAAGTTGCTGGCCACGGCTCATAACGCGTAATTTAGTAATGGTTGGATAATCAGGCAGCGCAACAAAATCACACTTCACGTTCAATGCGCTGAGTGTTTCCGTTAGCACTTTTGCTGGCTCATCTTCACCAGTTAGACCAACAATGTGAGCATGACCACCTAGTGACGCGATGTTCATCGCAACGTTCGCAGCACCACCCGGACGCTCTTCATTGTTTTCTACTTTTACAACAGGTACTGGTGCTTCTGGCGAGATACGTCCAGTTGGGCCATACCAGTAACGGTCTAGCATGACATCACCGATGATGAGCACACCAGCGCTGTTGTAATCAGGTAGAATTGGTTTCATTATTGGTCTCCAAAAATTAAATCGTGGTGAGTTTAGCACAGCCTTTTTCTAGGCTGAACCTTGAGCACTACTTCTACTTAGGCGAACCACTGGTTCCATGCTTGCTTCACCCATTCTCTTTCTGCAACAAACTTATCTTCAACCACATCTGCATCCAAATTAAGTAGGTTTCTGTGATGTATTTCGTTACGCATCGTCGTGTACGCGCGTATCAGTTGCATCGCTTGGTTTTCCTCCATGACACCTTGAGCAATTAGCGTTTCATATATTCGGACATTGTCACACCAACGCGTAAGCTTAGGTTTCTCGTGACTATAGTGAAGCACCAAATATTGAGCCAGAAATTCGATATCGGTAATACCACCGACGTCTTGCTTGATCATGAAGCGACCAGATTTCTTACCGCCTAAATGATCGCGCATTTTTTCACGCATCTCGACGACTTCTTTTTTCAACGTTTGCTCATCACGCGGTTTACACAACACATCATGACGAGTGTTATGGAAAGCAATCGCCAATGGTTCATCACCATAAATCATGCGAGCGCGCACTAAAGCTTGATGCTCCCAAGTCCACGCATCTTGATGTTGATAATCATCAAACGCATCGGTTGGACTCACCAACAGGCCGGACGCCCCAGAAGGACGTAAGCGAGTGTCCACTTCGTATAAAATACCTGATGCGGTGCGGGTTGAGAAAATATGGATGATGCGCTGTGCTAAACGAAGGTAGAACTGGCGGCCGTCAATTTCCTTCTTACCATCGGTGTATACATTAACTGGGCAGTCGTGCATAAAGACGATATCTAAGTCTGAGTTGTAGCCCAACTCCCATCCACCGACTTTACCATAACCGATCACGGCAAAGCCTTTGCCCTCACGATCTTTCACGTGTGTTGGCTCGCCGTATTTTTCAGACACTTGAAGCCACGCTTGGCTGACCACCGCTTCAACAATGGCTTCTGCTAGATAAGTTAAGTGATCACTTACTTTCATGACTGGCAGCACGCCAGCGATATCCGCTGCGGCAATACGCAGAATACAAATTTGCTTAAACTGACGCAGCGCTTCCATTTGCTGCTCCATATCATCTTCGGGAATACGGGCAAGGAAATCGCGCAATTCCGTGCGATAGCTATCGAGTGGAATTGGGTTGTACAGCTGTTGAGGATCTATCAACTCATCCAGAAGGATTGGATAACGAGACAACTGTTCGGAAATCATCGGACTTGCGGTACACAAGCGCACTAACTGCACCAATGCGGCAGGGTGTTCATCCAACAATTCTAAGTACGTCGTGCGCGTGCAAATATTGTGCAGTAAGTGCAGCACTCGCGGTAAACCAAACTGTGCATCAGGGTGGGCAAACACCGCGTCAAACACTTTTGGCATCAAGCGATTTAAGACTTCTCGCCCACGGGGGCCGAGCGTTTTCTTGGCCAAGTCGGCTTTAAAGTTGATGATAGCTTTAGAGAATATGGCGGGCTCTTCAACTTGAATATCCTGCTCTAAAATCAGCTCTAGCACATCTTGTTTATTGGCCATATCCCATAATTCATGGAAATGACGAGCAATCGTGCTGCCCTCATCTTCTTCGTCGTCACCAATCAAGGTTTCAAATACTTGATGCACTTTATTCATGTGCTGCTGAGTTTGTTCGATGAGCAGATCCCACGACTCTAGCTGCATCGCAGTTGCCAGTTTTAAACGCTCAATGTCGCAATCGGGCAGCGTTTGAGTCTGCTTGTCTGCCATTGCTTGCAGTAGATTTTCTAGCTGGCGTAAATATTTATATGCCGCTTCCAGATTGCTGACTTCTTGCGGGGTTAACAGTGCAAGCTCTTCAATACCACTTAGGGTTTCGAGCAAGCCACGATTGCGCAAAGATGGCTCTCGCCCGCCACGAATCAGTTGGAAAACTTGCGCGATAAACTCAATTTCTCGAATACCACCAGCGCCCAGCTTGATGTTGTTGGTTAAACCGCGACGTCGCACTTCACTGCTGATCATTGATTTCATACGGCGCAACGACTGAATCGCACTAAAGTCGATGTAACGACGGAACACAAACGGACGCAACATTTTGCGTAGCTCTTGATATTGCGGATACATTTCGCATCCCATCACGCGCGCTTTGATCATCGCGTAACGTTCCCAGTCTCGTCCTTGCTCTTGGTAGTAATCTTCCAACGCAGCATAGCTCATGACCAACGGGCCGCTTTCTCCAAATGGACGCAACCGCATGTCGACGCGATAACAAAAACCATCAAACGTCTGTTGATCGAGTGCTTTGATGATCCGCTGACCAAGACGAGTAAAGAACTGCGCATTGGCGATACTGCGGCGGGCACCTTGGGTTTCGCCGTTTTCAGGGTAAGTAAAAATCAGGTCGATATCGGAAGAGAAATTCAGTTCGCCGCCACCTAGCTTGCCCATCCCAATGATCAACATCGGTTGAGCTTCACCCTCTGCATTTGTTGGCGTTCCCCACTCTGCGCAGCAAATTTTGTATTGCCATTGGTATGTCTCAAAGATCATCGCCTCTGCCAATTGAGACAAATGCCGTAATGACTCTTCAAGTGTCCAAGCATGTAAGAAGTCTTTCCACGCGATGTAAACCATTTCTCGATTTCGGAACTGACGCAGAACGCGATGACCAGACATTTCATCTGGGCATTCTGCCAATAAAGCGGCCAGACGGGTGCGATAAGCTTGGTGTCGGCTAAGCTCACTTAACATCGTTGGTAACTGCTGCGCGAGAGCCTCGTCACGGTGAATGGTTTCCGTAATAAACTGGCTCAACGCCGAGACGTAATGAAACTGCTCTACGACCTCATTTGGCCATGATTGAAGGTAACCCGCTTCTTGGGCATTTTGAACGGCAGATTCGGCGACAGAGACCAGTGACGAAGGCAGCTGCATGTTTCTTCCTTGTGTGAAAAGCACGGTGATTCATTCTTTATACCAGACTTAAAGCAAATAAAAACGCCCACAAAAGGTTTGTGGGCGTTTTATCAAATCCAATTCGCTTTATACGCTAAATGACTTAATCTTCTTATCTAGCTCTTCGGCGTTACTTTGCATCATTTCAGAGGTTTCCAGTAACTCTGTGACCACCACGACCGATGCTTCAACCAGCTCACGAACGTTCGTCAAGTTCTGGCTCATTTCTTCCGCTACACTGCTTTGTTGTCCTGAAGCGGTGGCTATTTGGAAGTTCATGTCGTTGATTTGTGTTACTTGAGCAACGATGCCATCAAGCTCACTACCCGCGTTAGAAACCAGTTCCACGCCTTCAGCCGCTTCGACAACACTTTTCTCCATTAAATCAACCGCAGAAGTCGCGCTGGCCTGTAGCTGAGTGATCATTTCTTGAATTTCCACCGTCGCTTGTTGCGTGCGCTGCGCAAGGTTACGAACTTCGTCCGCCACCACAGCAAAGCCACGCCCAGCTTCACCAGCACGCGCCGCTTCAATCGCCGCATTCAAAGCAAGCAAGTTGGTTTGTTCAGAGATACCTTGAATCGTACCCACTACGCTACCAATCGACTCCACACGCTCTTCGACTTGGTTTACGGCTTGTGCAGAAGAAGCAATATCTGAAGATAGCTCGCTCATTTTCGCCACTGTGCTTTGCAAGAACTGTTGACCCGTTACGGCTTGCGTGGAAGCCTGTTCCGTCAAAGAAGAAGCTGTTTGAGCATGATCAGCCACCGTTTGTACGGTCGATGACATCTCGCTCATGGCCGTCGCCAGTTGGTCAATCTCGTTGAACTCTTCTTGCGCCGACTCTTTAGTTTCTGACATACTCAATGTCATCACTTCCGTCAGTGTCGCTAGCTCGTCTGAGGCGTTGATTTGCATTTGAATCACGTCATGCAGTTGGCGACGCGTTTTCTCTAGCTCTCGTGCCACATCTCCGTATTCATCTTTACAGTCCATACCAAACGGTACCGACAAGTTTTTGCTCGCCATTAATTTGATGGCTTCATTGAGATACTGAGTTTGGCGCAGCATTACGCGTGCGGCGGCCAATAGTAAAGCCACAAAAACGACGATAAGTAGCGCGGTCTGCCACACTACTTGAGTCAAATACGCTTCATAATGTTGTTGAGCAACTTGCGCATTTTGAGTGGCTGCTAAAAGTGAATCGTAAAATGTGTTTGCGTCCCAAAGTTGTTTTGCCACGATCAGAACGGTACTGAATACCATCAACATGACCATTTTCGGTACAAGTCGAATGTCGGATATGACCCTTTCCCATGGCTTGAATGCCAGCTTTTCCATTGTCAGTTCTCCACTGAGTCTTATATAGTTTTTACATCTCTTATAGTTATGTTTGCGCTTGGGTTCTATCACGCGATTTATTTCGAGCTTCGTATGAAAAATAATGATATCAAAGACAGCACTCGACCGATGGGCCTGTTGTCACTAATCTTGTCCTTTATGGCGTTATTTGTGATCTCTGGCCTGTTGTTTTTTCCAATCGATAACGAAACCCGTCAAGTTCTTATCGGTCTGGATTTTATAATCTGTAGTATTTTTCTATTGCAGCTCACCATTGATTTGATCCGCTCCACAGATCGACGTTCATTTATTAAGCTGCATTGGATAGATTTTGTGGCCAGCATCCCAATGATCGAGCCATTACGCTTTGCTCGCATCTTTCATATTTTGCGCGTGGTGTTGGTGCTGCGCTCTTCAAAGTTCATTCTGCATCAGCTCAAAGAAAACCGCCGGGAAACCACTGTCGCGTCCATATTGCTGTTGATGGTGATCCTCATAACGCTCGGCTCCACCGCCATGCTGTTTATCGAAGCCAAAAACCCAGCTGCGAACATCCGTACTGGAGCTGATGCTTTGTGGTGGGTCTTTGTGACCATCTCCACTGTGGGTTATGGCGATCATTATCCAGTGACCTCTGGAGGAAAGTTTTTAGCCGTCATCATCATCGTTTGTGGAGTGGGGATCTTCGGTATGATCTCTGGTGTGATTACGTCGATTTTAACCGCTCCGACTAAACAGCAAGATCACCGTTCTAAGAACAAAGAGCGGATGTTAGAACAGCTATTAGAACAGCAAGAACAAATCCTTGAGCGACTAACTCTTATCGAAGAGGAAATGCAGCAACGCAAAATTCAGACAAAAAAATAGGACCTATCGGTCCTATTTCTCTTTAAATTAATGAAGATAACGCTACTTTGCGCTCGCTTATCTTATTTTTCACGCCAGTACGGCTGAGTCTCTACGCTGATTGCTCTTGTTTGATCCATTGCATGAAGAATCGAACGCTCTTGGCGGTGCAGCCAACGCTCTAGCTGTTCTTTCTCTTCATTTTCCAGCATATCGACCAAAGGCAATAGATGGTTCAGCATCAACAGATCATCAATGCCATGCACTAAGTCAGCCCAAGGAAGGCGGAAGCTATTACGCTCGTCGAAGTTGTACAAGCTCGCAAAACCAATTCCAGTGTAAAGGTTACGCAGCAGACGGTAACGCTGATCCACATACTCTTGCGCAGACAAATCACGCTCTGCAGGGAAAGCTTCCATCAGCTCTGCCCAAGTGCGATCCAATTGCGTCACAGAAAACGGCATGATGTTGCTTGCCATCTTCTCGCGCGCTTTCTCATCCAAGAATGGCTGCCAGCCACGCGCTAAGATCCAGCGGCTAAGATCCAGCAGTAATCCTGTGTAACGCGCCGAACTCAACAATGTCAGCATCTCTTCACGACTTGGCAACTCTTCCAACTGTTGAGTCAACTCAGAGACAAGGAACTTACGCGCGTCAAGTTTGCGCAATACGTTACCTTTATCATCAAGCAACTCTTCAAGGTGAGCATGTTCATCAAGCCAAACGAGCTCTTCTTCTAACCACTTCAATTCTTGGCGTAAGATAGCGCTCGCACGACGAGGCACTACGCCACCAAAAATGGTCAATGTTTGGCGAATAAAACGAATGGCGTTACTGATTTCACGCAGCGCTTCCACACTGTCGCGCTCTGAGTAAATTTGTTCGTGGTAATGCCAATGCGATAAAGCATGTTCAAGTGAATTGATTAAGCAGTATTCAACGGTGTCTGTTTTGTTACTGTCCACTAAAGAAAGCGGCTTCACTTCGTCGCCAGTGTAACCAGTCGCTAAACGGTAGCCTTTTGCGGCTTTGCTCAAGTTACCCAGACGCATCCCACCTTGTTCGCAGAAACTGCGCGCCAAAGTAAATAGTGCATCGGTCTGGCCAGATTTGAGTTCAAGTTCGACTTCACAAATCGGTTCTTGTCTCTCTTCTCCGTCTTCCCCTTGCGCGACAACCATGCCTTGGTCAAACGCGACCTCTACTTGGCTGCCATCTGGCATACCAATCAGCCACTGCTCACGCGTGAAGTTGGTCGAAAAAAGCGGAACTAACTCGGATTGTAGAGTCGCGACATCTTTGCCTGACGGCCAGATATCGGAAGGATGAAGCGAAAGATCCGGTTCATTATTTGTGTGCTCAGCATTGTATTCTGGTCTTTGATGTAAGCCTGCGACAACGCGTCCTGCGGTTTTTACGGTTTGGACGAAAACGTCATCAAAACGGCGAATTCTTAAACCAATGTCGTGCTGTCTTAGCCAATTGTCGGCTGTATCAAAATAGGTGTTACCCAAGTCACGACAACTATGCTGAAGTACTTTTGTTTCAGAAATTTTTGCTCGTAAAGTTTCTGAAAATTCAGGAGAAACAAAAAACTTCAGTTCTATCTCGGTTTCCATAGCTATACCTTTCAAAGCAGATAGAAACAGGATATTGCCTAATTTCTCGCACGGCAAGAAAGAAATATCACCCGAATGATGATCTAAAACAGTTTTAATGAGCCATTTAATGCGTTAACATGCGCGCCTTTATAGCCATCGTTCAACATTTCGCCAAGAACTAAGAAATGGTGTATGTTTTTTTAAGGTTATAGTTATTAGGTTGAATGACCATGCCAGTAAATACAATTATGGGGTTATTTGCAAAGTCCCCAATTAAGCCTTTGCAACGCCACGTTGTGTGTGTCAACGAATGTTGTTCACACCTGGTGAAGTTCTTTGAAGTTTCTTCAAAGGGTGACTGGGAAAAAGCATCTGAGATCCGTGCACAAATTTCTCATCTAGAGAAAGAAGCGGACGTGCTAAAACGTGAAATCCGTCTAAAACTGCCTCGCGGTTTGTTTATGCCAGTCGATCGTACTGACATGCTTGAGCTTCTGACTCAACAGGACAAACTTGCTAACCTGGCAAAAGACATTGCTGGCCGTGTATATGGTCGACAACTTGTCATTCCTGAGGCTCTCCAACCAAACTTCCTCGCTTACGTTCAACGTTGTCTTGATGCTGCTAACCAAGCGCAAAAAGTAATCAATGAACTTGATGAACTGCTAGAAACCGGCTTCAAAGGCCGCGAAGTGACGCTCGTCGCTGAAATGATTCATCAGTTGGACGTTATTGAAGATGATACCGATGCCATGCAGATTGAACTGCGCCAACAACTGATGGCGATTGAATCTGAAATGAACCCTATCGATGTCATGTTCTTGTACAAGATTCTTGAATGGGTAGGTGGTATTGCCGACCAAGCGCAGCGCGTAGGTGCTCGTTTGGAAGTGATGCTATCTCGATCTTAAAACATAAGTTAACGACATAACGAAGAGCATAATGAACACGTGTCAGATGGACGATGACTATTTTCACCGTCTTATGGTTTGGCGCGCGTAAAATTTTGCTCCGCTTGTTATAAAACAACTAGGTATTACGATGGATATCCTTGCGAACTACGGCACTGTCCTGATTATTGTTGCAGCGATTTTTGGTTTCATGATGGCGATTGGTATTGGCGCGAACGACGTTGCTAATGCGATGGGTACATCAGTAGGTTCAAAAGCGCTAACCGTAAAACAAGCTATCATCATTGCGATGATCTTCGAATTTGCGGGTGCATACCTTGCAGGCGGTGAAGTAACCGACACTATCCGTAAAGGTGTTATCGAAACATCTCTCTTTGCTAGCCAACCAGACATTCTTGTCTTCGGTATGATGTCAGCACTTCTTGCTGCTGGTACATGGCTACTGCTTGCTTCTTACATGGGCTGGCCTGTATCAACGACTCACTCTATCATCGGTGCAATCATCGGTTTTGCGTGTGTGTCTGTAGGTACTGAAGCGGTTGACTGGAGCAGCGTTCAAGGGATTGTCGGTAGCTGGATCATTACTCCGGTTATCTCAGGCTTCTTTGCTTACGTCATTTTCGTCAGCGCACAGCGTCTGATTTTTGATACTGAGAACCCACTATTCAACGCAAAACGTTTTGTTCCTGTTTACATGTTCATCACGACAATGGTGATTGCACTTGTAACCATCAAAAAAGGTCTGAAGCACGTTGGTCTTCACCTGACTAACGGCGAAGCGTGGATGTGGGCAGTAGCGGTATCTGCACTTGTTATGGCTGGCGGCTACTTCTACATTCAGAAAAAATTCGCTAACCGTGAAGAAGACCGCAGCTTTGCTGGCGTAGAAGGTATCTTCAGCGTTCTAATGGTAATCACAGCTTGTGCGATGGCATTTGCTCACGGCTCAAACGACGTAGCAAACGCAATTGGCCCTCTTTCTGCAGTAGTATCGACTGTTGAACATATGGGTGAGGTTACAGCGAAAAGCACTATCGCATGGTGGATTCTTCCATTGGGCGGTATCGGTATTGTTGTCGGTCTTGCAACAATGGGCCACAAAGTAATGGCAACCGTTGGTACAGGCATCACTGAACTAACACCAAGCCGTGGTTTTGCTGCTCAGCTTGCAACTGCATGTACGGTTGTATTGGCATCAGGTACTGGTCTGCCAATCTCTACCACTCAAACACTGGTTGGTGCGGTTCTAGGTGTAGGTTTTGCACGTGGTATCGCGGCGCTAAACCTAGGTGTAGTACGTAACATCGTGGCTTCATGGATTGTTACGCTACCAGCAGGTGCACTATTGGCTGTCGTATTCTTCTACGGCATTCAAGCGATGTTCTCTTAATACATCCGTCAATAGAATGTAAGCGCTTTGTCATTATTGACTCAAACGCACAGAAAGGGAGGCTTTGCCTCCCTTCTTTGTTGCACCGAACTTTGAAACTGCATACTATTCGTCTATTTCCGGCTCCAATCATTCGGTGCCAACGCTGTATCCAAGAAAATCGTTAAGGGATTTACTGTGAAAAAACTAATCATCACGGTTTTGTTTACTTTGCTAGCAGCACCAGCGGCACTAGCAGCAAACCGTTATATTTCTGATGACCTATTCACTTTCATGCACTCAGGTCCAAACAACACTTACCGTATCATTGGCAGCATTAACGCTGGCTCTAAAGTTCAGCTTTTACAAGCCAACAAAGATACAGGCTACACGCAAGTTCGTGATGACCGCGGCCGCACTGGTTGGGTACAAAGCAAGTTTGTGACAAATCAAGAAAGCATGGCAATTCGCCTTCCTCGTATTGAGAAAGAGCTGTCAGAAGTGAAAGAACAGCTAGCAAATGCTCGTCAAACTTCTGATACCGAGAAAGCGGGTCTAGTAACATCACTAGAAACTCGTAACCAACAAATTACAGATCTAGAGAAAAAATACTCTGAGATCAGCGACCAGCTCACTTCTGTTGAAACAGAAAACCGTGAACTTCGCGCCAAGCTGGATACACAAAAAGATGACATGCTGCTTAAGTACTTCACTTACGGTGGCGGTGTAGCCGGCCTTGGTCTTTTATTTGGTTTGATTCTTCCTCATATCATTCCACGCAGAAAGAAATCACCTGCAGGTTGGGCATAACTGCCCCGCAAACTACCGGTTTGCACATAGCGGATACGAAAAAGGCCACATTCATGTGGCCTTTTGCTTATCTAATGGTTTCACGCGAGAGTACTAACCATTCCATTCGTAAAGCGCAGGGATTCGGATTTGCTCACCTTGGAATTCGACAATGACAGCCTGCGGCTGAATCTCTTTCAGCGTGACTTGTCCATCCACCACATCCCCTTGGTGATACTCCACGTTATTGATTTTCACCCAACGACGATTGGCATCACTGGCATACATGTGCGTTTGCAAATTAAGGGCTGGAAGACGTCCTTGCCACTGCTGCGCATTGCGCTCCAAGTCATTCACCTGTGACGGTGCAGAAGTCGGCGCATCGTTTTGAGACAGCGCATTTTCCACTTTTTTGGCGAGATCTGGAGACAAGGAAGACAAGTCTAGATCATCCAATGACAAACCTAAGTCGTCACGACGATGCGTAGATGCAGTGCTCGTGACGGGAGTAGCCGTTGTCAGATCTGGAGCCTCACCCTCGTTGGCATACTCGGAGGGTTGCAAGAATGTCCCAATGTCGCGAGATAATTCGGCACTCGGCCATTCTCGTGGCAGTTGAGCAAGATCCGTTGATTCTGGATAATCTAAAACTTCAAATGGTTGTACGACTTCCGCCACCACTACCTCTGGCGTAACCGCTTGAGCCTCTGGCGTAAGCAAATCTAAATGCCACGCAACCGCAATCGCTGTCACGCTAATAGGCACAAGAAAGAGTCCAACATGTTTGATGACTGACATTACGCCTCCTCCTTGTTAATGCTTGCTAGTGTTGGCGCATTAGGTTGCACACTTTGTTGTAAGCGCTCTAACGTGCGATGACCCGCAATGCCATCCACACCGATGCCCTGCCAACGTTGGAACAGTTCCACTCGTTCTTTTAACGCACCGTCAAAAATGGACGTTTCCAATGGTGATTCACTGACCGCTTTGGCAAGCAATTGGTCAAGCACTTCGATCGCCGGCCCTTCCATATCTAAACGCAACGTCTCTTTAAGCGGCGATTGCCACAATTCAATGATGTTGCCCTGCCACATTGGTTTCAGCCACGAAACAGGCAAACGTAGACGCTGTTTGCCATTAAGTACTTCTACTTGGTCGTTGCCAACCGCATACAAAATCACGTAACCAACATCGCCTTGATAATTCAGCTCTAAAATAACCGGTCGATTTTGCTGCATCAGCAAGGGCCACGTTGCCATTTTTCTTTCACAACGCATGGTGGATTGAGGCTCAGACAAGCAAAGATTATCGCGCACTGATGCTCGATATCCCCAAAGGCGGTAAAGATCATTCACGGCAAGATTGGATTGTTTCTGCGCCAACAGCATATCGCGCTGTACATCAGTTAGCTGCTCACTTGCCATAAGAGGAGCAGGAGTAGACGAAGACGCAGCAACGGGTACTTCCGACATCGGAGCCTTTGGCTTCATTGGCATGTAATTTATTGCAGCCCAGCCGACACCAACCGCTGCCATTACACCAATAGCAGCCGATCCCCACGCTGGCCATGTAAATGATTGACGAGGTTTATCTTGCTGGTAAATGTCTGCCTGAAACTGCATGACTTCTTCGCAGGCTTGTTGCACCGTCTGTTTATCGACAACGACACTGCCCTGGTGATAACTCATATTCAATGCTTTATCACAAATCAGGTTGATGAGACGCGGAATGCCATGGCTATACTTCGCAATCAACTTACTGGAACTGCGATGAAACAGTTGCTGATCGCCACCAGCCGTGTGCAAACGAAACGCGATGTAATCCGCAGTCTCTTTCTCATCAAGAGGTAACAGATGATAACGGCCAGTGATACGCTGTGCGAGCTGACGCAACTGCGTAGTCTGTAACAAGCGTTGTAACTCTGGCTGCCCTACCAACAGCACTTTAAGCAGCTTTCTGGTATCGGTTTCTAAGTTCGTTAACAAGCGCAGTTGCTCAAGTACATCGGCAGCAAGATGCTGAGCCTCATCAATGACGAGCAACGTCTGCCAACCCACCTTGTGGTTACGCAGCAAATAATGATGTATGACTTGGTTTAGCTGTTTTAACGTCGCATCCTGCGGATAAGAGATCTTAAATTCATCGCAAATCGCTTCTAGCAGATCTCGGCTCGAAAAAGTCGGATTGAGAATCAGCCCCGCTTTGGTGCTTTCATCTAAATTCGCGAGCATGGCTTTGGCCACTGTCGTTTTGCCTGTTCCTACCTCACCGGTCAGCATGGCAAAACCACCGCCGTCGCCCAATCCCGCATTGAGGTGCGTGATCGCTTCTTTATGACGTTGGCTTAAATACAAATAACGTGAGTTTGGAACAATCGAAAACGGCTGTTCAACAAACCCAAAAAAGTCCTTATACATTAGGATCTCCAGCTAAAAACCCATCCCAAAAGAATCAAATATGATGTAAACATAGTTGCATCTGTTCTTGGGAGTAAAGAAAAGTACCATTGCTTGCTACAATGTCCAACGTCATATCCATAAATTCAGAGGTAATTCGTGCAAGTTTATTTAGTAGGTGGCGCAGTTCGAGATCAATTACTCGGCATTGACAGTTATGACAACGATTGGGTGGTAGTCGGTGCCACACCAGAAATGATGCTTGCTCAAGGATACACTGCCGTCGGAAAAGACTTTCCTGTTTTTCTTCATCCTAAAAATAAAGAAGAACACGCACTTGCACGAACCGAAAGAAAATCAGGCTCAGGTTACACGGGCTTTGACTGTTTCTTCGATCCAAGCGTAACGCTAGAAGAGGATTTGATTCGCCGTGATTTAACCATTAACGCCATGGCGATGGATGATAGCGGCCAGCTGTACGATCCTTATGGCGGCCAAGCCGATTTGAATAATCGCATATTGCGTCATGTATCGGATGCTTTTGTGGAAGATCCCCTTAGAGTACTTCGGGTCGCACGTTTTGCTGCAAAACTTGCCTCGCTGGGATTTACGGTAGCAAAAGAAACCATGCAACTCATGCGCGACATCGCAGACTCTGGTGAACTCAATACGCTAACCCCAGAACGCGTGTGGCAAGAGTGGCATAAATCGCTTTCAACGCCTCGTCCCGATGTGTTTTTATCAGTATTGCGAGATTGCGGCGCGTTAGCCGTCGTGCTACCAGAAATCGATGCGTTGTTTGGGGTGCCTCAACCTGAAAAATGGCATCCAGAGATCGATACGGGTATCCATACGTTGATGGTAGCAGAGCAAGCCGCAAAGCTGAGCACATCACTCCCTGTTAGATTTGCCGCACAGGTGCATGACTTAGGGAAAGGCGTGACACCAGAGAGCGAATGGCCAAGCCATAAAATGCATTGTCATACCGGTTTAAAGCTAATTAAAAAACTGTGCGAACGTGTACGTGTACCGAATGAATTTAAAGATTTAGCGCTCATGGTCTGCGAGCAACACTCCAACATTCATCACGCCGCTGAGTTAAAGCCGCAAACCATCATCAAAATCCTGAACAAGTTTGATGTATGGCGCAAGTCGGAGCGCCTAAAAGACATTCTAATTTGCTGCCAAGCGGATCACGCAGGCCGCAAAGGTTTAGAAGATCTACCGTATCCACAAGCGGATATTTTTATGCTGGCCTATCAAGCAGCGGCATCAGTAGATGTGCAAGCCATCATTCAGGATGGCTTCAAAGGTCCAGCTATTCGTGATGAACAAGAAAAACGACGTATTGAAGCGGTCAAAGTCGCTTTAAATAAGTAACGCCAAAATAAAAACGCCCGCTCAATTGAGCGGGCGTTTTTGTTTTCAAGGATTAAGCACTAAGCAAGAATGCAAATAGGCCCACACCTAGAATCAGACGGTAAATCACGAATGGCGTCATGCCCATGCGTGAAATCATTTTCAAGAAGAAGTGAATACAGATGTAAGCGCTAATAAATGAAGTCAGAATACCAGTCAGCAAAAAGCCAACGTGCACAGGCTCACCGCTGGTAACCAGCTTCATGCCCAAGTAGCTACCAGCTAATGTGATGATAGGAATCGACATCAAAAATGAAAAACGCGCTGCCGCTTCACGAGTGAAGCCCAAATATAGTGCGGCAGTGATCGTTGCGCCAGAACGTGAAGTGCCAGGGATCATCGCAAGTGCTTGAGCAATACCAATAAACACCGCTTTCTTCCAGCCAGTTTGGTACTCATCGGCAACAAGCTTGGCATTCTTATCCACCCACCAAAGCAACAAACCGAATACGATGGTGGTTGTCGCAATCACATAGGCACTGCGCAGGTAGACTTCGATAACGTCTTTCATCAGCAAACCGAACACACACGCCGGAATCGTCGCGATCACGATCATCCATGCCAGTTTTGCTTCTTTACTGCGATCACCTTTGAAGATCGAAGCAAACAATGCTTGGAATAAAGTGATCACTTCGTGGCGGAAATAAATTACAACCGCCATCAATGTGCCGACGTGTACTGCCACATCAAACGCTAGACCTTGGTCGGCCCAGCCGAAAATGGCAGAGGGTAGGATCAAGTGCGCAGAGCTGGAAATGGGCAAAAACTCTGTCAGACCCTGAATCAGAGCCAAAATAAAGGCTTCAAAATAACTCATGTAAACAACTCAAATTTAAAGTGAAAAAGAAACTGGTTTGAGTGAATCAACTGGCTGCATAGCATGCCAAATGTCGGCTACAGTACGTCCATCGCCGGGGATCACTAAATGAGGTTCGAGATCATACAAGGGCTTTGTGACAAAAGGATATTTGTAGATATCACTGCGAGGTAGCTCCGGTTTTTGTGCCGAGATGCACTCACCGAAGAGCACTATATCGAGATCCAGTGTTCGATCCTGATACTTTTGCGCATTTTCCTCACGACCCCACTTATATTCAATCTCACGTAAGTGGTGACTCAACTCTTCGAGTGACAACTTTGTGCGCATCGCAATCACAAAGTTGTAGAAGTTTTGGCTACTAAAGCCGATAGGTTCACATTCGTATATCGGTGAGACTAGGAGATCTTCGCCGAGCTTCTGCAACTCGAGATAGGCAACCTTAGCGTGTTGCTCTCTGTCTATGTTTGTCCCCACACCGATATAAGTGGTGATCATGCTTGGCCTCGTTCAATCACAACCCCAACAGATCGTGCCTGAGGAACGGCGCCCGGTTTCGCTAAACGAATCTTCACCCAAGGAACGCTGAAACGTTGCATGATAAGTTCTGCAACTTCTTCCGCCACGCGCTCTACTAACAAGAAGCGACCATTTTCAATATGATTTAATACTGCTTCACTCACCTGTGAGTAATCTAAGGCATCTTGAACATCATCACTTTTACCCGCAGGCTTGTTGTCGTGCGCCATTTCAATATCCAGAACCAACTTTTGTTTAATTTGTTGTTCCCAGTCATACACGCCAATCGTGGTGATTACTTCTAACTGTTCAATAAATACTTTATCCAGAGCCATCTTATGTCCTTCTTTACAGAGGTCGGATACCCGTCAGGGGTAATTTGATCGTAATATTCTATACCTAAGTAACCTTTGGCTAGGTCATCGAAATGTTACTTAGGTATAAACTGCGCTGCATCTTTATATACAAGAACTCACATAATGCAAGCTCTATCGCAGAGAGTATTTCAGCTCACCGCTGAATCAGGCTATGATACCAACTACGCGGGAACTGAGCATTAATTTCCAATCCATCAAGGACTTCTATGGACGCACTGGCACTAATAATGACAATGGCCGCCTACTTACTGGGTTCTGTTTCCAGTGCGGTGTTGATTTGTCGCCTGTTAAAACTGCCAGACCCTCGTAACGTTGGCTCAAACAATCCAGGCGCGACCAATGTATTGCGCATTGGTGGAAAAGGCGCGGCCGTATCGGTGTTGTTATGCGATATGCTCAAAGGGACGATTCCAGTTTGGGGGGGGTACTTTCTTGGTATCGATCCTATCATTCTTGGCGTTATTGCTATCGCGGCATGCCTTGGTCACATGTACCCAATTTTCTTCCACTTTAAAGGGGGTAAAGGCGTCGCTACCGCGCTTGGTGCCATTGCTCCAATTGGCTTAGACCTCACAGGCCTAGTTATGCTGACTTGGCTCTCGGTTGCAGTCCTGTTTCGCTACTCTTCCCTTGCCGCACTCGTCACTGTGTTAGTCACACCGTTTTATACTTGGATGTTCAAACCGCAATACACCCTGCCCGTTGCCATGTTGTGTTGTCTAATCGTGTTTAAACATCATCAAAACATTCGTCGTTTACTTTCGGGTGAAGAGCCTAAAATTGGTGAAAAGAAACTGACAGAAAAAAACTCGGCATAACGCCGAGTTTTTAAATGCATTTTAAGCGTGAACTTTGTTTAGGAAGCTCAACAACATCTGATTCACAAACTCGGGCTGTTCAAGCGAACTGATATGACCCGCTTCAGGAATCTCCACCAACTCACTACCCGTAATGCAGTCATGCATTAGGTAAGATTCAAATACCGGACGCGGCTTATCTTCTCGACCAACTGCGATCAATGTTGGCAGTGCGAATTTTTCTGCATCTTCAATCACATCACGTCGCCCAAACACCATGCGACCGATACGAGCAACTTCTACAGCTCGCTCACCTGTTAGCGATTCAAGGCTTTGTTTAAATGAAGTGACCAATTCTGGGTGAACTTGATCCGCGTTATTCGCAAAGAATAGTGGTGCAACTGCTTCGATAATAGGCTCAGGAACACCTTGAACTTGGCTGATGGTATCTAGCATCGCAAAGTATTTTTTATGCGTCACTTCTGGTTCCCAACCAATAAAGGTATCCATCAACACCAATGACTTCACTCGTTGCGGGGCTTGAGCGGTCAGTTCCGCGCCCCACATGCCGCCAACAGATAAGCCAACAATGGAAAATTCGTCGATTTCCAAATGATCCATTAGCGCCAGCATGTGTTGGGCATAATCAACTAAAGACGTGGTCGAAGCAGGAGCGGCGTCCGATTCACCATGCGCCCATAAGTCAGGCACAATACAACGATAGGACTGGCTCAAAGCTTCAATTTGAGGCGCCCACATTTGGCAATCCCACAAATAGCTATGTCCAAACAGCAGCACAGGCCCTTTGCCTTTGTCTAGGTAAGCAAGTTGCTGACCTTCAATTTCAAACTTCTTCATTGTTATATCCATTTATTATTCTTCCGCGCCATCCTATCACTGAACGCAAAGAAAACTGCTCACATCAGTCTGGAAATCTAGCGCCTTTTTCTTGGGAAAATAAACCACAAAAACAAAGGCCTCTATAAATAGAGGCCAGTCAATATACAAGGTTTGATTACGCGATTGGCGTTAGCTGGTCAATTGGCCAACGCGGACGCGCTTCCACCGACATATCTGCGACTTCACCGTTCTTCAAACGTTGCATACCCGCATACGCAATCATTGCACCGTTGTCAGTACAGAACTCGGTACGTGGGTAATACACTTCACCACCGATTTTCTTCGCAAGCTTCTCAAGCTCTGCACGCAAGCGGCGGTTCGCACTTACACCACCAGCAATAACGATGCGCTTCATACCGGTTTGCTCTAATGCACGCTTACATTTAATTGCCAACGTGGCACAAACGGCTTCTTCAAAAGCGTACGCAATATCAGCACGAGTCTGCTCGTCATCGCCATTCGCTGCAATCGTGTTTGCCGTGAAGGTTTTCAAACCAGAGAAACTCATATCCAAACCCGGCACATTGGTCATTGGTCGTGGGAACTTAAAGCGACCCGGTGTACCTTTCTCTGCTAGCTTAGATAACAGAGGACCGCCTGGGTAATCTAGCCCCATCAGCTTAGCCGTCTTATCAAATGCTTCACCGGCTGCATCATCAATGGATTCGCCTAGAATCTTGTATTCACCAATGCCTTTTACTTCCACCATCATCGAGTGACCACCAGAAACCAATACCGCCACAAATGGGAATGGTGGTGGGTTGTCTTCTAGCATTGGCGCAAGTAAATGACCTTCCATGTGATGAACAGGAACAGCAGGCACACCCCATGCGTAAGCAATACTGCGACCGATGGTTGCACCCACTAGCAAAGCACCAACCAAACCAGGACCGGCCGTGTAAGCCACGCCGTCGATGTCTTGGGATGTTAAGTTTGCTTCTTTTAGTGCCTCTTTAATAAGAGGAATGGTTTTCTTTACATGGTCACGTGAAGCCAACTCTGGCACCACGCCGCCGTAATCCGCGTGAAGTTTTACTTGGCTGTAAAGCTTGTGTGCCAACAGGCCTTTTTCATCGTCGTAAATCGCGATTCCTGTCTCATCACAAGAGGTTTCGATACCAATAATGCGCATGGTTTTCTCAGTATGCTTTCTGTATAGAGGAAATTTGGGCGTCATATTACCTCGCCTTGGTGCTTCAAACAAATTTTGTACAGACAATAAACGACAAAAGGCTTTACAAAGCTGTTGTGATCGGATTAAAATTCCGCACCATTTTTGATCAAGCTGGTAAGTGACCAAACAATTATGATTTGGTCTGTTGAATGCCAGCGTTAACGAATAACCCCTGAGGTGAAAGGCATATGCCAGTAGTTAAAGTACGTGAAAACGAACCGTTCGACGTTGCTCTACGTCGTTTCAAGCGCTCTTGCGAAAAAGCAGGTATCCTTTCTGAAGTGCGTCGTCGTGAGCACTACGAAAAACCAACTACAGTTCGCAAACGCGCTAAAGCAGCAGCTCAAAAGCGTCACGCTAAGAAGCTAGCTCGCGAAAACGCTCGTCGCGTTCGCCTGTACTAATAACTGAGCTCCCAAAAGGAATTTAGTTATGGCTCTCATTGATCAACTCAAAGAAGAGCAAAAATTAGCGATGAAAGCCAAGGACAAATTGCGCCTTGGTACTATTCGTTTAGCCTTAGCAGCAATCAAGCAACGTGAAGTTGACGAGCAGATCACTCTGAACGATGACGACATTCTTGCTGTGTTGACTAAAATGGTTAAGCAGCGTCGCGACTCTGTTACGCAGTACGAAGCAGCTGGTCGTCAAGATCTTGCTGATGTGGAACAAGCAGAAATTACAGTTCTTGAGGAATTTATGCCTCAACCACTGACAGAAGAAGAAGTTGCTGCTCTTATCGAGAAAGCAATTGCAGAATCTGGTGCAGCTGGCATGCAAGACATGGGCAAAGTAATGGGCGTTCTGAAACCACAAATTCAAGGGCGTGCAGATATGGGTAAAGTAAGCGGTTTAGTTCGCGCTAAATTGGCTTAACACCCCACCCAATTGCAGCAAGCCGTGCTATCCTTTGGAACGCACGGCTTGTTTGTATCTGGCAGAATGGAATAAAACAAAGTCTCGCACATGCTTTTCTCTATAACCCATTCACACCAATCATGATTTTTCTTTTTTGTTAGGTTTTATGGCTGGACACATCCCTCGCAGTTTTATTGATGACCTTCTAGCTCGGCTTGATATTGTCGATATTATCGACGCACGCGTGAAACTTAAGAAAAAAGGCAAAAACTACGGCGCTTGTTGCCCATTCCACAACGAGAAAACACCGTCATTCAGTGTGAGCCAAGAGAAGCAGTTCTATCACTGTTTTGGCTGTGGTGCACATGGCAACGCCATCGACTTTATGATGGAGTTTGAACGCCTAGAGTTCGTTGAAGCGATTGAAGAACTTGCCTCTTATCTAGGTTTGGACGTTCCTCGTGAACAACGTAGTGGTGGCGGTGGGCAGTTCAATTCTGGACCGCAAGCAAGTAGCAGTGAAAAACGCAGCCTATACGATTTAATGGGTAGCATTGCCCAGTTTTACCGTAACCAACTCAAACAACCTTCGAGCAAGGTCGCGATTGAATACCTAAAAGACCGTGGTCTATCTGGTGAAATCGTTCAGAAATTTGGCATTGGTTACGTGGCTGACGAATGGGATTTAGTCCGTAAAAACTTCGGCCAGAATAAAGACAATCAAGACATGCTTGTCACTGGCGGCATGCTGATTGAAAACGACAAAGGCAACCGTTATGACCGCTTTCGTGGTCGTATTATGTTTCCAATTCGTGATCGTCGTGGTCGAGTAATTGGCTTTGGTGGTCGAGTACTTGGTGAAGGTACACCAAAATATCTCAACTCACCGGAAACGCCAATATTCCATAAAGGCAAAGAGCTTTATGGCCTGTACGAAGTGTTACAAGCGCATCGTGAACCAGCGCAAATTTTGGTGGTTGAAGGCTATATGGACGTTGTCGCTCTGGCTCAATACGGCGTAGATTATTCCGTCGCGTCGCTAGGCACCTCGACAACGGGCGATCATATTCAAATGTTGTTCCGCCAAACCAATACCGTGGTGTGTTGTTACGATGGCGACCGAGCTGGTAAAGAAGCGGCATGGCGAGCGTTAGAAAACGCACTTCAATTCCTCAAAACCGGGAACACATTGAAGTTCTTATTCTTACCTGATGGGGAAGACCCAGATAGCTACGTTCGTAAATACGGCAAAGCAGCGTTCGAGCAACAAATAGAACAAGCGACACCACTATCGAGCTACCTTTTTGACAATTTGATTGAGTTACACCAAATTAATTTGGGTAACAACGAAGGTAAGTCTGCGTTGAGAGCATACGCTAGCGCCTTGATTGACAAGATTCCTGACCCATACTTTCAGGAGTTGCTCGAAAAACTATTGGATGAGCGCACGGGGTTTGATAACCGCCTACGTCAGCCTCGTAAAAAGATAAGTGAAACTCGACCTCAACCGCACAAAGAGATCAAACGAACTCCTATGCGTGAGGTTATTGCTCTACTTATTCAAAATCCGAGCTATGCTCAAATGGTACCGGACCTTTCCTCAGTGAGAGACTTATCCATACCAGGCCTAAGTTTATTTGCAGATGTACTTGATAAATGCCAGGCGCATCCCCATATCAACACAGGCCAATTATTAGAGCACTGGCGCAACAGCCAGAATGAGGCACTTCTGTCTCGTCTTGCGAGCTGGGATATTCCGCTCGACGAAGACAACCAAGAAGAAATATTTTTAGACTCACTGGATAAAATTATTGCCCAGTGCGTAGAAAAGCAAATTGAAAACCTGCAGGCCAAAGCAAGAAGTGTCGGTTTATCAGCCGAAGAGAAAAGGGAGCTGCTAGCACTTATGCTAGATTTAAAAGCGTAACCCTGTTTAATTAGTCAGCAACAATTTAATTTGTTATAGTAAGTGGTTTGCATTTCGCATACTGATTCCTTCACCAGATTACGAAGTTGGATACCGTCTATGGATCAAAATCCGCAGTCACAGCTAAAGTTACTTGTTATTAAAGGCAAGGAGCAAGGCTATCTGACCTACGCCGAAGTAAATGACCACCTACCTGCTGAAATCGTAGATTCAGAACAGGTAGAAGACATCATTCAGATGATTAACGACATGGGTATCAAGGTAGTAGAAACTGCTCCTGATGCTGATGATCTAGCACTGAACGATGACACAAACATTACCGATGAAGATGCAGCTGAAGCTGCAGCAGCAGCACTTTCTAGCGTAGAAAGTGAAATTGGTCGTACAACAGACCCAGTTCGCATGTACATGCGTGAAATGGGTACTGTAGAGCTGCTGACTCGCGAAGGCGAAATCGACATCGCAAAACGCATTGAAGAAGGTATTAACCAAGTTCAATCGTCTGTTGCTGAATACCCTGGCACTATTCCTTACATCCTAGAGCAATTTGATAAGGTTCAGGCAGAAGAACTTCGTCTGACTGATTTAATCTCTGGCTTTGTAGATCCTGACGCTGACGATACAGCAGCGCCAACCGCGACTCACATCGGTTCTGAACTGTCTGAAACTCAATTAGAAGAGGAAGACGAAGAAGACCTAGAAGATGATGAAGAAAGCGATGACGATTCAGATGATTCGGAAGAAGATGTAGGTATTGACCCAGAGCTAGCGCTTGAGAAATTCAACCAGCTACGCAGCACATACCAAAATCTTCAGCTAGCGATCAATGAGTACGGCTACGACAGCCCGAAAGCAACCGTTGCTAACGAAATGATGCTAGACGTATTCAAAGAATTCCGTCTAACACCAAAACAGTTCGACCACCTAGTGAACGAACTTCGTACAGCAATGGATCGCGTTCGTACTCAAGAACGTTTGATCATGAAGTCTGTGGTTGAATACGGCAAAATGCCGAAGAAATCGTTTATTGCCCTATTCACTGGTAACGAATCAAGTGATGCATGGCTAGACGAGATCCTAGCATCTGACAAGCCATACGCTGAGAAAATCAAACGTAACGAAGAAGAGATCCGTCGTTCAATCGCTAAGTTAAAAATGATTGAAGAAGAGACATCTCTAAACGTACAAAACATTAAAGACATCAGCCGTCGCATGTCTATCGGTGAAGCGAAAGCACGCCGTGCGAAGAAAGAGATGGTTGAAGCGAACTTACGTCTTGTAATTTCTATCGCGAAGAAATACACCAACCGTGGCCTACAGTTCTTGGATCTAATCCAAGAAGGTAACATCGGTCTGATGAAAGCGGTAGATAAGTTTGAATACCGTCGTGGTTACAAGTTCTCGACTTACGCAACGTGGTGGATCCGTCAGGCAATCACTCGTTCAATCGCGGACCAAGCACGTACGATTCGTATCCCGGTACATATGATCGAAACGATCAACAAGCTAAACCGTATCTCTCGTCAAATGCTACAAGAGATGGGTCGTGAGCCTCTACCGGAAGAACTGGCAGAGCGTATGCAAATGCCAGAAGACAAGATCCGTAAAGTACTGAAGATCGCTAAAGAGCCAATCTCAATGGAGACACCAATCGGTGACGACGAAGATTCGCATCTAGGTGATTTCATCGAAGATACAACACTAGAACTACCGCTAGACTCTGCAACAGCAACAAGCCTGAAAATGGCTACAAAAGATGTACTTGCAGGCCTAACGCCACGTGAAGCGAAAGTACTTCGTATGCGCTTTGGTATCGACATGAACACTGACCACACTCTAGAAGAAGTTGGTAAACAGTTCGACGTTACTCGTGAACGTATCCGTCAGATCGAAGCAAAAGCTCTACGTAAACTTCGTCACCCTAGCCGCTCAGAAACTCTGCGCAGCTTCCTCGACGAATAATAAAGCGTTGGACAAAAAAGGTGACCTTAGGTCACCTTTTTTATTATCACTGGTTCTAAGTGGATAAAAACTAAGCGCAATTGCCCTAGTTGCTATCTAGACACCTTGCAACGCTTCCCCTATAATCGTTGACCTATTAAGGCCCCTTAGCTCAGTGGTTAGAGCAGTCGACTCATAATCGATTGGTCCCCAGTTCAAGTCTGGGAGGGGCCACCAAATTTCGAAAGGCGTAGCAGGTTAGTACCTACTACGCCTTTTTTGTATCTGATGGTTTTAAGTGTTGCTATGGGTACACCGTTGGCACCTGAGCTCATCTTCTTATCCCCCTTGTAAATTCCCTTGCTTAAACCCCATCAACTTTCTCAACCATCTGCTCAATAACATTTGTGCTCTACAGCCCTTGTGACCTCCAAATGATCCCTCAATGTTTTAGTCGTTGACCGTTTATATATTCCTGATAGGATAGCCGTATGGACGTCTAAATATAAAATGGAGTTACGATGACAAATTTAGGTCACATCAAAAAGTTGTCTTGGGTTCTCGCTGCTGCGCTCAGCTTAAGTGCCTGCGGAGAAAAAGATAATTCAGTAATCAAAGTCGGAGCTACGGTTGGGCCACATGCACAAGTAGTTGAAGCAGTAGCGAAAGAAGCGGCAAAGCAAGGGCTAAATGTTGAAGTCATCGAGTTCTCTGATTACGTGACACCTAACGCCGCGCTGAGTGACGGTAGCATCGATATTAACAGCTACCAACACCAACCTTTTTTGGATAACTTCAACAGCAGTCATAACTCTCAGCTCGTTTCAATTGGCCAATCTATCTTGATGCGCATGGGTATTTATTCCAATAAATACCGTTCGTTAGAAGAGTTACCAAACCGTGCCAGAATTGCCATTCCAAACGACCCAACTAATGGAGGCCGAGGGCTGTTACTACTCGCTGATGCGGGCTTGATTGAGCTTAAACCAGGTGTTGGCCATAAAGCCGCGTTAACCGATATTAAGAGCAATCAAAAAGAACTGGAGTTCGTTGAGGTGGATGCGGCGCAGCTGCCAAGAACGCTGGATGACGTTGATGCCGCAGCTATTACGATGAATTACGTGATGTCTTCAGGCTTAGACCCTAAGAAGCAAAGTATTTTCCTAGAGTCCAAAGACGCACCTCTCGCTGTTATGGTTATTGCGACTCGTGAAGCCGACAGAAACAACGAGGCTTACAAGAAGTTCGTCTCTATTTACCAATCCCAAGAAATTCGCGACTTCCTTAATAGCACTTTCAAAGGAACGATTGAACCAGCCTTTTAAGTAAGAATTAATCCTTGAGCAAGCTATCTTGCTTGCTCAGAGAGACAAAATGACAGAGGCTCATGAAACAAAGCATGAGCCTCTGTCATATCAAATGGTATCAATCGTACTTTGAGTTAGATTATCGACTTTCTGCTTCTAACTTTAGCGCGATATAGTTTTGTGCGGCGGTAACCAAATCAGAACGATTAATGATCTTCCATAGGAAAAATGGCGGGATTAAGAATGCAATGAAATAAAACGACTCATGAAAAAAGATCTGAGCAATTGCATCTTGATGTTCCCACAGCGCCGTAAGCGCGAAAAGATCGAGCATCACGCCAAGTACACCAAAAACAACTGAAACCACGATCGCTAATCCTAGTAGCTCTCGAATAAAAAATTTGTATGCCATCATACTAATTCCTTCTAGCAATATTCGACCTTACGTTACGCCCCTCATCACCTATCTATTTTGATTATTATCAACTTCATTTCACTACGAATAAGAACTTAGTTTTATAAAAAAGCGCTTGTATAAATGGGGAAAGTGGTTACTAAGCAACCACGTTGTTTAGCTAAGTAGAGCCGAAGTTAATGGAGTTACTGCTTCGCAGCTACACTTGAGCAATAGATTTAAAAATAGCTTTTTAGGAATCCATATCACATTATGAATTTCCCTTTTTTACATTGACCCCGTCATTACTAAGCAATGACATTTCGTCTCGACTCTGAGACTAATCTTCGATGTTTATCGGCAGTGTAAACACAAGAGGTCAATATGAAAAAATACACTTATCCTCTACTTGCTATCTCAGGCGGTCTGCTACTGACTGGCTGCGGTGGCGACGACTCTTCATCAAATACAGAATCCGCTACGTTTTCTCTTGGTGTCTCAGATGCACCTGTGGATGACGCCAACAAAGTGGTCTTAGCATTTAAAGACGTGGTTTTAATTCCCTTTGACCCAGAAACGGGCGAGCAAACTGGCAATCACATTCTGCTAGACGCAAGCGAGAACGGCGCTCTACATCAAGTTGATTTGATGGAATACCAAGGAAAAAATGCCAAAACCATCATTAGCGAACAACAAATTGCTCCGGGTGATTACGCCATGTGCGTTTACGCGAAAGATGGCCGACAGTTGAATGATACGTCTCTATCGTATGTCGAAAAAACTGATGGCTCAGTAAAAGGTCTTGTTGTTCCAAGTCGTGGTAGCTGCTTTGGCTTTAAGCCCGATACCAGCGATCAGGGTCGCTTGAAGTTTTCCCAAAAAGGTCAGTATGTAAAAGTTCATACTGGGCACAATAGCTACGTTGTAGAGTTTGATTTGCGTAAAGGTCTGGCGGATCCAGTCGGCCAAGATCATATGAACATGAACTCGAATGCCGTAAGTTTGGTGAACGCATCAGATTCAGGCCATATCGCTGGCACAGTAAGTAACGTGCAATACCAAGCTTGCGAAGCAGACAGTGCGGCATGGAACGCGATTCATGATGTGCCTGCCGTTCACTCTGTTTACCTGTATGCGGGTTCTATGGATCGCTCAACCATGGGCGATATGGGCGCGACAGCTCCACTCAACGCGCCAGTTGATGTTGTCGAGACAGAGCTGACAACTCAGGACATTAATCCCATTCTTTAAGTCACCATATTAAAAAAGCCGCTCGTACTGAGCGGCTTTTTACTTAGTCAGAAAGGTAATATTGAACCGTCGATACCACTCGGACTTTTTTAATGTAAGGCGTATTGCTATCGCGGTCATAAATGGAGAACTGACCTTGCGTCGCTCGCTTGATCTTTCCTAATGAGCTTTGTGAGTCTTTCGCAAACTTTTGTGCCACCTCGCGGGCGTTTTTGGTCGCCTCTTCGATCATGTCTGGTTTGATGTCATTAAGTTTCGTGAAACTGTATTCGATTCGGTTTGCATAAGGATCTTGATTAAGAATCACGCCTTGTTTCCCAAGTTCACCAATCTCATTAATCGCCGCACGAACCACATTGATATTTTGGCTGTAAACCGTGACCGTTCGGGATGCTAAATAACGATACTCAATGTCTTGCTCACCACCATATTGCTGCGCTTTACGGTCTATCACTGAAGGCGAAGACAGCGAAATGTTTTTGTCAGTTAAGCCTTTTGCGGTTAAAAAATCGAGAATCAAACGCGTTTGTTGGTCTATGTCATCAAACATCGCGCCCATATCATTGCTGGCTACCGTAAATTGGATTGGCCAAATGACGGTATCTGCCGGGTATTCTCGCTCAGACAATCCCTTCACCGTTACCACTCGCTCATAGGCTTTGTATTTGACTGCTGTTTGCTGAATAAAAAAGCCCAATACTCCTAAACCTATTATCAGACACAGCCCGAGCCATATTGACGCTTTATTGGAAATCTTCTCCATTCATCCTCCTAATTTCGCCAAAACTAACAATTCGTAGTATCGATAACATAGCTCAACTATGGCCAGAAAATGGCGACCTAAAGCTAAATTTTTGTCATATCGTTCGAAATGGTGAATAAAATTAATTAAAATTGAACAGTGTTTTATTGTGAATTTTAAGATTATGTTGAAAACAAAATGGTTGGTGGTTCTAGGCGGATTATTTGTCTCAACGGCCTGTTTGAGTGCTGACGACTTAGCTATAGATGACAACTCAACACAAGAACCCCAAGCGGATGCGTGTAATGAACAGCAATACGAAGGGAAAAGCTTTGATGGTCAAATTCTGCTAGATAATGAGCCGACCAAACAGGTCTTGAGCTCACTAGAAAGTCTCGGTGAAACGCTCAACTCTCTGAGTATCCTGATGTTTGCTGGCGACAAAACGTAACGCTAAAGCTGTCCTATCCCCTTCGCCTTTGGTCAACAAAGCTTCACCAGTTTGTCACCAAAGGCTCATGGATTTGCCTCTGAACTGTCATCTGTAATTTCTACTATCCGATCAGCCACTTGTACGCTGAGGTAAATATGGATAGTTCGACCCCTTTTCGTCTCCCTCGTAAAACGCCGTTTGGCATTGGTGAAAACGTTGCAGAATGGGCTACGGGTTTAAGTCAGCTCGATAAATTCTACGCCCAACGCCCAGCGAATGCGGATACCAAAACTTTCTTGCGATTCACACTGGATATTTTGGGTATCGACTATCGCATTGCCCATGGTTCGCTCGGCTCAGTGCCAAAGCAAGGCGCAACCGTCATTGTGGCGAATCACCCTCTCGGCTGTGTTGAAGGCGTGATTCTCGCCGAACTACTGTTGATGGTACGAGACGATATCCAAATTTTAGCGAATCAGTACCTAAAAACCGTGCCAGAGCTCGACCAACTTTTTATTGGTGTCGACGTATTCGAGGGCAAAGATGCGGTCAAGTCAAACATGAAGGCACTTAGAGCAGCCAACAAACACCTTGCGAATGGCGGCTTGTTATTGGTTTTCCCTGCGGGTGAAGTGTCACAGTTGGTGGATGCCAAACAACAGCGTTTAGAAGACAAAGAATGGAGCCGCAGTGTCAGCGCGTTAATTCGTAAGAACAAAGCCGCCACTGTTCCCGTCTTCATTCGTGGGCAGAACTCTAAACGCTTCTACATGGCAGGTAAAATCCACCCTCTTTTACGTACCTTGATGTTAGGAAGAGAGCTGCTCAACAAGAGCGCAAAAACTATTGAGTTGTCCTTTGGGCAAGCAATCAAATTTAAAGAACTCAATAACCTCAACGATGATCAGATCGTCAATTATCTGAGGCTCAACACCTACCTGCTTAACCGCGATGTAAGTGCCACTCAGCAAACGGTCTCAGACAATGATCTCTTACCTATTGCGGCAGGGTTACCCATAGGCCAGTTACTTGAAGAGCTGCACAGCTTACCGACAGAAACCCAATTGCTTCAAAATGGCGAGTTCGACGTGTACTGCGCCAACGCACAGCAGATCCCATCTCTCCTGCATGAAATTGGCCGCTTGCGAGAGCACAATTTCCGTCAAGTTGGCGAAGGGACCGGACAAGCGATAGACATCGATCATTTCGATCATGATTACCTGCACCTGTTTGTGTGGGATCGTGAGAACCAATGCATGGTAGGTGCTTACCGTCTTGGATTAGTTGATCAATTATTGGCGAAATATGGCGTAGAAGGATTGTATTCGCGCACCTTGTTCAACTATGACCAACGCTTTCTCGATCAAATGGGCAAGTCGATTGAAATGGGTCGTTCTGTGATTGCCGAGCAATATCAAAAAAGCATGAGTGCCCTACTCTTACTCTGGAAAGGCATAGCGACTTTTGTTCATCAACATCCTGAATACACGCACTTATTTGGCCCAGTGAGCATCAGCAATGATTACAGCCATACCGCGCGTCAGTTGCTGGCACAATCGATGACCTTACACCACTACGACAACGACTGCGCCGAATACGTCACTCCGTCAAACCCACTGCCAGAAACCAACTTAAACTGGAATACCAGCATGCTAACCGCATTGGGAGATTTACAATTACTATCTCGCGTGATCGCTCGAATTGATGAAGGCAAAGGCGTCCCGGTATTACTGCGCCAATATTTGAGTTTGAATGGTAAGTTGGTGTGTTTTAACGTCGATCCTGCGTTTAACAACGCACTGGATGGATTGATTATGGTGGATTTACGCGATGTACCTGAGAAAACGCTTGCACGTTATATGGGCAGTGAAAACGCGCGCGAGTATTTAGCTATGAACAATTAACCGTCGTCTACAAACGTAGGAGGTATCGCGCTGCTCAAAATCGCTCTAAACAAAACGTGTGCAGCGTGATACGTTATTTGCTCATAAAACATTAAAAACAAAGTGTTTAGTTAAACTCATCGCAAAAAGGCCACTCATCTCCAGCTTTAATCCACAAAACGCCAACATCGCGCAAACGTTCACGTTATAAACTTTCACAAAACCTCAAAATGGTTATAGATCACATTTCCAATCAAACCGAACGCCAAACAAAATGTGACCTTGATCGCTTCAGGCATTTAATTTGAATTAAAAAAGAAATTAAAGGTGATCTAAATCACAATGAATTTTGATTTTATATTTGTCAGAAGATCGAATTGATCACTAATATTTTTATTGACAGATTTGAAAGTCATTTTTTGTTATTAAGTTACATATCAATTAATTGATCATCATCACTTAAAAAATGCTTTTCATCCGAAGAAATGCGGGGGTTGATCACGAAAAACCCGTCGTCAGTTCCAATTGGAAAATGTGTGGTAAATTGATTGGGTACTAAGCAATCAAACAAGCGGTTTTGGCGAACCGTTTACGACAACATATTCATCAGAACATCGAACGGGGAATTGTTATGATATCACCAGATGCCAAGATCAAGATACAAAATTTTGGTCGTTTTCTGTCAAACATGGTAATGCCTAACATCGGCGCGTTTATCGCGTGGGGCTTTATCACTGCTCTATTTATCCCAACCGGATGGCTACCAAATGAGACGTTAGCTTCCATGGTTGGGCCTATGATCACTTACTTGCTGCCACTACTTATCGGTTACACCGGTGGTAAGTTAGTGGGCGGCGATCGCGGCGCGGTCGTTGGTGCAATCACAACCATGGGCGTGATCGTCGGTACCGACATCCCAATGTTTATGGGCGCAATGATGGTTGGCCCAATGGGTGGCTGGGCAATCAAAAAATTCGATAACTACATCGACGGTAAAGTAAAAAGCGGCTTCGAGATGTTGGTCAACAACTTCTCTGCGGGCATCATCGGTATGCTGTGCGCCATTCTGGCTTTCTTCCTTATCGGCCCATTTGTCAAAGTGCTTTCAGGCGCATTGGCAGCTGGCGTAAACTTCCTTGTTTCAGCGCACCTTCTGCCACTGACTTCTATTTTTGTTGAGCCAGCGAAGATCCTGTTCCTAAATAACGCGATCAACCACGGCATCTTCTCTCCACTGGGTATTCAGCAAGCGTCAGAGACTGGTCAATCGATCTTCTTCTTGATCGAAGCGAACCCTGGTCCGGGCTTGGGTATCCTGCTGGCTTACATGGTGTTTGGCAAAGGTACGGCTCGCCAAACGGCTGGCGGTGCATCCATCATCCATTTCTTCGGTGGCATTCACGAGATTTACTTCCCGTATATTCTAATGAACCCACGTCTGATCCTTGCGGCTATTGCAGGTGGTATGACTGGCGTGTTCGTTCTAACCATGTTTAACGCGGGCATCGTTTCTCCAGCATCACCAGGTTCAATCTTTGCAATCTTGTTGATGACTCAAAAAGGCTCAATTGTTGGCGTTCTTGCCTCTATCGCGGCAGCAACAGGCGTGTCATTCGCGGTTGCGTCGCTACTGATGAAAACGCAAACCTCGACAGAAGAAGATGGCGATGAAGCGGCACTAGAAAAAGCCACATCGCAAATGAAAGACATGAAATCTGCATCGAAAAACGGCGCAGTGGTAAACAACGAAAGCAAAGGTGACGTAGACCTAGCGACAGTACAAAGCATCATTGTCGCTTGTGATGCGGGCATGGGCTCAAGCGCCATGGGTGCGAGCATGCTACGTAAGAAAGTTCAGGACGCAGGTCTGAACGTCCACGTAACCAACCTTGCTATCAACAGCTTACCAGAGAGTGCAGATATCGTGATTACACACAAAGACTTGACGGATCGTGCACGTAAGCATGCTCCAAACGCACACCACATTTCATTGACTAACTTCCTAGACAGCGAAATGTACAACCAGCTAGTCACCAAGTTACTGGCAGCACAAAAACAGTCGGCTGCGAATGACGATCACATGGTCAAAGTATCGGTGCTTGCTGCCAACGACGACAGCTTTGAGCCACAACAGCCATCGGTTTTCCAAATCCAGCGTGAAAACATTCATCTAGGTTTGAAAGCAGCCAACAAAGAAGAAGCCATCCGCTTTGCAGGCAACAAATTGGTTGAACTTGGCTACGCAGAACCAGAATACGTAGACGCGATGTTTGAACGTGAAGCGTTGGTTCCAACTTACCTTGGCGAGTCTATCGCGGTTCCTCATGGCACCGTAGAAGCGAAAGACCGCGTGAAGAAAACTGGCATTGTAATCTGCCAATACCCATCGGGTATCCAATTTACTGAAGATGACGACGATGTCGCGAAACTGGTTATCGGCATTGCCGCTAAGAACGATGAGCACATCCAGGTGATCACCACCATTACGAACGCGCTCGATGAGCCGGAAGCAATTGAGAAGCTAACCAGCACCAACGATGTAGAAGAAATTCTAAACATCCTTGGCGGTCAACAAGCGGCTTAATTACTCCTTTAATTTGCTCCTGAGGCAAACGAGGTCAGCTGTCACCCCCTATGCGGTTGGCCTCACCCTAGTTTCGTAAGTCAACATTTTCAGATATTGGTAGGTAAGAATTATGAAAAACGCAGTTCATTTTGGTGCAGGTAACATCGGTCGTGGTTTCATCGGAAAACTCTTAGCAGACGCAGAAGTCGAGGTCACTTTCGCTGACGTTGATGTGCCGTTGGTAGACCAGCTCAGCCATAAACAAGAATACAAAGTGAAAGTCGTGGGCACCGAGTGTCAAATCGACACCGTTACCCACGTCACAGCGGTAAACTCAGCCAGTGAAGACGTGATTGATCGCATCGTCAAAACCGATTTAGTCACCACAGCAGTGGGTCCAAACGTATTAGACATCATCGCGAAAACCATCGCGAAAGGGATCGCCAAACGTTTTGAAGCTGGCAATGACGCGCCACTTAACATCATCGCCTGTGAAAATATGGTGCGTGGCACAACGCACTTAAAAGGTGAAGTGTACAAACACTTAGATAAATCATTGCATGCAAAAGCAGACGAGTTGGTTGGCTTTGTTGATTCCGCTGTCGATCGCATCGTTCCACCAGCAGAAGCCGCCAACGATGACCCATTGGAAGTGACTGTTGAAAGCTTCAGCGAATGGATTGTCGATGAGCAACAGTTCAAGGGCGACATCCCAAACATTGCTGGCATGGAAAAGACTAACAACCTAATGGCCTTTGTCGAACGTAAGCTGTTCACCCTAAACACAGGTCACTGCATTACCGCTTATTTAGGCTGTTTGAAAGGCCATCGCACCATTCGTGAAGCGATTGAAGACCCAAATATTCATGCCGAAGTAAAACAAGCAATGCAGGAAAGTGGCGAAGTGTTGATTCGTCGTTACGGCTTCGACCGCGACATGCACAATGCCTACATCGAAAAGATTTTAGGTCGCTTCGCCAACCCATATTTAGTGGATGAAGTGGATCGCGTTGGACGACAACCAATTCGTAAATTGGGTGCAAATGATAGATTAGTGAAGCCATTACTCGGTACAATTGAGTATGGCACTGAAAATCAAACACTTTTGAAAGGGATCGCGGCGGCGTTGAAATACACCAACGACACCGATCCGCAAGCGGTTGAGCTACAGACCTCATTAAAAGAGGTTGGCGTGACAAAAACGCTAGCAAAATACACCGGTCTGGCTGAAGACAATGTTGAAGTGGCTCAAATCGAGTCGCTTTACAACCAGCTTTGATTGACTCAGGGGGAGCTCTGCTCCCCTTAATATAATAATGAAACAACTGATCAGTATATGGCAGATAACATCAACGAAACCGAGATCATTGAACGACTCAACAGCGCACCATCGGTACGTGGCTTCTTTATTGCGACCGTCGACGTATTTAACGAATCCATCGACGGACTCATCCAAAGAATCTTTCGTAAAGATAACTTTGCTGTGCAATCGGTCGTCGGCCCATTACTGCAAGATTCAGGACCGCTTGGCGACTTATCGGTTCGTTTGAAGTTATTGTTTGGTCTAGGTGTATTGCCCGACGACATCTACCACGATATCGAAGACATCATTAAACTGAAAAACCAACTGAACAGCGATGCATCGGACTACGAGTTCACTGACCCGAATATCCTAGAACCGATCAAAAAACTGCATCTGGTGAAGAAAATGGGCATGGTGCAATTGGAAGTCAGCGAACCCGATGACGACATCGATCTTGAGTTTTACCAACTCCAGCTTCAGCGCCAACAACAAATCATTAAGTCCGGCCTGTCACTCGCGATTGTCGAAATTTGCAATGAACTGGGCAAGGACAGCCCGTTCTAATATCTGTCCCTTGTTATACCTAAGCTCCCTAACACTCATGCTGATCTAGGTAGCTTTGTTATAACCGCTTGCTACCACCAATAGCAAAAGACTGGCCCTTCTCTGCCACAGGAGCGTGTGATGCTCAAAGCAATTCTCTTTGATATGGACGGCTTAATTTTCGATACCGAATCCATCTACAGACAAAGCTGGCAATTCGCAGGAGCCGAGCAAGGCTTACAAATCACCGACGATACCTACCAACAGTTCATTGGCGTTCAAGACCCAGAGTGCGAAAGAATTCTCGCAGAACACTTTCAAAACGCTATCGATATGACGCGCTACAGAGCGGTACGGGATGCGCATTTTCATCAACTAAGAGAACAAGGCATCGGACTAAAAACGGGATTTGATGGACTATTTTCTGCGATCAAACTGCGGGGCCTAACCACAGCACTGGTCACCTCTTCTCATCGACCTGACGTGCTATATAACTTTACCCCTTTCAATTATCTCGACCAGTTTGATTTGATTATCACTGCAGAAGATGTGCAACATGGCAAACCCCATCCAGAATGCTACCAAATGGCGTATCGAAAACTCGGGCTAAAATCACAGCAATGCTTAGTGTTGGAAGATTCCAATAATGGCATTAAAGCCGCACTTGCTGCTGGCTGCCATGCAGTGATGATTCCAGACTTATTGCCACCGCAGACAGAGTTAATGTCTGATATCACTGTACTCGACAACCTAGCTCAGGTTATTCCTCTTTTGGACTCGTACGAGCCGAAGGCAACCTGATGTGGAATTCGGTGCGCTGGTTTTCTGATTGAACTTGGATATCACCTTCATACGCCTGCACGATAGATTGGGTAATCGACAAACCTAGCCCTGCACCTACGCTACCTACATGTTGGCGAGATTTATCTGCGCGATAAAAACGGTCGAAAAGGTACGGTAAGTTTTGCTCGGCAATGGTGTCACCTTGGTTGCGGACCGATATCGTCACCTGTTCATCAACCGCTTGAACGTCAATCACAATGGTTGAATCAGCATACGCATGACGAATCGCGTTGGAGAGCAAGTTGCCCACCGCACGCTCAAACATGTTTTTGTCCATATAGAGCTGACCGTCGCCTGAGCTCACGATTCGCACCTCAGCATCTTCGGCCAATATTTCAAAATACGCGACCAAACGGTCAATTTCCTCCTGCACCGCAAACACTTCGTCATGGCGATGAATGAGCTTGTTTTCAGCCTTGGCAATGTAGAGCAAATCGTTGATGGTTTTCGTGATGCGGTTGAGTTCTTCCAACGTTGAGGCAATCGCATCCTGATACTCTTCAGACGTTCGACACGCACCTAAAATGACCTGATTTTGCGTAGTAATGTTGGTGAGTGGCGTTTTTAACTCATGTGCTATATCAGAAGAAAACTCGCTCAAGCGGCGAAAACCAGTTTGCAACCTATCGAGCATCGCGTTGTGTTTGTTGGCTAACTCGCGCAGTTCTATTGGCAACGAATCGGGGTCGAGACGAATGCCCATTTGCTCTGGTGATATCTGTTGAATGTGCTGATTCAATCCCACAATCGGCTTCAACCCACGTTTTACCATCCAACCGCTCAACGCGGAAGAAATCACAAACGCCAAACCGAGCGCCCAAAACAAAATCCAGTCGAGCTTATCCAAAAACAAAATATGGTGATTGATACTCATGCCGAGCACCACCTGATACTCCCCAGCTTGAAACGCAAACGCGCGAATATTCAGCGAGTCCTCACTCCATTCGATGGCGCGCTCGTGATTTAAGACCTGAGGTGAGCTAATGCTGTAGGCTCGGTTCTGAGGAATCGTCAGGCTCGAATTCTGATACACGTTCTGCTTGCCTTCAAACACCCACATATAGAGCGTACTGTTATTCGCTTGCTTGAACACATCCTCTGGCGAGCGTTTTAACTCGTTCTCAATGGCATTGAACTTACTGGAAATATAGCTGAAATCTTGCGAATAAAAGTGGCGCTCAATGGCGTACTGTAGGATGAAAGCCAAAGAAAAATAGGTCACAAACGTCATGCTAACAAACATCAGCACGAGCTTGTTTTTCATGGAAAAAGGCAGCGAAAACTTAGGCATCACGACTCTCTTCGAGTTTGTAGCCCATCCCTCTGACAGTGTGAATCAGTGGTTTATCGAACGGTTTGTCCACTTTGCTACGCAGACGTTTGACCGCCACATCAATCACATTGGTATCGCTGTCAAAATTCATATCCCACACTAACGACGCAATGGTGGTACGTGAAAGCACTTGGCCAGTTTTGCGCATCAACAACTCAAGCAGGGCATATTCTTTGGCGGTAAGCGACATCGACTGCCCCGCGCGCGTGGCAACGCGTTTGATCATATCAAGTTCTAAATCTGCCACACGTAATGTTTGCGGCGATGCGACCACTTGCGCGGTAATATGATGACGAAATACGTTTTGAACACGCGCCAGTAGCTCCGCAAACGCGTAAGGTTTTACCACATAGTCATTGGCACCCAGCTCAAAACCGCGCACGCGATCTTCCACTTGCTCCTTCGCTGTCAGCATGATCACTGGGGTGTGAATCCCACTACTGCGCAATGTATTAAGCACCTGCCAACCATCGAGTTTAGGCAACATAATGTCGAGGAGGATTAAGTCATATTCTTCACTGGTAGCGTGATACAGCCCATCGACCCCATCATGCACTAAATCCACCACATACCCAGATTCAATCAAACCTTTTTGCAGATATTCTCCGGCTTTGTGCTCATCTTCGACGATCAATATTTTCAACTTTACTTACCTAGTGTGTTAGCGGGAGGGTGAGAACCTAGTATAAAGATCGAAAAAGAGCATGATGTGAACCACACCATACTCTTCCCCATTGGCAAACCATTATCGATTGTTATCGCGTTCGGCATAATGCACTTTGACATTCACTTTGCCCAAATATTCCAACTGACCATCTTCATTCATGCGTTCTTGCACGGTCACGAAGCCACCATCTTTTAAATGCGTACTACGAGACTTCACATTAAACGTCAGGATATTGAGCTCTTTATTCAGTTCACGAGCCGACATGGTTTTAAGTGAATTGAGTTCAGACAGTGCCTGTTGATAAGCCTCATCTGACGTTGCCGTCGGGGTAACTGAGATGGTTTTCATATCTTCGCGGCTCACGTAGTTGCCACCAGTGAAAAGTGGTTGAGCGAATGCAGATGCGCTAGTCATTGCCATTACCGTTACAAAAAGAGCAGTTTTGATTGCGTTCATGTTGTTAACCTTTGAGTGCTTGTTTTCAATGAGGTCATTATTGAACACCGCCTCTGACACCACCCTTTCAACAACATGACATTTTTGTCATGAAAGCAACTTACTGGCGAAGGCGCTTGAGCGCTCCATCACGCTTAGCACAAGACAAAAAAAGCGGCACATGCTCTCGCATGTGCCGCTTAGGATTTTTTCTGTTAAGCGTAATTACTCAACCGTCACCGCTTTCGCTAAGTTACGTGGTTGGTCTACGTCCGTACCTTTGATCAGTGCTACGTAGTAAGACAGCAACTGCATTGGGATGGTGTAGTAGATCGCCGCCGTGATTTCACTAACGTGAGGCATCGTGATGATCTTCATTGTTTCATCGCCTTCGAAGCCTGCGTCTGCATCTGCGAATACGTATAGAAGGCCGCCACGTGCACGCACTTCTTCAACGTTTGATTTTAGCTTCTCAAGTAGGTCGTTGCTTGGTGCAACCACCACAACAGGCATGTCAGCATCAATCAGCGCAAGAGGACCGTGTTTCAGTTCACCCGCCGCGTACGCTTCTGCGTGGATGTAAGAGATCTCTTTCAGTTTTAGAGACGCTTCCATCGCGATTGGATAGAACTCGCCACGGCCTAGGAACAAAGTGTGGTGCTTGTCTGCAAAATCCGTTGCTAGTGCTTCAATTTCTTTCTCGAAAGAAAGTGCCGCGTTGATTTGCTTAGGAAGTGCGTGTAGCGCTTCGACAATCTCTTTTTCTTTCTCTTTGCTGATGCGACCTTGCTCTTTACCCAGGGCTGTTACCAACATAAGTAGTGCAGAAAGCTGAGTCGTGAACGCTTTGGTTGAAGCCACGCCGATTTCGACGCCAGCGCGAGTCATGAATGCAAAATCTGACTCACGAACCAAAGAAGAACCCGCTACGTTACAGATGGTCATCGCCGCCATGTAACCTTTTTCTTTCGCAAGACGAAGTGCTGCTAACGTATCTGCTGTTTCACCAGACTGAGACAACGTAATAAGAAGGCTGTTTGGACGAGTCACAAACTTACGGTAACGGAACTCAGACGCGATTTCGACGTCACAGCTCACGCCAGCAATGTCTTCAAACCAGTAACGCGCTGTCATACCTGCGTTGTAAGACGTACCACACGCGACGATTTGTACGTGTTCTACTTTGCTTAGAATGTCTGCCGCATGCACACCGATCGCATCAGTTACAACAGAGTCTGCCGTGATGCGGCCTTCCATTGTGTTGATCAACGCTTTAGGTTGCTCGTAGATTTCTTTTTGCATGAAGTGACGGTATTGCCCTTTATCACCTGCATCATGCTCTGCATTTGATTCGGTAATTTCACGCTCAACACGTTCGCCAGTCACATCGAAAACCGTTACGTCACGGCGAGTAATTTCTGCTACGTCACCTTCTTCTAGGTACATGAAGCGACGTGTTACGTTAAGAAGTGCAAGTTGGTCAGAAGCAAGGAAGTTCTCACCGACACCAAAACCGATCACGATTGGGCTGCCAGAACGTGCTACGACGATGCGAGATGGGTCTTTACGATCCATCGCCACTGTGCCGTACGCGCCTTCAAGTTGTTTCGCGGTTTTTTGTACCGCTTCTAGTAGAGATTCAGCTGTACGCAGTTCCCACTCAACCATGTGTGCGATAACTTCTGTATCCGTTTGCGATTCGAATACGTAACCACGAGATTGAAGCAGTTCACGCAGCTCTTCGTGGTTTTCAATAATACCGTTGTGAACCACCGTGATGTCGCCAGACATGTGCGGGTGAGCGTTGATTTCAGAAGGTTCACCGTGTGTCGCCCAGCGAGTGTGAGCAATACCAGTACCGCCAACCACTTTCGCTTCATCAACCGCGTCCGCCAACTCTTGTACTTTACCTAGGCGACGAATGCGCGTTAGGTTTGCTTCAGCGTCAACAATTGCCACGCCCGCAGAGTCGTAACCGCGGTATTCCAAGCGGCGTAAGCCTTCAACTAAAATTTCTGCAACATCTCGTTGTGCTACTGCACCTACGATTCCACACATGTGTTTATCTCCGTTTGTAGTTTTGTTCTTCCCTAGCCATGTTTCAGATAGAGGCAGCAAGCAAAGGCCTGTATTCAGAGGGAAGCGAAATATGAAACTGGTTACATTATTAGATTAGGCGCAAATGACTTTCACGCCATGTTGTTCAATCTGTACTTTGTGCTCTGGTTGGATATCCGCATCGGTGACCAGCACATCAATTTGATGCCAAGCGAGCTCTAAGTTAGGGATCTTACGACCGATTTTTTCGGACTCGATCATAACGATGACTTCACGAGAGACTTCTGCCATCACCTTACTTAAGCCAACCAACTCATTAAATGTTGTGGTTCCGCGCTCCAAATCGATGCCATCCGCACCAATAAACAGCTGGTCAAAGTCGTAAGCTCGTAATACAGATTCGGCTACTTTGCCTTGAAAGGATTCAGAGTGCGTATCCCAAGTTCCGCCTGTCATTAGCAGAGTAGGTTCACTCTCTAGTTCGTTAAGGGCATTGGCGACGTGCAACGAGTTGGTCATGACCACCAAGCCACGTTTGTCGTTCAGTTGCTGAATCAGCGCAGCGGTCGTGCTACCGCTGTCTATCACGATTCGATTATGGTCGCGAATCAATGATGCCGCAGCTTTCGCCAAACTTAACTTTCGAGTCGAAACATTAGAGCTTAGTTCTTCATGAATAACTTCCGTAGGGATGGCAATCGCACCACCGTATCGGCGTAAAAGTTGTCCATTTTTTTCTAGAGAAGCTAAGTCCTTTCTAATCGTGACTTCTGAGGTTTCGAACTTTTGAGCCAGTTCATCAACACTGACTTCTCCGAGCTCATTTACCATGTTGGAAATCGCGTGTCTTCTCAGTTGAGTGTTTCGTTTCGACATTTACGTTTTGAATTTAAGTTTCGATGTGAAACTTATTATAGTCAAACCGAAACTTTCAAGTCCATTTATTTTGATCCAAAAAATTAATATTTCTCGATAAAACCTTGTCCTAAGACAATTCTTAAACAGTGATATTGGATTCATTCGGTGGTAGAATTCGCCACCGAAAAGAAAAAAAATTACAGAACTGACGGCTATTTTTTTGCAACTTTCTGCATATAAAGTGGGATTAGTCACAAAAAGGTAACCAAAATCGCCGATCTTTTAGTCATAAAATGACTAAACTTGGTGAAAGACTTTCAGAATCTGAAGTTCAATAATACGGCGGAAAATCGGTGGGTGGCAGGCACTAAATGTCATCAAAAGCGCCTAACTTCAGAGTAAATAACCGACTTTCAAATTGTAACTATACTTACCGGAGAGTATCTTCCATGAAAAAGACCAAAATCGTTTGTACGATTGGCCCTAAAACTGAATCTGTAGAGAAGCTAACTGAACTAGTAAACGCAGGCATGAACGTAATGCGTCTTAACTTCTCTCACGGTGACTACGAAGAACACGGCACTCGTATCGCGAACTTCCGCAAAGTAATGGAAGCTACTGGCAAACAACTAGCAATCCTTCTAGATACTAAAGGTCCAGAAATCCGCACTATCAAACTAGAAGGCGGTAACGACGTTGATCTAGTAGCAGGTCAAGAATTCACTTTCACAACTGACACTTCAGTTGTAGGTAACAAAGACAAAGTTGCAGTAACTTACGCTGGCTTCGCAGCTGACCTAAACGTTGGTAACACTATCCTAGTAGACGACGGTCTAATCGAGATGGAAGTTATCGCAACAACTGACACTGAAGTTAAATGTAAAGTTCTTAACAACGGTGCTCTAGGCGAAAACAAAGGTGTTAACCTTCCTGGCGTTTCTGTAAACCTACCAGCTCTATCTGAAAAAGATAAGAACGACCTTAAATTCGGTTGTGAGCAAGGCGTTGATTTCGTAGCTGCATCTTTCATCCGTAAAGCTTCTGACGTTCAAGAAATCCGTGAAGTTCTAGCTGCAAACGGCGGCGAGAACATCCACATCATCTCTAAGATCGAAAACCAAGAAGGTGTTGATAACTTCGATGAGATCCTAGAACTTTCTGACGGCATCATGGTTGCTCGTGGCGACCTAGGTGTTGAAATCCCAGCTGAAGAAGTAATCTTCGCTCAGAAAATGATGATCGAGAAGTGTAACCGTGCACGTAAGATGGTTATCACTGCAACTCAAATGCTTGATTCTATGATCAACAACCCACGTCCTACTCGTGCGGAAGCAGGCGACGTTGCAAACGCAGTAATGGACGGCACAGACGCAGTAATGCTTTCTGGCGAAACAGCAAAAGGTAAATACCCTGTTGAAGCGGTAACTATCATGGCTCAAATCGCTAAACGTACTGACTCTGTACTTAAAGCTGAACTAGGTTCTCGTCTAGACAGCCCACGTCTACGCATCACTGAAGCAGTATGTAAAGGCGCAGTAGACACAGCTGAAAAACTGGCTGCTCCACTGATCGTTGTTGCAACTGAAGGCGGTAAGTCTGCACGTTCAGTACGTAAGTACTTCCCAACTGCAAACATCCTAGCGCTAACAACTAACAAGAAAACTGCAGCACAACTAGTTCTAACTAAGGGTGTTACTCCAGTTGTTGTTGACGCTATCGAAAGCACTGACGCATTCTACGTAGCAGGTAAAGAACTTGCTCTAGAATCTGGTCTAGGTAACAAAGGCGATATCGTAGTAATGGTTTCTGGTGCTCTAGTCGCTTCAGGTACTACGAACACAGCTTCTGTACACGTACTATAAGACTGAATTTTTAACATTTCAGTTTATTGAGAAAGAGGGCTTATGCCCTCTTTTTTTATATGGCTTTCTTGCTCTAATAATACGCTACCTGTATCATTCACCTCACGCAGAACTGCGTACTGTTTAATTTTGTCGTCACGATAAAAAATTCTATGAGGTGTATGTGTCCAGTCCCACTCTTACCGACAAAGTATCAAAAATGATCTGTCAGGATATCCTGACTGGTGAGCTAAAACCTGGTCAAAAACTTGTGGTTGCAGAGCTAAAAGAGAAATACAACGTAGGTGCCTCCCCTATTCGCGAAGCATTGGTTCAGCTATCGTGGAGCAAATACGTCAAACTCTCGCCGCAAAAAGGCTGCTGGGTTGCACCAGTGTGTAAGCATGAGTTGAATGACTTGTATGAAAGCCTACGGATGACGGCTTCATTTCTATTGAAAAAGGCGATCATGACAGGTGATGAGAACTGGGAACTGGACGTCCTAACTTCATACCACAAACTATCTCGAGTGAATCTCGACCAAGGCTTTTGCTGGAGAGAATGGGAAGAACGCCACTATCACTTTCTTGAGGCGTTGCTTGAGGGGGCGAACTCGCACAATTTGTTTACCTTCTTCCGAGATATTTTAAACCAGATCAAGCGTTACCATTACTTTGCTATGCAAGTGCTAGGAACGAACAATCAAGGTCACTGCAATATCGATGAACAAGAGATGATCATGAAGTTATCGCTGTCTAAAAATAGTGACGATGCGGTGCAGTTTCTGGATCGTTATTTGTTGAAGTCGTTGCAATGTGTCGAAACCGCCATCGACAATCCGCTATAAACGTCACGCCAAATCAACTCGCTTATTAACGAAAAATCGGGTATATCCCGATTTTTTCTTTTTGGTATAAACGGTTCTCTCGCTCATGTGAACTAAGCAATATCATCAATGCTATGACACAAAGAAACGCAGTTTCTACCAGCGCTTTTGGATTCATACAGCGCGATATCTGCGCACTTATAGCTTCGAGTTCGATCGGCAGTAAGGTCACTATAACCCGCACTGACGGTAACGGTCATATTGCTTCGCAGCTGAACCGCGACTCGCAAACGATTGAGCACCACTTCGGCCTCTTTAACTGTGGTATGAGGCATGATCACCGCAAACTCCTCACCACCGACACGAGAAACAAAATCCGTAGTGCGCACTTCACGTAGTAACGTTTCTGCGACGCTACAAATGACTTTATCCCCTTCATCGTGACCGCGTTCATCGTTAATGCGCTTAAAGTGGTCAATATCAAACAAAGCCAAACACGTCGTCGGTGTATCAGGATAACGTTCTACAATATTCGCGTAGTGGGTTAATTGTTCTTCAAACTTTCTGCGGTTCCACAGTCCAGTCAAACCGTCTTTCTCACTTAAGTTGCGCAGCTGCTCTTCCAACGCTTTACGTTCAGAAATATCCACCAGCGAAGTGATGTAATAGCTGATTTTACCGGACTTTGTTAAGTTCGCTTGGATACGCATGATCGCCGTAAACACATGATTCAATTGGGTACGGCAGCGTACTTCGCCTTCCCAAACATTCTCGCGCCCTAACTTATTCCAAATGTTTAGCGTCTCTTCGAGGTCTTCAGGAAGCAAAATCAGGCTGTGGGCATTCGAGCCTTTCACTTGTTCGGTAGAATAACCCATCATGTTTTCAAACTCTTGGTTGACCATGATGATGCGAAGCGATGCGTCAGAAATCATGACGGCGGTCATACCATCGAGTGCGGCACGGGCTAACTTCGATTCCACACTATGACGACGGTAATGCAGCGCCAACGCGGTAATTGGCAAAGTGAAAACCAGTACAAGACTTAATACAAACAAGGATTCTTGAATAAGGTCATTGATGTCGCGCGTCGCTCTTTTTGACAACTGCTCATTCGAGAGGTCGATGATGAGATGCAAAGGTTCGTTGGAGACAAACTTAATCGAGCTAAACGCAATCAAATGTTCACCGTTATAAGAGTACCCCGCTTGCTCAGATACCACTCGCGGCCATATATCTGGATACATGTTCGAGAAATTAAACTGAGAACGCTCAGGAATAATATCGCCATACAAGCGCGACTCGTCAGGACTCGCGATATAAAAGCCGTTGTGCTTAACCAACTCGATGTGGAAATCTCGCACTGGTGAATAGTTGAGAAGGGATGACAGATACTCGATATCGACATTCAACACTAAGTAACCCTGTCGAACGTCATTCACTGAAATTGGCATCAAAATGCGTAGTGACGGACTTAGCGGATAAACCAATTCACCTTTGTCCCTTTCAAGTTCAATCCCCCAAGCTGAGATTTGCTCGTTATCCAAACTCTGCGCGTATTTAAAATACTCTCGCGCAGATTTATCTCGAAGGATCAATGATGGGCCAGCGATGCCGGTTTTGAAATCGTACTTAATGCGAACTTTTTCGGTGCCAGAGGTATCGAGAAAACGGATCTGCTTGTACAGTTTTTGGTTGCGAGCAACCGAGCTCCACATGTTCTCTAAGATGGTCAGATTGGCTTTACTGGGTTCACGTAAGTAATCGTAAAGGCTTTGACTGTGACCAAGTAGGTCGCTGATGGTTTCTATCTGATCTTGAATATTGTTGTATTCGCGCCCAGTGTAAGCCAGTTGGTGTAAGGCTTCTTTGGCGGTGTTTTCAACATTATTCGCTAAGAGGGCTTGGTATTTCTGGTAGTAGTAGGTGGCGGTGAGGGCACTAAAGAATAGTGCTGTCGCCAATAATGTGCCGACCAGCTTTTTTACTTTCACGCGTCCTACAGCCTATGATGCCTACTAAAACGACAATTATATCATTATTTGGCAGCATCTAAACAAAAAGCCACTGTAATACAGTGGCTTTTCGGTCAGATATGAGGCTTGTTAAGGCTTTAACGCTCGTTCTCCACGGGCAATACCCACTACCCCGCTACGTGCTACTTCGACCACTTCGGTGACTTCGGAGATGGCTTGGATGAACGCGTCGAGCTTTTCACTGGTGCCAGCAAGCTGCACTGTGTACTGAGAAGCGGTGACATCCACAATCTGTCCTCGGAAAATATCTGCCGTACGTTTCACTTCCGCTCGAGCAAAACCACTGGCTTTCACTTTCACCATCATCAGTTCACGTTCAATGTGTTCAAACTCAGTAACTTCTTGCACTTTCAGTACATCAATCAACTTGTGTAGCTGTTTCTGGATTTGCTCCAGCTGCATTTCATCCGATGTGGTTGTGATGTTCAAACGCGATAACGTTTCGTCATCCGTCGGCGATACGGTCAATGATTCAATGTTGTAACCACGTTGAGAGAACAAGCCGACAACACGAGACAACGCACCCGGTTGGTTTTCCAATAGCAATGAAATAATGTGTCTCATATTAAGTTCTCTCCGTTTTGCTTAGCCACATCTTGTCCATACCTTCGCCTTTAATTTGCATCGGGTATACGTGCTCGGTTTCGTCTACGTTGATATCAACAAACACCAAACGATCTTTCATATCCAACGCTTTTTGTAGCCCTTCTTCGAGCTGATCTGGCGTTTCGATACGAATGCCGACGTGACCATAAGCTTCTGCAATCGCAGCAAAATCCGGAACAGAACTCATGTAAGAGTTAGAGTGGCGACCTTGATAAATTATGTCTTGCCACTGTTTTACCATACCGAGGAATCGGTTATTAAGGTTGATGATCTTCACAGGAATATCGTACTGCATGGCCGTCGATAACTCCTGAATGTTCATCTGGATACTGCCATCACCCGTCACCACCACCACTTCTTCTTCAGGCATCGCGAACTTAACGCCCATACCAGCAGGAAGACCGAAGCCCATTGTGCCCAAGCCACCCGAATTGATCCAACGGCGAGGTTTGTTGAATGGGTAGTACAACGCCGCAAACATTTGGTGCTGGCCTACATCAGACGCCACATACGCGTCACCATTGGTTAGCTTGTGCAGTGTTTCAATGACTTGCTGTGGCTTGATACGATCCGACGACGTTTCGTAAGACAAGCACTGACGATCGCGCCACACTTGAATATCATCCCACCATTTAGTGATCGCCGCTTCATCGTTGCCACAATCTTGCTCTGCCAGTAGACCAAGCATAGTAGTCAGTACTTTTTCAGCAGAGCCTACGATTGGAAGATCCACTTTGACGTTTTTGGAGATCGACGACGGATCAATATCAATGTGCATCACTTTCGCATTTGGACAGTACTTCTCAAGGTTATTGGTGGTGCGGTCATCAAAACGTACCCCAATACCGAAGATTAGATCCGCTTCGTGCATCGCCATATTGGCTTCGTAGGTACCGTGCATCCCCAACATACCAAGCGAGTTTTTGTGAGTCCCCGGAAATGCACCTAGGCCCATTAAGGTACTGACAACTGGCAGGTTAAGTTTGTCTGCCAGTTCTAAAATATGTTCGTGAGCACCAGAAATGACTGCGCCACCACCGACATAAAGCACCGGTTTTTTCGCTTCAATCAAAGACTTCAGCGCTTTCTTGATTTGGCCTTTATGACCCGAAGTGGTTGGCTTGTATGAACGCATCGAAATGCTTTCTGGATATTGGTAAGGCAGTTTGATTTGCGGATTCATTACATCTTTTGGCAAATCAATCACAACTGGTCCAGGACGACCCGTTGTTGAAATGTAGAAGGCTTTTTTGATCGTTTCAGGGATATCTTCCGCCTTTTTCACCAAAAAGCTGTGTTTTACTACCGGACGAGAGACGCCCACGATGTCACATTCTTGGAAAGCGTCGTTACCAATCAGGCTGTTTGGCACGTTCCCTGAAATCACGATCATCGGGATGGAGTCCATGTACGCCGTTGCAATACCGGTAATGGTATTGGTTGCGCCAGGCCCTGAACATACCAGTACCACACCCGGCTTACCTGTTGCGCGAGCATAGCCATCAGCCATGTGCGTCGCAGCCTGTTCGTGTCTTACTAGTACGTGTTTAATTTGGTCGGTTTTTGCGTGCAGTGCATCATAGATATCCAAAACGGAACCACCCGGATAACCGAAGATCTGCTCTACGTTTTCCTCTATCAGAGATTGCACCACCATCTCTGCACCTGACAACATTGCTGTCATAATTGCTCTCCTTACCCAGAATTCCACACCGCAAGGTCAACGGTTTGGTCTGGTTTTACATAGTCTAGGTCTTATTCGTAGCCTAATCGAAATACTTCCACGTTTTCGGCTATGTCTTGCGTTCGTCATAACATCCCGCAAGGTTCATCAACAAATGTAACGGTTTATTAGCAACGGGTCTAATGAGAGATATGTCTAGTTTTTAAACAAGACACTAGAAAGCAGAACGATAACAGGAATAGAAGCCAACTAAGCGCAAATAAGCAGCACGATCAAAAAACATAACGACAAAAAAAAGAACATAATTTCACAGAGATTTACCCAAACATCAGAAATTCACCCGTTATCTGCATCATCAAGCCGAACTGCTGCACATACAAAAATCCCCAACGATACCAAAAGGTATGGCTGGGGATCTTTTCATCAATCTGAAATCTAAGTCAGTGCTTGTTACTTTTTATCTGACTTTTCGTTGTACATTTCTTCGATTTCGTCTTGGTATTTATCGTTAATCACTTTACGACGCAGTTTTTGCGTTGGCGTTAACTCTCCATCGTCCATCGAGAAAGCTCTTGGTAGCAGTTTGAACTTCTTAACTTGCTCAAATTTCGCCAGTTCTTTTTGCAGTTCATTCACTCGCTTCTCAAGCATTTCGACCACTTGGTGGTGTTTGATAAGCTCAACTCGGTCATGGTATGCAATGTTCAGTTCTTTCGCATATTCTTCAAGAGAGTCAAAACACGGCACAATCAGCGCAGAAACAAACTTGCGTGTATCGGCAATCACCGCAATCTGCTCAATGAAGTGGTCTTTACCAATCGCACCTTCAATCATTTGCGGTGCAATGTATTTACCACCAGAGGTTTTCATCAGTTCTTTAATGCGATCGGTGATGAACAGGTTGCCATTTTCATCAATATGGCCAGCATCACCGGTCTTTAAGAAACCGTGCTCATCAAACGTCTTTTCGGTCTCTTCTGGCATTTTGTAGTAACCGCGCATCACCATCGGGCCACGAACTAGAATCTCGTTGTTTTCGCCAATCTTCACTTGCGCGCCAGGCATCGACATACCGATAGAATCCGGATCAAAGCACTTGTCATCCCAGCACGAAATCGTCGCGGTGGTTTCTGTCATGCCGTAGCCCAACTTCACGTTGATGCCAATCGCATGGAAGAAGCGACCAATAGTTTCATCCAACTTCGCGCCACCACATGGCATGAAGTTGATACGACCACCGAGCAGTGCACGCAGTTTACTGAGCACCAGCTTGTCAGCTAATGCGTGTGCTTTGCGCAGCATCATCGAAGGTTTGCGTTTTTCTTGATGGCAAAGTGCCATTTTCGCGCCCATGTTCACCGCCCAAGTAAACATGATCTTGCGATGAATCGGTGCTCGAGACACTTTCTCGTGAATCGCTGAGAAAATCTTTTCGTAGAAACGAGGAACTGCACACATCACGGTTGGACGCACTTCACTTAATGCATCGCGCACCTGCATAGTGTCTTGCAAGTAACAGTTCGTCGCACCTTTGTATAATACGTAGAATGTCCAAGCGCGTTCAAATACGTGTGAAAGCGGAAGGAAACACAAAGAAACATCATCTTGAGATAAGCTCAAGCGTTGGTCGTGACCTTCTAGCTGCGCTGCGATGTTGCCATAATCCAACATCACGCCCTTAGGTTGACCCGTTGTACCTGAGGTGTAGATCAGCGTAAGCAAATCATCGACTTTCGCTTGTTCCAAACGCTCATCAAGTTCAGCTTGATGGCTTGTATCGCCTTTTGCGACAAAGTCTTTCCAAGAGATAGCAAAGTCATGATCGCCAAGCTCAATATCGTCCGACATCGCAACAATCAGCTCTAACTGCTCACATTGTTCAAAAATGCTCACAGCAGCATCAAACTGAGGCTGTTCGCCAACAAACAGAACTTTTACGTCTGCGTTGTCGATGATGTATGCCGACTGAGCGGCAGTATTGGTTGGGTAGATAGGCACCGTCACGCCACGCAGTTGCAATGCGGCGAAATCAGCAATCGTCCATTGCGGCATGTTGTTTGAGAAAATGCCGATCTTATCTTGGACTCCTAAACCCTGAGCCAAAAGTGCAAGCGATAAAGTATCAACTTGCTGACCAAACTGCTCCCAAGTAATACCTTGCCATGCTCCTGCTACTTTATGTTTCAGTGCAACGCGGGTACCACCGTTCGCAATTTGTTCACGAATACGTTTAACGATATGAAAATCTAACTTGGCCATTCTTTTACTTACCTTTTGGCTTACAGGCGTAAGCTATTTGAGCGAACAAGTGTACTCACGCAATGCTAAAACGCAACTGACCAGTATCAAACTTATCACTAATAAGAGATAACTATCACTAATGAACTCAAGGCCCAATTGAAGTTGATGGAGGTTTAGGCAAAATAACTTGCTGTTTCGCTTATTAATTAACCTAAATAAAAAGCCCCGAAAGACAAGCGTCTCTCGGGGCCAAACAATTGTAAAAATTGATGATTACAAATCCAGTCTGACCAGTTCATCAGACCAAATAATAAACTTATTTTGATGCAACCACTTCACCACACGTCACCATTAGCTGGTCACGTAGCCAAATGTGGCCTTTGTCTTTTTCACTTGATTCATGCCAGCTAAGGAAGCCGCTGATTTCTTTGTTCGCAAATGGGAAGTCTAGAATCTGCAGTTGGTCACTGTTCACCGCATTTTCCGCCATCCAGCGTGGTGCGATAGTCACTAACTCAGATTGGCTAACAACGTAAAGCAAGTTGCTTAGGCTTGAACCTTCGTACGCAGCTTGGCAGTCAAGCTCGCGGTACGCCTGCTCAGAGAAGCTACGTTGACCGTGAACTTTAGACAGTTTCGCGTGCTTTTCGTTAATTAGCTGCTCGGCGCTTACGCCACCTTGAATACGTGGGTGCGTTTTCGAAGCGATAACCACCAATTCATCTTTGAAGATTTCTGTGCTTGAGAAACCTTGCTCATCAAAACGAGCGTAATCGATCACGAAGTCGATTTCTTGGTAACGCATGCGCTCAGAAAGAAGACGGTCAAATTCCGCGTCTAGATGTAGCTGAACGTTTGGCGCTTGTTGATTAATCTTCGCCATGATTTTTGGCGCAAAGCGCATGTCACATGGGCTGCAAATCGCCAGCTTGAATAGACGAGTTGACGACTCTGGTTGGAATACCGAGCTTGGCAATTCGTTACGGATCAGTTGCAATGCTTGGCGGATAGGGCCAAACAGTTGACGCGCACGTTGAGTTGGTTGAATACCACGGCCCTGACGCATGAACAGTTCATCGTTAAACATCACTTTTAGACGTGCCACGGCATTACTTACTGCCGGTTGAGACATGCCTAAGTTGTGTGCTGCACGAGTGATATTTTGCTCTTGCATCACAGCATCAAATACAGTCAGTAGGTTCAAATCTACACCACGCAAAGTGCTTTCCATACGGTAGCTAGCAATTGCGCTCATCGCATCTTTCTTCTCTAACATTGAGTGCGCCTCTTTTGTAATCGTCAAATTGTTTCAATGAATTCATAACGAATAGAATCCCATCTCGCACAAAAGACGGCGGCTGGATTCGAATCATTTTTACGAATAGAAACCTAATTTTTATTATATTTATCGTCCGGATACTTCCGGCTCGAAGCGTACTATCAACTAATCGATTGGGGTTTAGCAACTAGATTGATATTTAATCACTAAATTTTAGCCACTTAGGTATTTAATCTTTTAAAATCAATCAATTGAGAAAAATATAAAAAACTATAAAACAACTAAAACCACACTCTTTGAGTATGTATTTAGCAAATTGATAAGACTAAGAACAAACATCGAAACATATTTACCCCACCTATTAATAACTAACAGACCAAAAAACACAGCCTATGTCTTTGCCGTAAATTTGCGCGTATCAGTCAAATAATCTGCAATTAAACAATGAATAGAAATGAACGAGAGGGAATAAAAATGCAGCCCTTCGAAATCGAAAAGCTGCATCAAGTACCATGTAGGAATGTTGGAAGGAACGTAATAATAGGTAGTTAATAGTTATTATGTGTTTGCCACAAACAATCCGAGCAAACAAACTTAGATATTGGATACATAACTCGGAAAATCCACCTGCTCCCACAACTGTTTGGAGAGCTCTTCTTGCGAATCCCACGCCCCTTGTAAAATCCAATTCACGATGGCTTGTGCAACGTCGGGGTATTTAACACTCTCAGCTTGCTGCTCTTTGAGCCACTGACGTACGGTAGAAATGTCTAAACTGTCCATTGCAGTGGCTAACCCAAGATCTTCAAGCGTGGCTACGTTGCTCTGCTGTTCAAATTGTCCTGCCAGTGGTTTCATTAGCAGTTTTTTGCCAAGAGAAAGTGCTTCTGAAGGCAGTTCGAAACCACCATTGGCGATGACCCCACAGCAACGATGTAGATGGTGCTGAAAGTTGGTATGGCACAGCGGACGCAATTCTATGTTCTCCACTTTCTCTACTTCTATCACGTCGGGGTGATAACAAATAAACGTCTGCTGATTAAAGTGGAACAACAGGTCGCAGATGTCCTCAATCGACTCAAACGGTAAATACACCAACACGAAATCATCGTTATCCGCTTGGTTATCCAAAGTGTGGACGATGGGCGGTAGCAACGGCTGGTCAAAGTGATACCAGTGCAATCCAAGCTGATGTTGAGATGGAGCAAAATACTCAAGTACTGATTTATCCAGCCAGCTCGCCCCCTTCAGAGGCACTGGATAGCGAAACGCATTTTGGTGACTGATACCGATACACGGCTTATTTTGTTGACGAGCTGCCCAAGCAGTGACGGGTTCAAAGTCATTGATGATTAAATCATAAGGCGCCAGATTGAGTTGGTTCACTTCTTTGAAAAAATGAATCAAATTGTTGTTCAAGGCCGTTTTGGCGTAATTGACCGAGCCTTTTTCCGTCACAAACGTAAAACCGCGACGAGTCTGATAATCGCCAAACGCTTCCATTGAAAAGTATTTCTCCGGTGCTCGTCCAGAAAAAAGAAAGTCGACCTGCACATCGTGCGATTCAAATGCCTTGCTCATTGCACGTGCACGTGCGATGTGGCCATTTCCCGTACCTTGAACACCGTATAGAATTTTCATCCATTAGCCTCCTACGATCGCAATAGCTAGAGCACCACACGCACTTCCCAACAGCGCCCCGATGATGACGTCAGTAAAGAAATGGACACCGAGCAAAATACGCGCCGTACCAATTAAGCTCGCCCAAAAGAATGCGGCATAACCGAGTTCTGGGTAGTAATGGTTGATAAGTGTTGCCATAACAAACGCAGCAGCAGTATGTCCAGACGGTAAACTATAGCGATCAGAAGGGGTGATAAAAGCAGGTAACAAAGCGCTCAGTTCTTCAGGACGGCGGCGTTTAAAGCTGTTTTTTAGCGTCCAGTAAATGGGTAGCTCGACGGCAAATGCCAGCAATCCGGCTAACATAAACCAAGATCCGTGTTCTTTATCTAAATACCAAGCTAACAGCCCTAAGACGACGTAGAGATGCCCATCTCCACTGTGCGAAACGCCTTTACTGATGTTGGCAACTTGTTGGTTAAAACGGTGCTGAAGACATACGCTAGAGAATGCTAAATCAAACTTAGCGATGGTTGCTATTGGCTGTGTGATTGTCTCAATGGTTCGCATGTGACCTTCCCTTACTTTGACAACGCCTTTGTGTGCAAAGTAGGAGGTTTAGGTGACAGCTACATGACGGGAAGTTGGACAATTAGTGACAAAAGTAGAATGGACGGAATAGCGCACATTGATGTGCCCAACCATACCGTTAAACACATCAATAAAAGCAATAAGAATTACGAAGGGTTAGCTGGTGAGGCTGACGGCGTATCGATATACCAAACTTTGCGTTTTTTGCGGCATGCGCGTAATGACCCCGTGGTAACATCACCGTCTTTGGTTAACTCATAGCTCAGCGCTCGACAAGTGTAGCTGCCCAGCAGCTCGTGTCGGGCACTCGATACAGAATGAGTCGCTTGCTGAGCATCGAGCAACGGATTCGGTTGAGTCGACAAAATATCGCGATTTACTACGTTGCTGCGTACGTAATCTTGATGCACGTAGCCCTTAATAACGCCTTTTTGTTCAACCAGAATCCAAGGTTCTCCTTCTACTCTCGCCAACGCATTGAACACTTCGCCTTTTTCAAGTTGCCCCAGCTTTGTACTCTCTACACTCGGTTTGGAGCGCAAATTTAACCCCGTTTTTGAACGATAGGAGACATCCATAAACTCCAGCTTGTTAGAGGTATCCACTCCCTCTTCTACTGGCCTGACTATCTCAGCTTGTTGCCACTCATTAGGTTGCACGCGGATCTTCCACCACGAATAGGTGTCAGGATCTTTGCCTTTGAATTTATCTCGACTGTCCGACTCAAGCGCCACCAGCATCTGATTTAAGAAAGATTCCCGCCCTTCACTGCTTAAGTACATGTCCATTTGATCGCTGATCACCATAATACTTTGCGCATGATCGTTCACGATCACCGGAGAAGCCACCTCAGCATTCGTATTTGATTGAAACAGCTGACAACCAGATAAGCTGATCAATGTTAATGCGAGTGCCGAACGTCCAAGTTGTTTTGCTGTGACCATGAATCCTTTACCTTCTGTTTCTCTTCACCTAATGCAACTGCACTACTATAAATGGTCAACGCGTATTTTCGCCAAGCAATTAAGACCTTTGTGTGATAAGTCGCAATCCCTATACCTGAATTTTGATAACACAAAGCTTTAGGCTGTGATCTTTGTCGCCACGCTCAGGTTCTAGCACGTTTCCTTCACTTTTGACTGATTGCACTTTGAATTGATTGAATGTGTCGATGTATCAGCTGACTATTATTAAACCACTCATCCGATATGAATAAAAAATCGACTTTAGGGTTGACGCGCTCCAAGGAGTGCGGTACTAATTTGTTAACTTAAATTTGTGGAAAGCTTAACAACTATGTCAGCTCATTTTTCTATCCTGCTTAGCCTCCTCCTGATCGTGACCAGTTCGCGCGGGTAGGCTGTGGAAGAAAAATAACCACACCAATTTCTTAGAAACCCGCATGAAAATGCGGGTTTTTTTTATATCTAAATACTGGAAGTAAACGATTAACTTGCACGAAAGTGCAGAAATCAGGAAGGAAGCAAACATGAACGATCAGGTCATTATATTCGACACCACCTTGCGTGATGGCGAGCAAGCGTTGTCAGCAAGCTTGACGGTTAAAGAAAAACTGCAGATTGCCTATGCGCTTGAAAGGCTGGGCGTTGATGTTATCGAAGCAGGTTTTCCTATCTCTTCCCCTGGCGATTTCGAGTCCGTACAAACTATTGCAAAACACATCAAAAATAGCCGAGTTTGTGCCCTTTCGCGTGCCGTTGCGAAAGACATCGATGCCGCAGCTGAAGCGCTAAAAGTTGCTGACCAATTCCGTATCCACACTTTTCTAGCCACTTCCACGATTCACGTTCAAGACAAGCTACGCCGCAGTTACGATGACGTACTTGAAATGGCGGTCAACGCCGTTAAACACGCGCGTAACTACACCGATGATGTCGAATTTTCTTGTGAAGACGCAGGCCGAACACCAATCGACAATCTATGTCGCATGGTTGAAGCCGCAATTGATGCTGGCGCAAGCACCATCAACATTCCCGATACCGTTGGCTACACAGTGCCAAGCGAGTTCGGTGGCATCATCCAAACGCTTTTCAACCGCGTGCCGAACATCGACAAGGCCATCATTTCTGTGCACTGTCATGATGACTTGGGCATGTCGGTCGCAAACTCAATTGCAGCAGTACAAGCCGGTGCTCGCCAAATTGAAGGCACCATCAATGGTATCGGCGAGCGTGCGGGTAACTGCTCACTAGAAGAGATCGCGATGATCATCAAGACGCGTCAAGAGCTTCTGGGCGTAAGTACGGGGATCAAGCACGAAGAAATCCATCGTACTAGCAAGTTGGTGAGTCAACTGTGCAACATGCCGATCCAAAGCAACAAAGCGGTCGTGGGTGCCAATGCATTCAGCCATTCTTCAGGTATCCACCAAGACGGCATGTTAAAGAACAAGAACACTTACGAGATCATGACGCCTGAGTCGATTGGTCTTAAGAACCAAGCACTTAACCTAACCAGTCGTAGCGGCCGAGCGGCGGTGAAGAGCCACATGGATTCCATGGGTTATAAAGAAGATGAGTACAACCTAGACGCACTGTACGCCGACTTCTTGAAACTGGCCGACCGTAAAGGCCAAGTGTTTGATTACGATTTGGAAGCGCTAATGCACTTCTCCAACTTGCGTGAAGAAGATGACTTCTACAAGTTGAATTACCTAAGCGTGCAATCGGGCAGCGTGATGGCAACCACCAGCATCAAGATGCAATGTGGTGATGCGGAAATGTGTGAAGCGGCGGTCGGTAATGGGCCTGTTGATGCGCTATACCAATGTATCTACCGCGTGACAGGTTACGAGATCGTACTAGATAAATTCGATCTAACCGCAAAAGGTGAAGGTGAGGATGGTCTAGGTCAAGCAGACATCATTGCCAACTACAAAGGTAGAAAATACCACGGTACGGGCGTTTCAACCGATATCGTAGAAGCTTCTGGTCAAGCACTATTGCATGTTATCAACAGCATCCATCGCGCAGACACCATTGCCGAGATGAAGCAGAAAAAGATTGCTACGGTATAGTCATACTAAGCTTTATAGCTCAGGGACAAATAACACGATTTCAAATAATTAAGCTCAAAAATTAGAAGATTAAAGGAATAACATGACAGACAAATCATACAAAATCGCCGTACTTCCTGGTGACGGCATCGGCCCAGAAGTGATGGCTCAAGCGCATAAAGTTTTGGATGCTATCGAGCAAAAACATGGCATCTCATTTGAGCGCGAAGAACATGATGTTGGTGGTATTGCTATCGATAATCATGGTTGCCCACTTCCAGAAAGTACGGTAACAGCGTGTGAAGAGTCTGACGCGGTTCTATTTGGTTCGGTTGGAGGCCCTAAGTGGGAACATTTGCCACCAAACGACCAGCCAGAGCGCGGTGCATTGCTGCCACTACGTAAGCACTTCCAGCTATTCTGTAACCTTCGTCCAGCGCAAATCCACGCTGGTCTAGAAGCTTTCTCACCGCTACGTGCAGACATCTCAGGTCGCGGCTTTGATATTGTCGTCGTACGCGAATTAACTGGTGGCATCTACTTCGGCCAGCCGAAAGGCCGTGAGGGTGAAGGCGCTAACGAAAAAGCGTTTGATACCGAGGTGTACCACCGCTACGAAATCGAACGTATTGCAAAAATCGCGTTTGAATCTGCTCGTCTACGTCGTAAGAAAGTGTGCTCAATTGACAAAGCAAACGTTCTGCAGAGTTCTATCTTATGGCGTGAAGTTGTGGAAGAGATTGCCAAAGACTACCCAGATGTCGCGTTGTCTCACATGTACATCGACAACGCGACCATGCAGTTAATCAAAGACCCAGCCCAGTTTGACGTCATGTTATGTTCAAACATCTTTGGCGACATCATCTCTGATGAGTGTGCAATGATCACGGGCTCTATGGGCATGTTGCCTTCAGCAAGTCTTAACGAAAGCAAGTTCGGCCTATACGAGCCTGCCGGTGGCAGCGCACCAGATATCGCAGGCAAAAACATTGCTAACCCAGTTGCGCAGATCCTTTCTGCAGCACTGATGCTGCGTTACAGCCTTGGCGAAGAAGCTGCGGCGCAAGATATCGAATCCGCAGTATCTAAAGCACTTTCGGCAGGCGAGCTTACCGCAGACCTAGCAAGCGACAAGCCTGCACTGACGACATCAGAAATGGGTGACAAGATCGCTGAGTACATTTTGAACTCATAAACAGACTGACATTATAAATATAACTGTCGTTTGCCATCACCGCATCGGATCATCCCGTTGCGGTGACAAGGACGACGAGGAAAGGAAGCAATGGGCAAAACACTATACGAAAAAGTCTACGACGCACACGTTGCAGTCGCGGCAGAAGGGGAAACCCCTATTCTTTATATTGATCGTCACTTGGTACACGAAGTGACCTCTCCACAAGCCTTTGATGGCTTGCGTGAAAAAGGTCGTAAAGTTCGTCAGGTTAGCAAAACGTTCGCCACGATGGATCACAACGTTTCGACCACAACCAAAGACATCAACGCCTCTGGCGAGATGGCGCGTATCCAAATGGAAACGCTATCGAAAAACTGCGAAGAGTTCGGTGTTACCCTTTACGACCTAAACCACAAATATCAGGGCATCGTCCATGTTATGGGCCCAGAGCTAGGCATTACTCTACCGGGTATGACCATCGTTTGTGGTGACTCTCATACCGCAACACACGGGGCATTTGGCTCACTGGCTTTCGGTATCGGTACATCAGAAGTTGAACACGTATTAGCGACTCAAACGCTAAAACAAGCACGTGCCAAAACAATGAAAATCGAAGTGAAAGGTAAAGTCGCACCGGGTATTACCGCGAAAGATATCGTTCTAGCGATCATCGGCAAAACAACGGCTGCGGGCGGTACTGGTTATGTGGTTGAATTCTGCGGTGAAGCGATTACTGACCTTTCTATGGAAGGCCGCATGACGGTATGTAACATGGCCATTGAATTGGGCGCAAAAGCAGGCCTAATTGCACCAGATGAAACCACGTTTGAATATATCAAAGGTCGTAAGTTCTCACCGCAAGGCGCAGATTTTGATGCTGCAGTAGAGTACTGGAAGACGTTAAAAACTGACGCAGATGCCGAATTTGATGCCGTAGTAACGCTCAATGCTGCTGACATCAAACCACAAGTAACTTGGGGCACAAACCCAGGTCAGGTCATTGCCGTTGACCAACCGATTCCAGCACCAGAAAGCTTCACTGATCCAATCGAAAAAGCGTCTGCTGAAAAAGCATTGGCTTACATGGGCCTAGAAGCAGGTAAATCATTGTCTGACTACCAAGTAGATAAAGTGTTTGTTGGCTCTTGTACGAACTCTCGCATCGAAGACATGCGCGCTGCCGCCGTCGTGGCGAAAGGCCGTAAGGTCGCATCGCACGTTCAAGCTTTGATTGTCCCGGGCTCAGAACAGGTGAAAGCACAAGCAGAAGCCGAAGGCTTGGATGTCATCTTTAAAGAAGCGGGCTTTGAATGGCGTCTACCAGGTTGTTCAATGTGTTTAGCAATGAACAATGATCGTTTGGGACCTCACGAGCGTTGTGCATCAACATCAAACCGTAACTTTGAAGGCCGTCAGGGCCGTGATGGTCGCACTCACTTGGTTAGCCCTGCAATGGCAGCCGCGGCAGCTATCGCTGGTCACTTTGTTGACATTCGTGAATTAACTTTTGATAAACAGGATTAAGGAGAACAATCATGTCAGGTTTTAAACAACATACTGGTTTGGTTGTGCCTCTAGATGCCGCCAACGTTGACACGGATGCCATCATTCCAAAGCAGTTTTTACAAAAAGTTTCTCGCCTAGGTTTCGGTAAGCATCTTTTCCATGACTGGCGCTTCCTTGATGATGCAGGCGAGCAGCCAAACCCTGAGTTTGTAATGAACGCGCCACGTTACCAAGGCGCTTCTATCCTACTTGCGCGTGAAAACTTCGGCTGTGGCTCATCTCGTGAACACGCACCTTGGGCTTTGGCTGATTACGGCATTAAAGCGATGATCGCACCTAGTTTTGCGGACATTTTCTACGGTAACTCCATCAACAACCAAATGGTTCCGGTTCGTCTGACTGAGCAAGAAGTGGATGAACTGTTCCAATTCGTTGAAGCCAATGAAGGTGCGCAAATTGAAGTGGATCTGGAAGCCCTAAAGGTGCGCGCAAACGGCAAGGAGTATGACTTTGAAATCGACGAGTTCCGTCGTCACTGCCTGCTTAATGGCTTAGATAACATCGGTTTGACGCTTCAGCACGAAGACAAAATCGCTGAGTATGAAGCCAATATCCCAAGCTTCCTGCGTTAAAACGCTTCTTTGAATACACAAATAACAGGCTGACCATTGTCAGCCTGTTTTGTTTTTATGCATAGATTAAAGAAAGAAAACAACAACTAGACGGGTCTACACTAACAATCAAGTCTCACTAAAGGTCTCTCTATGAAGCGTTTCTTATTGCTACTGTGTGCCCTACTCTCCTTTTCCGCTCTCGCCGCACCAAAAGCCGACTTATGGCCTTATTGGCAGCAGTCCAACGAGGTCAACCAAACCTCAATCTCTCATCTGGAGTGGCAACAGTTACTCGACAGCTATCTAGTTACCCGAGGCGACAACACTCTATTTCGTTACAACCAAGTCTCGTTCGCCGATAAAACAAAGTTAAAGCAGTACATTCAACGTCTCGCTAGTTTAAATCCATTGCAATACCGCCAAGCCGAGCAATACGCGTATTGGGTAAATCTGTACAACGCGCTGACGGTTCACCTAATTTTGGATAACTACCCGATAACGTCGATCACCAAGTTAGGCGGGCTGTTTAGCTTTGGCCCATGGGATCAAGATGTCATCATCATTAACGGAAAAAGTCTAACCTTGAATGATATTGAGCACCGAATTTTACGACCAATCTGGCAAGACCCAAGAACGCACTACGCTGTCAATTGTGCAAGCCTAGGCTGCCCGAATCTTCAAACTCAAGCTTTTACCGCTGAGAATACTCAAACCTTGTTAGAGAGTGCCGCAAAGACCTTTATCAACAGCAAAAAAGGCGTCTCTATTGAAGGTGATACGGCAAAAATATCTTCAATTTATGAGTGGTTTGCCGTTGATTTTGGTGGTGAGAAAGAGGTGTTTAACCACATCAGAAAGTACGCGCCACAATACAACCATTTTTCAGGTCGGGTGAAGTACGACTACGATTGGAGCTTGAACCAAGCCGACTGATTTATCCATCCTTGTTCAGCTTGAGATGCTTTTAGCCACCGATAACCCAAAAGCTAAAAAAGGGCACCAAGTGCCCTTTTTACTTTCTAGTTTGCTTGTTAGATTTTGGCTTACTTAAAGCCTTTTACCTTTTTAATTAAATCGTATGCGTTTTGAATTTCTTGCGATTTTTCTTTTGCGACGTTCATCATTTCTGGCGGTAAACCTTTGGCCATCAATTTATCAGGGTGATGCTCATTCATTAACTTACGGTAAGCTCGTTTAACGGTTTTACCGTCCGCCTCTGGTGACACATCCAAAATTTTGTACGCATCGGCCAATTGATCCGCCTGTGAGGCTTGCTGCCAACCTGACGACTGGTATTGGCCTTGTTGCTGACCATGGAAACCACCTTGATGTTGGAAACGGAACGCCGCTTCTTGCATCTGCAGGCGACGCTCTAGTTGTTCAGAGGAGAAACCTAAACCACGAGCAATTTTGTGCAGCACATTACGTTCGCTTGGATGGATAGCTCCATCAGCAAAGGCCGCGGAAATTTGCAGTTCAAGGAAGAATTGCAGCAAATCAAAACGGCCAGCGGTCGAGATTTTTACACGCACCAGCACATCTTCTAATGGGAAATCACTCTCTTTCCCTTCGCGGAACGCATCTTGCGCCGCACGGCGTTGTTCGCCATGCAAATTCATACGATCCATCATGGCAGTCGCAAGTTGGATCTCTTCTTTAGTGACCTGACCTTTGGCTTTTGCCACATGCCCCATTACTGCAAACGCCGCTTTAAAGAATTCTTCCTGACGCTGTGCCTGACTCGGTCCTTTTCCAAAGCCGCCTGTAGAGAACCCAGCTTGACTTAAACGTCGGGCTTTATCGAATTGGTGACCAATAAATAAACCAAACAGCAAACCGAATGGACCACCCAGTAACAAGCCAAAAAAGGCACCCAGAATTTTGCCAAAAATATGCATTATGTGTTCTCTATCAATGAATTTTTATCGACGACGACGGTCTTATAGTGCCGGATGGAACGATTTCCTTTATGATAATGGAATTAGTTTTATTTCGGCTAGGCCATTTCGCCTGCTTATCTTTGCAGCTATTTTTGTCGTCATTATGCCATAGCAAATCAATACGCTGGGACAATTGCGACTATAGTTGATTCATTTGGCTATGACGCTAGGGTACAACAAGCCCTATAGCCATCGAGTAGTAGTGACACAGGAAAGTTCAATTCAATGCAACATTTCTCCCGCACATTTATAGCGGCCTCTATCAGCACCGCCTTGTTTGTACCCACCACTCAAGCTGAAGCGAATATAAATGATAGTGTGCAGGAAATGCCCGCCACAGATCAATGTTTGGTCGAAACAAGTGGCGAGGAGGACGCTCTTAATACCCCAGTAGTGGTAGAAGCGGACAACCTGCAAGCCATTAATGGTGACAAAGCACAATACTCTGGAAACGTCCAAGTAACGCAAGGTCCGAAGAAAATCACCGCAGATAGCGTAACCCTGCACCAACAAGACAACGTGGTGGTGGCAGAAGGCAACGTGACCTTCAATGACGGACAAGTTAAAGCCCGTTCAGATCGTGTTACCAACGACATCAACCAAGATACATTCTCGCTTGAAAACACCGAATACCAATTTCTTTGCCAACAAGGTCGTGGTACTGCTGCTTACATTGCGCGTACAGGTCAGTCTGTCTATGAACTAGAAGATGGCTCAATCACATCATGTCCGGAAGGCGATAATTCATGGCGTTTGGTTGCGTCTGGTATTGACGTAGACCAAGACGAAGAGACCGCCACGCTGCACCACCCTCGTTTTGAGATCATGGATGTGCCCGTGTTTTACGTGCCATACATGACTATGCCTATTGGTAATACGCGTAAAACCGGTTTCCTATTCCCTTCTCTTTCTTACGGTTCTAGTGACGGTATGGAAGTGGAAGTGCCATTTTACTGGAACATCGCACCTCAATACGACATGACACTCACTGCACTCTACATGCAGCAACGTGGCACCAAACTCGACACCGATTTCCGTTACCTAACCGATGGTTGGGGTGAAGGTAAACTGAAAGGCGAATACCTCAACAGCGATAAAAAATATCAAGATGATTCTCGCTGGGGTTACCAAGTTAAGCACGATGGTATTATCAATAAACAGTGGATTGTTAAAGTTGATTACTCACAAGTCAGTGACATTGATTACTTCCTAGATTTGGACTCTGACATCGGTAACCGTGAAGACGGCCAGTTAGTCCAAGAAGGACATGTGCAGTACCGTTCAGATTTCTGGGATGCGTCTTTAACCGTTCGAGATTTCCAAATCCTCTTGAAAGAAGAAAACCGTCCATATCGTTTGCTTCCTCAATTAGATTTGAACTACTACACGCCGTTGTGGGGTGATCACCTTAACTTCGACGTAAAAAGCCAAGTCAGCCGTTTTGACACTAGTGATACCGCTCGACCAAATGCGACTCGCGTTCACATAGAGCCGGGACTAACCATGCCGCTGTCAAACTCTTGGGCCACTTGGACAACGGAAGCGCGCGTACTTTCCACTTACTACTCTCAAGACCTTACTGGCTTGACCGACGTGGACTTGAAAAACCAGCTTGATGAACAAGTTTCTCGTGTTATTCCTGAGTTTCGTACCCATGCTCAGATTTACTTAGAGCGTGACACCAGTTGGATCAAAGGCTACACACAAACGCTAGAACCACAGCTTCAGTACCTTTACGTACCAGAAGAAGATCAAACCAACATCTACAACTACGATACAACGCTGCTGCAAACTGACTACTACGGTCTATTCCGCAGTCGTAAGTACAGTGGTATTGATAAGATCGCATCGGCTAACCAGTTGAGCTACGGTGCAAGTACGCGCTTCTTTGATGATGACTACAAAGAACGTTTGAACGTGTCGTTTGGTCAGATCTACTACTTCGATAAGAAGACGAAAATCAGCAATAGCCCGAACATTCCAGACGAGACAACCAACTACTCTTCATGGGCAGTTGAAGCTGATTTCAACTACAACGACTACCTGTTCTATCACGGTGGCGTTCAGTACGACATCGACTTAAGCTCAATGCAGCTTGCCAACAGTACGTTGGAATATCAGTTTAACGGCGGCTTTATTCAAGGTAACTACCGCTATGTCACTCGCGAATACATCGAAGATACGATCATTCTCGAAAACCTCGACACTATTACTCGTAAAGGTATTTCACAAGCAGGTATCGTAGCGGCATACGAGTTCAACCGTAACTGGTCTGCAAGCGGTCAGTACTACTATGACCTAAATGAAAATACCGATATGGAATGGCTAGCAAGCCTGCGTTACCAATCTGATTGTTGGTACATCGGTTTGACATACTCTAACCAATTACTCGGTTGGGAAAATCAAGCCATCGGCAGTACGGGCTCCTCTCCTGAATACGAAAACAACTTTAGTGTTAACTTCGGTATTCAAGGCTTTGCGACAAATCAAAGCACCGGTACAGCAGTCAAAGAACTGGATGGTTCCGACAACGCGATTAAATACGGTCGCCCATTCTATTTGAACAATTAATCGAATTAAGCGTCTTACTCTAAATAAGACGCTTCTTCAAAAAATACTGACGGAATTTTAAATGAAAATTTGGAAATCAATCTTATTCACGACCCTACTCTCTTGTGGAGCAGTAGCAGCACCGGTAGAGCTTGATAAGGTTGCTGTCATCGTTAACGACGGTGTCATTCTACAAAGCGACATCAATACTGCGATGAAAACCCTACAAGCCAATGCTCGTCAAAGCGGAAAAAGTCTGCCTTCGGCAAGCGTGCTCAAAGAGCAAGTGGTAGAAAAACTGATCATCGATACGCTGCAAGGCCAAGAAGCTGACCGTATTGGTGTACGCATCGACGATAACCGTCTAAACCAAGCCATCGCAGAAATCGCACGCAACAATAACCAAAGCGTGGAAGAACTGGCAGCATCCGTGCAAGCAGAAGGCCTAAGCTACCCAGAGTTCCGCGAGCAAATCCGTAAAGAAATTGCAGCGTCAGAAGCTCGTAATGCGCTAGTTCGTCGCCGAATCAATATCCTTCCAGCAGAAGTTGATAGCCTTGCAGACCAGCTAGCGAAAGAAACCAACGCAACCGTGCAATACAAAATCGGTCATATCCAACTGCGTTTCACCGACGGTCAAGATAAATCAGAAGTAGAAGCACAAGCGAAAGCCCTGGTTAAAAAACTGAACGACGGCGCAGACTTCACCGAAATGGCTTACACCTACTCTAAAGGTCCGAAAGCTCTCCAAGGTGGTGATTGGGGTTGGATGCGTAAAGAAGAAATGCCAACCATCTTTGCTGATCAAATCAAGATGCAGAACAAAGGCAGCATCATTGGTCCATTCCGTAGTGGCGTTGGTTTCCACATCCTAAAAATTGAAGATGTGAAGGGTCTAGAAACCGTTGCGGTGACAGAAGTTAACGCTCGCCATATTCTGATCAAACCAACCGTGATTCTTAGTGATGAAGGCGCTAAAAAGCAGTTAAATGAATTCGTTCGTCGCATCAAAGCTGGCGAAGCGACCTTTGCTCAATTGGCCTCACAATACAGCCAAGACCCAGGCTCTGCGGCTCAAGACGGTGAACTTGATTACCAAACACCAGATCTTTATGTTCCTGAATTTAAACACCAAGTTGAAACACTACCAGTTGGCTCAATCAGTGAACCATTCAAAACGGTTCATGGCTGGCACATTGTTGAAGTGTTAGACCGACGCCAAGTCGACCGCACAGATTCAGCAATGAAGAATAAAGCTTACCGCATTCTGTTCAATCGTAAGTTTAATGAAGAAGCAGGCGCATGGATGCAAGAGCTACGTGCAAGTGCGTTTGTTGAAATCGTGGATGACAACAATGACAACTAATTCAATTCGCAGAATTGTCGTAACCGCAGGGGAACCTGCGGGCATCGGCCCTGACTTAGTGCTGGCTCTATCAAAAGAAGATTGGGCACACCAGATTGTCATCTGCGCAGATAAAAACATGTTGCTGGAACGCGCCAAAATGCTTGGCATTGATGTCCAACTCTTTGATTACAATCCTGAAGAAGCACCTAAGGCGCAAAAAGCGGGCACACTTATCGTTGACCACGTTGAAATTTCGGAAAACGCGATTGCTGGTCAACTTAATGAAGCCAACGGCCACTACGTATTAAAAACACTAGAAAGAGCCGCTTTGGGCTGTATGAATGATGAATTTGATGCTATTGTCACCGGCCCTGTTCACAAGGGGGTGATCAATCGCGCAGGTGTTGCATTCAGTGGTCATACTGAATTCTTTGCCGAGAAATCAAATACACCGTTAGTGGTGATGATGTTGGCAACAGAAGGACTGCGTGTCGCATTGGTTACCACACATATTCCATTGGCGTATGTGTCAAAAGCGGTCACCGAAGAGCGACTAGAGAAGATCATCGATATTCTTCATAAAGACCTCGTAGAAAAATTTGCCATCGCAGAGCCAAACATCTATGTTTGCGGGCTTAATCCTCATGCAGGTGAAGATGGCTGTTTAGGTCGTGAAGAGATCGAAACCATCACTCCGACACTGGAAAAGATTCAAAAAGAAAAAGGTATCAAGCTGATCGGCCCACTGCCGGCAGATACCATTTTTAATGAAAAATATTTAAACGATGCAGATGCTGTTTTAGGCATGTACCACGACCAAGTATTGCCAGTATTAAAATACAAAGGCTTTGGGCGTTCAGTAAACATTACTCTTGGTCTACCTTTTATTAGAACCTCGGTAGATCACGGTACTGCATTAGAACTGGCAGGGACAGGTCAAGCGGATACAGGGAGCTTCCGAACAGCGCTCACGCATGCGATAGAATTGGTAGAGAAGAAACAATGAGAAATGATGTCCATTTAGGACACAAAGCGCGTAAACGTTTTGGTCAAAACTTCCTGAACGATCCATACATTATTGATGGCATCGTATCAGCAATTAACCCAAAGCCAGGTCAGAATCTGGTTGAGATCGGCCCGGGTCTTGGTGCAATCACAGAACCCGTTGGCCGTGAAGTAGATAAGTTCACCGTCATCGAACTGGACCGTGACTTAGCCGAGCGTTTACGTAACCACCCTGATTTGGCAGACAAACTAACGATTCATGAAGGCGACGCAATGCGCTTTGACTTCACTCAGTTAGTGAAGCCAAACAACAAGCTGCGTATCTTCGGTAACTTGCCGTACAACATCTCTACACCTTTGATGTTCCACCTATTTGAATTCCATAAAGACATTCAAGACATGCACTTTATGCTTCAAAAAGAAGTGGTGAATCGCTTGGCAGCAGGCCCGGGTAGTAAAGCTTACGGTCGTCTAACGGTAATGGCGCAGTACTACTGTAAAGTTGTACCTGTACTAGAAGTACCACCAACCGCATTTGTTCCGCCACCGAAAGTAGACTCCGCTGTTGTTCGCCTAGTACCTTATGAAGAGCTACCATGCCCAGCGAAAGATCTACGTTTACTCGATCGAGTTTGTCGTGAAGGCTTTAACCAACGCCGTAAAACCGTGCGTAACTGCTACAAATCTCTGTTGAGCTCAGAAGTTCTGGAAGAGCTAGGTGTAAACCCAAGCATGCGTCCAGAAAACCTAACGCTACAACAATTCGTCGCGATGGCGAACTGGCTAGCGGACAACCCGCAGCACTAATAACTCAAACAATAAGCCAAACCCTTGCCGGTTTGGCTTATTATTAAGTTTATCAAGGAGTGCACATGGACGTCATTCAACCCTGCATCAAGATTCAAGTTCACACCAAATACATCGAAGAGCAATCCAATCCAGAGCTACAACGCTTTGTTTTCGCCTACGTCATTACCATTAAAAACCTCAGCCAGCAGACAGTGCAGCTCATAAGTCGCCGATGGTTGATTACCGATTCCAACGGTAAGCAAATGACGGTAGAGGGAGAAGGTGTTGTTGGGCAGCAGCCGTTTATTCCAAGCAACGATGAATACACTTACAGCAGTGGTACCGCGTTAGAAACGCCTGTTGGTGTCATGCAAGGACACTACAAAATGCTGGATGAAAAAGGCCAGGAATTCATCACTGAAATTGAGCCATTTCGTTTAGCGATTCCGAACGTTTTAAATTAATAAGATTGGAGATTCAGTGGCTACCTATATCGTTGGTGACATCCAAGGCTGTTTTGACGAACTACAGCAGCTACTCAAGCGCGTCAACTTTTCCACTCAACATGACCAACTTTGGCTCGCAGGAGATTTGGTGGCTCGCGGCCCGAAATCACTCGAAACACTGCGCTTCGTAAAGTCACTCGGTGACAGCGCAAAAGTCGTACTCGGCAATCATGACTTACATTTACTGGCAGTATCTTACGGCCTGAAAAAGCGAAAAGACAAAGATAAAACGACCCCTATTTTCCTCGCTAAAGACCGCGAAGAACTGCTCTCTTGGCTAGCTAAACAACCTCTTCTGGCAGAGCACGACGAGTTTGTGATGTGTCATGCGGGTATCTCACCGCAATGGGATTTAGAAACAGCCAGACAATGCGCTCGCGAAGTAGAACATATTATCCAAGGCGAAGAGTTGCCGTGGTTGCTAAAAAACATGTACAGCAACTTACCAGATCTTTGGGATGACTCACTGGAAGGTCTGGATCGCTATCGCTATATCATCAATGCCTTTACAAGAATGCGTTTCTGCTTTTCTGATGGTCGTTTAGATATGGACTGCAAACTGCCTCCGCAAGAAGTCACAGGTGACCAATTGGTACCTTGGTTTGAACTGCCGCACCGCATACCGTTAGAAAAAACAGTGTTATTCGGCCACTGGGCAGCATTGCAGGGCTATATCGATGAAAAAGTCATTGGACTCGATACTGGCTGTGTCTGGGGTGGTTCGCTGACGATGATCCGTTGGGAAGACAAACAAATCTTTACCCAAGACGCTCTCGATTAATCACTAGATCGTTACTCCAAAAACAAAAAGCACCGTGGTTACGGTGCTTTTTTCTATTCTGCTTCGAGAGACTTTTCTAACTATTGCTTTTCTAAAATCGTAAAACGCATGTTGTAAGCGTTTTTCTCATCCGCTTGGTAGGTTTCAGAATATGTCTCTTTGAACTCATTACCCCAGTCTGGGAACTGGGTGTCACCTTCAACTACAGCATCAATATGTGTGACGTACAGTTTATTTGCCATCGCTAAACAAGAAGCATAGATAGCACCGCCACCAATGATCATTACTTCTTCAACATTACCTGCAGCCTCTAACGCTTTTTCAACTGAAGTCACCGTTGTAACGCCTTCAATACTCAATGATTCATCTCGGCTAATGACAATATTCAAACGTCCTGGCAAAGGGCGACCAATTGAATCGTAAGTCTTTCTTCCCATAACGACGGGCTTCCCCATCGTACAACGTTTAAACCAAGCAAAATCCGCAGGAAGATGCCAAGGCATTTGATTATCTTTGCCAATAACGCGCTTGTCTGCCATCGCGGCAATCATACTAATGATCATGTCGGGTCCTTATACTATCGGTCTGCGGCGGTAGAATAACAGCCCAGGAACTGCGAGGCCAACTGCTAAACCAGCAATAATAAACATGGCTTTAAGAAAGTTCTCCATGCAGGTCGCAATTAACTCTGGCGAGTAACCCAAATGGTTGATCTCCACCATCGCAATCATCGCTTTGTAAGCAAAAACGCCCGGCACCATAGGTATCAATGCAGCGACAGTAAACACTTTTGGATGAGCCAAAAAGCGGTGAGACCAATGAACCCCTATCATGCCAACCAAGGTGGCAGCGAAGAAGGTCGCCCACTCAATCGGTACTCCAAACTGCATCATCAAGTAACGGCTTCCGTGACCAATCGCACCACCTACCGCGCAATAGATCAAAGCTCGCTGTGGCACATTAAACACCAACGCAAAGCCGACTGCAGGGATGGCTGCAAAAAACATGTCATTGAGCAAACCGAGCGTTAAATCAAAAATATTCATTAAATTGCCCACCCCCAAATACCAGTTACACTCATTGCCGCCACAATGCCCAAACACGTTGCTAACGTCAGCAAACTGGCCATTACAAACCGAGCAATACCCATGTTAATGTGACCTTTTAGCATGTCTGCTACCGAATTAATCAGTGGAAAACCAGGCACCAACATCAATACCGACGATGCCATCGCTACGGTTGGTAAATTACCAATTTGATAAATTTCAGCTTGAGCAGAAATCAACGTGGTTACAAATGCGGTAGCAGCAAAGTTAAGTAATGGATTGAAGTGACGATGGCCAATCTCTTGGCGCACGATCATGCCACCAGCCGAGGCCAAGAAGGTCATAATAAATACGCCCCAATCGCCACCCGCTAAATGGCTGAATGCCGCGCATGATAAGCCAATCATAAGCACCACTAGCCAGCGGTTGTACCGTTCTGGGCTGATGGTATTCAGTTTTTTCTGCGCCATGGCAGCATCGAGTAACCCGCGCTCCATCATGATACAGATACGTTGAATTTGCGTAATAACGCGCATGTTGATGCCACGATCGGCACAGCTTCGAGTAGTGGTGATGCAATGTCCATCCATTACGGTCGTGACAACCAAGGCATTGGCTGAGAGGGCTACAGCCACTTCATGCACGCCACAAGCTAAGCCAATACGACGCATGATATCGCACACAAGCGTACTTTCTGCGCCATGGGCCAACAGCATTTGTCCGGCTTGAGCGACAAGTCGAGAAATGGAGCGTTGGTTAGATACCGTCAACTCTCCAGACGGTATGGTTTCTAGATTCATAGATAGGTCTAAGTCCTTTTAGGGTGTTGCTTACTCTCACGTGAAGGAGGTCAAACAGTCCCGAATTATCACGCGAAGCCACTATTGTGCCGCAAATCACATCATCTAAATATGATTTAGATACAAAAAAAGCCGCAATAGATTTTGCGGCTTTATTAAATTTTCTAGCAAGACATCGCTTGGAGAGAACAATTAGTCACGAACGTAGACAACGTGACCGTCATCTTCTTCGTCATCCCAATCATCCCAGTCATCGTCATCTTCAGTAACAACGTCTTTTCCTGCCATTGCATCTTTATGGTAATCATCCCACATGAAGTTAACTTTATCTTCTTCAGCCACTTCTTCCTCTTCGCGAGGTAGGTTTTCCATAAAGTCAGCAAGTTTGTAGCAAAGCTCTTTTGTGCCAGAACGGTTGATCGCAGAGATCTTGAAGTACTCGTCTTCCCAACCTAGCGCATCCAAGATCTCTTGGATCTTTTCATTCGCTTCTTCTTCAGGCATCAGATCAACTTTGTTGAACACCAACCAGCGAGGTTTGCTTGCCAGTTTTTCACTGTATTGCTCTAGCTCATCAATGATGGTTAGTGCATTTTGTACAGGATCAGACTGATCAATCGGCATGATATCAATCATGTGCAGCAACACTCGGCAACGTTCTAGGTGTTTCAAGAAACGAATACCTAAACCCGCACCATCAGCAGCCCCTTCGATAAGCCCCGGGATGTCAGCAACCACAAAGCTCTTTTCAGGAACAACACTCACCACACCCAAGCTTGGGATTAACGTGGTAAACGGGTAGTCTGCTACTTTTGGTTTTGCCGCTGATACCGCGCGAATAAACGTCGATTTACCTGCGTTTGGCAAGCCAAGCATACCAACGTCCGCCAACAGCAGTAGCTCAAGACGGATTTCACGAATTTCACCTTTTGTACCTAGCGTTCTTTGACGAGGCGCTCGGTTTACTGAAGATTTGAAACGCGTGTTACCAAGACCGTGCCAGCCGCCTTTCGCGACCATCACTTTCTTACCGTGCTCAGCAACTTCTGCCACAATTTCGTTAGTGTGGATATCTACTGCGCGAGTACCCACTGGTACGCGAAGAACGATGTCTTTACCACGTTTACCAGTACAGTTACCACCGCGACCGTTTTCACCACGCTCCGCTTCGTAGAAGCGTTGGAAACGGTAATCAATTAGGGTATTTAGGTTTTCATCAGCTTGGATGTAAACATCACCGCCGTCACCACCATCACCGCCGTCAGGGCCACCTTTAGTGATGAATTTTTCACGCCAGAAACTGACAACGCCGCTACCGCCATCACCAGCCTGAACTTTTACTACCGCTTCATCTACGAACTTCATCTTTTACTCCGACTACTTCGTGCGTGGATTAAATCTACTGTGTCATCCGACAATTTTAGCAGATGACAGATCTAAGCTCCCAGATTCAAATCGCCTCGGATTCTAACGAGAAACTTCGATATGTCGACTGCCATAAATAAAAAACCCCGCCGATTCGGCAGGGCTTTTGAATTCAGCTTAAAGCTATTAAGTAACTTGGTAAAAACCTAATTACTCAGCTTCGATGCTTACAAACTTACGGTTCTTAGGACCTTTCACTTCGAACTTCACTTTGCCTTCAGTAAGAGCGAATAGAGTGTGGTCTTTACCGATACCTACGTTGTTACCAGCGTGGAACTTAGTACCACGTTGACGAACGATGATGTTACCTGCAAGTACAGATTCACCACCGAAACGCTTAACACCTAGACGTTTGCTTTCTGAATCGCGGCCGTTACGAGTAGAACCACCAGCTTTTTTGTGTGCCATTGTTAAACTCTCCTAATAGATTAAGCGTTGATACCAGTGATCTTCACTTCAGTGAACCACTGACGGTGACCCTGTTGCTTACGAGAGTGCTTACGACGACGGAACTTAACGATTTTAACTTTATCGCCACGACCGTGTTGTACAACTTCAGCAACAATTTTGCCGCCCTCTACAAGAGGAGCACCAACTTTGATGTCTTCGCCGTTAGCAACAAGAAGAACTTTATCAAATTCTACAGTTGCACCAGTTTCAACGTCTAATTTCTCTAAACGAAGAGTTTGACCTTCGCTTACACGGTGTTGTTTACCACCAGATTGGAAAACAGCGTACATATTTTACTCCGCTTTTTCCGCACAGCCTTTTCATGAGGGTGTGCGCTAAACTAATCATCAATAGGGCGCAGATTCTACAGAAGAGATGCCCCTATGACAAGCCATATTTTGAAAAAATTGGCGAAAAGCTAATCGCCAAAGAAAAGTGCGGCAATCATGCCCTTTAGTAATGTATTAATCAACGTTTTTTAGTGTATTATTCGACAATTATATAAATCGAATAAGCCTTGCAGGGTCTAACTTCAGCCGGATATACGATGGATTTTAAAACTATCCAAGCGCTTACTGCCGATGACATGGCAAAAGTGAATGAAACAATTCAAGCACAACTAAATTCTGATGTCTCTTTAATCAACCAGCTCGGTTTCTATATCGTGAGTGGTGGAGGCAAACGTCTACGACCGTTACTGGCAATATTGTCAGCACGTGCATTGGGGTACCAAGGCACTGGCCATACGATGGCAGCGGCGTTTATCGAGTTCATCCATACAGCGACTTTGCTGCACGATGATGTCGTGGACGAATCAGACATGCGCCGTGGAAAAGCGACAGCGAATGCTGCGTTTGGTAATGCCGCGAGCGTACTTGTTGGGGACTTTATTTACACTCGCTCATTTCAGATGATGACTGAGCTAGGATCCATGAAGATCCTTCAACTAATGAGTAATGCAGTAAATGTGATCGCCGAAGGTGAAGTTCAACAGTTGATGAACTGTAACGATCCTGACACGACCGAAGAAAGCTACATGCAAGTCATCTACTCAAAGACTGCACGCTTGTTCGAGTCTGCAACGCAAATTGGCGCAATCTTAAATGATGCTCCAGAACACGTTGAATTGGCTCTGCAGAATTATGGTAAATACCTAGGCACTGCATTCCAGCTTATTGATGATGTGATGGACTACACATCCGATGGCGAAGACATGGGCAAAAACGTTGGTGATGATTTGGCTGAAGGAAAACCGACTCTGCCTCTGTTGCATGCAATGCGTAATACGACGCCAGAAAATGCGCTGATGATTCGCGAAGCGATTGAAAAAGCCAATGGCATGGAACGCTTAGATGAAATCCTAGCCGTTATGAAAGAGGCCGGTTCGTTAGAATACACTACGCAGAAAGCGTTAGAAGAAGCAGATAAGGCGATCGCTGAACTGGAAGTACTACCAGAATCAGAATACAAAGAAGCGCTTATCACGCTGGCTCATGTTGCGGTAAAACGCACTCGCTAGTACCACCAGACCCTTTAGCAAGAAAAACAAAAGGAAGAGCATTTCGCTCTTCCTTTTTCGTCTCAGCTCTAGACAATTTCAACGACTCTGACTAATAGTATCGTTCGCTTCCACCATGCAGCTGTGGATCGTCTTCTATCTCATCAAAACTCACTGCTATCTGTTGATCTGAGCCTTGCTTGGATAACAAAACGGTCTCTGCTTCACGGTCGACAACCAAAATCGTACCGACGCCTTCTTGGCACTCAACAACCATGCCTTTACGGATTCGACTTGCTTCCATCATCTTCTCCTTAACAATGTTGTTTTGGTTCGCTTGTGATACGTAATTCAGAGCAAAAAGATCAAAAAAGCCGATCCTAAGATCGGCTTTCTTCTTAATTCGCGTTATAGAGATTATTTAGCGAATTCAACACCAATGTTGATGTCGCCATTTAACGTTTCTAGCATTCCATCTAGTGCCGCTTTTTCGAAGTCGCTCAATTCGCCGTAGCTTAGTACTTCTTCTACGCCTTCTTTGCCCAGCTTCACAGGTTGTGCAAAGTAAGGTGCGTGCTCGCTGTCACCTTCAACATAAGCACACTCAACAACGCCTTCTTCACCTTGAAGAGCTCGTACAAGTGCTAGACCGAAACGACAAGCCGCTTGGCCCATAGAAAGTGTCGCACTACCGCCACCCGCTTTTGCTTCAACAACTTCTGTGCCCGCGTTTTGAATACGCTTAGTCAGAGCTTCTACTTCTTCAGCTGTAAACTCCACACCTTCTACTTGAGAAAGAAGAGGAAGAATTGTCACGCCAGAGTGACCACCGATAACTGGTACACGGATATCGCTAGGATCTTTGCCTTTTAGCTCAGCAACAAACGTTTCTGAACGGATCACGTCTAGTGTGGTAATACCGAATAGGCGACGCTTGTCGTAAACACCCGCTTTCTTCAGAACTTCTGCAGCGATTGGCACTGTTGTGTTCACTGGGTTAGTGATGATACCTACACATGCTTTAGGACAAACAACCGCAATCTTTTCAGCAAGTGATTTCACAATACCAGCGTTTACATTGAACAGATCCGCACGATCCATGCCCGGCTTACGAGCAACACCCGCAGAGATAAGAACTACATCTGCACCTTCTAGCGCAGGAGTTGGATCTTCACCAGCGTAACCTTTGATCGATACTGGTGTTGGGATGTGGCTAAGATCTGCTGCTACGCCAGGCGTAACTGGAGCAATATCGTATAGGGCTAAATCAGAACCAGCAGGAAGACGGTTCTTAAGCAGAAGGGCAAGGGCTTGACCGATGCCACCAGCGGCACCAATAACGGCTACTTTCATGTAGTTCTCCTTGAGAGTATTTCTCTTATAAACGTATTCGTAGGGTAGTTTGTAACCAACTGAAATAAGCTATCGGAATCACAACTTGATTACAATCAATTAACGCCAGCTTTGCGACCTCGCGCAACTCGCTGTTGTCGTGCTACAAATGAAGGTTGGATTATTCTTTTATTCTGTTGAAATGACAAGAAATTCAACAGGACAAAACGAGACTGGTTGAATAATATTAAAGAATCCTGTTCTGTTTATGGTTTACAGTGATGCAACTAACAGAATGCCGGGACTTTTTGGCACTGCATGAATATATATGCGAGAATATGCAAAATTGCTGACACGTACTAAGAGAATCATAATGACTATGCGCAATTCAGAGAAACAAGATAACCTAGTCCGCGCCTTTAAAGCCCTGCTAAAAGAAGAGAGCTTTGGCTCACAGGGTGAAATTGTTGACGCACTCAAGCAGCAAGGCTTTGAAAGCATTAACCAATCTAAAGTTTCACGTATGCTGACCAAGTTTGGTGCTGTTCGTACTCGTAACGCAAAAATGGAAATGGTGTACTGCCTACCGGCTGAGCTGGGCGTACCAACAGTAAGCAGCTCTCTACGTGAACTGGTTTTAGACATCGATCACAATGCGGCATTGGTTGTCATTCACACAGGTCCTGGCGCAGCACAGCTTATTGCTCGCCTACTCGACTCGTTAGGTAAATCCGAGGGTATTCTTGGCGTAGTAGCGGGTGACGATACCATTTTTATTACCCCTACAATGCCAGTATCAACTGAACAATTGTTCAAGTCTGTATGTGAGCTATTCGAGTACACAGGCTGAGACCGACGAACATTGGTTTAAGTAACTCTTTGTGGGCTATGAAAGAAGTACTATTTTGTAGCCCATTATTTATGTAAACAAATTGCTTCATGTGACTACTTTTCACTCACCACTTTTGTGATTAATATCACGCAATTGATCTTTTTCACCATCTTGCCTTATTCATACCTAACTAACTGTTATAAAAAGAATTAAATCAAAGATCAATCACCATACCCTGTCGCAAGCTTTAGACTTATTCGCTATAACATTTAACATTCGGATAATTTTCTGCCAATTTTTTGTTATGATTTGTTCGCTTTTTCAAACAATTGGATTGGAAAAGATGCCGTTTCCAAATAGGAAACTCCAGAAGTGATTTATGGTTATTTCCGGGTAAATAATGAATATAAGGAAGGGAAATTCATGGCATTTAACAAACTTCTCAAAGTAGGCGCTATCGCTGCAGCTGTAATGGGCGCAGGCGCAGTTAACGCTCAAGAGTTTATTACTATCGGTACTGGCTCTGTAACTGGTGTTTACTACCCTACTGGTGGTGCTATCTGTAAGTTGGTAAATAAAGGTCGTAAAGACCACAACATCCGTTGTTCAGTAGAATCAACTGGTGGCTCAATTTACAACGTTAACACTATCCGTGCAGGCGAATTAGATTTTGGTATCGTGCAATCGGATTGGCAGTACCACGGCTACAACGGTACGAGCAAGTTTGCGGAACAAGGCCCGTACAAAAAACTGCGTGCAATGTTCTCTCTTCATACTGAACCTTTCAACATCATCGCACGTGCTGACTCTGGCATCGAAAACGTTCAAGACCTAGCTGGTAAGCGTGTCAACATCGGTAACCCAGGTTCTGGTGACCGCGCGACAATGGGTGTAGTAATGGATGCAATGGGCTGGACAAATGACAGCTTCAAACTTGCTTCAGAGCTAAAAGGCTCAGAGCGTTCTCAAGCCCTTTGTGACAACAAAATTGATGCGTTCATCTACATGGTTGGCCATCCAAACGGTTCAATCAAAGAAGCAACAACATCATGTGATGCGAAGCTAGTGCCTGCAACTGGTCCTAAGATCGACAAGATCGTCGCAGATAACCCGTACTACGCATTCAGCACAGTGCCGGCTGGTATGTACCGTGGTACAGATAAAGACGTGAAGAGCTTTGGTGTTGCGGCAACAATGGTAACAACATCTGATGTTTCTGATGAAGTTGCATACAACGTTGCTAAAGCCGTGTTCGAGAACTTCGACACCTTCAAACGTCTGCATCCAGCTTTTGCTAACCTGAAAAAAGAAGACATGGTGAAAGCAGGTATTTCTATCCCTCTTCACCCTGGTGCAGAAAAATACTACAAAGAAGTGGGTCTAATTAAGTAAGCACTCACTTATTTCAATCTCAGGCAGAAAAAGATGGTTTTCTGCCTGATTGAGTATGCTGGTTGTAGCACATTGAACCAGCATGCTTTGTTCATTTGCCAGTTTTTCTTAGAACTGCGCACTCAATACCCAAGAAGACACTTTAACGCCGCCAACAAAGCACTAGGTACTCTTGCTTTGTGATTCGGCAGCGGAATACTCGAAAGCAAACTTCGCTCCATTCACTACACTGATAAAGGCGAAGTGTGGTTCTCGATAGAAGAACGGACAGGACCATCAATAATAAGGAAAAAGTACATGGCGACGAATAAGACTCCGTCTCAAGATGTGCAAGAAATGGTGGCTCAAGCAGACACGGGCGCACGTAACCCTTCGGGAGTGCAAGGACGAATCCTTTGGTTAGTCCCTCTGTGTTGGTCACTATTTCAATTATGGTACGCCTCCCCGCTACCATTTATTTTCAATTTTGGCGTACTGAATGACACTGAAGCGCGAGCGATTCACCTCACTTTCGCGATATTTTTGGCCTTCACTGCTTATCCGGCAATGAAGAACTCTCCGCGTGATCACATTCCTCTTGTGGATTGGATTCTCGCGTTAGCGGGTAGCTTTTCGGCTGCCTATATCTACCTTTTCTACACCGAACTCGCAGGACGTTCCGGCGCGCCCACCACTGCCGATATTGTGGTTGCGGTCGTTGGCATGATATTGCTACTTGAAGCGACTCGTCGTGCATTAGGGCCTCCGCTAATGGTTGTGGCCGCCGTGTTCCTGACTTACACGTTTGCAGGCCCATACATGCCAGATGTCATAGCCCACAAAGGCGCAAGCTTAGGTAAAGCGATGTCGCATCTGTGGCTAACCACCGAAGGGGTATTTGGTGTTGCGTTAGGTGTATCCACTTCTTTCGTATTCTTGTTTGTACTGTTTGGCGCGATGCTAGAGCGTGCGGGTGCGGGTGCTTACTTCATTAAAGTCGCATTTTCTCTACTTGGTCATATGAAAGGCGGCCCAGCTAAAGCCGCAGTTGTCGCATCTGGTCTATCGGGTCTGGTTTCAGGATCATCGATCGCAAACGTCGTAACCACGGGTACTTTTACCATTCCATTGATGAAACGAGTCGGCTTCCCGGGCACAAAAGCGGGTGCCGTTGAAGTAGCAGCGTCAACCAATGGTCAGCTAACCCCGCCAATCATGGGCGCGGCAGCATTTTTGATGGTGGAATACGTTGGGATTTCTTACGTAGAGGTTATCAAAGCGGCATTACTTCCAGCGCTGATTTCCTACATCGCGTTGATTTACATCGTTCACCTTGAAGCATGTAAAGCGGGCATGACTGGCTTACCTCGTCGTCATAATCCAACGTTACTGCAAAGCCTACTTTCATTCACGGCTACCATTTTAGGTCTGTGTGTAATCAGCGCTTTAGTGTACTACGGTGTAGGTTGGACGAAAGATGTCTTTGGCGACGCAGCGACTACGATAGTAACGATCGCGCTACTCATCGCCTACGTCGGCCTCGTAAAAATTTCTGCGAACCACATGAAAGATGGCGCAATTGAGATTGATGCGGAGCTGACTGAAGTGCCAGATCCGGGTCCTACAGTGAAGTCTGGCTTACACTACCTGCTACCTATCGTGGTACTGGTTTGGTGTTTAACAGTAGAGCGCTTCTCACCTGGCTTATCAGCATTTTGGGCGACCGTCTTTATGGTCTTCATTTTGCTAACACAACGCCCTCTGATGGCGTTACTTGCGAAAGAAGGCGACCTAGTACAACAAACCAAAGAGGGTTTTGTCGATCTCGCTGAAAGCTTGGTGGCTGGTGCTCGCAACATGATCGGTATCGGTGTCGCAACTGCGGCGGCAGGTACGGTTGTTGGCGTTGTGACGCTAACTGGTATCGGCTTGGTGATGACGGACTTTGTTGAGTTTATCTCTGGCGGTAGTGTCATCCTAATGCTGCTGTTTACTGCGGTTATCAGTCTGATTCTCGGTATGGGTCTGCCTACCACAGCAAACTACATTGTAGTATCAACGCTAATGGCGCCAGTCATCGTAACGCTCGGCGCAGCGCACGGTCTTATCATTCCACTGATTGCGGTGCACTTGTTCGTGTTCTATTTCGGTATTCTCGCCGATGATACACCACCGGTCGGTCTGGCTGCCTTTGCCGCTGCAGCAATCGCGAAGTCCGATCCAATTCGCACCGGTATCCAAGGCTTTACCTACGATATTAGAACCGCCATTCTGCCATTCATGTTTGTTTTCAATACCCAATTATTGTTGATGGGTATCGATTCTTGGTGGCATTTAGCACTCACGGTAATCTCTTCCATCATTGCGATGCTGATCTTCTCTGCCGCTACGCAGGGATGGTGGCTGACTCGTAACAAGTGGTGGGAAACCGTCCTATTATTAGTATTAACTTTCTCATTCTTCCGACCTGGTTTTTGGTGGGACATGTTATACCCAGCGAAAGTTCTTTCTCCTGGGGTTGAGATAGCTCAAATCACGGAAAACCTAAATGTAGGAGAATCCATTGAGTTACGTGTTGCCGGACAAAACCTCGAAGGCGAATACGTCGAGAAAACGGTACGTCTGCCATTCGAAGACAGAGCAACGACGGCTGAAGAGCGTATCTCTTCAATGGGTCTGATGCTGACTGAGAACGACGGCAAAATGGTCGTCGACATGGTTGAATTTGGTAGCCCTGCGGAGTCATCTGGTATCGACTTTGATTGGGAAATCAAATGGGTCGTTCAAGACGCGGATCGTCCAATGAAAGAATGGGTATTTGTACCTTGCTTGATTCTTCTGCTGGTACTTGCCATGAACCAAAAACGTCGTGCTCGCAAGGAACAACTGAGCGCATAACCGATTTGGCCCCGCGGATCTGGGGCCTTAGTGAGAGACATTGAATGTATAAACAAATTCTTGTTCCGGTTGATCTAAATGACCAAGGCTTCTCAGACCGAGCGGTTGAACTGGCGGTGTGGCAAGCAAAACAAGCAAACGCAGAAATCCACCTGCTCACTGTTTTGCCAGGTATTCACATGTCGATGGTCGCCACTTACTTCCCAAAAGACGCAGCGGCGAAAATGAAGCAAGATGTGAAGCAGCAGCTAAAAGCATTTGCCAGCGAGCACATTGATGATGAAGTGATTTACAAAGTGCACGTTGCCGAAGGCAAAGCTTACGCAACAATTCTTGATTACGCCGAGCGTTTGGGCGCAGACCTTATTATCATGCCAAGTCACAAGCGTTCGAAAATTAACAAAGTGATGCTTGGTTCGGTTGCAAGTAAAGTTGTGGAGTATTCTCCAATCAACGTGATGGTAGTGAAGCCGCAAGGTTAAGCTTACGGCCACTCAAGAAAAGAAAAAAGGTTGATGCTCGCATCAACCTTTTTTGTATCTCTCATCATTATCCGGCGGCGCGAACGAAGGCCTGTAGGGTCTTGCTGGGATGCTCGGCAGTCAGGGCATCAATCTCACCCACCGCTTCTACTTTTCCGTTAGCAACAAAGGCAAAGTGACTTGCAATCGCTTTGGCATCACTAAGATGATGCGTAACCATCAACACGGTAATTCCGCGCTCCGCAGCCAGTTTTTTTACCAAGCTCAGCATCTCTTCACGCAACACTGGATCAAGTGCCGAGAAAGGCTCATCCAACAGCCACATCGGATGAGGCTGAACAAAACAACGCGCTAAGGCAACACGTTGACGCTGCCCTCCAGAAAGGTGCTCAGGCAAACGGTCGAGGTACTCTGCAACGCCAACTTGCTGCGCAGCTTGTTCAACCTGACGTTTTTGGTCTACCGTGAGCTTTAGCCCTGGGTGTAAACCTAAGCCAATGTTGTCACGCACTGACAAGTGAGAAAACAAGTTATGCTCTTGGAACAGCATGGAGAAAGGACGCTGATAAGGCTCTTTGCGCACAATCGACTCACCATCAACCCAAATGTCACCTTGGTCAAGATGGATGAATCCTGCAACCAGAGCCAGCAAGGTTGATTTCCCTGCCCCACTCGGCCCCATCAACGATACAATCTGACCACGTTCAATGCTCAACTCAAAACGAAACAGTTCACGTTGGTAGGTGTACTGCACATCATCCAACACTAGCATTATGCTTTCTCCTTCGCTTTCAATACTTTCTCTATCAAGGCAAAACAGCCCACACTCAACAACAATAACGTCACGGACACCACCGCAGCGGCGTCCATCTGATAACTGCCGAGCAACTGGAACAAATACAGAGGTAAGGTACGAAATTCTTGTCCACCAAACAGCGCTATCGCGCTTAAATCCCCTATTGCAAACATAAAGCTGATCGCAAACGCATGTGCAAACGGCTTGCGCAGCGCCTGCCACTCCACCACTTTAAATCGTTGCCAGCCACGCATGCCTAAGCTGGCACAGACATACTGATACTGTTGCTCAATGTGCAGCATCGGTTGCGCTAGCGTTTTGATCACGTAAGGCAAAGCCATCAAACCATTCACCAAAATCACGACAAAAAACGCCAAGCTAAAAACATCGGTAAATGATCGCAGTAGTAAGAATAGGCCAGTGCTAATCACCAGCCCCGGCGTCACTAGAATAATGGTACCGATTAACTCTATTTGATCAGCTCGCGTGTTTTTATACTGCAAACGCCAACGGCGACTGGTCAACAATATAGACACTCCCGCAGCGACCGCAAGCGCACTGGCTAACCCTGCAACTTTGAGCGAGTTAGATAACGCAGACCAAAAACGTTCATCGGTTAACACCGTCCAAACTTGTTGGTTGATACCACTCAGTAACACCATCAGTAACGGCGGTATCACCAGTAAAAAGGCACCTATGATCCAAAAGCTATCCCATGCTTTTGACCACCCATGATCCTTCGTTAAAAATTGCTGTACCGATGTGCTGCCAGCACTGATAGCAACAGGCTTTGTTAACTTCTGTACTCCAATCGCAAGTAGTCCACACAACAGCATCTGCCACAACGCTAATAACGCACCAGCTTGCAAATCAAAATCAAACTTAATCGCTTGATAGATGGCTAGCTCAATAGTGGTGGATTTTGGCCCGCCACCCAGCGCCATCACAGTGGCAAAACTGGTGAAGCACAACATAAATACCAAGCCACAAACGTGAGGAAGTTGCTGCCTTAAACGCGGCCACTCCACCCAGCGAAACTTATCCCAATGGCTCATACCAAGATGCGCACACAGCTTGTGTTGCTCAGCAGGGATAGACTCCAAGGCTTGCAGCAGCAAGCGTGCCGCGTAAGGTAAATTAAAGAACACATGGGCAAGTAAGATGCCATTCAAACCATAAATAGAAAATGGGATTTTGGTGTCGAAACCTTGCAGCCACTGCGCTAACAAACCGCTGTTGCCATAAATCGCTAATAGCCCAAAAACACCAACCAAAACCGGCAAAACCAGTGTCGATGCAAATAGCTTAAGCAGTAATGATTTACCCCAAAATTGGCGACGCGAAAGTGCGTGCGCAACTGGAATGGCAAAACCAACACTGAGCAGTGTGGAAAGAAAAGCTTGGTAAAAGCTGAACTTGGTGACATGTTGATAATACGGGTCGTCCCATACCACAGACACATAAAGTGAAGGGGCTTGAACAATCAAAGCACCTAGGGCAGAAATAACAAAGGTCGCGATGATCATCGCGACCCCTAAACCTATTTTTGGAACAGAATTCAAAGGTAAAACCTATCTCATTTAGATGAGGGAGGAAACGTCAGCTAAAACGTCAGTGCGCTTTGCCATTCGCGAATCCAAGACTTACGCATTTTTGCCACTTCATCAGCACTAAAGCTCAACGACTTGCTTGGAACACTCAAGGTTTCAAAACCTTTAGGTAACTCAACGTCAGTAACTGGGTACATCCAGTTGCCCGTTGGCATCGCTGATTGGAACTCATCACTTAAAATGAAATTCATAAACTGATCAGCAAGTTCTGAATTTTTTGACCCTTTCACTTTGGCGGCTACTTCAACTTGCATGTAGTGGCCTTCAGCAAAATTCGCCGTCGCAAACTTTGAATCGTTTTCCGCAATTAAGTGGTACGCAGGTGACGTGGTATAAGAAAGCACCAAGTCCGACTCGCCGTTAAGGAACATGGAATACGCTTCTGACCAACCTTTCGTGACCGTTACGGTTTTGCTTGCTAGCTTCTGCCACGCTTGCGTCACATCGTCGCCATAAATGGATTTCATCCACAGCATCAAACCTTGGCCCGGCGTTGACGTACGCGGATCTTGATAAATCACTTTCAAATCGTCGCGCGTTTCCACCAGCTCTTTCATGCTTTTCGGCGGATTAGCCAGTTTCTCTTTGTTGTACACAAACGCGAAGTAGCCGTAATCGTACGGTACAAACGTCGTATCGCTCCAACCGTTTGGTAACACTGTGTTGGCCGTATCCACATTGTGCTCGGTAAGCAGACCGGTTTTCTTCGCTTCTGCCATCAGGTTGTTATCCAAACCTAACACGATGTCGGCTTTACTATTACCGCCTTCAAGACGAAGACGATTCAGGATCGACACACCATCGTCCAACGCTACGAAGTTAACGTCACAGCCACATTTTGCTTCAAAAGCTTGCTCGATTTTAGGACCCGGCCCCCAATCTGCGGCAAAAGAGTCGTAGGTATAGATGGTTAATGTGTTTTCAGCGGCAAACGCTGAAGTAGAAGTGATTGCAGCTAGGGCAATCAGATTTAGAGTGGTTTTCACTGCTCGCTCTCCATGAGTATTTCAGAGAAATAAGTTGAGCGGCACAGGGTTTGAGGCGGCTATTAAGGATTTCCAATATCCAGACTCAATTCCTACGCCAGCATTATCTGGTTCAGGTAATACGGGTCCCTAGTAAAGCACTTAGGTCTCAGCGCCCAAATGCATTGATTGACTCAATGCAAAATGGGTTTGCTCCCCGATGAGTTGGATGGATTGTAAAGGTATTTGAGTGGTTACACAATCAGCTCACGAGCGCTGGTCATAGCCCCAACGAGGCACTAAACCTTGCTCAATACCTAAGTGGTCGAGAATTCTCGCCACCATAAAATCCACTAAGTCTTCAATGCTCTTTGGCTGATGGTAGAAGCCCGGGGCCGCTGGCATGATGGTGACGCCCATTTGCGATAGCTTGTGCATGTTCTCAAGATGCAGCGTTGAAAATGGCGTTTCACGAACCACGAGCAACAGTTGCCCGCGTTCTTTCATTACCACATCAGCCGCCCGTTCGATCAAGTTGTCCGACATGCCATGCGCGATCGCCGCAACACTTCCTGCTGAACATGGGCAAACCACCATTTGCTTTGGTGCCGCTGAGCCAGACGCTACCGGTGAGAACCAGTCATCTTTACCACAAACAGTGATGTTATTTGGATCACAGTTGAGATGTTCCACCAGCGCTTGCTTTGCGGCGTCTGGCCCACTTGGCAGCTTAAGGTTGTGCTCTGTTGCCATCACAACGCGAGCCGCCGAAGAAATCAGAACGTAGACATGATAATCCGCCGCGACCAAACATTCTAAAAGACGAAGGCCATAAGGAGCACCAGAGGCACCCGTTAATGCCAACGTGATGGCTTTTTTCTGAGAGGGTTGTATTTTGTTGTGCATATCAATCAGGCTTTTAGTTTTAACTGCTCAAGAAGTTTTCCGTGAATACCACCAAAGCCACCGTTACTCATTACCAGAATTTGGTCTCCAGGCTGAGCACGTTCGACAATTTTAGCCACAAAGTTATCTATATCGGCATCGACAAACGCTGGCTGCTTGCATTGATCAGCAATGTCTTGCACCGACCATTCGATGTTGTCTGGCTGGAATAAGAACACTTCATCTGCGCTGTGTAGCGAAGCCGCGAGAGTATTCTTATGAACACCACGCTTCATGGTGGCAGAGCGAGGTTCCAATACAGCAAGGATACGTTTTTCACCCACTTTGTTACGCAAACCGCCCAGTGTCAGTTCAATTGCCGTAGGGTGATGCGCGAAATCATCGTAAACCGTGATGCCTTGTTCTTCACCTTTGAGCTCTAAACGACGCTTAGTGTTGATAAAACGACCCAACGCCTGACAAGCAAGTTCTGGCGTTACACCAACGTGTCGTGCGGCAGCGATCGCCATCAGTGCATTATCCACATTGTGGTCACCCACCAAATCCCATTCGACGGTACCGACCTTCTCGCCTTGCAAAGCAACTTCAAATTTTGAGCCATCAAGCACTAATTTGTGCGCTTGCCAGTCACCATCCTCACCAGAGAACTGTTTTTCCGTCCAACAGCCACGCTCTAATACATCCGCCAAAGCTTGATCCTGCTTCGGTGCTAAGATCAAACCATTGCCCGGTACCGTTCGTACTAAATGATGGAATTGGCGCTTGATCGCTTCTAGATCATCGAAGATGTCAGCATGATCGAACTCAAGGTTGTTCATGATTAAAGTGCGAGGATGGTAATGCACAAACTTAGAACGCTTATCGAAAAAAGCACTGTCATATTCGTCCGCTTCAACAACAAAAAACATGCTTTCGCCCAAACGAGCCGACACACCGAAGTTACCCAACACGCCACCAACGAGGAAACCAGGTTGATAACCACAGTCTTCGAGTATCCACGCCAGCATGCTCGAAGTGGTCGTTTTGCCGTGTGTGCCGGAGACAGCCAGCACCCAACGGTCATGCAGTAAAAATTCGTTCAGCCATTGTGGTCCTGAGGTGTAACGCATGTTGCTATTAAGTACATGCTCAACACACGGATTGCCACGGCTCATCGCGTTACCAATCACCACAAGGTCAGGTTGAGGATCGAGTTGAGACGGGTCGAAGCCTTCAATAATTTCAATACCTTGAGACTCTAGCAATGTGCTCATCGGTGGGTAAACATTGGCATCAGAACCCGTCACTTTATGCCCTAATTGACGCGCTAAAATTGCTGCGCCGCCCATAAACGTGCCACAGATACCCAAGATATGAATGTGCATAAACTAAACCTTGTAATGCGTTCTTTGATGCCTTCATTATCGCGATAACGACCAGAAAAGCGAGTGACTTTAGCCTTCTTCTTGCAGTCCCTTTCACAAATATGACAAGGTTGAACAGAGACTGTACAGCGCTCTGACCTGCGAATGAATCCCTGATTTGAGCAGACAAATAAATTGAGATCTCAGACAGTTACTTCATTACCATTAAAAAGATCCACGACTTAAAATTACATCTGGCGCAAACGTTTAACATCCATAAAGAGATGCCCGTTGCGCAACACCCCCAATGAAATGTAAATGTAAGGATTAACCATGTCAGGAATGCGCACCCTAGGCGAATTCATTGTTGAAAAACAAGCGGATTTCCCCCACGCTAGCGGTGATCTCTCATCTCTTTTAGCATCCATTCGTTTAGCTGCAAAAATCGTTAACCGTGAAATCAACGCAGCAGGTCTTGGTGATATCACTGGCGCTGTCGGCACGGAAAATGTCCAAGGCGAAGCACAGCAAAAGCTAGACGTGTACGCGAACGACAAATTTAAAGCGGCGCTTGAAGCTCGTGACCAAGTTTGTGGCGTTGCCAGTGAAGAAGAAGATGAAGCGGTTGCGTTCAACAAAGAACTCAACCAAAACGCAAAGTATGTTGTATTGATGGACCCACTTGATGGTTCTTCGAATATCGACGTAAACGTATCTGTCGGTACTATCTTCTCTATTTATCGCCGTGTTTCGCCTATTGGCACACCCGCGACAGAAGAAGATTTCCTTCAGCCAGGTCATAAGCAAGTTGCAGCAGGTTACGTAATTTACGGTTCATCAACGATGTTGGTGTACACCACAGGTAACGGCGTAAACGGCTTTACTTACGACCCTTCCATCGGCAGCTTCTGCCTATCTCATGAAAACATGATGATTCCTGAAGATGGTAAGATCTACTCCATCAACGAAGGTAACTACATTCGTTTCCCACAAGGTGTGAAAAAGTATATCAAATACTGCCAAGAGAATGTGCCTGAAGACGGTCGTCCATACACCTCTCGCTACATTGGTTCTTTGGTGGCGGATTTCCATCGCAACCTGCTTAAAGGTGGCATCTACCTTTACCCAAGTACGCAAAGTCACCCACAAGGCAAACTTCGCCTGCTTTACGAATGCAACCCAATGGCATTTCTCATCGAACAAGCGGGCGGCATTGCATCAGATGGCGTGAATCGCATCATGGACATCAAACCGACTGAGCTACACCAGCGTGTACCTTTCTTTGTGGGTTCGAAGAACATGGTTCGCAAAGTTGAAGAGTTCCTTGAACTGCACCGCGACGAAGAATAATCTCAGACCTTTGTCCAACGCGGCAGGTGTTTACCTGCCGCGTTTTTGTCGCTAAAGTGAAATGCGAATTAATCATAGATGAGGGCGATCTTCTGGCTACTCATCCTCAATGAAAAGGAATATTCAAATGAGCCTAAACCATGTACCAGCAGGTAAATCGCTACCTGAAGATATTTACGTCGTTATCGAAATCCCTGCCAATGCAGACCCTATCAAATACGAAGTAGATAAAGACTCTGGTGCTGTATTTGTCGACCGTTTCATGTCTGCGCCAATGTTTTACCCATGTAACTACGGTTACGTGAACAACACTCTTTCGCTTGATGGTGATCCAGTAGATGTCCTTGTCCCAACGCCATACCCACTCATGCCAGGTTCTGTTATTCGCTGCCGACCTGTTGGCGTTTTGAAGATGACGGATGAATCGGGCGAAGATGCCAAAGTCGTTGCCGTACCGCACTCTAAAATCTCTAAAGAGTATGAACACATTCAAGATGTGGGCGACATTCCTGAGTTGCTAAAAGCGCAAATCACGCATTTCTTTGAGCGCTACAAAGAGTTGGAATCAGGAAAATGGGTGAAAGTCGATGGCTGGGCAGATGTAGAAGCGGCAAAAGCAGAGATTCTACAATCTTACGAGCGTGCGCAAAACAAATAAGCGTAAACGCCAACCCCGAATACAAAAAGAGCTGCAAAGTGCAGCTCTTTGGCTTTCTAACCTAAACGCTTGCCTTAGATAGGAGCTCCTGCGGAGGACATACGACCAGCGTCATAATCGTGTTGGAAGAACGGGTCAACGTCATCGCAGATTCCGAAATACGGTCGTCCAACCACACCCAGCATATAGGCACTTTGCTCACAATACTCTTGCTTACCTTCTTGATAACCGTTTTGGTAGGCCATGATCAGTTCTGGCGTTGCGTGGTTAGTACCATCCAACTTAGCTATCCGCTCTTGTGACAACTCTCGTAATCCATCTAAGGCAGACTGTTTCCCGAACGCTTGCCAATCAGTCACACTGGTTGAAGCTGGTAAGGTGGTTTGCGCACAAGCAGACAGAAGCATCATCATCGCGCCAATTATTAACACTCTCATCATCACTCCTTACTTTTCTGACTTGTCGTTTTCTAACGTGTTTAGAAACGTTTTTAAATCTCGACAACGTTCTTACGATGGTTACTTAAGTATAGTTCACACCCTTTGACACCAATCACCAGACGCTATCTCTTCCGTAAGCTGCTCCGTGTCTTGATACAAGTAAATCCACGCTTGGCCAAATGGCGTTGCAATGCTCTCTCTGCGATATTCGACCGGTACGTCTTCAAGCTTATCGAGCGCCACCAAAGTATCATCATCAATCAGATAAACTTCGCCTTGGATTGAGCGCTGCCCTTCTGACAGCGCTGGGTACGAACCTACATCGTAGAGCGAAAATTGGGCGTCCGTTTCATGTAAACCAAGAAATTGAGCCGAGCTCAAATAATGATGGTTGTACTCTCCCTTACGTAACGTCCCGTAGACAAAAATCAAATGCTGCATAACCACTCCTTAGCTATGAGTTCTGTGTGGTTAGGACGTGTGCCCTAATCAAATTCAAATTGATAGAGTAGGTCAACTGCGCTATCTACACCAGATACCGCCTCTAAATATAAGTCTTGCATCAATCGGTAACGCACCGTGAACTCACCCAGCGAGTTGAAGATGCCAACACCATACTTAACCTGTAGACCTGGCAAAATGTAACCACTCACCGTCACTTGAGAGTCATCACCCGAGCCTGCCGTATCAAGCTGTAAATCTTGTACGCCAAAGGCTTCACCGATTTCTCCAACAACACGACCGCTTTTCGCCAAACTCAGACCAATCAATGTAGTCGTCATCGCGTTACCACCCGACTCACCATCAATATCTTGACCACGAAGCAGGTAAGACAACGCGTTGGCTTGTGGCATCGCAGGCTCCGAGAAAATTTCCACACTCGGATCGGAAGCAGGGCCAGTCACACGCACACCTGCGATCACATCGTCTTGAGTATTGTCAGGGTTACGAATCGCTTTGATCGATACGTACGGTTGATCCGCTGGACCGTTCATTAAGATCTTACCTTCTTCGATCACCAAATCTTGACCAAATGAACGGTAAGAACCGTCAACGATGTTTACCTCACCAACGATGAATGGTCCTTTGTCTTTTTGTGTCACGTTAAGGCTACCTTTCAAGCCGCCCTTCAAGCCAAACGCCGCAAGTTGGAAGTCATCACCAATCTTGATGTTGATGTCCGTTTCGACGTTGAATGGCATAGCCGCCACTTCATCAACTGGCTGTAAGTCCTTGTTCAAAATCACGGTATCACTCGAAACACCAACCGCACTTGGTGGCAGTTCCTCAATGACGATACGCCCCCATGGCAGATTGATGTTACCTTCCACCTTCGCCAACTGCGGTGTGACATCGATGGTCATGTCCGGCTCAACTTTGATTTTGACCATCGGCGGCATATCAACTTTCAGCTCTTTTGCAAACACGCGGGCGCGAGTTCGCCAGTCTTGCAGGTCACGCCAGTCAGCATCACCGGTGATTTCTAGCTTACCGTCAGGCGTAATGATCCCAGCATCCAAATCCGCTTGGTGACCTTTAAAGTTGATCACGACTTGTCCGGAGTTGATGTCGATTGGCGTCACTTCGCCTTGCAGTTTCATTTGATCGATAAGGAACTGACCATTCACTTTTGGATGCATTACATCACCAGACAAGGCCAAATCAGTATTCATATTCGCCTTGAACAAGCTGTATTCCCCGATCAACGGAGCCAAGAAGTCCAAGTGGAACGTAGAAAGCGCAACCTTACCGTCAATAGTTGGCTTCTCAGATGAGACATTCAGTAAAGAAACCTTACCAGACAAGTCACCGTTATCTTTCACATCAAATAACCACTCAGCATCAAGCTTGTCTTTCGCTAATGCCGCTTTAAAGCTGAAGCTGTCCCAGCCCACTTTAATTGGCTGCTCTAGTGCTTGTTCAACTTGACCTTTTGGCATGTTGACACTCAAGGTAACTTCAGGCTTTTTCTCTGGAGCCCATTTAGCAAAAGCCTGTGCATTAACTGAACCTTGCAGCTTGGTTTCTGGCGGCAGGAATTGTTTAATTTGGTCGAAATTAAAATCATTGATCGCTAACTTCGCTTGGCCACTCTTACCGACACTAATATCTTCGGTTAGACACACACTCGACTTCGCTTGCAACCAACAATGGGCTTGAACATTCGCGATCTGTTTGTCGATATTGACCTTCACCGCAGTCGATTTTTGCAGTGACCAAGGACCTTGTTGCGAGCTCAGCGTCAAGCGGCGCAGCGCCCCATCCCAAATCATTTCTGGCTTCTGCTTAAACGTCCCTTCGATTTCCAAACTGGTCGAAACCAGATCTGACACCACATCAAGCGTCAGTTGATGCAGTTTTTCATCTCCAGAGACTTCAAGATCCGCGCTATCAACTTTAATGTCGTCGTAGGTAATGTTATTCGCAATAAGACTTAAGTTCGCTTTTGGTGCTGGCAGAGGCGTCACATCGCCCTTTAAGGTGATCGTTTCTACATTCGCCTGTTGCTGCCAGTTGATCTGATTTAAAGCGAGATCAAGATTGATGTCAGGCTCTTTCAAACTACCACGTAGCGCTACTTTACCTTGCATCTTACCCGCAAGATCCGGAACACTTTTCGCAAAGTCAGGGAAGTTAACCTCAACATCCATCAAGATTTGTTTGTCGATCTTGCCCTTCGCACTCAGTTGGTTCGGGCCATGAGAAAGCGCTAAACCTTGAGTGGTTAGTTGGATGTCTTCACCTTTGCCATTCTTATCAGACGCTTCAAGTTGCCCTTCGACATTCAATGGATAACCTCGTAAAATGCCGTCGATGTCTAACTTAGGCAAACTGACTTGCCAACCACCTTGTTCCGTTAACGATCCCGACGTCGAGAGGCTACCGCTGATATCCCCTTCTGCTTCTTTCCACTGCAATCCTGGTTGAATGTTCTTTAGGTTCAGGTCGGCTTGCCAGTTGATTGGCGCCGCCCAATTCGCCATAACTTTCCCAGAAAGTTCGCCCCCCAAAGTTTTCACTACAAGGCTTTCGAGATCGATTTGCTCCAGCGTACCTTTGCCGTTCAGCGCAACATCAACGGCAGGAATGTCTTTGCCTGACGCTTTGGTTTCTAATGCGACTTCGTAACCATCAAGTGAACCTTTTGCCGCCAAACTTGGTACAGAAACCTGATAATCACTTTGCCCAAATAGCGGCCATTGCGCTTGAACATTTTTGATCGAAACATCAAACGGCAACTGCGTTTTAAGCGGTTGGATGTCACCTTTGATCTCCGCTTGTACAAGCTCAGAAAGCGTAGCATTTAACGATAAATCCCCAACCGAGCCAGAAGCCGAAAGCGACAGTTTTTGTCCCTTCGCATCCGCTTGCTTCACTAACGCGTCCAATTGCGCTTTGATTGGGTAATCAGCAGAAAGAGTCACTTGTGTGCTTAACTTGCCTTCCACTTCTGGCATGTCGATCTCTAACGTTTTGACATCAACACGCTCACCACCCGCTCTTGCAACCAAACCAAGATGATTGACGATCACTGGCGTTTCACCTGCCAGTTTAAAATTGTGAATATCCAGACGGCGCGCTTCTACCGTCAGCGGAATCCATACTTCTGGTAACACAATATCTTGCGGCGTAGCGTCAGCTTCTTTCGGCTCCTCGACAGCCGCTTCAGCTTCACTTGGTGCGAGCGCAACATTGATGTCTTTTAACGCAGTTGGTGCGATCACCAAACGATCGCCCTGCATCGACAAAGCGGTCGAGAACGTTTGCCAATCAATCTGATTGCCTAACACATTGACGTTGATGTCATTAAAGCTGACTTTATTGACAAAAATTGGCACTGGCGTGCTGATAGAACGTAGCGGTGGTGTTTCTTCTTCAGGCTCTTCACTGGCAGGTGGCAATTCTGGCATTTGGAAGTTAACACCTTGCAGCGCCAGTTCATCAACACACACTTTTGGGTCAAAGAAACAGCGGAAGTTAATCGCCAACGCAAGGCGCTCAACTTTCGCATCAATATGTAAAGACTCATCAACAAAACTGACATTTTGCAGTGCAAAACGAGGGAATAGCGAACCTTGAATGCTCTCGACTTTGAGTTGAGGTAAGGCTTTCTCTGCGCCCCAAATCGCCAGCTTCAACCCTGGATGGGTAAACAGTACCGTTGCGACAAAAATAGTGATTAACAACAGCAGACCAATCAAACTTAGTGATAACCACTTGGTCCACTTAAACATCTTTTTGATCATAGCTCAGGCCCCAAAGAGAAGTGGATGCGGAATTCGTTGTTTGGCTTTTCATCCAGCCCCCACGCAAAGTCGAAGCTTACCGGTCCCACAGGTGAAGCCCATCGAATACCAACCCCGGCACCAGATTTCCATTCAGGTGTGTCATTAAACGCATCACCAATATCGTAGAACGTTGCGGCCCACCAGTTGCCGTAAACACGATATTGATACTCTAAGGTGCTGCTTAAGATGTATTTCGCACCCGTTAATGCGCCACTTTCATCGACAGGTGAGATGGATTCATAGCCATAACCACGGATGTTGTTGTCACCACCAGCAAAGAAACGCAACGATGGCGAAAGCTTTTCAAATTCCTCCGTGATATTAGCCCCCCCTTCGAGACGGAACAAACCACGATGGTTTTCGCCGATGCCTCGAATCCACGAAGATCGCCCAAGCAAACGCAATACTCGCGTTTCAGACAGTAGCGCCGGATCGCCGTATTCAACCGTTACGCTTTGCTTATCGCCCCACATTGGCATACTGCCACCACGGACACGAGTACGCGAAAAGGTTGCGCCAGGAAGCACAAACTGCACGCCATCATCTTGCAAACCTTGCGAGAAGTTTTCGTACAAGTGACGAACGTACACGGTTTTGTGCCAACCACCGTCGGTTAACCAGTGTCTTTCTACCGCAAGGTTTGATTCCAAACTCTCAGTATCACGGTTGTCCAAATGCTTCAGACCAAATTGCAATTGATAGTATTCACGTAAGACGTCGTCTAATGGAATTTTGTAGCCGGCGGTGATGGTTTGTTCTGGTTTGGAGAGAGAAAGCGCCGTATTAAAGCTATGACCGCGTGCACTTACCCATGGTTTTTTCCATTTTAAAGTGCCGCGCACACCCGTATCGGTGGAGTAACCAATACCGGTTTCAATTTGGTTTTTCGCAGCAGGCGCTAACGAGACTTTAATCGGCAGCTCGCGCCCATCTTCAAGCTTACTTAAGTCAGGCTCAACAAACACGGAGGAGAACCAATCCGTGTTAGAGAGGTTTTGGTTGTATTCACCCACATCAGAGACAAGGTAAGGTTCACCAATTTCAAAAGGTCGCATCGACTCAACACGGTTTTCCCAGATCTGGCTTCCCGTAATTTCTACCGGACCAAAGTGATAGCGAATACCGCTGTCGTAGTGCAAACGCACATTGGCTTCATTCAATTCAGGGATCACTTCCAGCTTGTTGAGCTTAAAGTCACCATTGAAGTAACCACGTTGCAAAGCCAGGTTACGAATCCCTGATTTAAGGCTGTCATACTCACCCTGATTTAAAATCCGCCCAACTTTTAAAGGCGATTTGGCGATGAGATTCGCGAATTCTTCATCCTCTTTCGCTTCACCGCTGATCACGACATCCATTACTTTGATCTTAACTGGTAAACCTTTGTGGATGTTAACGATCAGCTCGTCATTCCCTTCGGAAATAGAGTATGAAATTTTTGCATGATAATAGCCAAGCGCATTCAGCGCTTCGGTGATACTTTGATCCAATCGCGCCTGAAAGCGCAGCGAAGTGGAGTAATCCTTCTCTGGAATCGAAGACAGGTACGCTTTCACGTTATCTTCCAGTGCGCCATCGATGCCTTTAAGCTTTAAAGAAACATCGGCATACGCGCTCTGAGAAACAACCAACAAGCCAACAATGATGGGGAGAGCTTTTTTTATCATGCTTTTTTAGCTGAATGAGGTTAAATAAACGTAAATAATGATAACGCCAATTAAAGGCTAAGTCTGTAATATTAATAGGTTTACCGCGGTCTATGTCATAACAACATCAGATACAGACGAAATGAAAAAGTTCGCAAATTTAAGACACGTATTAAAGGACAAATACCATGCTCAACAAACAGACATTAATCAGTATAGAAGATGCCCTGCCTGGTAGAGAACAACCAATGCAGATTGAAGATTGTCATTTTGTAAATCAATCGAGTCTAACAGCACCATTAGCCCATCATCAGCAACAGATTTTGTTAGGCATGGGGTGCTTTTGGGGCGCCGAGCGTCTCTTTTGGCAATTGGATGGCGTGGTTTCGACATCTGTGGGCTATGCGGGTGGGTTTACACCAAATCCAACCTACGAAGAAGTGTGTACGGGTAAAACCGGTCATACTGAGGTTGTGAGAGTCGTGTTTGATGAGCGTGTTATCTCACTAGCACAACTCCTTGCGGTATTTTGGGAAAAACACGACCCGACTCAAGGCATGCGCCAAGGTAACGATCTCGGCACACAATATCGATCTGCGATTTACACGTACTCTCAAGAGCAGCAAGAAATTGCTGAAAAATCAAAGCTTCAGTATCAACAAGCATTAGAAGCTGAGCTTCGCTCAACGATTACTACTGAGATCGTCCCAGCAGGGCCTTACTATTTTGCAGAAACCTACCATCAACAGTATCTTGCAAAGAATCCGGATGGCTACTGTGGCATAGGCGGCACAGGTGTTTGCTTCCCACCAAGCTTGCAAGGCTAATCAAACTGCACTGAAACGAGAAAGAGCGACCAAGGTCGCTCTTTTTAATCTTTCGCTTTTTGGGTTAACACGCCATAAATGATTTAGGCGGATAATGATGAAATTGCTTGGTTTACTTCTTTAAAGACAGCCAGTCGCTTTTGATCTTTCACATCAGGAAGCAGCACTTTGCCATTATCAAAGCAGAAACTTCCCACCCCAACAATGAAGAATTGCCCTTTAAACAACGTCTTTACGAAACGGGCCACTTGTAGTGGTCGATATACAGCAAACTCACGTAGCATAATTCACCTCAATTCCTTTGAGAAAACCCCGATTGCTTATTCTCTGCAACCTTAATGCGCATTTTGCGACGGACTTCAGTGTAGCAAATTCTAACTACAACGCAACATTACACCACCGCATACGTTAAATAAATGTTATCAACAATTCTACAAATTTGCCGGGACTGGATATATACTGGCTTAACTCCCAAACCCAAATGGAATATAACAATATGAAAACTAAGACTCTCCTACCTATACTGCTTGCTCTTTCTCCAAGTTTGGCTTTCGCACATAACTTGTCGGTTGGTGAAACCGTTCCACCTGCACAAGTCGGCGCATACGGTGAAATTGTTTTACAAGGTGAAGGTGTGGCTTACCAGCCTTGGGCAACACAGCATATGTTAGGTAAAGTCCGCGTAATTCAAGCGATTGCTGGTCGCAGCAGTTCAAAAGAAATGAACGCACCGCTGATGACTGCAATTACCGCCGCTAAATTCCCAGAAGATAGCTACCAGACCACCACCATCATCAACCAAGATGATGCGATTTGGGGCACTGGCTCATTTGTGAAATCTTCAGCACAAGACAGTAAAAAAGAGTTTCCTTGGTCATCAATGGTATTGGATGAAAATGGTTTGGTGGCGAACACTTGGGGGCTAAAAGAAGAAAGCTCTGCGATCATCGTACAAGACAAACAAGGCAAAGTACTGTTTGTAAAAGAAGGCGCATTGACGCAAGACGAGATTACACAGGTGATTGGCCTTATCAAGCAAAGCATTTAGTTCGAGATGACGGCTCCTGACTCGGCACCAATCAGGAGCCTCAATCACACGATGTCCCACTAATATGCTGTGTTAAATTTTCCTCACCAGACAAAAGAGTGAACTTTTGCCAATAATGAGTGTTATATTATAACACCCGTTAGGATTTCAGGCGTTCAGATGTACTTTTCTTGGCAAACCATTTTCAGATCTTGGCATCGCACTATTGTACTTTTCAGTGTTGCTTTGCTGATCATCTGGAATTTTGCTTCGATCTTTCATCAAGTCGACCTCACACCAGAGCATCATACCCATCATCACTGCCAACTCTTTGCTGGCGCGCAACATGGTCTCGCTAAAGCACAACTGGCAATCCCTGTGCCGTCATACACACGGGCCCATTATGATGATGTCCCAGAGCGCTCGCATCATGTAGAAGAAGTATTCAGCGCTGCGCGTGCACCACCTTATTTTGCGTAAACACTCAAACACAACCCAATTACGTTATTTCCAACGTGTATAGACGCGTTTCAATAACAGAACGTCAAATGAGTACTAAATCTGAAATCAACCAGATCTCGGATTTATCAGCAAAATTAGGAAAGTAAAATGCCATCTAAACAGGTTTTAGCGATCGTTATCGGTTTGTCTCTATCGACAGTCGCAACAGCAGAAGAATACCGCCAACACAGTGCACACGTTCATGGTCATGTTGAATTTAATATTGCCCAAGACGGCAGTGACTTGCTGCTCGAAATCACAGCTCCTGGGGCTGATGTGGTCGGCTTTGAACACGCACCAGAAAATGCAGAGCAAGAGAAAACACTGCAACATGCAATCGCAACGCTAGAAGATAGCAACGCACTGTTTGCGATTAACCCACAAGCACAATGCGAAATTGAAGAAGTTCATGTTGAACACTCGCTTGAGGGGCAACATGAAGAACATGAGCACCATGATCATGAAGGCCATGACCATGATGAACACGCCCATCACGATCACGACAAACATGAGCACGACGGTCATGAAGGTCACGACCATTCAGAGCACAGCGACCACGGTGAATTTACCGTGCAATATCGCTTTCATTGTGCCCAAGTCGGCGAACTCAGCCATATTCAAACTGATTGGTTTAACCAATTCCCAAGTACTGAATCGGTAAATGTAAACTTATTCACAGATACGACTCAATCAGCCACTAGCTTAACCAAAAGCAACACTCAAATCGCAATCAAATAACCCAAATAGCGTGTAAGTACCCACTTACACGCTGTGTTTTTTTAATTCGCTTTGGTGATTTACTATGACTGATTCAGCATCAAACGTGGTTGAGCTCAAACAAGCTCAGTTTTTCTGGCCCGGTTCAGAGACCGCGGTGATCAATATTCCTGATTTGCAGATAGCAACAGGTGAGCATGTCTTTATCAAAGGGCCAAGTGGCTGTGGAAAATCCACACTTTTAGCTTTGCTCACCGGAATCAATACGTTAAGTGCAGGCTCGTTATCAGTACTCAATACGAACTTAGCGACGCTGAGTTCAAGCCGCAGAGATAGATTCCGCGCCGACCACATTGGTTATATCTTCCAGCAATTCAACTTGCTGCCGTATTTGAATGTCATCGACAACGTATTACTTCCTTGCCAGTTCAGTAAAGTGAGACGAGATCGCGTGACACCAAACGCCTCCAAAGCCGAGCTTTTATCACAAGCGACAACCTTGTTGGAGCGGCTTCATTTACCGACAAATTTACACTCTCGCCCAGTGTCAGAGCTGAGTATTGGACAACAACAGCGAGTGGCGGCAGCTCGTGCGCTGATAGGGCATCCTGCGTTAGTCATTGCTGACGAGCCGACATCTGCACTCGATCATGATAATCGCATGGCGTTCATCGAACTGCTGATGGAACAGGCTAATCAAGCCAACGCGACATTAATCTTTGTCAGCCATGATCCAACTCTGGAAAGCTTGTTCGATCGCACCATTAACCTGCCAGAAATAAACCAAAGCCGTAACATGGAGGTGCTATCGTGAGTGCTGTAATCAAACTCGCTTGGAAAAGCTTGATGAACCGCAAAGCGACAGCGGTGTTGACGATCATGACGGTAGCAATATCGGTAATCTTGCTGCTTGGCGTAGAACGTATCCGCACTCAAGCAAAAGACAGCTTTGCGAACACCATTTCCGGAACTGACCTAATTGTCGGCGGACGCTCAGGCCAAGTGAACTTACTGTTGTATTCCGTCTTTCGTATCGGTAATGCCACCAATAATATCGATTGGAAAAGCTATCAAGAATTCAGCCAGCATCGCGCGGTTGATTGGGCAATTCCCATTTCGCTTGGAGACTCTCACAAAGGCTTTCGAGTGATGGGAACCAATCATAGTTACTTTGAGCATTATAAGTACGGAAGTAAGCAACCACTTACTTTCTCGAAAGGGAAAGAGTTCAATGGGTTATTTGAAACCGTACTCGGATCGGACGTCGCCAAACAATTGGGTTACCAGATAGGCAGTGAAATCATCATTGCACATGGTATCAGCGATGTTGGCTTCAGCCGTCACGATAAACTGCCATTCAAAGTTGTTGGTATTTTAGCTCCAACTGGCACACCAGTAGATAAGACTGTTCACGTCTCGTTAGAGGCGATCGAAGCCATTCATGTCGGTTGGGAAAGTGGTGCACGCTTGGGCCCAACACCGGATGCCAAGGTATTACAAGAAAGGGACTTTCAACCAAAACAGATCACTGCCATGCTTGTGGGCTTGAAATCGCGCATTCAAACTTTTGCGTTGCAAAGGCAGATCAACAACTACCCGAAAGAACCTCTCAGTGCCATTATGCCCGGTGTCGCGCTACACGAATTGTGGGGCATGATGTCTGTCGCAGAACAGGCCTTGATGGCAGTTTCTGGTTTTGTGGTTATCGCGGGTTTACTCGGCATGTTAAGCAGCCTACTGACCAGCTTACAAGAACGACGTCGAGAAATGGCCATTTTACGCGCTATGGGAGCGCGCCCACGCCACGTTTTTTCTCTGCTCATTAGTGAAGCGAGTTTACTCACAGCAGCAGGTATCGTCACCGGCGTTTTGGGGCTGTATGCGATACTCGCCCTACTTCAGCCCCTAATTCAACAACACTACGGTATAAATCTCACGTTAAGCACGCTTTCTGCGTACGAATGGATGCTGCTTAGCTTTGTACAATGCGCCGGTATTGTGATTGGTTTTATTCCAGCATTCCGCGCCTACAGACAGTCACTCAGTGACGGAATGACCATAAGGATCTAACGATGTGGAAAAAAGTTTTAGCCAGTTGCTTACTCGCGATTGCATTTACGACGCCGGTCATGGCGAGTGATGAGCCATTAACGCTCGACTGGATCGATCTGGTTCCTGAAGCGGAACGTAAGCTGTTCGACAGCGTGGGGATGCCCGCATCTGATCACAGTGGTGGCGCGGCGCAGCAATCAAAAATCGGTAACGTCAGACCAGAACTCAATGGCAGTCAGGTCAAAATCCCTGGCTTCGTGATTCCTCTTGAGGGAGATGCCAACACGGTGACGGAATTTTTGTTGGTGCCGTATTTTGGGGCGTGTATCCACGTACCACCACCACCACCAAACCAAATCATTTACGTGAAATTTCCGAAAGGCGCACCAGTACAGGAACTTTGGGATGTCATTTACGTGGTGGGAACGTTAAAAACCGAAACCATTAACCATGAACTGGCAGAAACAGCGTATGTGATTGAAGGTTCAAAAATCGAAGCCTACGACGATATGTAGTCGTCGATTTCGAGGTACACCAAAGGCGTCGCATCGGCGCCTTTGTCATCTTTAAATGTTAAACAATGTAGCGCGATAAGTACGCTAACACGCCCACATAAAGAATCAAAAGAAACGCTATCGACAGGTGCTTTTTCAGTTTACTTGCTTCCGAGAACTTCATCGCCCCTCCAAAATAACGATAACAATTTTAACAACTCATTATCATTTTGGATAGACCTATTCCTTCAAAATCTGAGACGCTCTCTCTGGTCGCCTCGCGGATTAAGGTGTAAATTGAGGCAAGCGTCAAACGCAAGCTCTTGGTAGGAAAATACATGGCAGAACCAACTAAACAACCTGTAGTGATTGAACACCAGCCTAATACGCAGAAAAACGGTCACCACGACAAGAAAACGGGTTACATCAAAGACAGTGCGAGCAGAATTAAAAACATCGCTCAATCTCATGGCCTCGACGCTCTGTTGCAAACTGACCCTCCTGCCAAATCCGCATTAGAAAGAGCACAACTGCGAGACCAACGACGCCAAGAGCAAAGACAAAAAAACCTTGAGCAAATCCTAAAACTCGCGCACAGCGCTTGCCGCGATGAAACCGCAGGTGAACCCGATCAAGATTGGTTGTATCGATTTTTTGATATGGCCCAAGACATCCACAACAGTTCAATGCAGAAGTTGTGGGCGCAAGTAATGAAGCGTGAAGTGACCAACCCAGGTTCCACGTCGATGAAAGCGCTGAAAGTCCTTAAGGATATGTCCCCAAAAGAAGCGCAAACACTACAAAGAGCAGCCTCTTTGGCGTGCAGTTTTGGCGGCGATAACAGTAAAAAGTTATTGATAGGCTATAAGGCACATGGCGGAATATTCAACTTTGGTAAACGAGATACCACCAGCAATCTGAATATGGGCAGCTTTCAATTGCCGTACTCAAGTCTATTAGTATTGATTGAATTGGGGTTACTGCATAGCACAGAACTGGAATCAGGAGAGATCGGCATTGAAACGCCATTGATACTGGCATATCAAGGCAAGAATTTGTCTCTGCAAGTGAATATGAAGGGCATCCGTCTGCTGTACTACCGTTTCACGCCGACGGGTAACGAACTGTGCAAACTGCTTGGCAACAAGCCAAATTCCCAGTACTACGATCAAATGCTCGCCTTGTTAAATCAAAAGTTTAGCGTAAGCACCGAAGCAAGCAGCAGCGTGAACTATACCGTTTAGTTTCGCTCTAGGAGCTTTAGGTCACCTATGATCTAAAAGCTCCTCAAGCATTACACGAGGCTTTTTTCCACCCATGATCCAAAAGCTGAGTTAGCTGATCACACGACGCTGTTTAAGCTCATTCAAACACAACTCAACCAACTCTTCGACGCTCTTCTCGCCTGCTGGCAAATCAATTTCTGGATTGATTGGCGCTTGATATTCTGAATCAATACCCGTGAAATTTGGGATCTCACCTGCTCGCGCTTTTTTGTATAAACCTTTTGGATCTCGTCCTTCGCACACTTCGAGAGATGCATTCACAAACACTTCAATGAACTCACCTTCGGGCAGTAAATCGCGAACGAGTTGACGCTCAGCACGGTGAGGAGAAATGAACGCAGACAACACAATCAAACCCGCATCTGCCATCAGTTTCGCCAACTCGCCAATACGACGAATATTTTCACGACGATCTTGTTCAGAAAAGCCTAGATCACTACACAGGCCATGACGAACATTATCACCGTCCAACAAATAAGTGTGGTAACCCAACTCAGCTAAACGATTCTCCAGCGCGCCCGCGACGGTTGACTTACCTGCACCAGATAAACCAGTAAACCAAAGCACTGCTGGTTTCTGTTTTTTCAGCTCAGCACGAAACTGTTTATCAACCGTGTGCTGATGCCAGACAATGTTTTCATCTTTTACCGGTGTTTCAGCGGTCATAACGAATCCTTGTATTTATCGGAATTAAAACGGAAAGAAGACCGGAATTAATGTCAGTACCAATACGGAATACACAATCGAAATCGGCACACCAATTCGCACATAGTCGGTCAATTTGTAATTACCTACACTGTAAACCAACAAGTTGGTTTGATACCCGTAGGGAGAAATAAAGCTCGCGCTTGCGCCAAACAATACCGCCATAATAAATGGCATCGGATCCACTCCGTACCCGACAGCCATGCTATAGCCAATCGGAAATGCTAACGCGGCAGCGGCATTGTTGGTCACCAATTCAGTCAGCACCAAGGTCATGATGTATGTGGCCACCAGCGCACCAAATACGCCCCAGCCGTTAAAGGCTTCGATAAACATTTCGCCCATCCTGACGGACAAGCCCGATGAAATCATCAGCTGCGCAATAGAGAGCGCAGAGCCCACAATCACCACAATATCAATGGGAAAACGGCGGCGAAGCTCAGAGATTTGCACTATGCCAAACGCAATAAGTGCAATGATGTATACCGCGAGCCCTTTAATGATTGGCACAAGTTCAAGTAGTGCACAGGCGATAACCGCAGCAAAACCAATCAACACAATCGTCGATTTATTGGAGTCCAAACGTGCGCTGGAATCTAAGTCGTGCACTAACACAAATTCTTTACGGTGCGCTCGACGCTCAGACTCGAAACGCTTGCCCGGCACCAACACTAAAGTATCGCCCGGAGCTAAGGTAATACTGCCCAATCCACCTTCCAAACGCTCATGCCCACGACGAATGGCGACAACAACCGCATCAAAACGATCGCGGAAGCGGCTTTCTTTCAAGGTCTTATGGCAGAAGGTTGCAGATGAGCTGACCACCACTTCAATAAAGTTTTGACCATTCAAATGCTGTTGCCCAAATAGCGTCAGCCCCGGAATTTCTTGCAAGGTCGCCACACTTTCGACATCGCCACAAAACAACAGACGATCTTTCGCTTTCAGCACGAAGTCGGGGCCAACTGACGATACCGTCACGCCATCACGAACCACCTCTGCAAGAAACAACTTACGCAGTGCACGCAGATTGTTTTCACTGATGGTACGGCCAACCAAAGGTGAACCAGGTTCAACACGAGATTCAAGGAAATACGGTAAGTCTTCTTGGTTTTGGTCATCGTAACTTGGCAGCAAATAGCTCAGCGGAATAAGAATTAAAAGACCACCCGCTAAGACAGCCAAGCCAATCATCGTCGGAGTAAAAAAGCTCAGACTCGGTAGCCCTGCATCTTCCACAAAGCTATTAATAATAAGGTTGGTCGAAGTACCAATAAGCGTTAATGTGCCGCCAAATATCGCCGCGTAAGAAAGTGGAATCAGTAGCTTAGAAGGCGCGTGCTGTTGATTGCGTTTAATCGCACCAATCAAAGACACAACAACGGCCGTATTGTTGGTAAAGGAAGACAGTAAGGCGGTCGATAACCCAAGCTTGGCGATCACACTGCCTAAATGACCTTCTGAAATACTACGGCTCACCCAACTGATCAGTAACGTTTTTTCTAATGCACAAGAAGCGAGAATCAGCAGGACCAAAGTTAACAATGATGAGTTGGTAAAGTTCGCAGCAATGGTCGTGGAATCCATCATTCCCGCCATGAAAGCAATAAAGGCTGCACCAGCAAAAACGTAGCTCGGCTTAATCTTAGTCACAAGCAAACAAGTGATAATGCCAAGCAAAATCGCTAATACAAATCCTTGTTCCCACATAGCCTTTCCTTACCAAACAGCCCGAAACGAGCGAAACAAACCGCAACACAACGACAGTGTGTAGAGCGATAAAACAAGTAACCAGAGCAAAGCAAAGCGAAAAAGAGTGCCAGAATGCTCAGTTTTCTTGGGCTTCACTGAACATTCCGGTGTTAGAGGCAGCCTAACCGCATTTCGCACTCGGTTAGGCTGTGAACCTAGACACTAATAACGTCCCTAGGTTTACTGCCATTACTTCTTGAGTAACTGGCTTAGGTCTTTAGCTTCCCAATGCGGGAAGTGTTTGCGAACAAGGGCGTTCAACTCAAGTTCAAAGGCAGATACATCAGCTAAACCGCGTTCAAGCTCTGTTAAGCTTTCTTTCACCATACCAGCACCAACGGTCACATTAGTTAGGCGATCGATGATGATGAAACCACCGGTATCTGCGCAGTCTTGGTAATTGTCCAAAGCTACTGATTCATTGAGCGACCACTCACACAAACCAATGCCATTTAGAGGCAGTTCCGCAGCACCATGTGTCGACAAGTTATTGATGTCGTACTGGTGACGAATCGACTCTACGTGACCAACGGTCTTCTTACCTGCAATCTTGATGTCGTAATCACGACCAGGTTGCAACGGCTGCTCAGTCATCCACACCACATCGGCAAGCAAATGGTTGGTGGTTTGCACTTGCGCGTTCTCAAGCACGATCAAATCACCACGGCTGATGTCAATTTCATCATTCAGAGTCAGCGTAACGGCTAGACCAGCTTGCGCTTCTTCAATGTCGCCATCGAAGGTCACAATGCGAGCGACAGTCGACGTTTTACCGGACGGCAATGCTTTGATGGCATCACCGACTTTCACAGAGCCAGACGACACCGTGCCCGCAAAGCCACGGAAATCAAGGTTAGGACGATTCACGTACTGAACAGGGAAACGGAATTCACCCGCACCTTTTTCGTAGTCCACATCCACCGTTTCTAGCAACTCAAGCAACGATGGACCTTCAAACCAGTTCAGGTTCTGTCCTTTATCCACTACGTTGTCGCCTTCCAGCGCTGAAATCGGGATAATTTGAATATCAATATCGCCAGTTAGATTTTCAGAAAACTTCAGGTACTCATCACGAATTTCTTCGAAGCGCGCTTGTGAGTAATCCACCAAATCCATCTTGTTGATTGCGACAACAAAATGTTTCAAGCCCAATAGGTTTGAAATGAAAGAGTGACGACGCGTTTGATCCAAAATGCCTTTACGGGCATCCACTAAAATCACCGCTAAATCACACGTCGATGCGCCTGTCGCCATGTTGCGCGTGTACTGCTCATGTCCTGGGGTATCAGCAATAATGAACTTACGCTTTTGCGTCGAGAAGTAACGGTAAGCAACATCGATTGTGATGCCTTGTTCACGCTCAGCCTGCAGACCATCGACAAGCAACGCCAAATCGGGCTTTTCACCCGTCGTACCAACGCGTTGGCTATCTGAGTGAACCGCTGCTAGTTGGTCTTCATAAATTTGTTTTGAGTCATGGAGTAAGCGACCAATCAGGGTGCTTTTTCCATCATCCACAGAACCACAAGTCAGAAATCTAAGCAGAGACTTGTACTGATGTTGTTTTAAATAGCCTTCGATACCAAGCTCGGCTAATTGAGCTTCAACTGCACTGTTCATTCTCTTTCCTTAGATCTTTTAGAAGTAACCTTGACGTTTCTTGAGTTCCATCGATCCTGACTGATCGTGGTCGATCGCGCGGCCTTGACGCTCACTTGAGGTCGCCACCAACATCTCTTCAATGATGCCCGTCAGCGTATTCGCTTCAGATTCAATCGCACCTGTCAGCGGATAACAGCCCAACGTACGGAAACGCACGCTTTTCTCTTCAATTACTTCACCCGGTTGAAGCTCCATACGGTCATCATCCACCATGATCAGCATGCCATCGCGTTCGACAACCGGACGCTTATCAGCAAGATAAAGCGGGACAATTTCGATGTTCTCTAGATAGATGTATTGCCAGATATCAAGCTCGGTCCAGTTAGAAAGTGGGAACACTCGAATGCTCTCGCCTTTATTCACTTGACCGTTGTAGGTTTTCCAAAGTTCTGGACGTTGGTTTTTCGGATCCCAGGTATGGTTCTTGTCACGGAACGAATACACTCGCTCTTTTGCGCGTGATTTTTCTTCATCACGACGAGCGCCACCAAAAGCAGCATCGAAGCCATATTTGTTTAGCGCTTGCTTAAGACCTTGCGTTTTCATGATGTCCGTATGCTTTGACGAGCCATGAACAAACGGGCTACATCCCATTGCGATGCCTTCTGGGTTCTTATGAACCAAAAGCTCAAAACCGTATTTTTCCGCAGTACGATCACGGAATTCGATCATTTCGCGAAATTTCCAATCGGTATCCACATGCAGCAGCGGAAATGGGATCTTACCTGGGTAAAACGCCTTACGCGCCAAATGCAGCATCACTGATGAATCTTTACCAATCGAATACATCATGACTGGGTTATCAAACTCAGCAGCAACTTCGCGGATGATATGAATACTCTCCGCTTCGAGTTGTTTAAGGTGAGTTAAACGTTGTTGGTCCATGTTTTGTATTTCCTTTTTAAGCTTGAAGGCGCGTTACGTCTCTAATCTTTGGACTGAAATTATATGGAGTTGGCAATAGCACTTTTGTTGAAATCAGTACTAGACAAAAACCAATCTAACTTTTGAGACAATCGCACTACCTCTCCTACGACAATCAAAGATGGCGCCTGAGCTTCCTTCGATAAATCAGATAGTTGGGAAAGTTCTCCCGTAAAAACTTTTTGCTGAATTTGCGTACCGCGCTCGATAATAGCAATCGGAGTTGAAGCCGCTCTTCCGTGCTGAATGAGCTGATTCTGAATATAGTGTGATTTCATGAGTCCCATGTAGATCACTAAAGTCTGATTACCACGAGCCAGTGTTGACCAATCCATCTCATCACTTTCTTCTTTTAAGTGACCAGTAACAAAAATGGCCGATTGAGCATAATCACGGTGCGTCAACGGAATGCCAGCATATGCTGTTGCTCCTGCTGCGGCAGTAATACCAGGCACCACTTGAAAACGAATGCCAGCATCAGCCAAAACTTCTAGCTCTTCTCCACCGCGACCAAATACGAAAGGATCACCGCCTTTTACTCGTACTACTCGGTAGCCTTGCTTAGCAAAATCAACCAAAAGTTGATTTGTCTTTTCTTGCGGTACACTGTGGTGCCCTGCACGCTTGCCAACACAAACTAAAATCGTATCGCTTGGGATCAGCGCCATGATCTCTTCAGACACCAAATAGTCGTACAAGACCACATCCGCCTGTTGTAAACAGTTCAGTGCTTTAATAGTGAGAAGTTCAGGGTCGCCAGGGCCAGCACCAACCAATGCCACTTCGCCTGGTTTGAGTGACTGCTTTACAAAACGAGTGACGCCAGACACTTGGTTGTCAGAAACCAACCTCGGCTTTTGTACAGGTAAAGGAGTGACTGAATCGTTCGTTGCCATGTGCTTGCTCATCGTCCATTGATATTGTGATGCAGGCATTATGGCGGGGTGTTTTTATTACCTGAAATTCTAAAATTTCATTTTTTATTCAAAAATCTGCTAAGAAGTTTTTGTTTGGTCTCATTCAAAATCGTGAAAAAGTCGGCGTTTAATATGAAAATGGTTTAGTAAAATGTCGTTGATTCACAGTTTTCTGCACCTTAATCATTAAGTTGCATTAAAATTCGTTACACTCGACTTCCTATCCCATTAAATTGGAGCACCTCATGAAAATGGCAGTTAATCCTATTTCCGTCGCAGTTTTGAGTGGCATGTTGACGCTTGCAGGGCCAGCAATGGCAGACACGATCAAGCTTCGCATTATTGAAACCACTGACATCCACACCAACGTGATGGATTACGATTACTACAAAGACCAACCATCACAACAAATTGGTTTGAGCCGCGCAGCCACATTAGTTAAGCTGGCAAAATCCGAAGTGGAAAACAGCGTGTTGGTCGACAACGGCGACTTAATTCAAGGTAGCCCGATGGGTGACTACATGGCAGAAAAAGGCATACAGGCTGGAGAAGTTCATCCTGTGTACAAAGCCATGAACCAATTGCACTATGATGTGGGGAATATTGGTAACCATGAATTCAACTATGGTTTGGACTTCCTACAAAATACGCTGGCCGGCGCGAACTTCCCCTACATCAACGCCAATGTGTTTGATAAGAAAACTGGCGAGCATTACTTCCAACCTTACCTGATCAAAACACACAGTTTTAAAGATACCGATGGCGAAGTTCATCAAGTAAAAGTGGGTTACATCGGGTTTGTTCCACCGCAAATCATGGTTTGGGATAAGAAAAATCTTGAAGGCAACGTGGTTGCCAAAGACATCAAAGAAACTGCAGAAAAGCTGATTCCGCAGATGAAGAAGGAAGGTGCGGACATTATTGTCGCGATTCCGCATTCAGGGGTTTCAACCGATCCATATAAACTAGGTGCGGAGAACTCGGTGTACTATTTAACGCAAGTGAAAGGCATTGATGCCATTGCGTTTGGTCACTCTCACGCAGTCTTCCCAGGCAAAGGATTTGAGAATCTACAAGGCGTAGACAACAACAAAGGCACCATCAACGGTGTCACTGCCGTCATGCCTGGCCGTTGGGGTAGCCACGTGGGAGTCATGGATCTGGTCATCGAGCAAAAAGACGGCCAATGGCAAGTAGTGGAAGGACAATCTGAAGCTCGACCAATTTTCGACAAAGCGACTAAGAAATCGCTTGCAGAAGCAGACCAAGGCATCATTAAAGCACTCGAAGACGATCACAAAGGCACCCGAGAATTCGTTAACCAACCAATTGGTAAAGCGAATGACGTGATGTACAGCTTCTTGGCTTTGGTGCAAGACGACCCAACAATCCAAATCGTTAACCTTGCACAAAAAGACTACGTTGAACGTTTCATTCAAGGCGATCCAGACCTTGCTGACATTCCAGTTTTGAGCGCGGCAGCGCCGTTTAAAGTAGGCGGACGTAAAGATGATCCGAACGGCTTCACTGAGGTAGAATCTGGCCAACTGACTTTCCGCAACGCCGCCGACTTGTACCTATACCCAAATACGCTCGTCGCAATGAAGGTGAAAGGCAAAGAAGTACATGAATGGCTAGAGTGCAGCGCAGGCCAATTCAAGCGCATTGATGTCAATACGACTCAGCCACAATCGTTAATTGATTGGGATAACTTCCGTACGTACAACTTTGACGTGATTGATGGTGTGGAATACCAAATCGACATCACTCAACCACCGAAGTACGACGCGAATTGTAACGTCATTAACCCGGACTCCCAGCGTATCGTGAATCTGACTTTCAATGGCAAACCAGTTGATCCGAAACAAGATTTCATCATCGCGACTAACAATTACCGCGCGTACAGCAATACCTTCCCTGGCACTGGTCCGAACTTCATTGCATTTGACTCTCCAGACGAAAACCATTCTGTGGTTGCTGCGTACATTTCTCGCGTCAGTGAGGAAAAAGGCGAAGTCACGCCAAGCGCTGACAATAACTGGTCGTTCGCACCAATTAAGTCAGACAAAAAACTGGATATTCGCTTTGAAACCTCACCGAGCGAAAAAGCTTCGAAGTTTATCCAAGACAAAGGCCAATACCCGATGAAACGCGTCGCAACTGACGAAGTGGGCTTTGCGATTTATCAGATCGATTTAAACAAATAAGCGACTCCATGTTCAAACTAGCGGCTCCTCTGTGAGCCGCTTTTTGTTACTGCGCAAAGCAGTTAAGATAGTTCAAATGCGCTAACCCTTTCACTGCAGATAACCTTCATGCAAAACGACGTATTTTTCGATCTCACTCAACATGGCTTTTCAGAAGACGAAGCCTCACAACTCATGGTCTATGGACAAGAGTTAGAATTACCCACTAGACACATTCTTAGCCATCAAGGTGAATTTAGTTCACACATCTACTTCATTCTGAAGGGGTTATGTCACGCAAGCTATCTCACAGAGAAAGGCAAAGAATTCAGCAAAGAGTTTTATTGGGAAAAGGACTGGGTGATCGGCTTTGAAAGCGTGATAAAAGATCAACCTTCACCGTACTTATTGGAAACACTGACCGCATGTCATTTATTCTGTTTGCCTATCGAGGCATTACATCAATGGCGCGCCGAAAAGCACTCAATTTACCTAAAATTGCTCGAAACGCAATTGATGAACAAAGAGAATAAAGAACGTTTCATGCTGTTGTATTCACCTGAGGAACGTTATCAGTTATTTTGCCACCACTACCCAGATTTAGAACAACGTATTACCGATAGCCAAATTGCGGCTTACCTCGGCATTACAGCTATCAGCTTGAGCCGTATTAAAGCGCGTTTAGCAAAAGACAGCGAATAAGAGACGTACCAAACAAAAAAGGCTCTTCCAACGAAGAGCCTTTGTTCAATCTAATGACTTATTTAAGAAGACGCGCTCGAAACTGACGCCCTTTCATCTTACCCGTACTGATAATTTGCAATGCTTTCTTCGCGGCAGACTTTTCCACAGCAACGTAAGAACGCACAGGGAACAAATGAATCTTGCCCACTTGCGCACCTGGGATGCCATTTTTGCCAGTCAAACAACCAAGAATATCGCCAGGACGAACTTTTTGCTTCTTGCCGCCATCAATGTTGATGGTCACCATCTTCGCTTGGTATGGCTGCTGATTTGATTTCGCTGGCAAGGTCGCGGGTACCACATCCATCTCTAAGTACTCTTCGATACGAGCAACACGTAGACCGTCTTTTTCACCAAAGAAGCTGAACGCCAAACCTTTACTGCCTGCTCGGCCAGTACGGCCAATACGGTGCACGTGCACTTCTGGGTCACGAGACAGCTCAAAGTTGAACACAGCATCAAGATTGTCCACATCCAAACCTCGTGCCGCCACGTCCGTTGCCACAAGAATAGAAACGCTCTTGTTCGCAAATTGCACCAGTGCTTGATCACGTTCACGCTGTTCAAGATCACCGTGAATATCGATCACGCTAAAGCCACGATGGTGTAATTCATCCGCAACATTTTGAACCTCTTTCTTCGTATTACAGAACACCACCGCCGACTCTGGTTGGTAAGTCAAAAGAAGATTCGCTAGCGCCTCATCACGCGCTTCAGTTCCTTCTACTTTGTAGAAGTATTGAGCAATGCTGGAAGTATCGTGAGTCGATTCAACCTTGATCATCTCTGGCGATTTCATAATACGCTGAGCGATTTTCTCGATCTTCTCTGGGAATGTGGCGCTAAACAGCAATGTCTGACGCTGTTTAGGCGCCGCATTAATAATTGCATCTAAAGCATCTTGGAAGCCCATTTCTAGCATACGATCGGCTTCATCCAGCACCAATGTATTCAACTCTTCCAAGTTAATACGGCCTTTCTCAAGGTGATCCAGAATACGCCCCGGAGTACCAACAAGGATATGTGCACCATGCTCTAACGAACCAATTTGCGGTCCCATCGGCATACCGCCGCACAACGTAAGTACTTTAATGTTATGGATACCACGCCCTAGCGTTCGAATTTCTTTAGCAACTTGATCCGCCAGTTCGCGAGTCGGACACAGCACCAAAGCCTGCACGCGAAATCGTTTTACGTTTAGATTTGATAGCACGCCAAGACCAAACGCCGCTGTTTTACCCGAGCCCGTTTTACCCTGACCAATTACGTCACGCTGATTCAAAATCGCCGGTAAGCTTAACGCTTGAATTGGCGTCATATGGGTGTAGTTCAATGAATCCAGCGTTTCTAGTAGCGCTGGGTTCAGGCCTACTTGGTCAAAAGTTTGTTTGCTCACAGGGAAATATCCTCAGGTGGGATGAAAAAGAGGGCACATTATCGCCAGATTTTCTGGGAAGACCAGTGAAAATTAACCATTGTTAATGAGTATTGAAACAAAAGCGAGTACATTCAGGCACTCTACTATCATTATGGACGACGGACATGACCACTTGGATCACTTTGCCTTTTGCTCAACTAACTACCTTACAACTGTATGAGATGCTGCGCTTACGCGTCGACGTGTTCGTCGTCGAGCAAACTTGCCCGTACCCGGAGCTAGATGGTAAGGATATTATTGACGGCGTTCATCACCTACTCGGCTACCACAATGATGAATTAGTTGCCTGCGCTCGGCTTCTGCCAGCTGGAACCACTTACGATAACGTCAGTATTGGCCGAGTCGTAACCAAACAAACAGCCCGAGGTGGTGGCTTAGGCCATCGGCTAATCACACAAGCCATCCAAGCATGTTCTACGTTATGGCCCGAAAAAACCATAGACATTGGTGCACAAGAACATCTTATCGATTTTTATGCTCACCATGGATTTGAAGTTATGTCTGACAGTTACTTAGAAGATGGAATTCCACACGTAGACATGCGCAGGAAGCATTCGACTCAATAAACCTCTACAAAACTGCAATAAAAAAGACGCGAGATGATCGCGTCTTTTTTAAATCTACAACGGAAACTATTTGTTTCTGCCGAAGCTGCCATCCGATAGACGGAAGAACATAACCGAATGATCGCTCTTTTCCAGTTGCAACATATCTAACTGGCCGTTTTCTGAGAGTTTAAAACGGATGAGTTGCCCCTGCTTGATATGGCTCAGTGGTTTATCGCTTCCTTCTATTTTTACTAAGGCGCTAAGGTCAGCCATAGAAAGCTGATTGTTGCGAAAAACTTGAGCTAACGTATCACCATTCTTCACATGGTACTCTTTCCAGTCTTCTGACTTAGGCCCCGAGTTTTGCGACGTACGTTGCTGACTCAGGCTTTGCGCATTTAACTGGATCGCAACACGCTGGCTATCCACTTCACCCTGCTGTTCGACTAACGCTTCCGTCTTTTTCGGTAACGGTACAATCAGAAGTAGAAGTAATAATGGCATTAACACCATCAAAGCTCGTTGATGGAATTTAGGTAAGCGCTGCCAAAATGCCTTGATTGGTTCTACACGTTCCAACCACTTACTTTTGTTGAACGGCTGCTTCCAGTTGATAGCAGCGAACTTTTGTTTGACCAACTCGACGTAGTCGACTTGCTGCTTTTTCTTTCTGCGACGATTCATGTTGATGTGTCCCTTAATACTTCTACTACCAGTATAAAAATACCAGCGCGGAGAGTATATGGTTTTAACTAAAGTAAAATGGAATTTGGTTTAAATTAGCAGAAATTTCACTTGGAGTAAGAGATAAGTCACACGCTGGATGGTCAGATAACGCAATCGGCAGCAATTATTTAAACCTAAGCTCGAAACTGATATCCTGTTGCCTTTATCACTCCTAATAAGAGCGACATTCATGTCTGAAATTAAATTTGAAACTGCAGAACAAAAAGCAAGCTACGGCATTGGTCTGCAAATGGGTCAGCAACTAGCTGGCTCTGGTCTTGAAGGCCTTAGCGTTGACGCTATCGCTGCGGGTATCGCAACAGCATTGACTGGCGAAATGCCATCAATCGAAATTGACGAAATCAACAATGCACTTCAAGAGCTACACACTCGCGCAGAAGCAGCTCGTCAAGAAGCAGCTAAAGCAGCAGCAGCTGATGGTGAAGCGTTCCTAAAAGACAACGCTCTACGTCCAGAAGTTAATGTTCTTGAATCTGGCCTACAGTACGAAATCATCAATGAAGGTACTGGCGAAATCCCAACAGCTGATAAATCTGTACGTGTTCACTACCACGGTGAACTAACAGACGGCACAGTATTCGACAGCTCTGTATCTCGCGGCCAACCAGCTGAGTTCCCAGTAACTGGCGTAATTAAAGGTTGGGTTGAAGCTCTACAACTAATGCCTGTAGGTTCTAAGTGGAAACTATACATCCCACAAGACCTTGCGTACGGTGAACGTGGCGCAGGCGCTGCAATCCCTCCATTCGCAGCACTAGTATTCGAAGTTGAGCTACTAGACATTCTATAATTGAGACTTTTCTCAATGACCTACATAAAGCGGCGCATTAGCGCCGCTTTTTTTATAAAATAATAGAAGTTATCAGTCAGATGACCTTCAAAAAATAAATACAACAAATAAGTTAAATCGCTCAACCGTCGGAGGTACTATGCGTAAAACTCTCCTAACTTTAGCTCTCCTATCAGTGAATATTGGCAGCGCACATGCGTTTTTGGACACTGTCGTAGATAAGAGCAGCAAAAATGGTCTTATGGATATGGTAAGCCAAGGCCTAAATGCAGAATCTTCACCTCTTACTGAGCTACTAACGAGTCAGCTACCAGTTTCGACAGAACAAGCTGCAGGTGGCAGCAGTGCCCTAATTGCACTTGCTCAAAGCCAACTGTCTCAACAAAACAGCACGGAATTGCAGTCATTGGTCCCTGGATTATCCAACTTGAAAGGTGCACAAAGCCTGTTAGGTAACATCGAAAGCTTGAGTGCCGTACAAAGCGCATTTAATGCACTAGGACTAGACCCATCGATGATCAGCCAATTTGCACCAGTGATTTTAGGTTACCTAAATGAGCAAGGAGCAAGTGAGGGATTATTGAAGTCTTTAAGCGGTCTATGGACGAGCGGTAAGTAATTTCGCTTTAAGCGAAATCCCCACCGAAATAGAAGTAAAAAGAATGGGAACATACAAACAGTAGGCTCCCATTTATGAGCAAATTACAGATACAAAAAAGCCGAGCTAACGCTCGGCTTTCTCGTTCTTACGAACTGATTACTCAGCAGCTTCTTCAGCAGCTGGGCGATCTACAAGCTCAATGTAAGCCATTGGAGCTTTATCACCAGCACGGAAGCCAGCTTTTAGGATACGAGTGTAACCGCCCTGACGAGCAGCAAAACGTGGACCTAGTTCGTTAAATAGTTTTGCAACTACTTCGTTGTCACGAGTACGTGCAAATGCTAGACGACGGTTAGCAACACTGTCAGTCTTAGCTAGTGTAATCAAAGGCTCAACTACGCGACGTAGCTCTTTTGCTTTTGGCAAAGTAGTCTTGATAACTTCATGACGTACTAGAGAGCTAGCCATGTTGCTAAACATCGCTTTACGATGTGAGCTGTTGCGGTTGAGTTGACGACCACTCTTACGATGGCGCATGACCTAATCCTTCTAACTAGTATCGATTAATCTTCAGCGATTGATGCAGGTGGCCAGTTTTCTAGGCGCATGCCCAGAGACAGACCACGTGACGCAAGTACGTCTTTAATCTCAGTAAGAGATTTTTTACCAAGGTTAGGCGTTTTAAGTAGCTCAACCTCAGTACGTTGTACTAGATCACCGATGTAGTGAATCGCTTCTGCTTTCAGACAGTTAGCAGAGCGAACTGTTAGTTCAAGATCGTCTACAGGACGCAGTAGGATCGGATCGAATTCTGGCTTCTCTTCCTTCTCCTCAGGAACACGTACATCACGAAGATCTACGAATGCATCCAATTGTTCAGCTAGGATAGTAGCTGCACGACGGATTGCTTCCTCAGGTTCTAGAGTACCGTTTGTTTCCATATCGATAACAAGCTTGTCTAGATCAGTACGCTGTTCTACACGAGCTGCTTCTACAGCGTAGGCAATTTTGTCTACTGGGCTGTAAGTAGCATCTACTAGTAGGCGACCGATAGGACGCTCGTCTTCTTCATTATGGATACGCGCAGAAGCTGGAACATAACCACGACCACGTTCAACTTTAATACGCATTGCGATTTCAGCGTTGTCATCCGTTAGGTGACAAATAACGTGTTCAGGGTTAGCGATCTCTACATCACCGTCATGGGTGATGTCACCTGCAACCACAGGGCCCGAGCCTGATTTGTTCAAAGTAATGAACACTTCATCTTTGCCTTCAGCTACACGCACTGCCAAACCTTTAAGGTTTAGAAGGATTTCAAGAATATCTTCTTGTACGCCTTCTTTAGTGCTGTACTCATGAAGTACGCCTTCAATTTCTACTTCTGTCACTGCACAACCAGGCATAGAAGATAGAAGAATACGGCGAAGTGCATTACCCAGAGTATGACCAAAGCCACGCTCTAATGGCTCAAGAGTTACTTTTGCGTGAGTCGAGCTGATTTGTTCGATGTCAACTAGACGTGGCTTAAGAAATTCTGTTACAGAACCCTGCATTGTGTCCTCTCTTTAGTTTAAACCTTACTTAGAGTAAAGCTCGACGATCAATTGTTCGTTGATGTCAGCTGATAGATCAGAACGCTCAGGCATACGCTTGAATGTACCTTCCATCTTGCCACCATCTACTTCAATCCAAGTTGGTTTTTCACGTTGTTCAGCAACTTCTAGAGCTGCTTTGATACGAGCTTGCTGTTTAGCTTTCTCGCGAATAGAAACAACGTCATTAGCCGCTACTTTGAAAGAAGGAACGTTTACAACTTTACCGTTAACTAGGATAGCTTTGTGGCTAACTAGCTGACGTGCTTCTGCGCGAGTTGCGCCAAAGCCCATGCGGTAAACTACGTTATCAAGACGACCTTCAAGAAGCTGAAGCAGGTTCTCACCTGTGTTGCCTTTAAGACGTGCAGCTTCTTTGTAGTAGTTACGGAATTGTTTTTCTAGAACGCCGTACATACGACGAACTTTTTGCTTCTCACGAAGCTGAACGCCATACTCAGATAGACGACCGCGACGAGCGCCGTGTACACCTGGTGCGTTATCAATTTTACACTTGGTATCGATCGCGCGAACACCAGACTTAAGGAATAAGTCAGTGCCTTCACGACGGCTAAGCTTCAGCTTAGGACCCAAATATCTTGCCATGATTCTTCTCCAATAGTCCTAGAAACGTTATACGCGACGTTTCTTAGGTGGACGACAACCGTTATGAGGGATTGGTGTAGCATCAACGATGTTTGTGATGCGGAAACCAGCTGCGTTCAGTGCGCGAACAGTAGATTCACGACCTGGACCAGGACCCTTAACCATAACTTCCAAGTTCTTTAGACCGTATTCTTTAGCCATTTCAGCACAACGCTCAGCAGCAACCTGTGCAGCGAACGGAGTAGACTTACGAGAACCACGGAAACCAGAACCACCTGCAGTAGCCCATGCAAGAGCGTTACCTTGACGGTCAGTAATGGTTACGATTGTGTTATTGAAAGAAGCATGGATGTGCGCAACGCCATCTGCAACTTGCTTGCGTACGCGCTTACGAGCGCGAGTTGGTTGTTTAGCCATTGTACTCTACCTTCCCGATTATTTCTTGATCGGCTTACGCGGACCCTTACGGGTGCGAGCGTTGGTTTTAGTACGCTGTCCACGTAGCGGTAGACTGCGACGATGACGAAGACCACGGTAACAGCCAAGGTCCATAAGACGCTTGATGTTCATAGATACTTCACGACGTAGATCACCTTCTACAGTGTACTTAGCTACACCATCACGCAGTTGATCGATCTGCTCTTCAGTTAGTTCACTGATCTTAACATCTTCAGCAATACCCACTTCAGCTAGGATAGCTTGAGAGCGAGTTTTACCGATGCCGTAGATCGCCGTTAGAGCGATTACAGCGTGTTTCTGATCAGGAATGTTAATGCCTGCTATACGGGCCATTATTCACTCCTAAGTGTTTCTATAAAAGAATTAGCCGCAGCAAAGCCCGTTATGGATACGCTGCGGAATACTACTTCTTTTGCACGCAAAAGGTAGGCCGAGGAATATACTCGACCCAACCTTCATTTTCAAGTAAAAATTTCTGCTAATTAGCCTTGGCGCTGTTTGTGCTTTGGCTCACTGCAAATCACGCGAACGACACCGTTACGCTTGATTACTTTACAGTTACGGCAGATTTTTTTAACGGAAGCACGAACTTTCATTGCTAAACTCCGTAAATGAAACTGAGTCTACCGCCGGATTAACGGCCGTAGCCTTTCAGATTCGCTTTCTTCAACACAGAATCATACTGTTGAGACATCAGATGAGTCTGTACCTGTGCCATAAAGTCCATAATTACAACAACTACGATTAGTAGTGATGTACCGCCGAAGTAGAAACGTACGTTCCACGCGACCATCATGAACTCGGGAATCAGACAGATAAAGGTAATGTACAGTGCACCAGCAAGGGTAAGACGTGTCATTACTTTATCGATGTACTTCGCTGTCTGCTCACCTGGGCGGATACCGGGTACGAATGCACCAGACTTCTTCAAGTTATCTGCTGTTTCACGCGGGTTGAAAACCAACGCCGTGTAGAAGAAACAGAAGAAGATAATTGCTGCTGCATATAGCATTACATACAATGGCTGACCTGGGCTAAGAGCCAAAGACACGTCAGTTAACCAACCGAACGCGCTGCTCTCACCATTCTGACCAAACCACTGAGCCAGTGTTCCTGGGAACAGGATAATGCTTGATGCGAAAATCGCTGGAATAACACCTGCCATATTAATTTTAAGTGGTAAGTGAGAACTTTGTGCAGCAAATACTTTACGACCTTGTTGACGCTTCGCGTAGTTAACGACGATTCGACGCTGACCACGTTCCATGAAAACAACGAAGTAAATTACTGCAAAAGCTAATACCGCGATTAGCAACAGAAGAAGTACATGCAATTCACCTTGACGCGCTTGCTCGATTGTTTGACCGATTGCAGAAGGCAATCCAGCAACAATACCTGCAAAAATTAGTAACGAAATACCGTTACCAATTCCACGCTCTGTAATTTGTTCACCTAACCACATTAGGAACATGGTGCCGGTTACTAAACTTACGGTAGCAATTAGCGTAAACATGGTTTGGTTGATAACAACCAGATTGTCGACCATGTTTGGTAAGCCTGTTGCGATACCTATAGCCTGGAAGGTTGCAAGTACAAGCGTGCCGTAGCGTGTGTATTGGCTGATCTTACGACGGCCTGCTTCACCCTCTTTTTTGAGTTCAGCTAACGCTGGATGAACTACAGTTAGCAATTGGACAACAATAGATGCCGAAATATACGGCATGATGCCCAATGCTAATATAGATGCACGCTCAAGAGCACCACCGGAGAACATGTTAAACATTTCAACGATGGTACCTTTTTGCTGTTCGAACAAATCGGCAAGTACAGCAGCGTCAATACCAGGAATCGGCACAAAAGAGCCGGCTCGGAATACTAAAAGTGCACCAATTACGAATAACAAGCGCGACTTTAGTTCACTTAAGCCGCTCTGAGCACTACGAAAATCTTGTCCTGGTTTCTTAGCCATCTGTACCTCGTTCCTCGAGATTATTCCTCGATTTTACCGCCTGCAGCTTCGATTGCAGCTTTAGCGCCTTTAGTCACACGTAGACCTTTAACAGTCACTGCTTTGTTAATTTCACCAGAAAGAACAACTTTAACGAATTCGATGTTCTTAGTGATGATGTTAGCAGCTTTAAGGCTGTTTAGATCAACCACGTCACCAGAAACTTTCGCTAGCTCAGCTAGACGAACTTCAGCAGACACTAGGCTCTTACGAGAAGTGAAACCGAATTTTGGTAGACGTTGTTTCAGAGGCATCTGACCGCCTTCGAAACCTGGACGAACTTTACCGCCAGAACGTGATTTTTGACCTTTGTGACCACGGCCACCAGTTTTACCTAGGCCAGAACCGATACCACGGCCTACACGCTTAGGAGCATGTTTAGAGCCAGCAGCCGGTGCAAGAGTATTCAAACGCATTCTGATTACTCCTCAACTTTAACCATGTAGTAAACCTTGTTGATCATACCGCGTACGCACGGAGTATCTTCAAGTTCTACTGTGTGGTTGATTTTACGAAGACCTAGACCACGCAAAGTAGCTTTGTGCTTTGGTAGGCGGCCAATTGAGCTTTTAGTTTGAGTTACTTTAATAGTTGCCATGGTGTTCTTACTCCGAAATAGCTTCAACAGTTAGACCACGTTTAGCAGCAACCATTTCTGGCGACTTCATGCTACCTAGTGCATCGATCGTTGCACGAACGATGTTGATAGGGTTCGTTGAACCGTATGCTTTAGATAGTACGTTGTGTACACCAGCAACTTCTAGTACTGCACGCATCGCACCACCTGCGATAACACCAGTACCTTCTGCTGCAGGCTGCATGTAAACTTTAGAGCCCGAGTGGCGACCTTTCACTGGGTGGTGAAGAGTGCCTTCGTTTAGAGCGATCGTAGTCATGTTACGACGCGCTTTTTCCATTGCTTTTTGGATCGCTGCAGGTACTTCACGAGCTTTGCCGTAACCGAAACCTACACGACCATTACCGTCACCAACTACTGTTAGTGCAGTGAAGCTCATGATTCGACCGCCTTTAACCGTTTTAGAAACACGGTTAACTGCGATTAGCTTTTCTTGCAAATCATTCGCTTGAACTTGTTGTTCTTTAGCCATCTTCCAACCCTACCTTAGAATTTCAGACCAGCTTCGCGAGCAGATTCTGCTAGCGCCGCTACTCGACCGTGGTATTGGAAACCAGAACGATCAAATGCAACTGCAGTTACGCCTTTTTCAAGAGCGCGTTCTGCAACAGCTTTACCTACTGCTTTAGCTGCATCAACGTTACCAGTGTATTTCACTTGCTCACGGATCGCTTTTTCTACAGTAGAAGCTGCTGCGATAACCTCAGAGCCGTTAGCCGCGATAACCTGTGCGTACACGTGACGAGGAGTACGGTGTACAACTAGGCGAGTCGCACCCAGTTCTGCAATCTTACGACGTGCGCGTGTAGCACGACGGATGCGAGATGCTTTCTTATCCATAGTGTTACCTTACTTCTTCTTAGCTTCTTTAGTACGCACATTTTCATCTGCGTAACGAACACCTTTACCTTTGTAAGGCTCAGGTTGACGGTAAGAACGAATGTCAGCCGCAACTTGACCAACTAGTTGTTTGTCACAACCAGTAATCACGATTTCAGTTTGGCTTGGACATTCAGCTTTGATACCCGCTGGCAACTCGTGCTCAACTGGGTGTGAGAAGCCTAGTGTTAGACCTACAGCGTTGCCTTTGATAGCAGCACGGTAACCAACACCTTTAAGAGTTAGCTTCTTAGTAAAGCCTTCAGTAACACCAACAACCATGTTGTTAACTAGTGCACGAGCAGTACCTGCTTGTGCCCAAGCGTTAGCAACACCTTCTTTAGGACCGAAAGTTAGGTTGTTTTCTTCCTGAGCGATAACTACAGCGTCGTTTAGTACGCGAGTTAGTTCGCCTTTAGCACCTTTTACAGTGATTTCTTGGCCGTTTAGTTTCACCTCTACGCCAGCTGGAATAGCGACAGGTGCTTTAGCAACACGAGACATATTCTACTCCTATTAAGCTACGTAGCAGATGATTTCACCACCAAGACCTGCTTTACGTGCAGCGCGGTCTGACATAAGACCCTTGGAAGTAGAAACGATAGCAATACCAAGACCACCCATTACAGAAGGAAGTTCATCTTTCTTCTTGTAAACACGTAGACCTGGACGAGAAACACGTTTAAGTTGCTCGATTACTGGTTTAGCTTGGAAGTACTTAAGAGTTACTTCTAGCTCAGGTTTTGCTTCGCCTTCAACAGCGAAGTCAACGATGTAACCTTCAGCTTTTAGTAGTGCAGCAATTGCAACTTTAAGCTTTGAAGAAGGCATTTTAACAGCAACTTTGTTTGCTGCCTGACCGTTACGAACGCGGGTCAGCATATCCGAAATCGGATCTTGCATGCTCATATGATTTACTCCAAATGATTAAGTGGCAATTACCAGCTAGCCTTACGAAGACCCGGAATCTCGCCTTTCATGCAAGCTTCACGAACCTTAATACGGCTTAGACCGAACTTACGTAGGTAACCGTGTGGACGACCAGTTTGGTTACAACGGTTGCGCTGACGTGATGCACTTGAATCACGTGGAAGAGATTGCAGTGTAAGAACTGCGTTCCAACGATCTTCTTCAGATGCGTTTACATCGCTGATGATAGCTTTTAGCGCTGCACGCTTTTCAGCGAACTTAGCTACTAGCTTTGCACGTTTAGCTTCACGTGCTTTCATTGATTGTTTAGCCATAACAGTAACCCTTCACCTTACTTACGGAATGGGAAGTTAAAGGCAGCCAGCAGAGCACGGCCTTCCTCATCAGTACCAGCAGACGTCGTAATAGTGATGTCTAGACCGCGTACACGATCAACTTTATCAAAGTCGATTTCCGGGAAGATGATTTGCTCGCGAACGCCCATGCTGTAGTTACCGCGACCGTCAAAAGACTTAGCGCTAACACCACGGAAGTCACGTACACGTGGAAGAGCGATGTTAATCAAACGCTCAAGAAAATCCCACATACGTTCGCCACGCAAGGTTACTTTACAACCGATAGGGTAGCCTTCACGGATTTTGAAACCTGCAACAGATTTACGCGCTTTAGTGATAAGTGGCTTTTGACCAGAGATCGTTGCCATATCAGATGCTGCGTTTTCTAGCAGTTTCTTATCGTTGATTGCTTCACCAACACCCATGTTTAGGGTGATTTTCTCGATTCTAGGGACTTGCATGACGCTTGTGTAACTGAACTGTTTGGTCAGTTCAGCGACTACAGACGACTTGTAGTAATCATGCAGTTTCGCCATAGTAGAACTCCAAATTACTTCTATTAGTTAGAAACGGTTTCGCCGTTAGACTTGAAGAAACGAACTTTTTTGCCGTCTTCAAAACGGAAACCGATACGGTCAGCTTTACCAGTAGCTGCATTAAAGATAGCCACGTTAGAAACATCGATTGCTGCTTCTTGCTCTACGATACCGCCTTGGATACCTAGTGCAGGAACAGGTTTCTGGTGTTTCTTAACAAGGTTGATACCTTCAACGATAACTTTACCAGTTGCTAGGACCTTAGTTACTTTACCTTTCTTGCCTTTGTCTTTACCAGCAAGAACGATTACTTCGTCATTACGACGGATTTTAGCTGCCATTTCTACGTGCTCCTTACAGAACTTCTGGAGCCAGTGAAACGATCTTCATGAACTTATCGCCACGAAGTTCGCGTGTCACAGGACCAAAGATACGTGTACCGATTGGTTGCTCAGTAGTGTTATTCAACAGTACGCAAGCATTTCGGTCGAAGCGAATGACAGAACCGTCAGGACGACGTACGCCTTTACGGGTGCGCACTACAACCGCCTTCATAACGTCACCTTTTTTAACTTTACCGCGAGGAATTGCTTCCTTAACAGTAACTTTGATGACGTCACCGATATGTGCATAACGGCGGTGTGAGCCACCCAGAACCTTAATACACATTACGCTGCGTGCGCCTGAGTTATCAGCTGCGTCCAGCATACTTTGCATTTGGATCATGTTAGTGCTCCGCTAAATATTAATAACTAGACCCATCACGGGTCGGGCTGCCTCTTTATAAGGGACGCGAATTGTACCACCCTTTTCTGTGATTGGGTAGTCAAAAAATAAACGGCTCCAAAAATATTTTTGGAGCCGTTTCTTATCATAGAAGAGTGAAGATTACATCTTCGCCTTTTCTACAACTTTCACCAAAGTCCAAGACTTAGTCTTAGACAGTGGACGACACTCTGCGATTTCAACAGTGTCGCCAATGCCACACTCGTTGTTTTCGTCATGTGCGTGTACTTTAGTCGTACGTTTAACGAACTTACCGTAAATTGGGTGTTTTACGAAACGTTCGATTGCAACAGTGATAGACTTGTCCATCTTGTCGCTAACAACACGACCTTGTTGAGTACGTTTTACTTCGCTCATTATGCGCCTGCCTTCTCAGTCAAAACAGTTTTCACACGTGCGATATCACGGCGTACAGCTTTCAGAGTATGAGTTTGCTGTAGTTGACCAGTTGCAGCTTGCATGCGCAAGTTGAACTGTTCACGTAGCAAATTCATTAGCTCAGCGTTAAGCTCTTCAACGCTTTTCTCGCGTAGATCTTGTGCTTTCATCACATCACCTGCTTAGTTACAAATGTAGTTTTGAAAGGCAGTTTACGTGCCGCTAGACGGAACGCTTCACGTGCCAATTCTTCAGGTACACCACCCATTTCGTACATAACCTTACCAGGTTGGATTTGGGCTACCCAGTACTCAACGTTACCTTTACCCTTACCTTGACGAACTTCTAGTGGTTTTTCTGTGATTGGTTTGTCTGGGAACACACGGATCCAGATTTTACCTTGACGCTTAACGTGACGTGTCATTGCACGACGTGCCGCTTCGATTTGACGAGCAGTTAGACGACCACGGCCAACAGCTTTAAGACCGAATTCGCCGAAGCTTACATCAGTACCTTTAGCTAGACCACGGTTACGACCAGTCTGAACCTTACGGAACTTAGTACGTTTAGGTTGTAGCATCTGTCGACTCCTTACTTACGGCCTTTACGCTGCTTCTTAGGCTTGTCGCCTTTAGGCTCTACAGCGTTAGCTGCTGGCATTCCACCTAGGATTTCACCTTTGAAGATCCAAGTTTTAATGCCGATCACACCGTATTGAGTGTGAGCCGAAGAAGTTGCGTAATCAATGTCAGCACGTAGAGTGTGTAGAGGCACACGGCCTTCACGGTACCACTCTGAACGTGCGATTTCAGCGCCGCCTAGACGACCGCTTACTTCCACTTTGATACCTTTAGCGCCTAGACGCATAGCGTTTTGTACTGCGCGCTTCATAGCACGACGGAACATAACACGACGCTCTAGCTGAGACGCGATGCTGTCACCAACAAGTTGCGCATCTAGTTCAGGCTTACGTACTTCAGCGATGTTAATTTGCGCTGGTACACCTGCAATTTTAGCTACAGCTGCGCGTAGCTTCTCAACGTCTTCACCTTTCTTACCGATAACAACGCCTGGACGAGCAGTGTGAATAGTCACACGGATGCTCTTAGCAGGACGCTCGATAACGATACGTGATAGAGACGCTTTTTTCAGTTCACTTGTAAGGAACTGACGTACCTTGAAGTCGCCGTCTAGGTTGTCAGCGAAATCTTTGGTGTTAGCAAACCATGTAGCATTCCAAGGCTTAACGATGCCTAGACGAATACCATTTGGATGTACTTTTTGACCCATTGCTTACTCTCCTAGTCTCTAGCGATCTGCTACAACAACAGTGATGTGGCTTGAACGCTTCAAGATACGATCCGCACGACCTTTAGCACGAGGCATAATACGCTTCATGGTTGGGCCTTCATCTACAAAGATTTTTGCGACATTCAGATCGTCAATATCTGCACCTTCGTTGTGCTCCGCGTTAGCGATAGCAGACTCTAGAACTTTCTTAACTAGTGCAGCAGCTTTTTTGTTGCTGAACGTTAGGATTTCTAGAGCTTGGTCAACAGATTTACCACGGATTAGATCCGCAACTAAGCGAGCTTTCTGAGGCGAAATGCGAGCAAAGTTATGTTTAGCAATTGCTTCCATTATCTACTCCTTAGCGCTTCTTAGCTTTCTTATCCGCAGCGTGACCGCGGTAAGTACGTGTTGGTGCGAATTCACCCAGTTTGTGACCGATCATTTCATCAGTTACAAATACTGGTACGTGCTGACGACCATTATGGACAGCGATGGTCAAACCGATCATCGTAGGGATGATCATTGAACGACGGGACCAAGTCTTAATAGGCTTTTTGTCTCCGCTTTCCACCGCTTTCTCTACCTTCTTCAGCAAGTGTAGGTCAATAAAAGGACCTTTCTTGAGAGAACGTGGCATGGCGATTCCTCTTTATATAGATTACTTGTTACGACGACGTACGATGTACTTGTCAGTGCGTTTGTTCTTACGAGTCTTGAAGCCTTTAGTTGGCATACCCCAAGGAGATACTGGATGACGGCCACCAGAAGTACGACCTTCACCACCACCGTGTGGGTGATCAACCGGGTTCATCACTACACCACGTACGGTTGGACGTACGCCGCGCCAGCGTGAAGCACCAGCTTTACCAAGTTCACGTAGCATGTGCTCAGAGTTACCAACTTCACCGATTGTTGCACGGCCTTCAGAAAGAACTTTGCGCATTTCGCCAGAACGTAGACGGATAGTTACGTACGCACCGTCGCGAGCAACGATTTGAGCGTAAGCACCAGCCGAACGAGCTAGCTGACCACCTTTACCAGGTTTAAGTTCAACATTGTGTACAGTTGAACCTACTGGGATGTTACGCATTGGTAGAGTGTTACCAGCTTTGATTGGTGCATCAACACCAGACTGAATAACATCACCAGCTACAACACCTTTAGGTGCTAGGATGTAGCGACGCTCACCGTCTTTGTAAAGAACTAGAGCAATGTTTGCGCTACGGTTTGGATCGTATTCTAGACGCTCAACTGTCGCTGGGATACCGTCTTTAGTACGTTTGAAGTCAATTACACGGTAGTGATGCTTGTGACCACCGCCGATGTGACGTACTGTGATACGACCGTTGTTGTTACGACCGCCATTCTTAGAGTTTTTCTCTAGAAGAGGTGCGTATGGCTTGCCCTTGTGTAGGTCAGCGTTAACAACTTTAACAACGTGACGACGACCAGGGGAAGTCGGCTTACATTTAACAATAGCCATTTTTAACTACTCCTGTTATTCCGCGCCGCCAACAAAGTCAAGATCTTGACCTTCTTTCAAAGTAACGTACGCTTTCTTAACGTCGCTGCGGCGACCTTGGCGTAGACCTTGACGTTTGGTCTTACCCTTAGTGATAAGAGTATTTACAGACTTAACTTCAACTTCAAATAGCTTTTCTACAGCTGCTTTGATCTCTTTTTTAGTTGCATCTTTAGCTACTTTGAAAACGATAGTGTTCGCTTTCTCAGCTGCCATAGTTGCTTTTTCAGAGATGTGCGGTGCACGTAGAACTTTTAGGATACGCTCTTCAGTGATCATGCTAGCATTTCCTCTACTTGCTTAACTGCTTCTGCAGTCATTACAACTTTGTCAAACGCGATTAGAGATACTGGATCGATACCAGCAACATCACGTGCGTCAACTTTGTATAGGTTACGAGCAGCTAGGAATAGATTCTCATCTACTTCGCTAGTCACGATTAGAGCGTCAGTTAGCTCAAGCTCTTTCAGCTTAGCAACTAGCTCTTTAGTCTTTGGTGCTTCAACTGAGAAGTTATCAACAACGATTAGACGCTCTTGACGAACAAGCTCAGAAAGAATGCTCTTCATAGCACCGCGGTACATTTTTTTGTTTACTTTTTGGCTGTGATCTTGTGGTTTCGCAGCAAAAGTAACACCACCTGTACGCCAGATTGGGCTACGAATTGTACCAGCGCGAGCGCGACCAGTACCTTTTTGACGCCATGGCTTAGCGCCACCGCCAGATACTTCTGAACGTGTTTTTTGAGCACGTGTACCTTGACGAGCACCTGCTGCGTACGCAACAACTACTTGGTGTACAAGAGCTTCGTTAAACTCACGTCCGAAAGTAGTTTCGGAAACAGTTAGTGCATCAGCACCTTTAACCATTAGTTCCATTACTTACTCCTGAGACGTTATGCTTTAACAGCTGGTTTAACGATCACGTTGCCGCCAGTTGCGCCTGGGACTGCACCTTTAATAAGAAGCAGGTTGCGCTCAGCGTCAACACGTACGATCTCTAGGTTTTGAGTCGTTACACGCTCAGCACCCATGTGACCTGCCATTTTCTTGCCTTTAAATACGCGACCTGGAGTCTGACATTGACCGATAGAACCAGGAGCACGGTGAGACAATGAGTTACCGTGAGTCATATCTTGAGTACGGAAGTTCCAACGCTTAACAGCGCCTTGGAAACCTTTACCCTTAGATGTACCAGTAACGTCTACTTTCTTAGTTTCGTTGAATAGTTCAACAGTTAGTTCAGCACCAACTTCGAACTCTTCGCCGTTTTCTAAACGGAATTCCCAAAGACCGCGACCAGCTTCAACGCCAGCTTTAGCAAAGTGACCTGCTTCAGCTTTGTTTACGCGGTTAGCTTTCTTAGAACCAGCTGTAACCTGAATTGCAGCGTAGCCATCAGTTTCAAGAGTTTTCACTTGAGAAACACGGTTAGCTTCAACTTCAACAACAGTTACTGGGATAGAAACGCCTTCTTCAGTAAATACGCGGGTCATGCCCACTTTACGACCGATTAGACCAATCATACTTCTAATCTCCCTTAACCTAGGCTAATTTGAACGTCAACGCCCGCAGCAAGGTCTAGACGCATTAGAGCATCAACAGTTTTGTCTGTTGGCTCAACGATGTCGATTAGACGCTTGTGAGTACGGATTTCGTACTGGTCACGTGCTTTCTTGTTAACGTGTGGAGAGATAAGAACTGTGAAACGCTCTTTACGAGTTGGTAGTGGGATTGGACCACGAACCTGTGCGCCAGTGCGCTTAGCTGTTTCAACGATTTCCGCTGTAGAAGCATCGATTAGTTTGTAATCGAAAGCTTTTAGGCGGATACGGATACGTTGGTTCTGCATGAGACAGAGCTCCAATTTTAAAAATTACACAAACAATATCGCCACTCAAACTCGTCAAGACGAGAGAATGCCGATTGATTTATGTGAAACCGTAGCATCCAAGATTAGGACGCATTGTCAGTTAATTTTCGATTAACAATCCCTACGTGCCAAAGTCACCTTTGGGGATAGTTTTTCCGAAGAAAAGATAGCTAATTGTATTAACCGCGAACATAAGCTGAGTCTACATTACCTAACAGTCCTAGAAGGAAGTTAGCTCCTCACTGCTCATTGGTTCACAACTGGCTTAACCAGTGCGACGCATTATACAGATCACACTTTAGGTTGCAAGGGCTGAATGAAAAATAATCGAAACTATTTTTAACTTGCTGTTTTATGGTCACCTGCACAATGGGCCATAAACAAAAAGGACGCCGAAGCGTCCTTTTCTAAACTGTAATCGTAATAGCAGTTGCTATTATTTCTTACCGCTTGATAGTGCACCGAAACGCTTGTTGAAGCGATCAACACGGCCGCCTGTATCAACGATACGTTGCTTACCAGTGTAGAATGGGTGACACTTGTCACATACGTCTAGGTGGATAGACTCTTTACCTAGAGTAGAGTTGAACTCGAAAGAGTTGCCGCAAGAACAAGTAGCGTTTACTGCTTTGTATTCTGGGTGGATACCAGCTTTCATGGGATAACCTCAATAGTAGGCCGTGTCGCTATACGAATCTAAGCCGCACACCACACGCAATTAATAATAAAATGGGATACCGCACCAACCAGTTGCTGAAGCCATATCTCAAGGCGCGATATAGTAATGAATCCCCTAGATAGGATCAATACGTATGGCAATTTTTTCGCCACTTTTTTCACCAATCCGGTGATATTAGTATATTTCCGAACACACTCCGTAGGTTGACTCGTATTCCTGGGACGATTTTAATAAACTCTACAGTCCTTTCTTCTTTTATATAGCTATGAATCTATGCGTCCATCCATTGCTAGAGTGGCACTGCCCGTACCTCTCGACAAACAATTTGACTATGCCATCCCAGGACACCTGTTTCCTATCATTGGCGGGCGCGTATCCGTACCTTTTGGACGTCAAACGTTAGTTGGCATCGTCACCGCGATGGTTAATCACTCGGATTTCCCCAAAGATCAACTCAAGCCAATCAAAGCAGTTCTTGATTCTCAGCCGGTATGGCCTGAAAAGCTTTATTCGTTGCTGATTTGGTGCAGCCAGTTCTACCAATACCCACTTGGAGATACGCTACACAATGCGATGCCAGCAGCTCTGCGTAAAGGAAAGCCTGCAGATTTTGCGACGCTACAAGAGTGGCAAATTACCGAATCCGGTAAAGACAAGCTGATGCAAGGGCTTGATCGTCGAGCGATCAAACAACAGAAGGTCTTGCAAATGTTGGTTAACGGCGCTTTGCCTCACCAGGAATTTGTCGACCAAGAGATAACCTCAACTGTACTAAAGTCTTTAGAAGATAAAGGCTGGATTGAACGTATCGAGAAGAAGCCTGCAATCACCCAGTGGGGACAGCACGTTGAATGCGACGTCGAGAAGCCAAAGCTCAACCACGAACAAGCGCTAGCTATTGCGAGCGTAAATAGCCAAACAGGTTTTGCCTGCTATTTATTAGAAGGCGTCACGGGCTCAGGTAAGACAGAAGTGTACCTCAACCTGATCAAGCCGGTCTTAGAGAAAGGTAAACAAGCCTTGGTTTTAGTACCAGAGATTGGCTTAACACCACAAACCATCAACCGCTTTAAACGCCGTTTTAATGTGCCAGTTGACGTTATCCACTCCGGATTAAACGAGACGGAACGTCTGAATGCGTGGCTTTCTGCACGCGACAAAGCGGCCGGAATCATTATCGGCACACGATCTGCCCTACTCGCGCCTTTTGCTGATCTCGGGATTATCATTGTGGACGAGGAACATGACACCTCTTACAAACAGCAAGATAGCTTGCGTTATCATGCACGCGATGTTGCTGTAATGCGCGCCCATAAAGAACAAGTTCCGATTGTTCTGGGCTCAGCTACACCTGCACTGGAGACATTGCACAATGCCTTGTCAGGCAAGTATCACCATTTAACCCTGACCCAACGCGCAGGCTCTGCGGTTCCTACTTCTAATAAAGTGCTCGACGTCAAAGGTCAGTATTTAGAAAGTGGTTTATCTGCCCCATTGATTGCGGAAATGCGCAAACACCTTAAAGCAGGCAATCAGGTGATGCTGTTTCTTAACCGTCGTGGTTTCTCCCCTGCTCTCATGTGCCATGAATGTGGTTGGATTGCCGAATGCAAACGTTGTGATGCTTATTACACCTTCCACCAATACAGCAATGAGATTCGCTGCCACCATTGTGGCTCGCAGCAACCAGTGATTCATCAGTGTCAGGGCTGTGGTTCAACTCAACTGGTTACCGTTGGTGTCGGTACCGAACAGTTAGAACAACAATTGGCACAACTGTTCCCCGAATACAAAGCCATCCGTATCGACAGAGATAGCACGCGCCGCAAAGGCAGTTTAGAAGATGCGCTGGACTCCATCCGCAAGGGTGAATATCAAATTTTAATTGGCACTCAAATGTTAGCTAAGGGACACCATTTCCCCAATGTAACGCTCGTTGCCTTGCTAGATGTTGATGGCTCTCTATATAGTAGCGACTTCCGCGCCTCCGAAAGATTAGCGCAGTTATTCATTCAAGTCGCAGGGCGAGCCGGACGTGCAAGTAAGCCGGGGGAAGTGGTTTTACAGACTCACCATCCTGAGCACAGTTTGTTGCAAGCCTTATTGGAAAAAGACTACCGACACTTCGCTATGACGGCATTAGAGGAACGTAAACTGGCGCAGTTGCCACCGTACAGTTTCCTGACTCTATTTAAAGCCGAAGCGAATAAGAGCGAGATCGTAGAAGACTTTCTGCGCCAAGTTCGCTTTACCTTAGAATCACACCCTTTGTTTGACGACACCTGCATGGTGCTTGGTCCAACACCATCGCCTCTCGCCAAACGCGCAGGCAAATACCGTTGGCAGCTGTTACTCCAAACCCAGCACCGTTCATTAATGCAAAAGTTATTAACCAGTGCCAAACCTGCTATTGAGTTGTTGCCTAATGCCAAAAAAGTTCGCTGGAATTTAGACATAGAACCACAAGATCTCAGCTAGCAAACGTTTAACTATGTAATGAATTACCTTTTAATGTGATGAGACTCACATCAAGATTGCAATTTTTGTTAAACAGACCGTAACTTTCCCGATAGAAATGAATAGACTATCCAAATTAGCAAAGTCTAAAGTGGGTTTACCCCATAGGCTTAGATTAAAACAATGACTATTCCCAAAATTTGAAGCAGTAGCCAAGCGATGCTTTATCGCCTACTCCCTAAAAATAACCACTAACAACGTGATTAGATAGGCACTGATTACCAGTGATAAAAACCTACGACTTCTGACAGGGAATAACGTCATCTTGGCAAAAATTTGAGAGGTTAAACACTATGGCGACAATGAAGGATGTTGCCCAGCTTGCGGGAGTGTCGACAGCTACGGTATCTCGAGCATTAATGAATCCAGAAAAAGTCTCTTCTTCAACAAGAAAAAGAGTCGAAGATGCCGTCCTTGAAGCGGGCTATTCTCCAAATTCATTAGCGCGTAATCTACGTAGAAACGAATCAAAAACGATTGTTACCATCGTTCCTGACATCTGTGATCCTTACTTTTCTGAAATCATTCGTGGTATCGAAGACGCAGCTATGGAACATGGCTACCTCGTACTGCTCGGTGACAGCGGCCAGCAGAAAAAGCGTGAAAGCTCGTTTGTGAATCTAGTGTTCACCAAACAAGCCGATGGCATGTTACTGCTTGGTACCGACCTGCCATTTGATGTCAGCAAGCCAGAACAGAAAAACCTGCCACCAATGGTCATGGCTTGTGAGTTTGCGCCAGAGCTAGAATTACCAACCGTGCACATTGACAACCTAACGTCTGCTTTTGAAGCGGTCAATTACCTAACTCAACTTGGCCATAAACGCATAGCACAAATTTCAGGGCCAGACACAGCGGTATTGTGCCAGTTCCGCCAGCAAGGTTATCAACAAGCCTTGCGTCGCGCGGGGATTAGTAAAGACCCACAATACAGTGTTATCACTGAGTTTTCTTTTGACGGCGGCGCGAAAGCTGTACGTAAGTTGCTAGAACTTCCAGAGCCACCAACTGCGATTTTCTGCCACTGCGACACCATGGCAATCGGCGCAATCCAAGAAGCCAAACGACTCGGTCTGCGCGTTCCGCAAGATTTGTCAGTGGTTGGTTTCGATGATATCAACTTTGCTCAATACTGCGATCCACCGTTAACAACCATTTCTCAACCTCGTTATGAAATTGGCCGCCAAGCGATGCTTATGATGCTCGAACTCCTTAAAGGCCATGACGTTCATTCAGGTTCACGCTTACTAGAAACTAAGCTTGTTGTCCGTGGTAGCGCAGCGCCACCGCAACGCGCCTAAGCGCTCGGTAGTCCAACGCGACCTATCATGTAAACTAACGATAAGCGGTGCCCATTGGTGCCGCTTTTTGTCTTCTCTATCTGATACGTAGCTATCAAGATTACATCAATAGGGTGTTTTCTCGACCCGTTCTGGATTAACATATTTGGAAGAATCCTTGATGACCAGAAGTAACCGTGGCAAACAGAGATTATGTGAGACGGGGGCGAGGCGCTCCAAAAAAGTCGACAAAAAAACAACCTCCCAAAAGAAAACCTTGGCGTAGTGGTCTACTTGCAATCTTGCTTGTGGGCGGTTTTGGCTATGGTCTGTATTTATTAAGTAACGACCCAGAACCGAAACCACCCGTGGTGCAACAACCTACCACGACCGTCAGTAAGCCAAAGCCGAAAAAGGATTTGCCACCACCACCTGAAGAGAAGTGGGAATACGTCGAATCTTTACCCAAGCGAGAAGTGGAAGTCGTCGCTAAAGAAATCGAAGTATCTAAAATCCCATACGTAATGCAGTGTGGCGCTTACAAAACCCAAGCGCAGGCCGAAGAGCGAAAGCTGGCTATTGCTTTCCAAGGTCTTTCGAGCAAAATTCGTAAGAAAGAAGGCAGCTCTTGGTATCGTGTTGTACTTGGCCCGTACAAGTTCAAACGCGATGCAGAGAAAGATCGCCACAAGTTGCAACGCGCGAAAATCGAACCGTGCGCAATTTGGAAAGAAAACTTCTAATCTCACAAAGACCAACCGCATTCGCTGTTGGTCTTTTTTATTCCTCGCGTGTTATTGGCATCATCAGCGTTAGCAAATGTGAAAAACGCCCTCCCCTTGAATCCCAAGTTCCTCTCCCCCATATACTGAATTAAATCCAAAGAGAAATAATTAAGAGGTCGACTGTGACTACCATTGTATCTGTACGTCGAAATAACAAAGTCGTCATCGCGGGTGATGGCCAAGTATCTCTAGGCAATACCGTCATGAAAGGTAACGCGCGCAAAGTTCGCCGCCTATACAACAATAAAGTGCTTGCTGGCTTTGCTGGCGGTACAGCGGACGCCTTCACCCTATTTGAACGCTTTGAAAGCAAACTGCAAATGCACCAGGGCCATCTGACGAAAGCAGCCGTAGAACTGGCAAAAGACTGGCGCAGCGACCGAGCTCTTCGCAAATTAGAAGCGTTACTTGCTGTTGCAGACGAAACAGCATCACTCATCATCACTGGTAACGGCGATGTCGTTCAGCCAGAAAATGATTTGATTGCAATTGGTTCTGGTGGTGCATACGCACAAGCAGCCGCAACTGCACTTTTAGAAAATACTGACTTAGATGCACGTGAAATCGCGGAAAAGGCACTGAACATCGCTGGTGATATCTGTGTATTCACCAACCATCACCACACCGTAGAAGAGCTAGACTCAACTGCAGAGCCTGAAACCCCAGCCGCGTAATCGTAACGAAGTAAGGAAAGAATATGTCTGAAATGACCCCTCGCGAAATCGTTCATGAACTGAACCGTCACATCATTGGTCAAGACAAAGCAAAACGTTCGGTTGCGATTGCCCTTCGTAACCGCTGGCGCCGCATGCAGCTAGAAGAAAGCTTGCGCGTCGAAGTCACACCGAAGAACATTCTGATGATTGGTCCAACTGGTGTTGGTAAGACAGAGATCGCTCGTCGTCTTGCTAAACTAGCCAATGCGCCATTCATCAAAGTCGAAGCAACAAAGTTCACCGAAGTGGGCTATGTTGGTAAAGAAGTCGAAACCATCATTCGTGACCTGACTGATGTCGCTGTGAAGATGACCCACCAACAAGCGATGGAAAAAGTAAAATTCCGCGCGGAAGAGCAAGCTGAAGAGCGCATTCTAGATGCACTACTGCCACCAGCACGCGATAGCTGGGGTCAAGTCGAGCAGAAAGAAGACACCTCAAACACTCGCCAAATCTTCCGTAAAAAACTGCGTGAAGGTCAGCTAGACGATAAAGAGATTGAAATCGATGTAGCAGCGCCTCAAATGGGTGTGGAGATCATGGCACCTCCTGGTATGGAAGAAATGACCAACCAGCTACAAGGTATGTTCCAAAACCTTGCCGGCGACACCAAGAAAAAGCGTAAGCTGAAAATCAAAGACGCGATGAAAGCGCTGGCAGAAGAAGAAGCTGCAAAACTTGTAAACCAAGAAGAGCTAAAAGAAGCCGCGATTTTCAACGTAGAAAACAACGGTATTGTTTTCATTGATGAAATCGACAAGATTTGTAAGCGCGGCGAAAGCTCTGGCCCGGACGTGTCTCGTGAAGGTGTGCAACGTGACTTACTTCCTCTGATTGAAGGCAGTACCGTTTCGACAAAACACGGCATGGTAAAAACAGACCACATTCTGTTTGTTGCATCCGGAGCATTCCAAGTTGCCAAGCCATCTGATCTCATTCCAGAACTGCAAGGCCGTCTGCCAATCCGTGTGGAATTGGAAGCACTGAGCAGCCACGACTTCAAACGTATTTTGACTGAGCCTAAAGCGTCGCTGACTGAACAATACATTGCGCTGATGAAGACAGAAAACGTCGATATCGAATTTACCGAAGACGGTATCACGCAAATCGCAGAAGCGGCATGGACGGTAAACGAAACCACAGAAAACATTGGTGCTCGTCGTCTACATACCGTGATGGAACGTCTGATGGACGAAATCTCTTACGATGCAGCAGAGCAATCTGGTGCTAAGTTTGTGATTGATGCAGCTTACGTTAAAGAACGTTTAGGCGATACGATCGAAAACGAAGACCTAAGTCGCTTTATTCTGTAAACTCAGATTTCACCTTGATTTTAAAGGCTATCTCGAAAGAGGTAGCCTTTTTGTTTTTCGGGCATTTGCGTAAAGATTATTCTCAGATACGTACCAACAGTCATGCCTGCCTTGTTTTAGGTCAATAGCGTATCTGCTGCTTTGTGCTTATACTGGGCACATTGGTTACTAGCACGAAATTTCCATGAAACAATCTTTGCAGATCTGGCTTGAAGCCGCTCGCCCTAAAACATTGCCTCTCGCTCTGGTGTCTATTTTAACTGGTAGCGTACTTGCATACTCAGCCGGTCATTTCTCTTTGACCATCGCAATCATGGCCTTTGCTACGGCAACCTTATTGCAGATTCTATCGAACTTAGCCAACGACTATGGCGATGCAGTAAAAGGCACCGACAATGAAAACCGTTTAGGTCCACAGCGTGCGATGCAGACCGGTGCCGTTAGTGCCAAACAGATGAAACAGGCGATCATTTTTAATATCGTGCTTACCGCCATCTCGGGCTTGGTTTTGGTGTTTTACGCGCTGAGCTCGCCAGAAAGCATCATCACCTTCATCGGTTTGGGTATTCTTGCCATTATCGCGGCGATTGCTTACACCATGGGCAGTAAGCCCTACGGTTATGTCGGCTTAGGCGATATCTCCGTATTCCTGTTCTTTGGTCTGCTAGGCGTATCTGGTACATACTTCCTGCATACTGGACATGTAGACACCACTCTATTCTTACCAGCTCTGGGCTGTGGTTTACTCGCGGTAGCGGTACTGAACATCAACAACATGCGTGATATCGAGAACGATCGCGAATGTGGAAAGCGCACGGTCGCCGTCCGTTTGGGCCAACACAAAGCCAAGCAGTACCACTTTATCTTGCTTGGTGGTGCTATTTTAGCATTTGCGGCTTACTTGTTAATTCAAGACAAACCTCTGTGGATGAGCCTACCCTTCTTATTGAGTGTTTATGTCGTCATTCATCACGGTAAAGCCGTTTGGGATACAGAAAAACCTGCACAAATCGCTCCAATGCTGCCAGTTATCGTAAAATGCTCATTAGTCACTAACGTTTTGTTTGCAACAATTGTGGTAGCTCAAACTCTGGTAAGTTAAAAAAGGATTGTCATTGCATTGACTTAATGCCTAGATATACTCAAAGACAACCAGTTTCTGTTTAGAAAGGTACGCTATGGAATACAATACCTCAGCACTCTGCGATATCTACCTTGATCAGGTCGATGTGGTTGAACCAATGTTCAGTAATTTTGGCGGACGCGCGTCATTTGCCGGGCAAATCACCACCATTAAGTGTTTTGAAGACAACTCACTGATCCGCGAAACCTTAGAGCAAGATGGTCTTGGGCGCGTGTTGTTGATTGACGGTGGCGGTTCCTTACGTAAAGCGCTCATCGATGCAGAAATTGCTGCGATTGCAGAAGAAAACGAGTGGGAAGGCATTGTCGTTTACGGTTGTGTCCGTGAAGTCGATGAACTAGAAGACATGAACCTCGGCATTCAAGCTTTGGCATCGATTCCTGTTGGCGCGGCAAACCAGGGCATTGGTGAGCTAGATGTACCCGTAAACTTCGGCGGCGTTAGCTTCCTTCCAGAAGATTACATCTACGCCGACAACACTGGCATCATCCTATCTCCAGAGCCACTTAATATTGACCTTGAGTTAGATGATACGGTCGAAGAGTAGCTTCCAGTAGCTAGTCACCTTTCGTTGACTAAAGCGCTACTCATACCCAAATACACAAACACCCGCCAAAGCGGGTGTTTTTAATTCTGGATGAAGAAGTGAAACTATTCCACTTCGTCCATTTTGCCAAGTAGTGCACGAATGCGCTCTTGCCACTGTGCGTGCTCTTGCTGAGCTTGCTGAGCTTTTTGCTCTAGATCTTCACGTTGAGAACGAAGCTCGTTTGCTTCTGCTTCTAGTTTTACTTTGTCTTCTTTCAGCTCTTCAACTTCCATCTGAAGAAGAGTGATTGTGTCAACTGCAGTTTGAATTTTAGATTCTAGTTGTTCTAGTACTTCAAAAGACATCTTGGCCTACCTATGTTATTCCGTTGGGACGATGCACGAGATTGGCGTGCAGCTTACCTATATAAGGTCATTCTACTCAGCGTCGCGATGAGAAACACTCACTATATTCGATATTTCGCATCATTCGGTTAAAAAATCGGCGCAATCTCACTAAACGCTGACTTTTCTTATCGGCGAAGCATTTTTGTGCAAGGTATTTACGCCTCTCCGCGGCAAAAATCACCCAAGTATTGATCAAATTCAACTTAGTTAAAGTAAAAGCTCAGCAAAAAGGCAAACGTTTAACTGCCGTTGTGATAGAATCGCCGCGCAAATTCCTCTTCCCTATTGCTTACTTGGAGACATCATGAAACGCGATTTAGCAATGGCATTTTCTCGTGTAACTGAAGGTGCTGCACTCGCTGGTTACAAATGGCTTGGCCGTGGTGACAAAAACGCAGCCGATGGCGCTGCTGTTGAAGTTATGCGCACTCTACTGAACAAAACAGACATCAGTGGTGAAATTGTCATTGGTGAAGGTGAAATCGATGATGCACCAATGCTATACATCGGTGAGAAAGTTGGTCTAGGTGGCGATGAAGTGGATATCGCTGTTGACCCTATTGAAGGCACACGCATGACTGCAATGGGTCAATCAAACGCATTGGCAGTGCTTGCCGCGGGTGAAAAAGGCAGCTTTTTAAAAGCACCTGACATGTACATGGAAAAATTGGTTGTTGGCCCAGGTGCGAAAGGCGTGATCGATCTAGAAAAGCCGTTGAAAGAAAACCTAGAAAACGTTGCTGGTGCGCTAAATAAAACGCTGGACACTCTGGTTGTCATCACTCTAGCAAAACCTCGCCACGATGATGTGATAGCTGAAATGCAGGCGATGGGTGTGCGTGTCTTCGCGGTGCCAGATGGCGACGTTGCAGCTTCCATCCTAACGTGTATGCCAGATAGTGAAGTGGACCTCATGTACTGCATTGGCGGTGCACCAGAGGGGGTGGTATCCGCAGCGGTGATTCGCGCACTTGATGGTGACATGCATGGCCGCCTTCTACCTCGCCACGAAGTGAAAGGCGACACAGAAGAAAACCGTATTTACGGTGCGGCTGAACTACAACGTTGTGAAGAAATGGGCGTAAAAGCCAACGTCGTCCTAAAAATGGAAGACATGGCGCGCAGCGACAACGTCGTCTTCTCAGCAACAGGCATTACAAAAGGTGACTTGCTAGAGGGGATTTCTCGCCAAGGTAATATTGCGACGACAGAGACGCTACTCGTGCGAGGTCGTTGCCGTACCATTCGCCGCATCAAGTCGACCCATTACTTAGAGCGCAAAGATCCAGAAGTTCGCGATATCATTCTGTAATTTTTAGGTTCAGCATCGCAGAGGGTTGGCAAAGTGCCGACCCTTTTTGTTTTTGGCTCACCAAATCCCCACTCAAGTTAAGTCAACACTTTTCTTTACTAAGCCTATCGCGCATAATGTGTACGGAAATACAAATGGTGGGAATATGAAGACCGTAGATAGGATATTGCAAATCGTTAAGCGTGACGGGTCTGTCACTGCAAAACAACTCTCTTCTGAGCTTGGGATGACAACCATGGGTGCTCGCCAGCACCTGCAAGGTTTAGAAGATGAAGGCATCCTGTCGATTCACGATGTAAAAGTCAAAGTCGGACGCCCTACTCGCCATTGGTCTTTAACCCAGAAGGGACATGAGCAATTCGCCGATCGTCATGGCGAACTCACCATCCAATTTATCGAAGCCGTGGAACACATCTTCGGTAAAGATGGCCTCGACAAAGTTACCTCCGAGCGCGAAAAACTGACTTTACAAAACTATCGCCAGCACCTCGACCAATGTGAGTCTTTAGAAAGCAAGCTGGAAACTTTGGTTTTTCTGCGCGAAAAAGAAGGCTACATGGCAGAGCTTGAACAAGATGAGCACGGGTTTATCTTGATCGAGAATCACTGCCCGATTTGTAAAGCCGCCACGCGTTGCCCTAGTTTATGCAAATCTGAACTGAGTGTGTTCCAGTCCTTACTCGGAGACGACACGACCGTCGAGCGTACCGAGCATATCATTAGCGGTCAACGTCGCTGCGTTTACCGAATCCGCGCTTAGATTTCGGCCCTTTCGCTCTCTCTTATAAATGAGACAGGCCAATGATTCATCCTTTACTCTGATTCCTGTGGTGTACGCTTGTAGTATTGAACACGAGTATCCATATGGATTTGGAGAAAGGGATGAGAACTCTACATACTCACACAACGCAAGTATTACCCTCATTTGATGAACTGGTTCAGATGGCCGAAAGCGATCCAGAAGGCTTTGAACAATTTCGCCACGAGATGGCAAAAGAAATGATAGAAAGCGCCTCAGAAACGATGCAACCACGCTTATGGGCTCAGCAAAGCCATATTGATCGTGTGATTCGCAACTGTAAAAACCCTCATCACACCAACGTCGTGCTAATGAATGAACTACAAAAACAAGTCACAAAGTTCAGAGAAGCATTACAAGGAAAAGCGACGTCGGTTAAAACAGACAACGTAGTCGCCTTCAACAGAAACGATTTCTACTGATGTGAGAGTCACACCTTAGGCAGACTCCCACACTCATAAATCACTGTGGCTCAGGACCGTATTTATTCGGGCCTGATGTGCCTTTCAGAAAACCACACTCAATCAAAATCCAAAGCCCACAAATTAATGAAATCGAAGCAATGAATAGCTGTGGCGTTGAAGGTTCTTGCGCCATTGGGCTTGTCATCGGCGTTGCGATGCGACCAATCACCAAAGGAATATTCAAGCCTAACCAGTAGATCGACTTGTCGCGGTCATGCCATCTCTTTGTCGTAATAGCCAAATCAGGAATGAGCAGTACCAACAAGAATATTGGCAGTAACAGGTAAGAAAACGCAGGAAACAACTTACTGATACCCGCACCAAAACCTATAATCGAAATATAGTAAATCACATTCCAAATCCAATAGGTTTTGCGATCGATACGTCCGTGAAACGAAAACAGTAACTCTTTAGTCGACATCAATTTTTATCCAAAAATAGAAAGAATACAGAGTAGCCGAGTCGGGTTAATTTGGGAAGAAACAACAAGTCGTGAACAACGTCGGCCAAGCCTTATATTCAGTTCACCACCTTTTGAAAGCTGTCCACATCCATATCTCGAATGTTAACCGTTAAACTGTGCACATGACTTGCCTGTTCTTGAAGCACAACCATTAAAGCTCGCGATAATTCTCGCTTTTGTTCAGGCGTTCGGCCAGACAACAAATCAAAATTGATATGGATAAAATCGAGACTGTCACCCGCTTCACCAATTAGCCAGTTATGACATCTTAACGTTCTTGATTTCACAGAGGCCAACTCAAAAAGGCCACTCTCTAACGCAGCTTTATGTAAGTCTTCCAGCAAACCTTGTACATTGACTCGCTCTTCCACTGAGTTCGAATACTCTAAAACTAAGTTTGGCATTTTGATTCCTTTCTACAACATAAAAAATTCAGTGCGTAGTAATACCAATCTAGCCAGCAATTTCCGAGGAATGAACTATCATTCTGTCTACGCGATCACCAATCGATTGCTTTTGATAAAAATAACAGAACAACTTCGACTCCCGACGGAGAGAGAAAGCCACATAAGACATGATACCAATCATGATCTGTTCATATTATTCTGTTATATTCCTACGTAGATTTTTTACATTAATAGACTATTTACATTAAAGATAAGGGAGATATTCCTATGCGTCGTCCTGTAGTGATGGGTAACTGGAAACTAAACGGCAGCAAAGCAATGGTAACTGAGCTGCTAACTGGTCTTAACGCTGAGCTTGAAGGCGTTGAAGGTGTTGACGTAGCAGTAGCTCCACCAGCTCTTTACATCGACCTAGCTGAGCGTCTAATCGCTGAAGGCGGTAACAAGATCATCCTAGGTGCTCAAAACACTGACCTAAACAACAGCGGTGCTTTCACTGGCGACATGTCTCCAGAAATGCTGAAAGATTTCGGTGCTACTCACATCATCATCGGTCACTCAGAGCGTCGTGAATACCACAACGAATCTGACGAGTTCATCGCTAAGAAATTCAACTTCCTAAAAGAAAACGGTCTAACTCCTGTTTTCTGTATCGGTGAATCTGAAGCTCAAAACGAAGCTGGCGAAACTGAAGCAGTATGTGCACGTCAAATCAACGCAGTTATCGACACTTACGGTGTTGAAGCTCTAAACGGCGCAATCATCGCTTACGAACCAATCTGGGCTATCGGTACTGGTAAAGCAGCAACAGCTGAAGATGCACAACGCATCCACGCTTCTATCCGCGCACTAATCGCAGCGAAAGACGAAGCAGTTGCAGCACAAGTAATCATCCAATACGGCGGTTCTGTTAAACCAGAAAACGCTGAAGCTTACTTCTCACAACCAGACATCGACGGTGCTCTAGTTGGCGGCGCTTCTCTAGACGCTAAGAGCTTCGTAGCTATCGCTAAAGCAGCGGCAGCAGCTAAAGCTTAATTTCGCTTTTATTAAGCAGAAATAACAAAGGGATGCATCACGCATCCCTTTTTGTTTGCCTACGATCTAATGAGTTTTGTCGTTCCGAGGAGCCGAAGCGACATCAGGAATCTATTCTCCGCACGCCCCCAAATCAAACCAGCAAAACAACAGACATAACCTATGAGAATCCCGTCATTCCGAGGAGCCTAAGCGACATCAGGAATCTACTAACCGCATGTGTCAAACCCAAAGTTAAGTAACGAAAAACGCCTTACATCAAAACAAAGAACCTAATCGCACTTCCAGTTATTCTCACTCAATTCCATCCAACCAACGAACTCTATTCACTTACCCTGCACACTGGATTTATAGTTACTGATACTTGTTCAAGGAGGAGCAATCGACATGACAACACCAATATCAGACATCGCCAGTGTCATTCATCATGGTGGGAAACATACCGTCACTGGCTCTTGTCATGAACTGAAACTGCCACACGGCAGCATCTTGATCGATTGCGGACTCTTCCAAGGCAAAGACATCCATTTTGGCAAGCGCAGGGCATCATTGGATATTGAATTTCCGGTTAAACACATCAAAGCATTAGTCCTAACTCATGCTCATATCGACCATATTGGACGCCTACCTTGGTTACTGGCTGCTGGATTTAAAGGTCCCATTTACTGCACCAAAGCAACAGCTGAACTGGTACCGCTCATGCTAGAAGATGGATTAAAGCTGCAACTGGGTTTGAGCTACCATCAGCGTCAACAAGTCCTCAATGTCATTAAAAAACAGCTAAAACCCCATGACTACCAACAATGGCTGCCACTTGGCAAACAATGTTATCTGCGCTTTCAACCTGCAGGGCACATTCTTGGTTCCGCTTACGTGGAATTCAAACTCCCCAATCATGAAATCATCGTGTTTTCCGGCGATCTAGGTCCGTCCAATACCCCACTCTTACCCGATCCGAAGCCACAAAAGCGTGCCGACCATCTGTTCATCGAGTCCACATACGGCAACAAAGAGCATGAAGACATTGCCACTCGGACTGAGCGCTTGAACGCCATTATCGATCACGCACTGCAAGACGGTGGTGTAATTCTGATCCCAGCTTTCAGCGTAGGTCGTACGCAGGAACTGTTATTCGATATTGAACAACTGATTCACCAACGCGACTTGTCGTCTTCTTTACCAATTATCCTAGACTCACCGCTTGCGAAAAGAGTCACGAAGACCTACCGCCGTTTCAAAAAACTGTGGGGAAAAGAAGCGAAGCAAAAGCTCAACAATCATCGTCATCCCCTCGCCTTTGAACAATGCATTACTGTAGAAAACCATCGAGAACATCAAGCATTAGTGAATCGACTAACCTCCACCGATGAGCCTGCAATTGTCGTCGCGGCATCCGGTATGTGCGAAGGAGGAAGAATCGTCAATTACTTAAAAGCACTCTTACCAGACGAAAGAAATGATGTGTTGTTTGCGGGTTATCAAGCTCAAGGAACCTTAGGTCGAGAAATCCAATCAGGCAGCCACACGGTGGATATCGATAACCAACCAATCGAAGCCAACGCACAGATCCATACCATCTCTGGTTATTCAGCACATGCAGACCAAAGCGACTTATTGAAGTTTGTTACTGGTATTCCAGCACAACCAAAAGCCGTGCATTTGATACATGGAGAGAAAGAAGCAAAAAAAGAGCTAGGAGTGAAGTTGGAAGCAGAGGGAATTGAGGTGGTTTATTAATTAGAGCAAAGTAAACACTTTAGCAAGAGCAAAGAACGAAGGTCCTAGCAAACTAGGACCTTACCAAATATTGATTAATCGCTACCAAACAAGTCGCGCGTGTAAACTTTATCCGCTACGTCGGCTAACTCTTCCACCATGCGGTTAGAAACAATCACATCCGCACTTTGTTTGAACTCATTCAGGTCTTTAATCACTCGAGAGTTAAAGAAATCTTCTTCTTTGAGCAGGGGTTCGTAAACTACGACCTCAACACCTTTCGCCTTGATACGCTTCATGATGCCTTGAATAGAAGAGGCGCGGAAGTTATCCGATCCCGCTTTCATGATAAGGCGGTAGATACCGACAACTTTTGGCTCACGCTTGAGGATTGATTCCGCCACAAAGTCTTTACGGGTACGATTCGCATCCACAATTGCGCCAATGATGTTGTTTGGTACATCTTGGTAATTGGCTAAAAGCTGCTTAGTATCTTTTGGTAAGCAGTAACCACCGTAACCAAATGATGGGTTGTTGTAATGATTACCGATACGAGGATCTAAACCAACACCTTCAATGATCTGACGAGCATCCAAGCCATGAGCTTCTGCGTAAGAATCTAGCTCATTAAAGTATGCTACACGCATAGCAAGGTAGGTGTTGGAGAAAAGTTTCACAGCCTCAGCTTCTGTCGAGTCTGTAAATAAGACTTGGATGTCTTCTTTTACAGCCCCTTCGACCAGCAAGCGAGCAAAGACTTCGGCACGTTCGCTGCGTTCACCAACGATGATACGTGATGGGTGAAGATTATCATAAAGCGCTTTGCCCTCTCGCAAGAACTCAGGTGAGAAAATGACATTCTCACACCCCAATTCTTCCTTAATTCGAGCAGTATAGCCAACAGGAACAGTAGACTTAATCACCATTACTGCATCAGGGTTGATAGACATAACATCTTTAATCACAACTTCAACTGAAGAAGTATTAAAGTAATGCGTAACGGCATCATAGTCCGTGGGAGTAGCAATCACAACATAGTCTGCCTCTTGATAAGCTTGCTGCTTATCCGTTGTTGCAGTAAAGATTAGTTCCTTATTCTTAAGGAAATCTTCAATCTCAACATCAACAATTGGGGACTGTTTTTTATTTAGCAACTCAACCTTTTCAGGAATGATATCTAGTGCAACCACTTCATGATTTTGAGCTAACAACATAGCGTTGGAAAGCCCTACGTAGCCAGTGCCGGCAACAGCGATTTTCATAATTTTACCCTAGTTCTAAGAGTTATACTTATTCGAATTAAGCAGCACAACTCTTAAGCAATCTAAAGATCTTTGTTATCAAGGACTAAGCGGCATCAGCCGATAAAAACAAACGGACACTAAGTGTCTATTCGTTTACAACGAGCTCTGTATCAACCAGATTTAATTCCAATTGATTATGGCTCCAGACTAAATCGCCAATACCATCTGTAGGATTAAAACCAGTAGGGGCATTTAACAATAATGTACGGATATTCTCGTGATCCATACTATGGCAGGCAAAGTCGAGCTCGCTCAATAACAACTCGTATTCTTCTAGAGGTAAATGAACCTCATGAGCAGTCATTATTCGCTCATGCGCTGTCTGTTTGACATTATCACCGATGAGCAGTTCTTCATAAAGCTTTTCACCCGGACGAAGGCCGGAGAATTGAATCTCAATATCACCATGAGGATTAGTCTCAGATTTTACTTCAAGACCAGACAGTTGAATGAGATTACATGCTAAGTCTGTAATTTTTACTGACTCACCCATGTCTAAAACAAATACATCGCCCCCTTTACCCATTGCACCAGCCTGAATGACTAACTGCGCAGCTTCAGGAATTGTCATGAAGAAGCGAGTGATCTCAGGATGAGTGACCGTTACCGGCCCACCAGATGCAATTTGCTTTTTAAATACGGGAATAACTGAACCAGAGGAGCCGAGAACATTGCCAAATCGCACCATACAGAATCGAGTCCCATTTGATTTTGCATTTTCTTGGTCAGCAAGGGCTTGTAGTCCTAGTTCAGCCATTCGTTTGGTTGTGCCCATTACGTTAGTAGGACGGACAGCTTTATCAGTAGAGATCAATACAAATGATTCAACGCCAGCTTTAATCGCTGCGCATGCGGTATAATAAGTCCCATAAATATTGTTGCGAACACCTTCTATTACATTGAACTCAACCAACGGAACGTGTTTATATGCAGCGGCGTGATATACCGTTTGGACCTTGAAAGAAGACATCGTGGTTTCTAAGCGATGCTGTCTCTGTACCGAGCCGAGCAAAGGAATAATGTCACAAGTTAGTCCTTTCTCTAACTTAAGTTGATTCAACTCTCTGTCAATTTGATACAAGCCAAATTCAGATAGCTCAAATAAAACGATAGATTTCGGAGACTGCTCTACAATTTGACGACACAGCTCAGAGCCAATAGAACCACCAGCACCTGTCACCATAACCACTTTGTCTTTGATATTCGCTTCTAGCAACACTTGTTGAGGCGCTACTGGATCTCGCCCAAGTAAATCCTCAATCGCGACGTCCTTAAGCTCATCAATTTTAGCTTTACCTGACACAATATCTGTCATATCAGGGACCGTGAGTACTTCAACAGGTAACTTAGCTAATTCGTCCAGAATAACCTTACGACGTGAACGTTTAGCACTTGGCACTGCGAGTAAGACTTGAGAAACATCATATTTATTTATGAGGGGCATTGCGTCTTCAATAGCAATAACAGGCAACCCTAAGATCATCGTATTGCAAAGAGTTGAGTCACCATCAATAAATGCTCTTACGCGATAGTCTCCACTACTTCTTAATGCCATCGCCAATTGTCGCCCCCCAGATCCTGCACCATAAATGAGAACCTCTTTACTGTGCGTTGAATAGCTTTGAGCAATCAAAGAACGAACTATGACACGGGGTCCCCCACAGAAAAGAGCAAGAAATGCACCATAGATGATAGGAACTGTTCTTGGAAAAGGGTCGCTCATATAGAAACTAAGAGCAGCAACAAGCGTAGCAGAAATAACAGCTCCAGCAGTTACAACAAATAACGCTTGAAAGGTTAAGTAGCGGAGAACTGCTCTGTAAAGTCCCAATCGAGCAAAAACAGCGATCGTAACTACTGTTACCCCAATTTGAATTCCCCAAACTTCAGGATAAGTGAAATAGTTGGTTTCTCCAGAACGAACTAGGATTGCCAAATGAAAAGCCATAAAGATCAATATGATATCGATCAATACACTAACAATTCTTTTGTTAGTTCGAGAAAGTTGCCATATAAATTGTAGACGTTGCATAATAATTCTTGTGTGTGGTTTTATCGGAGATAGCATGCATTAGTTTAACACGAAAACAGAACTCTCACCGGAATAGAGGCGAACGCGAATAGTAAGAGATAGATACAATAAAACGCAAAAGAACGGCTGCCACCGCTCCATCATAGCACTTTTCTGCTTCCTACTTTACCGCATCACCAGAACCACTCCCTGTTGCGGTCATCATGATATACTTGAAATAATCTTTTAGTGTTAATGTATCGATCATTTTTTTATCAGTTTTTGCTAATAAACTTGGTGTGGACATGTCGATATTTTGAACTTGAGCCAGTCCGGTGACTCCCGGTAGCACATCATAAACACCAAGCGCGTCGCGCTCAATGATCAGTTCGTGCTGGTTAAACAAGTTTGGACGAGGTCCCACAAGACTCATTTCACCTTTCAAAACATTAATGAGCTGCGGTAATTCATCAATCTTTGTCTTGCGCAGAAAAAAACCAAGCTTAGTAATAGATGCGTTGCTCGCTAAATGGCTCGCTACCGATTGAGTATCTACCGACATAGTACGAAACTTAACCAACTTAAATGGTTTTTTATTGCGCCCAACGCGCTCTTGCACAAAAATCGGGGAGCCTGTGTCAAAGAAACCAATAATGATAACGATAAGAAGTACCGGCCATAAAAAAAGCAACCCAAAAAAAGCTGCAAAAAAATCAATAAAACGAATCATTACTTATCTAGTTCCTATTTACGTAACATGGCCATGGAATCCTTCATAGAATATGGAGGTGTCCAATTTAATATATCTTTCAGATTAGAGGAATCGACCTCTAAATTTCCGAACAATTGTTCAATCATTGCTGACTTTCCAATCACGAGACCCGCAAGACGCATAAAACTAACTGGGATTGGGATTTGAAACACTTTTCTATCTTGCCCAGCTGCAATAGCGTTAACAAAATCTCTTGTCGAGATTGTATTGCTCTCACTTGCTAAAAATATATTTCCGGGTGCATTTTTGTGTTTGGCACACACAATTAAGAGATCAACCAGATTACCGACTGATATGAAGTCTCTACGATTATTAGCTAAGCCAAATGGCAGAAAGGGGATACTATTGACTAGCTTCGTAAGCATACCAAAATTACCAGGAGCATTAGGACCATAGACCAACGTTGGTCGAACGACCACGACTTCTAACCCTGTTTGTTTAGATATATCCCAAAGCCCTAATTCCGCCTCATGCTTTGATTGTGCATAAGAGTTGTGAGGGTCAGCTACGTCACTAGGTAAAAAAGCACTATCGTAAGAGTTAGTCCCATTCACACCAATTGAGCTGACAAAAACAAAGCGCTTAACACCAGCCTCAGCAGCTTTTAAAGCTAACCTTAGTGTACCATCGGTATTTACAGCTCGATATTCAGCATCCGTATATGATTTATTGTGTGCTAGCCCAGCTAAATGAATAATGGCATCAACACCCTCAAAACAGTTACTCCAATCCGTCGATGCATCTATCGTCGAAACCGTATAACTATCAGCAAAGGAATGATGTTCACCCGCACGAATAACACAACGAAAGTTTTGATTTAATTGAGTAAGGTTTTGACCAACAAAACCTGTTGCTCCCGTAACCAATATAGTCATAACTAAACACTCACAAATTTTCTAGTTAATAACGTGAATATTTTGTAGGGTAGTTTCAACGCAACCATCGCTATGTTTGTATAAATACCATTATCTCGACACGCTCGTACTATTTCGGCATTTTGATGGACTCTCCACAACAAGCCGCTTGAGCTAATCCCTCCTTCACGCATCTTTACAGTTATTTTGGGTACTCGGTTGAGTTTAGTACCTTTAGATACGCAACGCGCAATTAGCTCAAAATCTGCAGCGACTCTATAATCCGTTTTATATAATCCACATTTCTCATAGACACTACGCTTAACATAGAAAGTTGGGTGCGGCAGCATCAAACCGAACTTTATAAGTGACTGCTTATATACCTTTGAACTGTAGAGACGAGTTACTTTAGAAGTATCTTTTTCTTGTACGTAAACTAGATCAGAATAAACACCATCGATATCGTCAGAAACAAATCCAGATATTAGATCCGCAACACTATGTTCAGTACAAAAAAAATCATCGGAGTTAAGGATCCCAACAACATCGCCTGTCGCCATTCCTATACCCTTATTCATCGCATCATACAGCCCCTCATCACTTTCACTGATATGTATATCAACACATTCTGAATAGTTATTGATAATTTGGTTAGTGTTGTCTGTGGAACCACCATCGATAATGATATACTCGATGTCTTTATATGTCTGAGATTTAACGGATTTAATCGTATCTTCTATTGTTGCTGAAGAATTATAGCAAACGGTAATTATCGAAACTTTCATAGCCACCTAACAATAAGCTCTTGCGATAGAACCTTTTCCTGAAATGCAATATTCACCTAACGATGCAGGAAGAACTACAGATTCCCCTTTGCACAACACCCTACTCTCCATACCTGTAATAAGCGTCACTTGATTCGATAAGCACAACAGTATCTCTGGTGAGGATGTTGTTAAAGAAATTGAGTTCTGAGGATTCAATACATCAAATTTAAAATCTTTAACAGGTACAGGGTAAATCTCTCGATCCATTTGATTATCAGTTGGTTTCAAAATCAAGTTTTCAAAAGCAATAGGCTTAAACTGTGTATTTTTTACTAACTCTTCAACATCAATATGTTTAGGCGTTAAACCTGCTCTCAAAACATTATCAGAGTTAGCCATGACTTCCACACCTAATCCATGGATATAGGCATGAGGGGTTTCAGCATACAAGAACATGGCCTCGCCTGGTTGTAACTCAATAACATTTAAAAACAACGGAGCAAACAAGCCAACGTCTTCAGGGTAAAGATGAGAAAAGCGAGAGATAAGCAATGAAGCTTGGTATGCAAAATGGTCTTTATCTATCATTTTTAACGAGTTAAGAAGCTGGCTAATTGCCTGCGCTTTAAGTTCCCCCTCTAGCGCAAGAATAGCAGCAAAAAACTCAGCAAGAGTTCGTGGGTTAGGATCTTGTTTAAAAGGCTGAAAAAGATCTTCTAGCACTGGAAGGCCAATAGCATCAAAGTTTGTAACAATCTCTCTAAACTCTCGAAAACCATTCATAGCTAAATAAGGAGTGAGAGCATAAACAAGCTCAGGCTTGTGATTAGCATCCTTATAATTGCGATTTGCTGCATCTAGAGGTATCCCTTGCTCATTCTCTTTAGCAAAGCCTAATTCGGCAGCTTTTTTCGATGGGTGAACTTGTATCGATAGCGGCTCTTCTGCTGCTAGGACTTTCATAAGAAAAGGAAGCGATGAGAAATTCTCCTTGGTTTCCTTCCCTAGCCAATAGTCTGGGTTACTGGCAATAACATCGCATAAAGAGATATCAACACCAGCTTGAGAAACACTGGAGCTAGCGGAGGGATGAGCTCCCATCCATATTTCAGCTTGGTGCTCTAAATTTGAATTATCGATACCAAAGTAGTCTCGAATCGCAGTACGACTTCCCCAAGGAAAGTTCTTTACTGGGTTATTTAAAGTGTAAATCATAAAACTGACGCTCAAAAAGATAGAGCTATGCTTTAGCGCATAGCTCCATTATTGGTTACCTATAAATATTAAGTGCTCAAAAACTAAACTAATCTGATATTTCCTAACACTTTATCCACCAAAGCAATAGCATCTTCCATTCGTTCAGCTTCCGCATAACAACGAAGTTCAGGAGCATTACCAGACGGACGTAAATGGATGATTGTAGAGTTAGATAGCTCTAATCTTAATCCGTCAGTATTATCAATACTAACAGCATTAACCTCTGACAACCCTAGAGAATCTAATAGCTGTTTAGTGTTTTGACGACCACTTTCCAATATCGATAAACTTTTTTCAGTTGCAAAGTTTTGAATACGGTCACTATGCGTAAAGCGCTGTGGGAGATTGCTTACCAAGCTTTTGATTGATGATGTTTTCGCTAAAAAGAGCAGCATAAGCGCAGGTAAAACAGCATCTCGGGTTGGCAGTGCTTTTAGAGATTTCCCATTCACCAAAACGTTACTCCCGAGCAAATATCCTCCGTTAGCTTCAAACCCTGCAATTCTTTTATAAGTTTTGGCTAATTCGGAAAATTCAGCGATAACATAAGGCGAGCCAATTCGTGTTTTAGATACGGCTTTAAATTCAGGGGATTCAGCAATAATAGTATTGCAACTAACAGGAACTGCTAATGCATCGACTTGAAGCGCTTGCGAACAAAGTAAGCCTAGGATATCACCTCTCAACCATTCGCCGCTCTCATCAGCAACTAAAGGACGATCACCGTCTCCATCAGTCGAAAATATAAAATCCAAATTATATTTCTTCGACCAACTGCGTGCTTTTTCCTTATCAGATTCAGCAACGGCTTCAGTGTCAATTGGAACAAATTCGTCAGTACGCTCCAATGATATAACTTCAGCCCCAAGCGATTCAAAAAGTCCTTGGTAAATATCTCTCCCGGCACTTGAATGCTCATATATACCAACACGCTTCCCTGCCAGTAAATCTGCATCAAACAAATCGGTATAACGTGCTCGGTAAAGCTCTGCCGCACGGAAATTAATCGTTAACTCAGGCAGGTCATTGATAGCACTAAAGTCTACCTTCTCGGTTAAGATTGCTTGTTCATCTGCTTTAGTAATCTCTCCATCTGGACGATAGAACTTAATTCCATTGCGGTCAAATGGGATATGAGACCCAGTCACCATGATACAAGGCATATTATCTTGCATTGCGGTAAAAGCTAGAGCAGGGGTGGGTACAACACCATAGTAAACGGCGTCAACACCTGCATCGGTAAGCGCTTGAATTACTGCTTTTGCCATTGCTGGGCTGCTAGGGCGGTTGTCAATTGCCACTGCCATTTGATTGAAAGTGAAATTGCTACGCATTGATGCCACAAATGCGTGAGTAAATGCAGCACAAACATCCGATGTAAACTGAGTAACGAGTCCTCGCGCGCCACTAGTACCAAACTGAACGCCTGAAGCACCAAGCACTTCACTACTGATTAATTTTGTTGCCATAATATCCTTTCTTAATAAGTACTTAGTAGTCACCACCAAACTTAGATGCTTGCTCATCAAAACGAACAATATCGTCTTCTTCTAAGTAAGATCCTGAGCGAACTTCGATGAGCTCTAAGGGAACTCGACCTGGATTTTCTATCGCGTGCGCGGTACCTACAGGAATATACGTGGACTGATTCTCAGTAAGAAGGAAAATTTCATCACCTTTTGTCACTTTAGCCGTACCTGACACGACAACCCAATGTTCCGCTCGGTGATGATGCATCTGAAGAGCAGTTTTCTCTCCAGGTTTCACTAGCACTTGCTTTACATGGTAACGCTCGCCTTCAGATACCGTCTCATGGCCCCCCCATGGACGGTATACTTGTTGATGCTGTTGGCACTCAGCTCGATTTTTCTGCTTCAACTGATTTACAATCGACTTTACATCTTGAACCTTATCTTTATCTGCTATTAGGACCGCATCTTTTGTCTCTACAACGATAAGATTTTCAATGCCAACGGTAGCAACGAGTTTATCTTGCGAGTAAATATAACTATTTTGAGTCTGTTCAGTTAAGACATCGCCACGAGTAGCATTACCCTGCTCATCTTTATTATTAACGTCCCAGAGTGCAGACCAAGAACCAACATCACTCCAATTTGCGTCCATTGGAACGACAACAGCTTTTTCTGTGTTTTCCATTACCGCAAAATCTATTGATTCGTCTGGAATTTGTGAGAACAGTTCAGGTGACATACGAATAAAGTCTAAGTCTTCAAAATGACTTTCGTATGCACTTTCACATGCCTTCAGGATATCTGGTCGGAACTTCCCCAACTCTTCAAGATAGGTAGAAGCTTTGAATAAGAACATACCACTGTTCCACAAGTACCTACCATCGTCTAAATACCCCTGTGCAGTCTCAAGGTTAGGCTTTTCGACAAAACTATCGACACTAAAACCTCGACTTTCATCCTCAACGGTAACTGTAGCACCGGTTTTAATGTAACCATAACCTGTTTCTGGTGCATTCGCTTTGATACCGAAAGTCACCATATTCCCTTGCAAGGCATACGGAATTGCTACTTGTACCGATTGATGGAACGATTGCGTATCTTTAATCACGTGGTCAGCAGCAAGAACCAGCATTAAAACATCTTCAGCTTGTTTTTCAGATAGGGCAAATTTTGCTGCTAAAGCGATCGCAGGGGCAGTATTACGCCCTACTGGTTCTAATAGTATCCCACTGTGACAACTATCAATGCGATGAAGTTGCTCGGCCACTAGGAATCGATGTTCTTCATTACAGATAACAAATGGCGCACTATGTTCTAATCCTTCCACCCGCTTCAATGTTTGTTGAAGCATTGTTTGTTCGCCTGTAATTGCTAAAAATTGTTTAGGATATTTAGCTCGAGATAAAGGCCACAAACGACTGCCGGATCCACCGGCCATTATTACTGGGACAATCATACTCAACTCATTAATTAAATTATAATTCCACTTTATAGAAGTAGTTCTGATAAAACCAAAATGTTATATTAAAGTACGTACTCCAAAAACTTGAAGCATTAACCTTAAATATAATTCAAATTCACGTAATAATTTTTAAAAACAATTCAAAAATTGAGAAACTCGATGTATCTTTGTTTTATTTCACTTGTTTCAAAAAGTCTAGACCTTTCTTTTGCTGAATTACCTAACTTCATTGTATAAGAAGCATCACTATACAACAAAGCAATAGCATCTGATAGTTTCTCTTTATTATTAACAGGTACACTTAAACCCGTAATCCCATGTTGAGAAACCCAAGGAACACCGCTATTCAAAAGAGTGTTGATTACAGGTTTGGAGTGTGACATTGCCTCTAATTGTGTAATACCGAAGGCTTCTGATCGAAAAATTGATGGAAAAATAAAGAACTTACACAACTCGAAATAAGCGTGTTTTTCCTCTTCAGAAACATGACCTTCGACCAGAAACACATTATTCATGTCATTGTGTTGAATAAAATCTTTTGCATAAGATAACATTTCTCCACTACCAACCATTAAAACATTAACGTTTTTGGGCAAATTATCTCGGCAGGTATCAAGTAAAAATTTAACGCCCTTATAATAAGAAAAACGCCCCAAAAAAAGCGCAAAATCTTGAGGAATTAATCGACCTAACGCATCAACTTTTGCAATGCGAACACCCTTATAGGACATTTCTTTTGGAGGTTCAATTGATAGAGGTAAAACACTGCAATCCTTTTTACTCAATAAACCAGAAAACTGTCTAATTTTTGGAGATGTGGTTGTAATTTTAACTTTACTGACCATATATTTAGTAAAGGGAGACAAGATGATTCGGAAGAGTTTTTGCCTAATGATATCACTGTGCCAAGTTACAATATACTTAGGTTTTCGAGACAAAAATGGAAAAATTATATCAAACAGAGGAAAAGGGTAATGAGCATGTACTATATCTGCGCTTTTCGTCATTTTATACAAATGGTAAAAGAAACTCAAAGAGAGAGGAAGAGAATAAATCTTCAAAAAACTATAAACTCGAACAACCTTAACTCCATTTATAACCTCCGTTTCAACTCTCTTATTTTTTTGTGTTGTCAAACATAGTACAGTCACATCAAAACCAGAATCAACACCCCACTCTGCATATTGTTTGGCAACAGTTTCTACACCACCAACAAAAGGGTGATACTGTTTATTTACTACCAGTAACTTCTTCTTCACACTTGCCCCTATTGAAAACGTTGCCTATCGATTTAATATAATTTTCTCTAGAAAAAATCTTGCGAAATTGTTCTGTATTTTGATTCACATTCATAGTGGACATAATGTTTGAGTCGAGCAATTTTTCCATTGCCTTCATACATGACTCGACATCGCCTTTCTCAAAACAAAACCCATAATTAGATATATCTAAAAGTTCTTTTTGACCACCGATATTTCCTGTTATTACTGGGATCGTGTTAAATGTAGCTTCGATTATTGACATTGGGCACGCCTCAGATATTACAGTCGGCAAAATCAATGCACTATGTTTAGTCAGTACATTCTCGATATCATCAACAAACCCCTTAAACACTATTCTATCATCACCTTTAGACAAGGCCATCAAATCATTTTTCTTGTCTCCATCTCCGCAAATAATAAACTGAAAGTCATTAGGAATTAGACGAGAATTCCGAAAGGCTTTAATTGCGATATCCACGCCTTTAATACCATTCAAACTACCAAGAAAAACTATTTTTTTATATTTACCAATAGAGACATCGCGATTAAATTGACCATCAAAATAGTTATATACTACTAGGGTTGACTCCTTTTTTTGTATAAAACTTGGCAAACTTTCTTTAACAGAGTGTGAGACACAAATAATTTTATCAACAAATATCAGCATTCTCATTAAGTTTGCTTTAATTGACCCTTTTACTTCTACATTGTGTACATGGTAAAACACACTTCCTAATAAACACATCAATGGGGTATAGATAATTCCCATTTTAGTTGATATATAAAAATCAGCTCCACCTCCCTTAACCTTAAATAAAAAAGCAATGATATTGTAAATATAATTAAAAAGGAAAAATGGAGATTGTATTTTTTTCAAAAAAACAACCTCAATTCCAAGTTCTTGAACTTTTTTCACAAAGACAGAATTTTCAGAATAATCGTAAACGATTATCTCTTCATATATATTTTTCAACACATTTATTGTTTGGAGTGTTACTTTTTGCCCACCTCCAAAGTAGCATTGAGATGAGTCCTCAAATATTAAAATTTTTCTATTTCTAGTTTTCATTTAACAACGCCGTAAACAATTCTTCAATAAAGACAAATCAGCAGGCATAATCCCCTGACTTAACATAAAGCTTTCCAATTTCTCACTAAAAAAAACCTTGTCGCCTGGATAAACATTATTTTTATTTGAAAAAACAAGACCCGGATATTCTTCATTAAGATACCCGTAGGCATACCCCTCATCGTAAATCTCATAGACAGGAATGCCTAAAGAAATCAATTGTATTCCAACGGTAGAGTTAATATTTATAACTAAATCAGCGTCCTGTGCTTGTTCAAATATACTTTTTTCATTTTCCATCAGGAAATCACCACTGAATTTAGAAAGAAGTTCTGAAAGTTCGCAAACTCTAGTTGCAGGATGAGGTCTAACCGTGAAGGTAGAAGAAACAGATGAAAGTGAATCAAAGATTCGCTTATAAATAATGAACTTCTTTTCTGCGTTAACTTTACTACTTAAACATGTATCAACAATTAAAATTCTTGCGGCATTTTTTATGAATAAATCCCTAGTATTTTTAACATCAGATAAAGATAAATCACCAAACTTTATAAGTTTTCCATAACTTCCTATTCTAGAAAACAAATTAAAGTCATAACTATTCTTCACTAAAGTTATATCTGCAGATGAATATTTAAACTCTTCGAAACCTTGGTTACTTCCCCAAGAGTAAAAAATAAAAGGTTTATTAATATCTTTGCAAGCTTCGTGTAAAGAAAAAGCTAACTGGGACGTAGAAAAAAAGGACAACACATTTTTTTTATTGAGAATAGCCTTCTTAAAATAACTATAATATCCATAATTCCAAAATAAGTCAGACAGCATTAAAACTTTAAGTCTAAACGAAATAGAAGAATCAAAAATCAAACTATTAAAAATTTTAATGAATTTTTTATCGAGTACATATATTAAGCTGGAAAATCTTTTTGCAGAGTCGGAGTTATCAGTGTGCTTATCAGATACAGTATGAATGCTTAACCCTTCACTAAAAAGCTTCTCCATTTCTAACTTCGTTTTAAGCCCACCATGATAGACAAAATAATCCCCTTGTTTATTATTTTTTAACCACAGCGAACCTGATACAGAACCAACTAACTTAATAATCGACTTGATCATCAATCTAAAGTCAATTTTATCATAAATTGATTCATGGGTTGTTATAAAGTACTCTTTACTAGTAAAAGGGATACTAGAGAAATTTTTTTCTACAAACTTCAGTCGATCGAAAATCATTATATTTAGTAACCTTTGATAAAGTTCATTGTGGATGATGTATATACGCCGGGAGTTTCGATACTTTTATACACAACAGAGTTCGCACCAATAGTAACATTGTCACAAATAGTTACCCCAGGTAAAACGACCACGTTAGCGCCAACCCAAACGTTGTTGCCAATATTTACATCACGATTCCTAACTTTCGAATTACCACAAGGATCCTTAATTGATTCTTTTGTTGTTGTATAAATTCTTACATTATGGCTAATGGATACATTATCTCCAATACTAACACTGCATTCCTTTGCTAAATTAATCGCAGAGTTCGTGCCAATATAAGAATTTTCACCAACAATTAACTCACCTTCACCGTGAATGTTAACTGAATAGCCGGCGATGAAAGACGTTGGTATCCTGTAAATATATCGATAGTAACCTTTATCACATTTTCTTCTAAAATCTTTTATGAACTCAAAGAGCTTCCTAAATAGTACAAAGAGAAAAAAACAATTATGCTTCATTGTATAAATGACCTCCAAAATAGAAATGCTCAATTTTAATTTCAATGCTCTTTCGCTTGCTCTTGGAATCCTTCTTGCATAAGTATTAATGAAACTAAAATCCAGAATGATACCTCTCCTAAAAAATTAAGAGAAGAAAAGGCTAAAAGTAAATTATTCAAAACACCCAATTTATATCGACAAAGCTTTGCTCTATTGTATAGCAGGATAAAAAACAGAAAAAGAGAAAAATACCCTACTATCCCAAAGTCAGCAATGGAACTAAAATACATACTATGCGCTTGTTGTGGTTTAGCATATTTGAATAAATCATAATCTAAATAATTAACCTCGATCTGCTGACCAATAAAATATCCAACACCAAAAAAATTGTCTAAAGCAATACTATAATATGCATGCCAATGCGATAACCTACCAGAGGATAGAAAGTTAAGTGCAATTAAATCCTCTTGCGGTAATAAGGTGAATAGAGTCTCAATCAACAAAGGTTGAGAAAATAACAATAAAAGCAAAAGTAATGATAACTTCCTTGCAAAAGATCCATAAAAATATATAGTAAAAAATAATCCAATTAATCCTAATATAGCTCCACGAGAGAAACCAGGAATTGCTAATAAAATTAGAAATACGGTTAAAGGAGTTATCTTTCTTACCTTAATAACGTAAAAACAAAGAATGGCCCCAATAAATACTGAGTTATAGTTAGGGTCTCCATGAGCACCGGCTAGCCTAGGTATAGCTAATCCCATTATTTCACGATAGTATCTAATATTGAATGCTAACTCTAAAATAAAAATAAAAGAGAGTACTATTGCGAAATAAAGTGCTAACTTATAATCTATTTTATATAGGTTCTTAGATAAATAAATTGAAAACAAAACCATTAGTAGTATTTGAAATGTTCTTGCTAATGACTGTATATCAAAACCAAAAATAAAATTACCAACAATACCACTAAGTAGAAGAGTTAGAATAAATATATATGATTTATCTATGTGTCTCAATTTACTCAAATAAAGAAAACCTAAAGGTAGTGTGATCGCATTTAAAAAAAATGGAATTCCAAGAGGTAGCTTTATTGATGACAGAAGTAAGGCTAACTTTAGCATTTATCTCTCAATTTACAATTTAAAATTTCCGCAAAACTTTCCCAAGACATTAAAGCGTCATAGTAATCTTTAGTCTTATTCGCTTCTTCTTTATAAGAATCATAATCAGACAGCGTTTTTTCAACCAGATTAATTAGTTCTTTTCGATCATAAGAGCACATAACAGAAGAAAAATTATGAATATCTGGAATTCCTTCAATAGATACATTAGTAGCAATAATTGGTATCCCTACATTAATAGCAGATAACACCTTATTTTTAACACCAGTACCATACCTTAAAGGTGAAATAAAAATCTTGGCTTTATCCAATTCATCTTCAACTGATGGTACTGAATCTTTAATAATAATATAATCAGATTTCACCTCCCCCAAAAGGTCCGCATTAAAGCCAACCAGCGCCAATTTATAAGGTCCTCTAGAGAATTCATTGATTAAATATTTTGCCGCATCTAAATTAGGTTGATAAGAAAAGTTGCCTGTAAATATAATATCATAATATTTAATATCTACCTCTGTATTTTGTTTTACATATCCATTGTAGCACACCGGATTTATTATCAGATTAGACTTAAAGTTTAAAAACTGAGCGTCTACATCGTTATAAATAACAACTGATGAAAACTTCCTATATCTAGATTCTCTAATTTTGTTTATTAAATAATTATGAAATGTTGTTGGTTTTTTGTTTTGAATCCACTTGCGTGATTCTACATCTCCGGCAATGAGAATAGTGTTTTCATAATCAATACATACATGATCCATAACGGCATTAGAACCATACACAACTTTTACCTTAGACTTACATTTTTTGGGGAAAATCAAGTTAGCTAAACGTCCCCCTATGCCTTTTGGCTTGATATTAGTTACATTTTTGACACCAAGACTTGTTACAAATACCTCTGTTTCCGCATCAGTTTTTTTTGAAATATAAAAAAAATCAATATCACAATCCTTCAACAACAATTTCTTAATTAGATTAACATTCACTACAGAGTGTCCATCTTGCTCTTCTTTTGTTAAGGTTCCATTGTAAAACCAGTTAATTCTCTCTTTTTTCATAAATAACTCTCAAAGCAAGATTGGAAGAAAACGATAAAAATATAATCCATGAGAACCAATAATAGTCTAATTTCAATATCAATACTATAAGTACACAAATGAGAAAAACCAAAAGAGATAATACGGACATTTTTGTGTTAAATATAAGTTTACCATCTCTTATATTTAAATAGCTGAATGGGTAAATAGATAAAAAAACAAGATTAAAAAGATAAAAAGGGACAAGTTCGTATGTGCGAGGTATTGTCATGTTTATATTAAAACAATCAATAACCAACAGAAGTCCAACGTGAAAGAAAAGGTTAACAGTCACCATAAACGCTACACTTTTGATAAATTTAGCGATTAAGTCTTTTCTATAAATGTTTTTATTAAAAAACTCACCATAATATTTCGGAACAGTAATTGAATCCACGAGTATGGTCGAGATTGATACAAGAGATAAAGAAAGTTGGTACAATACCAGTGTTTTTTCATTATATATATACGAAACAGCAAATCTGTCTATAGTGAAGATAGCTCTTAGTGAAATAGTACTACCAAGGTTACTAAGCCCTTTTTTAAAAGCTATATAAATAGATTTAATTTGAACTCTAAATACAAAAGAAAGTAATAGCCCTGAGATATCTTTCAAACAAAACCAAGTACAAAAAATCATGGTTAAAGTTACACTAATAAGCCAATAAGTACTGACCATTAAATTACTAATTGCTATCTCATAGAAAATTTGAATTGTAATTATTATTGGCCAAGCAGCCCATCGAAAAAACAAAAAGATTGCAGATACAAGATTTTCACCTTTCGCAATCAAGATCCTATTCAATTCACTATTAATGCAATCAAAAGCAATGATAAATGCTAAGCTCAAATATATAATATCTAAATTAAGAGTTAATATAACAATAATGGAAGTAATTAAGCTTAACATTGTAGATATAGATAGAAAAACCCAATGCTCAGCAATTTTACTCAATGACTCTCTACTGAAATTCCTATAATAATGAATAACACTGACATAATAATCACAAGGTAATATAAAAACTAAAAATCCATGTATAGCATATGACAACGCTAAAAAAGCAATAATGCTTTCATTTCCAGAATATGATAAAAAAAGTAAGAAAAGAAACCTAACCCCAGCAGTTATTAATCTAATAATTGATCCCAATATAATTTTCTCTCGTTATTAACTTTACCATGATATCTAGTTTATATTAACATATTTGTAGAACATTAAACATAAACACCAAACAACCTCTACCCAATAAATAATTAGAAATATGTTTGGTGTTAAACTATTTTTTCAATATAATTATAATATTATATGTTTAATCGATCTTATTAAACTTTTAATCAACCTAAACTCGACTTTCATTCCATTGCCGAATCTAGCTGCATCTTCTCTATCTCTGATCTCTATTTCAACTTGATTGTATTTCACTCCATTCTTAATTAGATTCACCATAAGTTCTGTACCTATGGAATCATAACTATCGAAATAACCAATCTTTCGGTAATCGTTGAGTGAATATAATTTGAGACCACAAAGAGGATCCTTGACACCAAGTAAGAAGCTGTGTACTCGACTAAATAACCATTCTCCAAAACGAGCAGCTTTTTCTCGCTTACCAATAATCATCGCGGTACTATCTGACTCAAGAAGCTCAATAAAGGCCCTAACTGAGCGAGGATGGTGTTGACCATCAGCATCCATAGTTAGTGCATATTTGAATTCAGCTAAACTTGAAACATAATTTAGTCCTTTTTCTATTGCTCCAGCATAGCCATGGTTGACATCTAGATCTAACACTAGAGCCCCTGCTGTAAGAGCTTCAGATCTAGTTTCATCAATAGAGCAATCATTTACGACAATCACACGAAAGTTATAACCAGCAAGCTCATCATTAAGCTCACTGATTACCTTTTTTATAGTCTTAGCTTCATTATATGCAGGAATAACAATTGCTACTTGAGCTGATTCCACTTTAAATACTCGCCTTTATCGATAGAACTTACTAGTTTTTTACCTAAAACCTCATCGAAGTGATACGGCTCTATTCCGTCTTTAGGGCATGGTCTTAAGCATTCAAGATCACTCTCTTGGATGATGTGTCCTGTCGGTAAAGATTCTTTTACCCTAATTGATCGGCGTTGTACTACAACAGTTTCTACTTCATTATCCTCAACTCTCTTAACTCCATCACCCAGTGCAAGATAGAGCTCTTCTGAGCGGTCAACCATTTCTCTCCAACTTTGAGGGTTCATTGCAAATTTATGATCTGGACCTTCATTCAAGTTATTGTCTGTAAAGTGTTTTTCAATAACATTTGCACCAAGTGCAATCGCCCCCAACACAGTAGCATGACCAGGAGTATGATCACTAAGACCTAAAATTGCGTCAGGGTACATTGCTCGTAACGTCTTAATTACATTGAGATTAATATGTTTAAAATTATCTAATGACGCCGTATAATTTGTATTGCATTGCATTAATACAATGTCACTACTTGATTGTAACGCCGTACTTACTGCAGCATCCACTTCATCCAAAGTTGATGCACCACACGCTAACAATAACGGTTTATTCTTCTCTCCCATCTTTTGTATGATTTGCGGCCATGTAATATCACCTGAACCGACTTTGTAAGCTGGTACATATTGATCTACATAATCAACTAAATCTAAAGAGTAAGGGCTAGTGAAGAATTCAACTCCAGCATCTTTACATGTTTCCACCAATGTTTCAGTCCACCCTAAGTTGATTGACGCATCTTTGTAAACTTCAAAAACAGATTTTTTCCAAGTTGACTGGTGGCTTTGTTGAGAACCCAGTTGTTCGAACCCATTACGACTAACTATAGTTTCAGCTTTAAAATGTTGAAACTTAGCTGCGTGAGCGCCTGATTCAGCAGCAAGATAGATCAGTTCTTTCGCCTTTTCTAACGAGCCATTATGGTTTGCCCCGATATCTGCAATAAAATATGGTTTCCCTTCTCTACTGATTATGTCATTACCGATTTTAATTGTTCTATTAAACTTTCTCTTCATTGTAATCTCCTGCTACGGTCTTAATTTCATTAATTAAATTTGGCAAATCATAACCATAAGTTGATTCAAATAGCTCTACATCCATTCTCATGTCTTTAGGTCGAATAACCTTAATATTACTATCTTTAATGGATACACTTTCGTAAGAAATATTATGAATTCCACATTGTTCTAAAAATTGCAGTACAAAATTTTCTTTGCTCATTCCGTTTTTTGAACCAAGGTTATATATTCCTGATTTCCAATGCAAAATAACATGAGCAATTACTTTACATAAAGAATCTATCGAAAGAGGAGAAAAGTATACATCATTGAATAACGTTATATCCTTTCCACTTAGAGTCGATTCATACATTACATCTGTAATGCTCTTACGACCTTGGGTTATGCTTTTTCCGAAAAAGTTTGTTCTAAGTATAACCGAATCATTGTCTTTAAACTCTTTCTCTCCCATTAACTTCGTTAACCCATAGACATTCTGTGGATAGGTATCCGATTCTTTTGAGCAATAGCCGTCATAGAAGTGATCTGTTGACAAGTGAATTATTTTTTTATTTCTTTGACTACAATAATCTGATAGTACTTGATTAACTTTAACGTGAATCTCATATGCTAGAGCTACATTTTCTTCACAAGAATCAACGTTAGTTAAGGCAACTAAGTTAATAATTAAATCTGGTCTTAATTCATCTAGTTTTGTAATTAATTCACTATGGTTAACCACATCAATATTATAATCAGATTCTGGACTACTTTTAGAGTAACTCGTTACATTGAATCCATTACCTCTTAAATAAGAGACTAACGGTTTACCTAAAAGTCCTGCGCCTCCTAGGACAGCTATATTTTTGATATTAGACATTATAAGTCAGCCTATACTTTATCTCTGCCAAATTCCAATCTTCTTCAGTGTCAATATCTTGAGCTTGTGCTGAGGTTAAAATGATTGGAATTGATTCTTTAAGAATTAATTTTTTTTCCATTCTTGCAGAGTTCAAATTAAATAAATAAAATTGTCCTGCATCATGATAGTGCTTTTCTAAATCTTGACTACGACTATTATAGAACTCCGGATTGGTCGAACGCAGATTACCTGATTCATCAACACACAAGGCTCTTTGTATAGGATGGCTATATTCTAAAACTGATACAGCTCCAGATTTACCTTCAGCTTTAGCTAATCTTATAGCTTCATCAATCATTTTAGTTGTTACAAAGACAGACGTTGGGTATATACAGCATATGTATTCATACCGTTCTATATCTATCAAGCTAGAACAAACTTCTTCAATCACATCGTAAGTTGTTGCAAAGTCGTTAGAATTTTTCTCACTCCTTAAAAAAGGAACTTCAGCACCATAACGTATCGCTACTTCACTTATCTCTTTAGAATCTGTAGATACTATCAACTTAGAACAATAAGCCGAAGATAAGGCAGATTTGATAGGGTAAGAAATAATTTCTTTACCTAAAAACTGTCTTATATTCTTCTTCGGAATTCTTTTACTTCCGCCACGGGCCGGTATTATAAATAATATATCCATATCTTATTTAATTCACATCAAAAGATGAGTCAACATGTTCTTTAATTAACTCTCTCAGCTTATCAACACTTTCCCATTGAGTGTTTGTCCCTGAGTTATATTTGAAGCCGAAAGGTACTTTATCTGCCTTATGGTGTTTCATATACTCTTCTTCTGAGTAGGTAAACGATACTGAAGGTAGAATTGCATAATATTTTCCAAGATCAATCGTATTTAAAGAATCTGTATCGGTGATCATTTCTTCATGTAATTTTTCACCTGGGCGAATACCAACAACTTTGGTTTCGCAATTAGGCGCAACAGCTTCAGCAATATCCAAAATCTTATATGAAGGAATTTTTGGGACAAAGATCTCTCCGCCCAAATGGTTCTCTAGTGCATACATAACCATATTCACGCCATCTTGCAATGAGATGTTAAAGCGTGTCATTTCTTCATGAGTAATTGGTAAAACGCCCTCTTCGCGCTTCTTCAAAAAGAATGGGATAACAGAGCCACGAGAACCCATTACATTACCGTAGCGAACAACACTAAAACGAATATCTTTCGAACCTTTAATGTTGTTTGCTGCCGTGAAAAGTTTATCCGATGCAAGTTTGGTAGCGCCATACAAGTTAATTGGTGCACAAGCCTTATCTGTTGATAAGGCAACGACATCTTTTACCCCGCACTGCAACGCAGCATGAATAACGTTCTCCGCACCGTTAACATTTGTGCGAATACATTCAGTCGGATTATATTCAGCAGTATCAACTTGTTTAATTGCAGCAGCATGGATAATAACATCAACACCTTCACAAGCTTGAATCATTCGCTGCTGGTCACGGACATCTCCGATAAAAAATCGAAGCTGTGGGTATTCTTTTTGAGGATACTGTTGTTTTATTTCAAACTGCTTCAATTCATCACGAGAATATATGATGATTTTCTTAACATCCTTGTAACGCCCTAAGATCGTTTTGATAAATTGCTTACCAAATGAACCAGTACCACCTGTTATTAATACACTTTTATTATTCAACATAGATATTTTCAACTTTATTTTATCTTTATAAAATCAATCTCATGAATGATTATTACATGAGATACATAATGTTTGTTTTTATACGAAATATTATATCAATCTAATTAAATTTAATTGTTACTATTGATGTTAATATTTTTTTCTTTTCTAAAACCATATATAACTAAAATAATCCCTATACCAACGACAAAGCCGAAAACTGTTCCCAGAATACATATTAAAGCTCGTTTGGGACTATCTTTTAACTCAGGTACAACAGCAGGATCCACTACCTTAAATATAAATTCTTCCTGTGCTTCAGCTAGCATCAGGCTTTTCGTTTGTTCCTCTATGAGCTTATAGAAAGTACTTTTCATATCTGCCACTGCCGTCTTCTCTAGCTGAGCATTTAGATAATTCAGGTTTTGTGAAGCCTCTGATATAGCTCTCTGCCTCATAACTTTATTGATATCTTCAATAAGCCAATTGACCCATTGTTGTGCCATATAAGGCGAATAGTACTTTACAGAAACAGTATATAAGCCACTTTCCTTATTTTTGCTCACATTCAAGATTTCTTTATTGAATAACTCAAAAGCCTCCTGCGCCGAAGGTCTTGCACCTCTGAGCCCCTCGGGAGCTCTTAACCAACTATCTGTTTTAGAGTTATACAAACCGTCATTCAAAATCAATTTATTGTTAGTTAGATCCCACGCTTTCACTGCCATTAAAGGTACAAGTAAATCGTGCTTATCGACAAATTCTTCAACAAATTGACGCGATTGCATTACTTGAACGGCTAATTCAGTCTGAGAAAACTCTGATCCTCCCAAATTAACTCCAGCTAAAGCAGCTAAACCACCAAGCTGTCCAGCCATTTGGGATAAACTTCCCCCCTTAGAGCTCTCTGCAGGAGCAAGCAATGCATCAGCTTTGTAAATATTTGGAAGGCTCAATGCGTAGATTACTGAACCAATGGCAAATATGGTAGTTGATATAAAAATAATCCACTTTCCTTTCCATATTGCTTTCATTAACTCAAGAAGATCGATTTCATCATTAGTTTGATTAGATTGAAGAGGATATGACAAGTAATCAGTATTCTGTTCTTTTTTAAGTTCCATTGGTCTTTAATCCTAAGCTCTAAGGTTCTTTATATTGGACTCAGAGATTGGTGAAATTTGGCAGATTGTTCTCCGACTTTCAAAACACAACCGCGCTGTGACAAGATTCCTAGTCTCGCTTCGGCTCGCTGGAATGACGGGATACCGAACTAGATTATTAATATTAAAAAAGCCGAGCTTATGTAACTCCAATCATTATATAAGCTCTTGCTAAAGTTAAATTTCTAATCCTGTTTAAGCTGATTGGAATGACATTGTCGTTCCTTACTTCAACGCGTTGATCGCTACACCAGTTTGGTAAAGGATCTGTGTTGCAGCCGTCCAGGTGCTTAGTGCATCACGGTAGTCAGTATCAATTGGTACAACAATCGTATCGCCAGCTTTTAGCTCTTCATGGTTATTACCGAACCAATATCCTGACGTAGGTTTGTAAACCGAGCCGTCTGCGCGTACAACGAAGATACGATCTTCATCTGCTTGTTTTTTCGCGCCGCCGGCTTTGTTCAAGTAATCATCCACATCTAGTTTGTTATCCAGTAGATATGTAATTGGAACTTGAACTTCCCCCATGATCGAAACCGTGTTGCGGAAGGTCGGTACAAATAGGAAGTCACCATCTTCTAACATAAAGTCCGCAGAACGCTCGTCTTTAAGGATACGATTAAGCTGTACGACCATACGACCAAGAGCTTTGCTGCGGCTTGCTTCTTCAACAAACTTTAGGGTTTTATCTGGGTCAGAGATCACCGAGCCCATATTACTGTCTGCACGGAAGGTTTTCTTCGCGGTTTCTGCGCGCATATCTGCCGCGTATTGGTTTAGTAGCTTTTGCTCTTGCAGGCGCAAAGCCTCACGAGTAAAGATAGCTCCTTGCGGATGTGCGAATTCGGTTAATCCACCAGCACGCTTCAATAGCTCACCTAAGGTTTCACCCTGACGAACGGTGTAAGTACCAGGGAAGCGAACCTCACCTTGCAATGTTACTGTACTTTGCAATTTGACGTTTGGCTTCTCAAGAATGTTTAGGCGATCGCGACCAACAATAACTGCATCATCAGTGGTACTTCCTTTGATGGCTTGGCGCAAATCAATACGCTCAACATCAATAGAAGCACGCTCATCTTTACTACTAATTACCGTACGTGCTAACTCGGCGTTGATGGTAAATGCGTTATAAGTTAAGCCACCAGCTGCCTCGATTAAGGTAGAAATCGTCATACGTGGGGTAATTGGGTAACGGCCTGGGTGTTTTACCTCACCAAAAACTTCGGCAATTTGCGGAGCCAAACCTAAACGAGATTGCTGTTGAAGTTGCAGCAGCACAGGAGCAAGCAACGTACGGCGCGTATTTTGCTTTAATGCTTCAAAATCGTCTTTAGTGATTTCTTTACCACGGAACACGATCTTTGGTTGCTTTGAATCTTTTTCTATTGGAGTGGCAGAAGACACCGCCACTGATGAGCTCATGACTTCTTGCTCTTTCAATTGCTCTTGCTGTGCTTGAAGTTGAGCTTGCTCTAAGGTTTTCGCTTTGGAAACGGTTTCTTGATCCGCTAACGTATCTAAATCTTCATTATTGAAGCGGTTAAACACCAAGACTCGATCGCGAGAATTCAGCTTCAAGTTATCTTTACTCGTTGGAGAAAGAATCGCATTAGCAAGGTTAACTTGGTAAACCTCAATATCGCGTTGAGGATTAATCTCACGCACAACAACGGCATAGCTTACATCTGCAGTAGAATTAAATGCGGTATCAACGGATTGGAATAAATCTGCAATACGTAGACCGCTCTTCCATTCAATATAGCCCGGATGACGAACATCACCTTCAATTTGTACGTAACGTGTCAGCTCTTCATTTTTCTTAAGCACATTAACCACATCACCATCTTTAACTTTGGTTTGTTGGTCATGTGACTGGCTAAAGTTCAGTGTTAATGCATCGCGAGCACCTTTAGCTGCATAACGCTTCACTTCGATTTGATCGCTATAAGCGTTAGCCGTAAAACCGCCAGCCATTTGAATGGCTTGCTTATAGGTTTCACCTGGTTTGATTTCATAGATTGCAGGACGGTTTACTTCACCATCAATCGAAATCGTGTTACCCAACGCGCCGATGAAGACCACGTCTCCTGGTAACAAGCGGATGTCGTTACGCGCATCACCTTTTAGTAAAAGGTCGTACATATCCAGTTTACGAATTACCTGACCATTGCGCTTAAGTTGCACGTTACGAAGGGCGCCACTCTCGCTAAAGCCACCACTGTAATAAATAGCTTGAGAGATCGTAGTTAGGGCGCTCACCGTGTAAGCGCCAGGCTTGTACGCATCACCCATCACAAACACTTGCATGGTGCGCATTTCGCCCAACGAAATATCACTGCGAACCCCGATCATTTGCTCTTTTACACGCTGATTTAAAGAATCACGCACATCAGAGAATGTCATGCCGGCAACTTGAACAGGACCAAGAGAAGGGAAATTAATGATACCAGCGCGATTAACACGAAGGCGATGCGTCGTGTTCTCTTTACCAAACAGTTGGATAACGATTTCATCACCAGCTCCTACCGTATAGTCAGCCGGAACAGGCACATCACTGATTGGTGCAAACGTCGTAGGTGAACCTGCAAACAAATCTAAACCAAAACGCTTTAGACCTTGCTCGTCTTTTTCGGCGTCGTTTACTTTTGCTTCAGTCGCGCTGCTAGCAACTGGACGTTGTTCAACCACTTGAGGATTTTGGTAACTGCTTGGCTGAGACGAAGCGCCGGATGGAATAGAGATACCATACTTACTCGCCAGTGCTTGTTGCTGGTCAGCAGGTAAGTTCTGAAACATCTGAATTTGTTCTGGGGTTGGAGTCTGCGCATTGGTAAGCGGCGCAAATAGGCTTGCCAGAATGCAAGCACCTATCGAGAAATATCCTTTGAGCATGATAATTCGCTATTTAAAGTCAGGAGTTAAAAATCCTAGCCACAAAACTAGGCGCTAGGTCTTTAATTAAAATCGGTGTTGAAAGCCAAGAGTAAGTGCGTTCAAGCGAACCTGATCTTCAGATGTACTGTCAACAAACTCAAAGACAACCGCATTCTGCTTGTCTAAAGCGTAATGCATACCTAAACCAAAGCTAAAACCTTGATCTTTATTTGAGCCTACATTCTGTTGGTCGATCTGAACGCTCGAATAACCGGCAAGTCCGTAAAGTGCGATACGTTCGGAGACAGGCATGTTCAACTTGATAAACCCACTCGCGAGGCTGTCTACTGCCAGTCCGCTGTCTCGTTGTACAGAGGTTCCGTAACGCGCTTCAAAAGCGAGGTAATCATTGAAAAAGTAACCAGCTTGCGCTTGAAGAAGGAAAGGGTTTCCCTCGGTTACTGAAGAAGAGGAATGATGAAATTCGGCGTTAGAGTAACTGACTAACGCACCAGCATAAAAATCTGCTGAGGCAGAAAATGAGCACAAGCCTAAGCTGATTGCACTCAACGCCTCTAGCCATGGTCGTTTATTAATCACGTAAGTGTTCCTTGGGTGTCGACTGACCGCTGCACATTATGAATGACGCGCGCAGTGAATGCCTGTTAACTTTTGTCAATTTCGTTTGTGCGTTTCCACGCTACCGCCCGGCGGCATTACGCGTTAGCCACTGTTCGCTGATTCCCGATTCATTCGGTTTATTGATATAACTATTCTTTTTAAGCCTCACTTTTGCGACTAGTCGTTCAAAAAAACAGTCTTGATAAACGCTACACAAAAGCTGGCAAATTATGCATGGATTAGCGCAAAACGGCAAGAGGGAGGGACTTAGAAGAGTTCTGTTTATGGTTAGCAAATTCTCACAGATGAGAACCCCATTGGCTGTCAGCGACTTAAAACAAGACATACAAAGAGTCGCGTTGAATAAAAATCGTGAACGTTTGCGTGAACTCTGAGGTGACTTCAGCTTAAGTAGTAGAATACGCATTTTTATTAAATACGATAATCACACTTAAGCAACCCTCTATTCTTCCACGATCTTTCTTTAAGGCTAGGTAAATTCGCATAGGAAACTATTTACATGCTGATTGTTTTTTAACTAGAATGAGAGGTGGTATGTTATAAACAGACCAAACATCGATGTTTTAAAATCTGAAATACAAGGATTAATAATGAAGAACACAGCTCTAGCTATTCTTATGGCTCTAAGCGCATCAACTGCATTTGCAGCGACTGAAGCAGGTACTACTGGTACTGCAGCAGCATCTGCAACTGGCACAACTGCAGTAGCAGTAGGTGCAGCAGCAGCAGTAACTGTAGTAGCAGTTGCAGCGTCAGACAGCGATTCTACTTCTACTTCTACTTCAGGCTCAGGTTCAGGTTCTAATCCACAATAACCTAGTTGAGTCCTAAGTAAAATCATCGCCCTGAGTACTCAGGGCGATTTTATTTGTTATGAGGGAATGATGAACACCTTTCTATCGCAAAAATGGATGCGCTTATTTATTGCCCTACCTTTAATGAGTTCAATCTTTGGCTGTACACAAAAATTTAATGACGTATCAGCGACAGTCCAAGAAGCTTATGGCAACTACATCGATGTCGAGCTAACGCCAGAAGAAGTTGAAGCGGTTCCTTATGCCAGTGCTTACTTAAAAATTGGTGACCAAAAACAGGTCTTCGTAGTGTTGGCCTTTGCTGAGCAAAACCCATTAACTGGCAATACCCAATTAAAGTGGGTAAGTGCGGACAAGGCAATGGTGGTAACAGAAAACGGTCATATCGTTAAAACTATTGGCTTGCAAACCACCAATCTAGCAGGCATTTATGGCAACGTTCCTGCCTACTCAGCGCCCTCTGCACAATATTCTCTTTCTTACGATTGGGCTGACAAATACCGCTATGGGTTCCCAGCTAAAGTCCAACGTTCTCGTCAAGGTAAAGAAACCGTCATAACCCCTATTTCATCTACCTCTACTGATGTTTATACAGAGGTTGTAACGTTTACCAGCTTAGAAAAAAGTGTAGAGAACCAATACTGGGTAAACGGTAAAGGAGAAGTTGTAAAAACACGTCAACATTTAGGCCCCAATATGGTGCCTGTTGAATTGACGATTTTGAAAGGGTACAGCAAATCATGAATAAGCGACTGCTATCTTTATTAAGCCTAAGTTTAACGGCAACGATTCTGGCGACATCTACTACTGTTCAAGCTCAAAATCACCCCTCTTCACCGCTTAATGTTGAACTTGTCGGAACGGGCAAAGCATTGCAGTTCCAACAAGCGGCACGTTTAGAGAGCGTACTTCAGCATGCACAAGAACAACAAATCGCCCTGCAATACCCTTTAGCTGTGACTCTATTTGATAATTCCGAAACAGCAGTGCAAGAAAGTACTGCCTTAAAGAATTCGGTGCTGAACCAAATGATTCAACATAATTTAGTTGCGCACCCATTTTACAAGTTTATCCAACAAAGCCAGTTTGCACCTCGCGTGCTGTCAGACATTGATGTTGATCGCATCCGTCTGGATAAATTTGATAACCCTCTTTTACAAGGTCAACTTGCGTTAAGTGCACCAAAACGTGAAGAAAAAGTATTGTATGTGGGTAACTTGGAAAAAGTCTACGCAGTAGAAAACCAAGCGGGTATCGCTCTGCATGAACAGGTCGATAATCTACGTTCAGGTGACATTGGTGAGCTCGCCTATCCGCCAATTCTAATTTACCCGGATGGCAAGGTCGTTCATCCTCACCATGGCAGTTGGTTAACCACTCAATATTACTTGCCGCCACTTACCATTGTGTACATTCCATTTGATAAGTTCGAAACATCACTAATGGATAAAGACATTGTCGCTTTGCTTGCACAACGTAAACCAACCTCATCGAAGAACTAAACATGAACCTGATCAGAACCAGTTTATCCCTTTCTTTAATGGGTCCAGCGTTGGTGTTGGCTCAAGATATTCCTTTCGAAGTGCCGCCATTGCAACCATCACAAATGGACTTTGGTGGTGTCGGCTTAATGCAGATGCCCACAGGTCGTATGGCACCTGAAGGCGAGTTTAATTTTGCTGTTACCGGCAGCGATGAGTACCTTTTTTACAATGTCACACTGCAAGTCATGCCCTGGTTAGAAACGACCATCCGCTATACCATGGTGAATGATCTTTTTTATAGTGATGACCCAAGCTTCTCCGGTGATACCAAATACACCGACAAAGGTATCGATTTTAAAGTTCGACTTTTGCAAGAGTCAGAGTACTTACCAGAGTTGTCTGTTGGTGTTCGCGACTTTGCTGGTACCGGTCTTTTTGATGGTGAGTTTGTTGCTGCGACAAAACGTTACTCTAACCCAAACCTTGGTACCTTTGATTTCACTTTAGGTATGGGCTGGGGCTACTTAGGTACGCGCGACAACTTCAGCAACCCAGCTTGTAAGCTGTCCGATAGTTTCTGTGAACGCCCTTCAGACTTTAAAGGTAATGGCGGTAGTGTGGATTTTGAACGTTGGTTCAAAGGTCCTGCTGCACTCTTTGGTGGTGTCGAGTATCAAACTTTGCACGCACCACTGCGATTTAAGCTTGAATACGACAGCAACAATTACAGCGAAGATTTCCCTGTGGTACGTGGTGGTGTAGACATGACGCCTCATACACCTTGGAACTTTGGTGTTCTGTATCGTTTAGGACATATGGCAGATTTACGCTTGAGCTATGAGCGCGGTGATACGTTAGTTGCAGGCGTAAGCCTTTACACAAACTTCAATGATATGCCATCTTTCTGGCGTGACACACCAACGCCAGAAGTTGAAGACAAGCAACCAGAGCAACTGTCTGATGTAGATTGGGAACGTGTTACTGAGGAGCTAGATAAGATTGCTGGCTACCAAAATACCCAACTCTATGTTGAAGACAATACCGTTTCGGTTGTCGGCGAGCAGAAAAAGTATCGTGATCGCAATGAAGCTCATGAAAAAGCAGCGGCAGTCCTTTACAACGAAATGCCAGACAACATTGATACCTTTACGATCAATGAACGCAGTCGTGGTTTGATCGGCGATCAAACGGTTATCTCCAAAGAGAAATACCGTGACTTTGCAGAAGTTAACTACATCAATCCAAATATCGAAGATGCAACATCAACCTCAAGCGATAAACCACAAGGTAAACTTGCTTACGACGGTTTTGAGCGCTTTGATTGGGGCTTCTCACCAAAACTAGCTCAAACCTTAGGCAACCCAGAAGAGTTCTATCTGTTCAGTGTTGGTTTAAGTGGCAGCGCCTCTTACTGGCTGACAGATAACCTAGAAATTGGTGGATCACTATACTGGGATTGGTACAACAACTACGACAAGTTTAACTACGTCACCCCACCGGACGGCACTTCGATTCCTCGTGTACGTACCATGTTCCGCGCTTATCAAAATGAACACGCGGTAACCATGTCCAACCTACAGTTAACTTGGTTCCAAGAGTACTCAGATACCATGGACCAGCAGTTCTACGCTGGTTATCTAGAAAGTATGTTCGCGGGTGTGGGTACCGAATTCTTGTACCGACCGAAAGGCGCAAACTGGGCAATCGGTGCAGATGTTAACTTGATCTCTCAACGTGACCCGCAAAGCTACTTCGGTGTATACGATGAGAAATGGCAATACGTTCCAGAATATGGGCGTCCGTTCCAAGTTGTAGATAAGGGCTTTACTGGTTTTGTGTCGGGTTATTACTACCCTCAATGGGATTTTCTACAAGATTTGATGATTCAAGTTGATGTTGGTCAGTTCCTAGCGGGAGATATCGGTACACAAGTGAATGTGTCTAAACAGTTCAAGAGTGGTGTCATTGCTGGTGCATTTGCATCAATCAGTGACTTGTCTGCTGACGAATTTGGTGAAGGTAGCTTTACTAAAGGCTTCTACATTTCGATTCCATTCGACATTATGACGGTGAAACCAAGCAACAACCGCGCATTCTTTAGCTGGCAGCCACTGACTCGTGATGGCGGTCAGAAGCTAGGTCGCAAGTACAGCTTGATTGAACTTACTGATGAACGTAACCCTTGGTACCAAAGACCAAACGCGTCAAACGCTGAATAACAACACTATTAAAGGGAGCTTCGGCTCCCTTTTGTTTGTTCTTACCTCCCTGCACTCTATACCTTTCTTTTCCTTCCAATAGCGCTAATTTCTGTTTCTTGCTAGAATTCCTGAGAAAATTTTAATCTATGGTGGAAGTTCTATGATCATCGTAACTGGTGGCGCTGGCATGATCGGCAGCAACATTGTTAAAGCACTAAACGAAGCTGGTATTAACGATATCTTGGTTGTCGACAACCTAAAAAATGGCAAAAAGTTTAAGAACTTAGTTGATCTGGACATCACAGATTACATGGATCGTGACGACTTTCTGACCCAAATTATGGCGGGCGATGATTTTGGTCCGATTGAGGCAATTTTCCACGAAGGCGCTTGCTCTGCAACGACAGAGTGGGATGGTAAATACATGATGCTAAACAATTACGAGTACTCTAAAGAGCTGCTTCATTACTGTTTAGATCGTGAAATTCCATTCCTATACGCCTCTTCCGCAGCCACTTACGGCGATACAGATACTTTCGTTGAAGAACGCGAATACGAAGGCGCACTAAATGTATACGGTTACTCGAAACAGCAGTTTGATAACTACGTTCGTCGTCTATGGCAAGACGCTGAAGAACATGGTGAAACCCTTTCTCAAATCACCGGCTTCCGTTACTTCAACGTATATGGCCCACGTGAAGATCACAAAGGCAGCATGGCATCTGTTGCGTTCCATCTGAACAACCAACTAAACGCAGGTGAAAATCCAAAACTGTTTGCAGGTAGCGAGTCTTTTAAGCGTGATTTCGTTTACGTTGGTGATGTATGTAAAGTAAACTTGTGGTTCCTTGAAAATGGTGTTTCTGGCATCTTCAACTGTGGTACTGGTCGTGCAGAATCTTTTGAAGAAGTAGCAAAAGCGGTCATTACCCATCATGGAAAAGGCGAGATTGAAACTATTCCTTTCCCAGAACATCTAAAAGGTGCCTATCAAGAGTTCACGCAAGCAGACCTTACCAAGCTACGCGCTGCCGGTTGCGATGTTGAGTTCAAGACGGTTGCAGAAGGCGTTGCCGAATACTTAACTATCCAAAACAGTTAAGCATCATTTAGGTGGTAGCATCACTTGTTGCCACCTTTACTCCATTCCAATAGCCTGTATCATCTCTACTATCTTATTTTTATCACCTTGCTCTCATACGAGTAAATCAAGACGGATAGGTAACTAGACACGCCATGACAGCAAAACGTGACGACTACGACTCCAAAGCATATAACCCTGAATTTGAGCGTCATTTTTTGTCGCCTAAGTATTGGGGAACTTGGTTAGGTGTAATACTCTTTTTGCCGCTAGCCTTAATGCCTCTTAGCGCCCAAAAGTGGCTAGCCAAAACAATAGCTAAAAAGTTATCTAAATCTCATAAAGGGCCAGCTCACAGGGCTCGAGTCAACTTTGAATTATGCTTCCCTGGAAAGACGTTTCAGGAACGCGAAGCCTTAATTGAAAAAACGCTCTACACAGCAGCCATGTTCTTTTTTCGTTTTGGGTTGCTGAGTTTGCGTTCTCCTCAATGGCTTCAGAGTCGCTGCCAAATTCGAGGATTGGACGTACTACGCCAGCACATTGATAACAATGAAAATGTGATTTTGATGGTGCCTCACTCGTGGGCTATCGATGTTCCTGCTATTTTGCTGGCTTCAATGGGGATGCCTGTCTCTGCGATGGCAAAAAAACAAAAGAATGATGTGGCTGACTGGTTAATGCACAAGCAAAGAGTTCAGTATGGCGGCCGAGTTTACGAGCGATCTGGTGGAATTAAGCCTTTTCTAAAATCTATTCGAGACGGCTACATTGGGTATTACCTACCCGATCAAGATCATGGCCCTGAACACAGCGTATTTGTCGACTTTTTCGCCACACGTAAAGCAACGCTCCCTGGATTGGGTAAAATTGCTAAACTATCACGTTCCAAAGTATTACCTCTGTTCGCTTCAATGAACACCGAAGATGGCACATTCGATATCGAAATTTTGCCTGCATTTGATTTAGACAAAGGTGAAGAACAAGACGCCCGCACCTGTAACGAAGCCATTGAATACTTCGTCGGTGATAAACCAGAACAATATATGTGGGTGCTACAGCTATTGCATTCACAAGAAGACGGCAACAATTATTACAATCTCTTTAAGCCGAGATACAACACTGACTGGCAAGTTGAAAAATGAAAAAAATTCTAATTATTGGCCCAGCATGGGTTGGTGATATGGTGATGTCCCAATCTCTTTACATCACACTAAAGCAACTGCACCCGGAAAGCCAAATTGATGTTATTGCACCCGGCTGGTGTAAGCCTATTCTTGAGCGTATGCCAGAAATTCACCAAGCAATCGAGATGCCGATAGGCCATGGTGAGTTTAATTTATTAGGCCGTAGAGAGATTGGTAAATCATTACGTGAAAAGCAATACGACCACGCTTATATTCTGCCAAAATCAGCGAAATCAGCGCTGATTCCTTGGTTTGCGAACATACCTCTGCGTACAGGATGGAAAGGAGAGATGCGCTACGGCCTTCTGAATGACCTGCGTCCAAATATGAAATCCTTCCAATACATGGTTGAGCGTTATGTGGCTCTCGCTTACTCTAAATCAGAAATGGTTGATTCATCCTCTCTTGGCGGATTGGATACACTGCCTCGCCCTAGCCTGTCGATCAATAAAGAAGAACAGCAAACAACCATCAATAAATTCAATTTAGATCAAAAACGACCAGCTGTTGGTCTATGTCCTGGTGCAGAATTTGGCCCAGCGAAAAAGTGGCCGGAAACACACTATGCCGAAGTTGCTGCACAGATGTGCAAAACCGGCCATCAAGTATGGCTGTTTGGCTCTCAAAAAGACCTAGAGACTTGTAACAATATCCGTGCACTTATTCCAACACAGTTCCATGAACACATTCATGTTCTAGCAGGGCAAACCAGTTTAATTGAAGCGGTCGATCTTCTTGCTGCATGTAAAACGGTGGTCGCAAATGACTCAGGCTTAATGCATGTAGCAGCCGCTGTAGGTTGTAATGTCGTTGCTGTTTATGGCTCAACATCACCAAAGTACACTCCACCACTGGCTGAAAAAGTTGAAATGGTTCATACCGATATCGGCTGCCGGCCATGTTTCAAGCGTGAGTGCCAATACCAACATTTGAAATGCTTGACTGAGCTATCGCCAAAACAAGTCCTAGATAGCATCCAGAAGCTCGAAGCCATTGCGACTAGTTCATGTTAATTCGAATTATTTATACGGCACTGTTAGCGCTTGCCTCACCATTTCTTTTATTGGGCTTATATAAAAGCAAGCCCAATAAACCCAAATTTGGTGGGCGATGGAAAGAACACTTTGGAATAACCCCACAGTTAAAAACGCATCAGCGTCCAATTTGGATTCATGCTGTTTCTGTAGGCGAAAGCATCGCGGCAACACCTCTAATCAAGGAACTCAAACAGCAATATCCAGAGCAACCTATCGTTGTCACAACAACCACGAGCACTGGTGCGGAACAAATAGCCAAGTTGGGTGATTTAGTTGAACACCGCTATATGCCAATAGACTTTGGCTTTGCTGTAAAAAGCTTCCTAGAGGCAATACAGCCAAAGAAAATGCTGATTATAGAGACAGAACTGTGGCCAAATACGCTCAACGTCGTCAAACAAGCCAATATTCCGATCACCGTAGTTAACGCTAGGCTATCAGAAAAATCCTGTCAAAATTACGCAAAAGTCCAATGGCTTTTTAACCAACTTCATCCATGCTTGACACAAGTACTTTGTCAAACGGATTCTGATGCAGAGCGATTTGAACGCTTAGGCGTCAATAAAGAGAAGCTATCGGTCACGGGCTCAATTAAATTTGATATTCAAATTTCAGATCACGTGAAGCAACAAAGCAAAGCACTTCGAGCGCAACTTGGAAAAGACCGCCCAATATGGATTGCAGCGAGTACGCATAAAGGCGAGGATGAACAGATATTAGAGGCACATAAACAGATTTTAGAATCTCATCCCAATGCTCTACTCATTTTAGTTCCTCGGCATCCGGAACGATTTGACGATGTTTTCGCTCTTTGTAAAAAACAAGGCTTTGAAACTGTCCGTCGCACAGAAAAGCAACCTGCAGAAAACACAACTCAGATTTACCTAGGCGATACAATGGGTGAAATGCTCGTATTGATTGGTGCAGCAGACATCTGCTTTATGGGTGGTAGCCTAGTTGGAAATAAGGTCGGTGGGCACAACGTTTTAGAGCCAGCAGCTTTAGGCATACCTGTTGTTATCGGTTCAAGTTACTATAACTTCACAGAAATCGTGAGAGCAATGCGCCACCAAGATGCAATCATGCTCATCGAGAACAGCCAGCAGCTTTCTTTGTTCATCACCTCGCTACTCCGTGACGATAACCTCCGTTTTGCTATCAGTAAAAAAACAACCGCGTTTGTTGCCGGTAACGCGGGAGCTTTGAACAAGACTCTAAAAGGGATAGAAGAGCACTCATAACCATGTCCATAACCATGAAAACATACGTAATAAATCTCAAAGAATCTGTTGAGCGTCGAGAGCATATGACCCAAGTGCTATCATCTATTAACTTTGAGTTTTTTGACGCCGAAAACATAAAGAAAGATCCGAACCACTTTATATACACCCTTTACGATGCGCAGAAAACGCGCAAGTACAAAGGCTATCAGCTAACCGTTCCGGAGTTAGGTTGCTGGGCAAGCCATATTGCTCTTTGGCGACATTGTGTAAAAATACAAGAACCAATTTTAATTCTTGAAGATAATATTGAACTACTTGGTCACCTGCATGAGCAGCTGGAAAACATAGAAAAGCTTACAGAGCAATATGGTTTAGTGAAGCTTGGTAATATTTTTGAGCGAAAACACGTAGATATAGCCAAGATAGATGGAAAATACAAACTAATAGCAAACCTGAAAGGTGCTTGTGGAACCTCTGCTTACGCTATAACGCCCACAACAGCAGAAAGATACCTCAAACAGATCGATGGTTTTTTCGAACCGGTTGATGACTTCATGGATAATGAGTGGCGAACAAATCAAACCATTTACAGTTACTTTCCTCCTTTAGTATCACGCAGCAATACGGCTTCGACTATAGGTAAGAGAAAAGTTAAATCAAATATAAGCTGGATAAACAAAATATATATCGAATGGTATAGGGTTTTCAAACAATGGAAACAAAAAGAATACAATCAACGAGCCAAATAATTTCAATATATACATTTTTCCACTTTAACATTTTACTCGTTATGGAACGGTTATGAGAAAAAAAACCATCATATCTATCATGCCACACTTAAAAGGCGGTGGTGTTGAAAAAGTAGTGTGCCAATTAAGCGATGGCTTGAGTCAATATGATGACTGTGATGTACATATCATTACAATCAAACCGTACGAAAGCCTTATACCAATTTCAAATAGTGTTAAGATACACCATGTAGACACAACTATTAGAAACTCTTTAAACCTTCGAATTAGCGAAAAGTCAAAATCAAAACTGATTGTTGATTATATTAAAAACAACATAACCACGTCTGAACCAGAACTGATACTGTGTCATCAAGATACAGTATCAAAGATCATGAGACACAGTGAATTTAATAATACTTTTCATGTCATTCACAGTACTCTATCCCACGATAAGCTTAGCAACTCAACGGGTTTAAAGCGTTTACTTAGAAGAAATAAGCTGCGCTCTCTGTACAAAGGTTTAAATATTATCTGTGTATCAAAAGGGGTTGAAGAAGACTTAAAAACAAACTTTAAGCTAACCAACACAAGTGTGATCTATAATGCGGTATGCCAACAGGCGCTTGAGCGTTACGCACAGGAACCCACTCAATTGCCAAGTAAAAAATACTTCATCAATGTGGGCAACTTTAGCCGTGCAAAACGACAAGATCGTTTAGTACGCGCATACTTGGAGGCAAACATCAAAGACGTAGATTTGGTTCTACTCGGTGAGTATTCGCACCGAACTAATGAAATACACGATCTGATGGCGCAGATGGAAGGTGCCGACAAGCGAATCCATATGCCCGGCTTTGTGAGCAACCCTTATCCATGGATAGCAAACTCGAGTGGTTTTATCCTATCATCAGATTATGAGGGGCTACCGACAGTATTATTAGAATCCATCGCCTTAGGAACGCCGGTGATTTCAACCGATTGTAATAGCGGCCCCAGAGAGATCTTCGGAGAAAATTTTAAACACTGCCTCAGTGAAGTAAGCACATCAAGTCTGAGAGATAAAATCATTGAGCTTTATAACTCTCCCAAGGATTTTACCATCCCGCTACGAGAAGAATTTTCTCTTAATTTTATGAGCCGCCAATACTATAAACTAATTAAACAACACCGCTAATCAATATTAAGAGTTTCTATTATGGGGGCATTTGCCCTCACTATTTTGTTCTTTTCAACATTCTGTGATATCAAACAACCAGCGCCAATAACACTGTTATCTCCGATCTCAACACCTTGCAGAATAGTCACATTTGCACCAATGAAAACATTTCGACCGATTATGATTGGCTTACATGTGTAATCTGATGTCTTTCTTTTATCAGGAGAAAGTGGATGAAAATTACTCCCCAAACACATAAAACCGGGACCAATTAATGTTTCATCACCTATATGTATAGAGGATTTATCGGCAATAACGGCACTACCATTGTTAATCATCACATTTCGACCGATTTCAATAGTACTTTCTTCGCCTCGGGCTTCTATATATACTTCTGAAAGTCGCAATTGTGGAGATGTGTCATAACCCAAACAAACACCATCACCAATACTAACCCTTCCTTTACCCACAATCTTGACAGGCTGACTAATAGAAATATCCCTCCCAATTTCTGTCTGACCTTCCCTAAATAACGCATAAAATAAGAACTTTCTCCGGTATATACACAAAGCAAACTTTCTGTATTTGGCTATTATTTTTTTAATAATTAGATATCTCATACCAACATTACCACCTAAAGCTCAATGACAGAAGTAACTAGCAATCCTGCTCAACAACTAGAGTTTCTGAAATACTTCTTTACTCTTCTATTGAATTTAAACAATCGACTTAACTTAACACCTCGGGAAAAGTAAGCCTTCCATGCTTGAGCTTTACTATCAAATTCTCCACTAAAGAGAGCTCTTAATATTTCCACAAACAGATGTTTTTCATCTAGGGCTTTAACTACCTCTGTATTTCCTACAGCCTTAGCATCTTTTATATTCATCCGTAAATCAATTAACTCTCTTTCATACATCACTTTCCATTTATTGATGAATTCTTCTTTTGTTCTTTGTTTTAAGGCACTAATTCCAACATCATATCGATAGTCAATTAATGACTCCATTAACTTAATGCTTTTTCCTTTTAATCGGCTTCTGAAGATAAATACTCGATCTTCGTTGATAACTTCTTTATCAATTTCCGGAAAATCATTAAACAATGATGAGTCAATCGCTGCGGTACAGCCTGCTGGTAAAACTTGACGCTCGATAATTGATTGATAAGAGTCATCAAAAACTTCACCTTCATCTCTGCCAGAAACAAAGTTGCCATGTTCATCAATCTTGTCAAACTGCGACAAAATGAGCTTAACATCTCTCTGCTCTTTCCAGGCTTGATATTGTTTTTCAAGTCGTTGTGGCTTAGACATATCATCACCGGCCTGAACAACGATCAGCGTATCATTAAACATCCCTTTCAATTTATTAAATTGAGAGACGAGGCCAACATTACATTCATTTTTAATAAACTCAATATTAAGCCCTTCTGGCTTTTCCATGAGTGTTTTTTCAATCACCGTCTCGGTATCATCGGGGGAACAATCATCAAAAATGTACAGCTTTTTAGGCCAAACCGTCTGATTAAATATAGATTTGATAGCACCTTCAATATACGCAGATTGCTTATAGCAAAATATTGCCACAATCATATCATCAATAATTTTCTTCATTTAATTATCCTAATATTGATTAATAATCCTAATATTGATTAATAATCCGGACAATTTTTTCTGCGTCTTCAACCGAAAGAGTTGGTCCCATTGGCAGGCTTAGCACTTCTTGGTGAATTCTCTCCGTCAAGGGCAATGTGTTTTCCGATAAACAGCGATAAGCCTCTTGTTGATGAGGAGGGGTTGGGTAATGTACCAGCGTTTGCACCCCCTCTTGGTGTAGATAACGAGCCAAATCTTCTCTATGCTCTGTTCTCACCACAAATAGGTGCCACACATGCTCTTCAGCCGAGTCAACTGTTGGTAAAATAATTTTGGAATTCGATATATTCTGTAAATATACGTTTGCGATCATTCGGCGGCGATCAGTTTCCTCATCCAGATGCTTTAGTTTTACTCTTAACATTGCCGCTTGAATTTCGTCCAAACGCGAATTAACACCCTGGTATTTGTTCTCATACTTTTTATGAGAACCATAATTTCTTAACGCCATCAGCGTCTCAAATAGCTCTTTGTCATCAGTCGTAATAGCGCCGGCATCACCAAGTGCACCCAGGTTTTTTCCAGGGTAGAAGCTAAATCCAGCAGCATGCCCCCAGGCGCCACATTTTTTCTTGTCGATTAACGCACCATGAGATTGCGCGCAGTCTTCCAGAACCAATAGTTGGTTCTTCTCAGCAATCCCCATAATTTCACGCATTGGTGATATTTGACCATAGAGGTGAACAGGCAAGATGGCTTTTGTCTTCGAAGTGATTGCCGCCTCAATATTTGCCGCACTTAAGTTAAAAGAGCGTTCATCAGGTTCAACCAAAACCGGGACCAAACCATTTTCAGTAATCGCTAAAACAGAAGCAATATAAGTATTTGCGGGCACAATTACTTCATCGCCGAGCTCAAGCTTCCCTAGCTCCTTCCATGCTCTTAAAGTCAGGGTCAAGGCATCTAGGCCATTTGCTACACCGATGCAGTACTTAGTTCCACAGTAAGCGGCAAAATCTGTTTCAAATTGACCCAGCTCCTTACCCATAATATACCAGCCAGAATCAATAACTCGGGCACAAGCTTCTTTCAGCTCAGCTTGATATTGCTGATTAATGCTTTTTAAATCTAAAAATGGAATCATTTTATTTCTCTGGGATATAAATCTCGGCGTCGCCTGTTATAACTTTCTTACGACCCACTTTACAGTATGTCTTAAAATAAACTCTTCGTTTATCTTTATCTATTTTTTCAATAATTACCGTCGCTGTTACTGTATCGTTGATATAAACTGGCATTCTGAACTTAAGAGATTGTGAAACATATACACATCCCTTACCCGGTAATTTAGTGCCAAAAAGTGCGGAAAAAAAACTAGCACTATTCATTCCGTGAGCAATTCTTTTTCCATACCTTGATTGACTTGCATATTCTTCATCTAGATGCACTGGGTTTCTATCTCCAGAGATCCCCGCAAATTGCTTGATATCAGCATCAGTGATTGTCTGTGAATATGACGCAGACATACCTACTTCCAGCTCCTCAATGTCATACATTTTCGATTTGCTCCTTATTCCAAGTTGCTACAACATCCTCTGGATAACCTCTGTGAAAATGCTTACGCCATGGATAAGCTGGCTTTCTGGAGCCATCTTTAAGTTTTATCTTTGATGTTGGACAGATTTTTTTTGCTGGAGAACCGGAATAAAGCATATCCTTTTCAGTTCGCCCACCAACGCAAGAATGAGCACCAACAAACACCCCTTCGGAAATTATTGAACCCGGCAATATAACTGACATCGTAGCCAGAACTGCAAAATCTTCAATTGTAGCACCCTGCATCACATTGCTAGGCGGGTGCGGATCGTTTGTAATGACAACATATGGAAAGATCCAAACAAAATTACCAATATGACTATGTTGACCTATATGTACATTACTGTGAGTTCTAACGTAATCACCTATAGTACAGTGTCCTTGAATATCACTTAAAGTACCAAGCTGAAAGTTTTCACCTACTATTGTTTTTTCTCGAACCGTAACATTGTGCCCCGTCGTCAACTTCGCACCAAATGTAGACCCTTCATAGAAAGTGCTCCGAGAGCGAATATATGAATCCGGACCAATAACCAACTTTTCACCGCCTGAAAGGTGATTGGATACACCTAACTCACAGTACGATTCAACGATCGTATTGTCACCAATTACAACATTCTCATGAATAATTGAATAAGCACCAATGGTAACGTTTTTACCTAACTCTGCGTTCTCAGAAACAATCGCTGTTGGATGTATGTTCATTTTTCATCTCTTCAAGGAATTTGCTATAATCACGAATATAATCTGCTTCATTATATACATCGCTTGCCAATACCAGCAGTACACAGTCTTCAGAAAAGTCTCTCATTTCATGCCACTGCATCACATCAATCATCAATCCCTTTTCCGGTGAATCTAATGTCACGGTCTCTTTATTTTTACCGTCATCCATTAAAATATCACAACGTCCTTTTAAACAGACTGCCAGTTGTACCAGCTCTTTGTGTGCATGAAAGCCACGGGGTAAGTCAGGCTGCATACCAAATAAGTAATAAACACGCTTAATATCAAACGGAATATTAATACTTCCCTCTAACGCAACAAGACTACCTCGTTCATCTCCAATAACTGGAAAATCAACCCATTTTATTAGTGCCAAAACTTATTCTTCCAATAATGCTAATAGATACTGACCATATTCGTTCTTTGCCAATGCGTCACCAGCCTGAAGTAATTGTTCTTTAGACAACCATCCTTGACGGTAAGCAATCTCTTCAAGGCAAGCAACTTTAAGACCTTGTACATTCTCAATGGTTTGAACAAATGAAGATGCTTCATGCAGACTTTCGTGCGTACCTGTATCTAGCCAAGCAAAACCACGCCCTAGTAGCTCGACATTAAGGTGACCTTGATCTAGGTACATCTGATTCAGAGTAGAGATTTCTAATTCCCCTCGTTCTGATGGCTGTACTTGTTTTGCCAACTTAACGACTTGATTATCATAAAAATACAGACCTGTAACCGCGTAGTTAGACTTAGGCACCACCGGTTTTTCTTCAATAGAAACAGCATGCATATCAGAATCAAATTCCACCACACCAAAACGCTCAGGATCTTTCACTTTATAACCAAAGACCGTCGCACCTTCTGTTAATGCTGCAGCTTGTTGTAGCTTCGGCGAAAAGCCTTGCCCATAAAAGATGTTGTCACCCAGAACCAAACATACTGAGTCATCGCCAATGAACTCTTCACCTATGATGAAAGCTTGAGCTAAGCCGTCTGGACTTGGTTGAATCGCGTATTGCAACTCAATACCAAACTCTGAGCCATCCCCCAATAGGCGCTGAAATCCTTCCTGGTCTTCTGGCGTGGTGATGATCAAGATTTCACGAATGCCAGCAAGCATGAGTACCGACAACGGGTAGTAAATCATTGGTTTGTCATAAACCGGCAGTAACTGCTTAGAGACACCGCGTGTAATAGGGTAAAGGCGAGTGCCCGAGCCACCTGCTAAAATAATGCCTTTCATTATTCGCCCGCTCCTAATCGCTCTAAACTGTATGAACCATCAAGCACGCGTTGCCACCATTGCGGGTTGTTTAGGTACCATTCCACGGTTTTACGAATGCCGCTTTCAAAGGTTTCTTCTGGCGTCCAGTTAAGCTCTTGAGCAATCTTGGTCGCATCAATTGCGTAGCGCACATCATGACCTGGGCGATCTTTGACATAAGTGATCAAAGATTCATAAGACTCAACACCTGCCGGCTTGTCTGGTCGCAGCTCTTCAAGCAAAGCACAAATGGTTTTCACTACTTCGATGTTTGCTTTCTCGTTATGGCCACCGATGTTGTAGGTCTCACCGATTTCACCTTCCGTCACGACTTTGTAAAGCGCGCGAGCATGGTCTTCCACAAACAGCCAATCTCGGATTTGCATGCCATCACCATACACAGGTAAAGGCTTGCCATCGAGGGCATTCAGAATCATCAGTGGGATCAACTTCTCTGGGAAGTGGTATGGGCCATAGTTGTTTGAGCAATTGGTTACGAGTGTTGGGAGACCATAAGTACGCTGCCAAGCGCGAACCAGGTGATCGCTCGACGCTTTAGACGCCGAGTATGGGCTGCTTGGAGCGTATGAGGTGGTTTCGGTGAATAAATCATCCGTACCCTCTAAATCGCCATACACTTCATCCGTAGAAATATGATGAAAACGAAACGCCGATTTGTCCGCTTCCTCAAGGTTTGACCAATATTGACGCGCCGCTTCAAGAAGATGGTAAGTGCCCATGACGTTGGTCTCAATAAAAGCAGCGGGACCATCAATAGAGCGATCGACATGCGACTCAGCCGCTAAATGCATCACCATATCGGGTTGATGCTCTGAAAACACGCGGTCTAGTTCAGTTCGGTCACAGATATCCACTTGCTCGAAGTAATAACGGTCACTGTCCGCGACATCCACCAACGACTCCAAGTTTCCTGCGTAGGTGAGCTTGTCTAAATTCACGACGCTATCTTGGGTGTCACGAATAATGTGTCGAACGACAGCTGAGCCAATGAAGCCTGCCCCGCCTGTTACTAGTATTTTCATTGCAAATGTTACCTACTTTAATGGGTACTTTTAGTGGGTGTACCGAAATGCGCTATTGGATTGTCTCACGAATAACTGACAAAAAGCTCACTTTACGTATTTTCAGTATAACTTTTTTGTACATGATCAAAATCGGACGCTTGCCAAATGATTTGGCGTTTGAGCAGTTCTTTTTTGAATGAGCGAAGAAGCCTTTCTAGGTTTTGCTTTTTCCAGTCGCCGTGCTCTTGTTTGCGGCACTTATCAAAATCAATAATCCACACTTTATCTTTGTCATCGATCAAGATGTTGTGGATATTCAGGTCTGTGTGATTAACGCCAGCGTTGTGCATTTTGGCAATTTCTTGCCCTATTTTTTGATACATTCCTTCCGGTAACGGTTTTTCCTGCAAGATACTGACCAGGTCACTTGCGTTAGGAATGCGCTCACTCAATAAATCGGCCTGATATGTCAATCCAGATTTCACAGCTCTCGCAGCAATTGGCCTTGGCACATGAACACCTGCATTAATCAGTGTAAGTAATAGTTGGAACTCTTGCGCACAACGCGTTTGCTCCCAACCTGAAAACCAATAATTGTCTTTAACTAACTTACCAAACAAGCCACCACGTCGATAATGACGCAGAGCGGCTTGCATCGTATCAAGCTGAACAAACCAAGTCGTGCCACGCCCTGACGCACTGCCAGTTACTTTGTTGGTGGATTGCCAATACTCGGCATCAAAAATAGGCTGACTAGGATCTTTAATAAGCTCCTCATCAAACCAAATGACTTGGTTGCTATCTCGATACTGCTGAATCATGTTGTAACCTCTAGCCTAGGTAGCGACTGGCCAATATGTATAGCCAACTAAAAGCTGCGAACGCCAACGCAACCATAACGGCTGCCGATCCTATATCTTTAGCGCGGCCACTTAATTCATGGCGTTCAACACCAATGCGATCTACCACCGCTTCTATCGCGGAGTTAATCAGTTCGACAATCAGAACTAATACCACGACACCAATCAATAAGATGCGCTCTATCATCCCGACATCAACCACGCACGCCAAAATCACAGCAATGCTTAGCAAAGCGAGCTCTTGTCGAACAGCAGCTTCATGTTTAAAAGCGGCTTTTAATCCCTGTATAGAATAACCTGTCGCTTTGATAATGCGCTTTACCCCAGTATTGCCTGGCTTTCCAGATTCTTGCGATTGATGCGGTGTTGTCTTTGACATTGCAGAACACTTATCGGTACTTCGTTATATTGGAGCCGTGTATTTTACATTTATTCGGGATGTCTGCATAATTTACCTGCCTCTATTCATCTAGTCAGACAATAATTATGTTCACTTCTGCCCCATCGTCATTATGCATCTTGCGTTTATCCGCTATTGGAGATGTGTGTAATACCATCGCTACTGTGCAAGCAATCCAGAAACAGTGGCCAACCACGCAAATAACTTGGATTACTGGCAAGTTGGAAGCTCAGTTGCTAGCGGCGATTGAGGGGGTCGAAGTCATTGTATTCGATAAAAAAGCTGGTTTAGATGGCTATAAAGCCTTGTGGAAACAGTTAAAGGGCCGAGAATTTGATGCTCTGTTACATATGCAATATGCGATTCGAGCGAGCGTCGCGACTTTGGGCATTAAGGCAAAATACAAACTTGGTTTTTCATCTGACAGAAGCCAAGATTTTCAAACACTATTCACCAATGTCAAAGTTCCATCACCACAATCTCTGCACGTGGCAGATGGTTTGATGGCTTTTGCTCATCAAATTGGCATCCTTAACACGGAGTTAGACTGGGCACTTTCCTACTCCACACAAGACCAAGAGTGGGCAGAGAGTCATATTTCTTGCGACAAACCCAACCTACTGATTGTGCCAGGAGCCAGTAAAGCATATAAAAACTGGAATGCTGAAGGGTACATAGACGTCATCCACCATGCGAGAGCGCAAGGCTGGAATGTAATTCTGGCTGGCAGCCCAGCTCAAGTCGAACTGGATTTGGCAGATGCCATTCAATCTCGACTGGAAGAGCCATGTCTAAATTTAGTTGGGCAAAGCTCAATCCTGCAAATGCTGGCTCTGATTGACAAAGTAGACATGGTCATCGCGCCTGATACCGGGCCAGCTCACATGGCAAGCGCCATGAACACACCGATCATTGGTTTATACGCCCACCATAATCCGGTTCGAGTGGGCCCATATCGCTATCTACAGTATGCCGTCTCAGTTTATGAGGAAGTCATCTTGGCTGAAACAGGCAAAACCAGCCAACAACTAAGCTGGAGAACTCGTGCGAAAGATGAAAAAGCAATGAATCGCATCACAAGCAAGCAAGTGATTACAATGTTCAATCAAGTCGTAGAAGATTTGTACCCGCAATACCAGTAAACTCCCTGTATAGATTTGTTAAGAAGGAAGTCAATTTGTCCAAGCCAACTTTAGCCGTTGCCTTAATCGTCAAAAATGAAGAGAAGCATTTAAAAGCTTGTCTAGACACCGTAAAAGGTTGGGTTGATGAGATTGTCATCCTCGATTCGGGCAGTACCGACCGCACTGAAGAAATTGCCCGACAATACACCGATAAGTTCTATACCAACTTAGACTGGCCGGGGTTTGGAAAACAACGCCAACTTGCGCAGCAATATGTTACGGCCGACTACGTATTGTGGTTAGATGCCGATGAACAAGTTACTCCTGAGCTAAAAGCAAGCATTTTACAGGCTGTTTCAGCAGATAAGCCGAACGTTTTGTATAAACTAAATCGACTTAGCTCAGCATTCGGAAAGTTCATCTACCATTCTGGCTGGTCTCCAGATTGGATTGTTCGCTTGTATCGCACTGAATATACGCACTACAACGATTCACTCGTGCATGAAAAAGTCGATGAGAAAAGCTATCAGACTGAAAAGTTAGATGGTCGATTGCATCACTACACTTACGAGCATCTTCATCATTACATCAATAAAACCACTGGTTACCTCAAGGCCTGGACGGATGAGCGTGAAGGTAAAAAGAAATCCGGCTTAACCACTGCAATTGTTCATGCTCTTGCCAGTTTTTTAAAAATGTACATCCTCAAGAGAGGCTTTCTTGATGGTAAACATGGCTTTATTCTGGCGTGGCTTAGCATGCACTCTACCTTTGTGAAATACATTGATCTTTACTTACGTGAACAGGCAAAGAAATCATGAAAACGACTTTAATAATCACCACTTATAACTGGAAAGAAGCATTAAAAGCGGTGTTAGAAAGCGTGAAACGTCAAACCGTTTTGCCTGACGAAGTGATTGTTGCAGATGATGGTTCTCGAGAAGACACCAAAGCAACGGTTGACCAAATGCGTGAAGGTTTTCCGGTTCCACTGATTCATAGTTGGCACGAAGATAATGGCTTCCAGCTTTCCATGAGCCGTAACCGTGCAATCGCTAAAGCATCAGGTGACTACCTAATCATGGTCGATGGCGATATGGTGTTGTCGCAAACTTTTATCGAATCCCACAAACGCGTGGCAAAACCAAATTGGTTTGTTCAAGGCGGTCGAGTTCTGACGGACGAAACGTGTAGTCGTGACATTATGGAAAACGGATTAGTTCCTTCGGTGTTTAGCAAAGGGATCCGCAACCGCAAGAACTGCATCACAAACTCACTGCTATCGAACTGGTTCTCATACGAACGCAACAACGATAAGGCAACTCGCGGCTGTAACATGGCGTTTTGGCGACAAGATGTCATCGAGGTGAATGGCTTCAACCAAGATTTTGTTGGATGGGGACGCGAAGACAGCGAGTTTGTTCATCGCATGTTGAATGCGGGTAAGTCACGTCTTTACCTAAAATTCGCAGGTGTAGGCTACCATTTGTACCACGTAGAAAACTCTCGCGCGTCATTGGCCCAAAACGATGAAATCTTAGAGAACACCATTAAAAACAAGCTTAAGCGTTGTGAAAATGGTGTTGACCAATTTCTAGAAGCTTAAAAACTTTGGAAGCTTATAAGAATAAAAAAGGGGCGTTTCGCCCCTTTTTTATTGTTGTTGAGATAAGGTGAAGTACTTATCGGCAACCATCAATGAGATCAAACGCTCTTTACGTTTATCTTTGAACTGCTCAACCCATTGGTGCGCATTCTCAATGATCGCTAATGCTTCTTGCTCATTCGCTAAGTAATAGTCCATCTTTTCAGGCAAATCTGAATAATCATCCTGCACTTCAACATAGTGTATGCCAGCTTCTAGCTTACCTTCCATAAACCACGTTTCGTACTTAGGTTTCGACATAATAACCAATGAGTTAGAGGACATTGCCCACTTCAGGTTGGTTGCGACATCATTGCCTTCAATACACAGCAAGAACTTGTATTGAAGTTGCTCCTCAATACTCATAAAGCCTTTTTCCCAAGGCTGTCCTTCTTGCGGTCGAGTTTGACCTATATTGCAACGGGGATGGTCATAGAACGCTTGTATCACCTTGCAACGGTGCGGTTGGAAACCGACACCTCGCCACGCCACCATATCTTTCTTATCGTGGTAGCTCATTTCGTCATCAATAAATTTGAAATGACGAATTTGATTCAGCTTTAAAACGACAGAATTCTGATTGTCGCCGTGGATAGGGCGACTTTTAATAAAGCTCGGAACATTGGGAATATGCGTCACATCGCCATTGATGTAGTTGAATGTAAACTCAGACGGGAAATAGCGTATGACTTGGCGCGTATCGAAAAAATAAGTCCAACCTTTTGTTTTTTTGAATTCGCCAATTTTAGCGTAACTCTGTTCTCGGCTATCGACCGTAAATGGCTGCCCACACTTGTTGTAGTAATTTACTCGCTCAAGACAGTACTGCTTCTCCGCTTCAGTCAGAGTCGAAAGTAAACGCTTTGCCTGTGCTCGATATACAAAACGAGGAACCAGCATCGAAAGTGCGTTTGAGAAATAATAAGGAAACTTACTGTCTTTCATTTACTTTCTTCTCAATAGCGTTAGCAACGGCCGCGGGAACGAACTGCTCAATACTGCCGCCATGGATAGCAACTTCACGCACGATGGTCGAAGATAAAAAGGCAAACTCTTCTTCTGGAGTCAGAAATACACTCTCAATCCCAGGTAGTAGTTTTCGATACATGTTGGTCAAACCAAACTCATACTCAAAGTCGACTGTCGTTCTTAACCCACGAATCAGCACTTTGGCTTGTTCTTGGCGAGCAAAATCCACTAACAATCCAGAAAACCCTTTTACTGTCACGCCAGGTAAATGTGCCACTACCTCTTCCATCAAAGCGACGCGCTCTTCCAATGTGAACATAGTGTTCTTTGAAGGGCTTGCAGCTACTCCAATAACGACTTCATCAAACATTTCATGAGTGCGCTCGATAAGATTTAAGTGACCATTGGTCACTGGATCAAATGTACCTGGGTAAATGACTTTCATAGGATGTACTGATCTGTTCAAAATTGTATGAATTATTGAAGGAAAGGTCGGCGATTACAACTGCTTGATGGCAATACACCGTACGCGATCGTATTTCTATTGCTGGCACTCATTACAAAAGAAGGTATTACGTTGGCCAATTTTTAGCTCTTGAAGCGGCTCTCCACATTCTGGGCAAGGCTCACCCGCTTTTCCATACACTAAAAGTTCTTGAGCAAAATAACCCGGCTTGCCATCGGCTTGAGCGAAGTCTTTTAAAGTCGTACCACCTTGGTTAATGGCAATTTTTAGCGTGGCTTTGATGTTTTCCACTAACAGCACCCACTCTTGGGGGGTCACTTGACCTGCTTGTCGGGTTGGGAGAATACGAGACTTAAACAGAGATTCATTGGCGTAAATATTCCCCACACCGACCACGACTTTGTTGTCCATGATGAACTGCTTTACCGCGACACGCTTACCTTGCGCTTTATCGGCAATGTACTCGCTATTAAACGCATCAGTTAGAGGCTCTGGTCCCATATGATCAAGTACCGCATGGGACTCACCAGGAGCGCACCATAGCCAAGCACCAAAGCGTCGAGGATCGTTGTAACGCAGCACTTTACCATTTATAAGTTTAAGATCGACATGATCGTGCTTAGCCGCAGGAAAATCAGCATCCAGCACACGTAACGAACCTGACATTCCAAGGTGCACAATGGCAGTCCCTGTATCCGTTTCTATGAGCAAATACTTTGCGCGACGATGAATGGCTCGAATCACTTGCCCTTCAAGCAATTTCAGCTCTTGCGGGATATCCCAGCGCAGTTTGGGTGTGCGAAAAACAAATGCCTTAATCGTTTGTCCAACCATATGTGGACTAATACCCATCCGGCTTACTTCAACTTCTGGTAATTCAGGCATTTAATTCTCCTTAAAACACTCAAAGCCTTACTGAAAGGCAGTTAGCATAATCGAAAAGTACAAGCGTAAACACTGCTTACCTACGAGGTTATTGACCACCTCTCACTTAGGCATGATGTAATTGCTCTCAACAGAAATCGCGATCCACTTGTTTTGCCAATTCTTGAACAACCAAAAATTATGAAGACGATAAAGAGTAATTCGCTGCGGTTCTTCGACGCCTTGATACCAGACTTCGATGGTTTCTGGTGTGCCTAACTTATCTTTAAGAGTGTCGTATTGCTGCGCAGATAACTCCGTACCTTCGAGCGCTTGCCAGCGAGCAATAAGTTCAGATAGAGGGAGAGGAACATCTGCATTCGCATGCCATCGCCCATCGCGAAACTCCAATTCAAGACTATTGGAATAAATAGCGCTAACCGAATGATCAGTTCGAAGTAAATGCGGATAAGGATCAACGTTCTCTGACAACAAGTACGTTTTGATCCACATCGGTGCATTTAAGATCACGATAAACGCGATAATGCCCAATATTAGAATATTGTTCCAACGGCGACGGCGAGTCGGACTAATACGCATAACAGTTCCTACTATCTTAGTTCTAGTGACAAACTAGCAAAGGTTACAGGAATTGACTAGAGCATCGGCATGTAAACATGGTGAAGGTAGATTTGAAGGAATAGTGAGGATTTCAGATAATAAAAAACCCAACTCGAAAGTTGGGTTTTTCAAATCGTCAAAGAGACAAAATCAATTATTTGATTTTAGCTTCTTTGTACATAACGTGCTGGCGTACAACTGGATCAAATTTCTTGATCTCAAATTTGCCTGGCATGTTACGCTTGTTCTTATCAGTTGTGTAGAAGTGGCCTGTACCTGCTGAAGATACTAGACGGATTTTCTCACGAACGCCTTTCTTTGCCATTGCCTATTTCCTCTTAAACGTTTTCGCCACGTGCACGGATATCAGCAAGAACAGTATCGATACCTTTCTTGTCGATGATGCGCATACCTTTTGCAGTAAGGCGTAGTTTAACAAAACGTTTTTCGCTCTCTACCCAGAAACGATGAGTTTGTAGGTTCGGCAGAAAACGACGCTTAGTAGCATTTCGTGCGTGTGAACGGTTGTTACCCGTTACTGGACGCTTACCAGTTACTTGGCATACTCGTGACATGAATGTCTTCTCCAAAATCGTTTCAGCTCGATATCAACCTTGGTGGCCGAACCTCTCTATCTCTCGAAAAGAAGTTAGAGGTTAAGAACCGCTATGGAAAATCCATACAAGGCTATCAAAGGTCGCGCATTATACTAACTTGATATGCATTGCTCAAGACCCGAACAGATCCTTTTTACAGGTTTTCGTGATCTTTTTTTAGACAGCAGGTTTTTTCTAGCAGTCCAAGCTGAATTCAGTTAAAAATTTAGTGGCGAGGATGATAGCAGATTTTTAGCAACTAACAACCTAAAAAACGCACAGTTATATCCATCCTCTTTCAGCAAAAGAGACACTTTCCCCATCGCCAATAACGAAATGGTCCAAAATGCGAATATCCACCAGCGCCAACGCATCAATTAATCGCCTTGTAATCCTGCGGTCTGCCTGGCTTGGCTCAGCGACACCGGACGGGTGGTTATGCGCCAAAATCAAAGCAGCCGCGTTGTGGTGCAGGGCTCTTTTTACTACTTCTCTAGGGTAAACTGATGCGGCATCCAAGGTTCCTTCGAATAAAATCTCATCTTTTATTACTCGGTGTTGGTTATCGAGGAAAAGAATGTAAAAAGCCTCTCTTTGGCGGTCTCTTAATATAGAGGAGAGATATAATTTAGTTTGCTCAGGGCTGGTTAAGGCGTCGCCACGCTTGAGGGTTTCCGCCAAATATCGCTGAGTCATTTCTAACACCGCTTGCAATTGCACATATTTGGCCTGCCCTAACCCTTTATGCTGACAAAACTCTTGTTCTGAAGCAGAGAACAGCTGCCTAAGCGAACCAAAATCTTGAATAAGGAAATCGGCCAACTCAATCACGTTCATGCCTTGCGTGCCCGTACGGAGAAATATCGCCAGTAATTCGGCATCAGTTAACGCCTGCGGCCCACGTTGCAGAAGTTTCTCTCGTGGCATCGACTCATTTGGCAAAGCTTTGAGTATCATCGGAACTCTCTTTGAAGGTAAGAATCCCTATTCCACAAAACAGAAAGCGAAAGTCGAGGGTGACTTTCGCTTTCTTCGTTCCACACTGATTTTATGTGCAATTTAATGGTTCATCAGAGTTTAAAGTTGCCGACCAGATCGTGAATTTCCGTGCCGGATTGTGACAACTGAGTGCTGATCGTTTCTGCGTATTGCAAAGTGTCATTGATGTTGTTAACGATCTGTTGAATCGCCACCAAGTTCTGGTTGATGTCTTCCGCCACCGCACTTTGTTCTTCTGCCGCTGATGCGGTTTGAATTCCCATATCGCGAATTGTACCAATAGAATGGTGGACACCAGACAAAGACTGTTGAATCAGTGCCGACTCTTCAGCCGTTTTCACGCCGCGTTCTTGACTGGCGGACATGGTCGTGACGGCTCGAGATACACCACTTTGTAGCTGTTTAAGCATATCGCCAATTTCATGAGTGCTATTTTGCGTACGGCTCGCTAGTGAACGCACTTCATCGGCCACCACTGCAAATCCACGCCCTTGCTCGCCCGCTCGCGCGGCTTCAATTGCCGCATTGAGCGCCAATAAGTTGGTCTGCTCAGCAATCTCGCCAATCACATCCAATACTTTGGTAATCTGCTCCGTTTGCTGACTCAACTCAGAGATAGCATCCGATGTGCTGTTGATCTCTGTAACCAACTCAGTAATGCCTTGAATCGCTTGTTCAACCTCTCGCTGGGCTTCGGTCACCTGATCGTTCGCATCGTCAATGGCCTGCGCAGTGGCATTTGTATTGCTCGCGACTTCTTTTGCCGTCATGCTCATCTCTGTTACGGCTGTCACCACTTTATCCGTTTCCAAACAGTGACTCTGCATTTGACCGCTCGCTGTGCGCGTTTGATCATTCAGTTCTTCAGAAACTGTTTGAACGGCAGAAGCAGATCGATGAATGTCCTGCATCAGTGGGTGAAGTTTATCCATAAATTCATTAAAGGCAGCCGCGACTTCGCCAACTTCGTCTTTACTTTCCACTTTTAGACGCGCAGTTAAGTCACCGCCACCCGCAGCAACATCTTTGAGAGAATCGGCGACGTGCTGAAGTGGTTTAATGCCTTTCGAGACAGCAATACTGGTTAAGATGCTGGTAATAATCAGGCCAATCACCGAGATTGTCACCGCAGATAAAGTGTGTTGATTTAACTCTTGCGTGCGCAATTGACGCTGCATGGCAACTTGTTGGTCGATGTCATCAATGTAGATCCCGGTACCAAGCACCCAGTCCCATTTTTGTAGATACTCGGCGTAACCCAATTTCGGTGCCTGAGCGTTGATGGTTGGTTTGTGCCAAGAAAAATACAAAAAGCCATCGCCTTTTTGCGACGCATCAATTAATCCAGCAATCACCGCAACGCCATTTTCATCTTTAAGGTCATACAGATTTTTACCTTCCAGCGACGGTTTGATGGCATGTAAGGTATTGATGCCCTGAGAATCATACGCGAAAAAGTACCCATCACTTTCAAAGCGCATCGCTTTTAAGATTTCTTTCGCCGCTTGTTTATTACTGCCATTAACGTCAGAGTCATACAGCGGCTTAATCGCCGTTACACCCATCATCATGTAGGCTTTTAGCTCTTTCTTACGCGCATCAATCAGCTCCTGTCTGTCTCGGACGAGCTCCGCCTCCAAACTCTTACTGCTGTTGATGTAATACACCACAGAGATCAATGTCGTGATCAACAACAGAGGAATTAAGGTTATCAGCAGCAATTTGTTTCGACTTTTCAACACCATGTTTGTACCACCTCTTTTTTCTTTTCAATCTTGCAAAATCAGCTCAAATTGTCTGTGAGATAGGCGGGAGTTTTTTCTCCACTTGCGTAACTAATGCCGCGGAGTTTGATGTGGATTTGATTTGCTTGGGTGCTGAAACAGTCCGTTATGCTAAACTCGCTGCCAGAAAAATTGGAGATCTCACATGCAAACACTAGCAGGAAAGAAAATTCTACTCGGCATCAGTGGCGGTATTGCCGCGTATAAATGTGCGGAGCTAACCCGTCGCCTAATAGAGAGAGGGGCACAAGTTCAAGTCGTCATGACGAAAGCTGCAAAAGAGTTTATTACTCCGTTAACCATGCAGGCCGTCTCAGGACGACCAGTATCCGATAGCTTGCTCGATCCGGCGGCTGAAGCGTCAATGGGTCACATCGAGTTAGCTAAATGGGCGGATTTAGTGCTGCTTGCTCCTGCTACGGCAGACCTCATTGCTCGTATGTCAGCTGGCATGGGCAATGATTTATTGACGACGTTAGTGTTGGCAACGGATTCGCCTGTTGCGGTATCTCCAGCAATGAATCAGCAGATGTATCGCAACATCGCGACGCAAGAGAACATTGCGACTTTAGCTCGCCGCGGTATGCACATTTGGGGTCCAGCAGCAGGTGAACAAGCCTGTGGTGATGTTGGTCCGGGTCGAATGCTTGAACCAATGCAATTGGTGCATCTGTGTGAGCAGTTTTTCCAACCTAAAGTCTTGGAAGGCAAGTCCATTCTGATCTCAGCAGGCCCAACGCGAGAAGCCATCGACCCAGTGCGTTACATTACGAACCACAGCTCCGGGAAAATGGGGTATGCACTAGCAAACGCTGCCGCGCAGTTAGGCGCAAAAGTCACGCTAGTGAGCGGCCCTGTCAACCTGAGCACACCGATGGGAGTGGAGCGCATTAACGTGTCTAGCGCACAAGAAATGTATGAGGCCGTGATGGCTCAAGCCATCAGTCACGACGCGTTCATCAGCTGCGCAGCAGTAGCGGATTATCGACCAGAGGCCATTGCGTCTCAAAAGTTGAAAAAGACAGCAGACAACGATCAGATGACCATCAAAATGGTGAAAAACCCTGATATTGTAGCGTCCGTCGCAGCACTGACTGATAAGCGCCCATTTACGGTAGGTTTTGCAGCAGAAACCAACGATGTCGAAACTTATGCCCGAGGAAAGTTAGCGAAGAAAAACCTCAATATGATCTGCGCTAACGATGTGTCAGTCGAAGGCCAAGGCTTCAATAGTAATGACAACGCCATCACCCTATTTTGGCCTGATGGTGAGCTTGCATTAGCTCTAGAGTCAAAAGAAGCCCTGAGCTTCAAAATCCTCGAGAAAATGCGTGAATTGATGTAATTCGCACTTATTTTCTAATTAAGAACTGGCACAAATTTAGTCTAAACATGACAACTGAGGGTGTTAAATCTCCCATTCAGCCCTCAGCAGTCTAGTGTGATGCGGCTTAGCATCTTATAATCCCCTCCGCTCAACTTTGTATTTTGAAAGGAAGTAACTAATGGCCGGCAGTAAAAAATCCAATCGTCGTGAAGAGATCTTGCAAGCATTAGCACAAATGCTTGAATCTGCAGAAGGCGCTTCACGCATTACTACGGCAAAATTGGCAAAACAAGTCGGCGTCTCCGAAGCCGCGTTGTACCGTCATTTCCCAAGTAAAGCTCGCATGTTTGAAGGTTTGATTGAGTTCATCGAAGAAGCCTTGATGACTCGCATCAACCGCATTTTAGATGACGAGAAAGATACACTAGAGCGTATTCGTATGGTAATGCACCTGATTCTTGCATTTTCAGAACGTAACCCTGGCTTGACACGTATTCTGTCTGGTCATGCTTTAATGTTTGAAAACGAACGTCTACGTGAACGCATCAACCAGCTGTTTGAACGTATCGAAACCCAACTACGTCAGATTCTGCGTGAGCGTAAAATTCGTGAAGGTAAATCTTTCCCTGTAGAAGAGCGTATTCTTGCTGCGCAAATTCTTGGGCAAGTTGAAGGCAGCCTGAACCGTTTTGTGCGCAGCGATTTCAAGTACCAACCTACTGCAAACTTTGACGAGTATTGGGCACTACTCAGTGCACAAATTAAGTAGAGATTATGAGTAAAGACAAATACACGCAGCCCGAGTTTTCTCTTTCCCTTCTCCATCCTCGTAACTGGGGAGTTTGGCTTGGGTTTGGTCTACTGGCTATCATCGTCAATATTCTTCCTTATCGCCTATTACTGTCTTTGGGGCGCTCACTTGGCAAGCTAGGCATGCGCTATGGCAAAAAGCGCGTGCATATCGCGAAGCGCAACCTTGAGCTGGCATTCCCCACGAAAACGCCAGAAGAAGTGCAACATATCGTGGAAGAAAACTTCAAGAATACCGGGATGGCACTGATCGAAACCGGTATTACATGGTTTTGGCCTACATGGCGCTTCAAAACGCTCATTGTCGAGAAAGACATCCACGCTCTAAAAGAAAAAGGCGCGGAAGGGAGAGGCGTATTGTTGTGTTGTGTGCACGCTCTTAACTTAGAAATTACCGCGCGAGCTTTTGCTGTTTTAGGTGTTGCGGGTTACGGCGCATTTCGTCCTCACAACAACCCAGCGTACAACTTCATCCAATATTGGGGACGCACGCACAACGGCAACAAACTGATTGATCGCAAGGATGTGAAAAAGATGATTCGTGTACTGCGCAGCGGCGAGCGTTTGTTCTACTTACCTGACCACGATTACGGCCGCAATAAATCGGTCTTCGTGCCGTTTTTTGCCATTGATGACGCTTGTACAACAACCGGCACCAGCATTTTAGCCTACACCTCAAAATGCGCGATCATTCCAGGTTCTGGTTTCCGCAATGACGAAGGCAAATACGAAATCATCGCTGATAAGTGCATTGAAGCCGATTACCCACAAAAAGATGAAGTGGCTGCAGCGGCTTACATGAACAAGTACGTGGAAGAAGTGATTTTGCGAGCACCTGAGCAATGGATGTGGCTGCACAAACGCTACAAAACCATGCAAGATGAAAACGAGCCCAAAGGCATTCGCTACAAATAAATCGCAAAAGAAAAGGTATCCGATTGGATACCTTTTTTATTGAATTGAAAAAGTGGGAAATTAGATGCCGTATTCCGCGCGGTATGCTTTCACCGCTTCAAGATGCTCGATCGCGTTACCTTTTTCTTCAAGGTAAGTGATTAGGTCACCCAAACTCACGATAGAAATCACCGCACAACCGAAGTCGCGCTCAACTTCCTGAATCGCAGAAAGTTCGCCTTTGCCTTTCTCTTGGCGGTCGATAGCCACTAATACGCCAGCCAGATCTGCACCATTCGCCTTGATGATTTCCATCGATTCACGAATCGCGGTACCCGCTGTAATTACGTCATCCACCAGCATGATACGACCTTCTAAAGCAGAACCTACTAGATTACCGCCTTCGCCGTGATTTTTTGCTTCTTTACGGTTGAAGCAGTAAGGCGTGTCGATATCGTGGTGATCCGCAAGTGCTACTGCTGTTGTAGTCGCGATTGGGATACCTTTGTACGCAGGGCCGAATAGAACATCGAATTCGATACCAGAATCCGCAAGTGCTGCCGCGTAAAAACGACCAAGACGCGCTAGATCACGGCCTGTATTGAAAAGACCAGCGTTAAAGAAGTACGGGCTTTTACGGCCAGATTTCAAAGTAAACTCACCAAACTTAAGAACTTCTTTCTCAAGTGCAAACTCAATAAATTCACGCTGGTATGCTTTCATTATTTTCTCTCTATTTCCTTGGTTTCTTTTATCTCTTCTCGGCAATCATTCAATTCTCTATTCCCGAGATAAAAAAATAGCCCCCATAATGGGAGCTATCTAAATCAATTGGCTAACGCCGCCTTCTGCGCCGCGACGATTTCCGTAATGCCGACTTTCGCCGATTCGAGTAATGCCATCAGCTGTTCATGACTGAACGGTTCACCTTCTGCGGTGCCCTGAATCTCAATCATCTTGCCTTCTTCTGTCATTACAACGTTCATGTCGGTGTCTGCTGCTGAATCTTCAACGTACTCAAGGTCACACAGCACTTCGTCACCAAGCAAACCAACTGATACTGCCGCTACGTGGCCTTTCATTGGGTTTGCTTTTAGCTTGCCGCTATCGACAAGGTGTTGGAATGCATCCGCCATTGCAACGCTTGCACCACTGATTGATGCGGTACGTGTGCCGCCGTCAGCTTGAATTACATCACAGTCAACCGTGATCATGAATTCACCCATTGCTTGCAAATCGACAACTGCACGTAGGCTACGCGCGATAAGGCGTTGGATTTCCATTGTACGGCCACCCTGCTTACCGTTTGCCGCTTCACGGCGAGTACGCGAGTGAGTCGCACGAGGTAGCATGCCGTATTCAGCGGTCACCCAGCCTTTACCTTGGCCTTTTAACCAACGTGGCACTGATTCTTCGACGGTCGCATTACACAACACTTTGGTGTTACCGAACTCAACTAACACTGAACCTTCAGCGTAAGCCGTGTAGTTACGAGTAATTTTGATTGGGCGAACTTGGTCCGCCTTGCGATCGTTTGGACGCATGGGCATCTACCTTAAATAATGAGGAGAAGACGATTTGGTTGGGCGAAGATTATAGCGGAATCGATTTCGGATTCCTAGGTCACAGCTTCACTCCCTCTAAACATTTCCTGGGAGCATATTTGCGAGACACAGATGTAAGACATCCCGCGCACCTCTTGCCGCTCCGTGATACACTCTCTAGGTAATTTTCAAAAAATGAAGACAGGAAAATTCGATGATTTACAGTATGACTGCGTATGCGCGCAAAGAAGTAAAAGGCGACTGGGGCTCAGCGGTATGGGAAATCCGCAGTGTAAACCAGCGTTACCTAGAAACCTATTTCCGCATGCCAGAACAATTCCGAGCTTTAGAACCAGTTCTACGCGAGCGTTTTCGTAAACGTCTAGCGCGAGGAAAAGTGGAATGTAGCCTTCGTTTCGAAGCGAACCCTGCAGCAAAAGCCGAGCTTAGCATCAATGAAGCGTTGGCAACCCAAGTGATTAAAGCTGCTGAACAAGTTATGCACATGACTGGTGAGCTTAGCCGCATCAATCCATTTCAAGTCATGCAATGGCCTGGTGTGATGGAAACTCCTGAGCAAAACATGGATGAGGTCAACAAAGAGCTGCTTGCTGCATTTGATGAAGCAATTAGTGAATTTATTGAAGCGCGTGGCCGTGAAGGCGACAACATGAAAGCGCTGATCGAACAACGCCTAGACGCGATTACCGCAGAAGTGGTGAAAGTTCGTGCTCGCATGCCTGAAATCCTAGAATGGCAACGTGAACGTCTATTCTCAAAATTTGAAGATGCGAAAATTGAACTGGATGCTTCTCGTGTAGAACAAGAGCTTATCTTGCTAGCGCAAAAGTCAGACGTTGCAGAAGAGCTAGATCGTCTGGATTCTCACGTGAAAGAAACGACCAACATCCTGAAAAAAGGTGGCGCAGTCGGTCGTCGTCTGGATTTCATGATGCAAGAATTCAACCGTGAGTCAAACACGCTCGCTTCTAAATCGATCAGCACCGACATCACTGCGTCGGGCGTTGAACTGAAAGTTCTGATCGAACAAATGCGCGAGCAGATCCAGAATATTGAATAAAGGTTTTTGAGTATCTTTGAGCTAACTTAATCTTAACAGCCCCTGTAAATAGGGGCTTTTGGGGACTCATTTAACTTGTGGTACAACTTGTTGAATTCGACGCTTGTCTGTCTCTTTGATTATGTGCCAATGAACTCCTGTCATTTGGGCGATATGCTTAATTGGCAAAAGAGGCAGCAACTGTTCGATATAGCTTCGCAAGCGATTAATGATACGAGCATAAGGCTCCAACCAAGATTACTGTTCTGTTTTAATGCCACAGTTACTGCACTTAATACGTCGAGTTGTAGTGGTCAACTAAAATTGATCACGGTTTTAGAGCGATGCCTTAGTCTTTTCCCATCAATTTGTTTTGGATGAAGTTGAGCTTGATATATTACCTAACAGATTTAGAGTCATCAGAAGAAGAGTTCGGTAAGATCTCCTCTTGTGTAGCCTCATGAATAGACTCGATCACATATTGAGGTCTTGCTTTTACTTCCGTATAAATGCGCCCTACGTATTCACCAAGAATACCGATAGTAATCAATTGAACCCCTCCGAGAAAAACCATTACCGTGATCAGTGATGCATAACCTGGGACATCAAGACTAAATAGAAGCTTTTGAATGATAATAGAAATTCCATATAGGAATGATAGAAATGAAATACCAAACCCAACGTAGCTTGCCAATTTTAATGGTGACGTACTAAAATTAGTAATTCCTTCTATCGCTAGATTTAATAATTTGAAGGTATTAAATTTTGTTGTTCCGGCACTTCTCTCTGGTCTTTTGTATTCCACTATCACAGGATCAAACCCAGGCCATGAAAGAAGCCCTTTCATAAATAGGTTTTTTTCTTGCAGGCTGGTGATGATATCTACAATACATCTATCCATTAGACGAAAATCACCAACATTTTCCTCAATCTTTGAATGAGAAAGCGCATTATGCACCTTGTAAAAATAGTTGGCTGTGACTCGTTTCAGCCAGTGATCCCGACTTCTATCGCCTCTTTTGGCTAAAACCATCTTCGCTCCGGCTTCCCACTTGTGATACATGGTTTCAATCAGTTCAATGGGATCCTGAAGATCAACATCCATCGGAATGACAATGTCTCCGCGACTATGTACTAAGCCACAGAATAGCGCTGGCTCCTTTCCGAAGTTACGAGAGAAGTTGATTAACCGGACATTGGTATCTTGTGCTACCAGTTCTTCAATCAATTGAGCCGTTTTGTCTGCGCTGCCATCATTAACAAAGATAATTTCAACATTTTTTGTTTTGAGAAAGCAGTCATTTCTGGCTGCATGATAAAACGTTTCAATAGTTTCTTGCTCATTAAAAACAGGGACAACAAGAGAAATAAGCATCATTTTTCCTTTTTAAAAAGAAACTTAGAAAACCTATAGCCAATAACTAAACTCAAGGCAGAGAAGGTAATCAATGAAATAAGTGATGGCAACATCAAGTAATCGCCAAAAGAGCCGATTAAGTAGCTTAAAAAGCCCATAAACAGTACGTAAACAGCATACTCAGCTGGTTTATATTGAGCTTTAAATGTGAATTTGGCGTTGAGCAAGTAAGAGCAAGATACAGCAATGCTAAATGCAACCAAATTGCTGATGCTTTGGACATAACCCAAAGCTATCAGAAAAAAAAAGCTAATAAAGTGAACGCCGGTATTCACAAAACCGACTAATGCGTAACGGGTGAACATTATAGTTATGGTGTTTTCTGCAATTTGATTAGATATTGAATATAGTCTTTAAACGAAACGTATTGAGTCGACTGTAATTGAGTCACACTCTCGATTTCTTGATATTGAGCAAAACAGCGATTGGCGAAATTATTGTCATCAGGAGACAATGTACCCCAATCATAAAATCTCTTTGATTTCATCAACTTGTACTCTTGACTAATAAGCATCTTATCCTGACTTGAAAGGACTGATACTGGCTTAGTAACAAGCGCATATTCTGTTATACGTAAGCCAATTGTTTGAAAAGTAATTAAGCTAATACTTAAGAAGAATAACGGAATGATTACATACGCTCTTATTTGTGGTTTCCACATTACTTGAGCAAAAATTGACAACATAAGCGCACATATTACACAAGCAGTAAAATATGCTCTACGCGTAGGAATTACACCAACACTATAAGAAGAAACATCAATAATAAGAATACAGTGAAGGAAAATAAGCATGATTGCTGCAGAATGATGCTTAATACTGATCTTTGTTTTTAAAAGAAATACTAAAGCAATACCGGAAATCAGAAAGTTAGCAAATAGAATTGCTCCACCGAAAGTATCTCCTGGTGGTCGGGTTTTATTAGAAAATAGCATCCCCAATAAGAGCACTAATACGCCAATATAGCCAAATATCCATTGCTTTGAAGTAATAGGCATAAAACGGTGTTGAGACTGCAACTTAAACACAAAATAAGTACTAGTAATAGAGGCCAGTGTAACAAAGTAATTCGTTTGGTTCATCGACTTACCAAGAGCATTCAGGTAGTGAGAAGCAAATGTTGGCAGCTCTAAGGTGTAAAGCCAAGTAACCAGTTGACCTAAAGAAACGTAATCATCAAATCCTTGAGATCGGATAGCCGTACCAGGTGCGATATAAAGGGCTAAAAAGCCTGTTATATAAAAAAGTGCTGGGACGGTGAAGCGTATTTTACTCGATTGATGTGTTGTTTTTCGATAGAACATGATTGTCACATGAATTAAACAACCTAGAGCCCCCAAATCAAAACTGCTCATACCGGCAGCAAAACTTAGAAGACAAAATAGCACCACCACTAGTGGGTTAGCACGTTCGTACCAGCTAGTAGCCCCGGCATAATGGTATCGATAAACAACAAAATGAAGTAAACACAAGGCCAGTGACCAAGCATAATTCATCGCCCCAGCACGCCATAAAAACACAGCGCCAAATACGGTGGATAATGACAGTAGAGTGAAGAAGGTGATAATAAACAAACTGTCATCTTTTGTATTTCCCTGGCGAGCAAACAGAAGTGGAAATATAGTGCCAATAATGATTGCGAATACAAATGAATTGACGACTGCGAAAGACGATCCTGTTAAACCTGTTAAGAAAACAGATAGTAACTCCCCCGTTCTGGCATTCCATGATGTATAAGAGTGAATTACCGCCTCGATATTTCCGGATGAAAGAAGGTGGCAAAAGTCATCTGAGATGAGAGGAAAAGCCAGATTGAGGCAAAACATAAAAGCCACAAGAAATACTGTAGTGACTAAATATCTACTTCTAACTAGGTTGTACATGATCGGACAGCGTTCTTTTTAAATATGTTGCGCAATAGTACGTCATATCATTTTAGTTTGCTAGAACTGGTAAGGCCACAATACAATAAGCAGTTGATAATTATATAATTGAAAATATTCATCATGACCGGAGAACGCAATCCCAAAAAATCTATAATCCAAACTGTAGAGCAAGTCACTCGCACCGGCCTCCAAGCGCTTAGGGGAAAGCGACAAATCGTTGTCTGATTACGTCATCACTTTTTATTCAACGGCTGACTCCAAGGTTGGATAATCCTTACTCCGTTCACTCTCTCTGAGTCAAGGCACAATTTCTGACAAAAATAGTACGCTCAGGGCAAAGCCGCTAGCCATTTCCATTAGCCACACCGCCAACTTGTAGCCCTGAATAACAAAACAATTAAAGTAGCTACTAAGATCACATAATCGACCATATTGTACAGTACACCTCAGGTTCAGCGAATCGCCTTTCCTTATAAACAAGACAGCCGACCGTGAGTCAAACACGCTCGCTTCTAAATCGATCAGCACCGACATCACTGCTTCGGGCGTAGAACTGAAAGTTCTGATCGAGCAAAGGCGCGAACAGATCCAGAATATTGAATAATTTCCAATGCTGTATTTTTACGAGTTTAAACAACGAAAATACAGCAACTTAGACAAGATAACTTTCCACCACAATATTCTTTAATACGCTATTAACCACCACCAACTGGTGGTTAACGTGGTGGGTAAATGATATTCACCGAGATCATACACTACTAAAGGTGGGTTATGGCTAAGTTGACGGTTAAGAAAGTAGAAGCACTCATTAAATCTGGTGATGGTAAAACACAACGTCATGCCGATGGAGAGGGCTTATACCTTGTGGTTCCAGCATCGGGTACCGCAAGCTGGATGTTACGTTTTTCCTCCAATAAGAAACGCCGTGAGATGACACTTGGTAAGGTCAGAGATCTCTCCTTGGCTAACGCCCGTCTAGAAGCTGCTACTAAAATGAAGCTGGTCCGTGAAGGCTTTGCCCCCCTTTTACAACGTAAACGCGCAGAACAAGAAAGTATCAAAACCGTTAACGACCTATTCGAAGATTGGTACCCAACCTTAGTTAAGCGCCTTAAACACCCGAATATCCCCAAACGTGTCTATACCAAAGACATCGCGCCCCACATCGGTGACATCCCACTCGATAAAATTACAGCCCGTGATATTCGCACCGCGATCACTGCGATTAATGACTCTGGCCGCCCAACCATCGTCAATGACGCCTAGGTCACTGTAAGCAGCTTTTTAACCATGGAATTAAGCTAGATCTTCTTCAGGGTAATCCGGCTTCTGCTTTCACTGTGAGAGACGCTGGCGGCATTGAGCAAAACAAAGACCGATCATTAAGTGAGGCAGAGTTAACAGCATTTTTTCGTGTTGCTAGAGAAAACAGCACCAACTTTAGCCGCGACAACTATCTAGCCTGCACGCTCTTAGTTTGTTTAGGGGGTCGTAAATCCGAATTATGTGAAGCGAAATGGGAATAATTTGATCTAGAAGAAGGCTTGTGGCACTTACCAATGGAATAGTAAAACCAATGTAGGCTTTACCATTCCATTGGCACCACAAGTATTGAAATGGTTTGAGGAGTTGAAGATAAGAGGCTTTGGCTCTGAATATGTGTTTCCCAGTAGACGAGCCAGTAAACGCCCCTACATGGGCCCAGATACGCTTAACCGAACCATTACCAAGCTATTTGGACATGAAGCTGGTAAAAAGAAGCAGCCACCCAATCTAATGGATGATATACCTCACTTCACCGTACATGACCTAGGCCGTACCTGAGTTACATTGCCTGCAAAACAAAGTACTCCCGGCCATGTGGCCGAGAGATGTTTGAATCATAAGCTAAAGTGGGTAGAAGGTATTTGAATAACCACCGAGTCAGTAGACACTAGTTAGTCTTCTCTCATATTGCTTCTCATACTCTACAAGCGACAATTGATTATTGGAACCGTGCCTGCGTTTTACGTTGTAGAACATCTCAATATATTCAAAGATATCCATGCGAGCATCTTCCCGTGTAGAGTAGATTTTTCGTTTAACTCGTTCTCTTTTCAGTAACTGGAAAAAACTTTCTGCCACAGCATTATCGTGACAATTACCTCGACGGCTCATACTGGCTTCCAGTCCATGTTGCTTTAAGAACTTGTTCCAGTCGTGACTCGTATACTGACTGCCTTGATCTGAATGTACGAGCTCCTTTTGGCTTGGAGAACGGCGCCATATAGCAATTAAAAGCGCATCCAAAACCAACTCTTTAGTTATTCGACTTTTCATCGACCAACCAATCACTCTTCTAGAAAAAAGATCGACAACAACGGCAAGATACAACCAACCTTCATGTGTTTTTATATAAGTAATATCGGTCACCCACGATTGGTTTGGAGCCGTTGGATTGAACTCTCTGGCTAATTTGTTAGCCGAAATGACATGTTCAGTACCCGCTTTAGCTCTGGGTTTACGATACCCGCGTTGTGACTGTAAGCCTTCTCGTTTCATCAAGCGATGTACTTGGTTGATTCCACAGAATTCCCCTTCATCTCGTAGGTCACTGTATATCTTCCGATAGCCATAAACCCCACCTGATTCCAGCCAAAACTGTTTAATAAGTCCGAGAAGATACTTACGCCGTTTCTCTTGTTTGCTGTCAGGGTATTTTAGCCAGGCATAAAAACCACTTGGATGAACCCCAAGGATTTTACACATCCGTCGAACAGGCCAAACTGACTGGTTGGCTTTGATAAAGGCGTACCTCAGTCGGACTGGCTTGCGAAGTACACCGCGGCTTTTTTTAGTATATCCCGCTCTTCGGTAACTCTTTGCAGTTCTTTCCGAAGCCTACGAATTTCGGCACTTTCATCAGATTGAGCTTGGTGTTGGGAGGAGTCGGGACCGTAGCGCTTCACCCAAGCATAAAGACTATGGGTAGTCGTCCCTAAGCGGTTGGCAACATCAGCCACACTATGACCTTTTTCCGTGACCTGTTTTACCGCTTCAATTTTAAATTCTTCTGGATATCTTTTGCTGCTCATAAGCACCTCTCTGTTAGTCATTTTGTCTAACTAAAAGGTGTCTATCAAGTCGGTGGCTATTCAGTGTTTCTATGACAGACCGAACTAAAACACGGCTAACATGGTTAGTGGAGCAGGATGACTCCAATATCAGCGATGTAATCAAGAAACTTATCGATGAGAAGTATGAGCAGCTTAAGCTTAAGTAAGTGAAACTTGCCATAGATATGCTGTTTTGTAGAACACCTTATGTTTATGCCAACTTATCAGGCAAGCTCTCACATATTGATAAATTTATATCAATAAACGCCTGCCAAGTATAAGTAGAAGCATAATGCCTTCTATACTGTAGTTCCACTCGACAAATATCCGGTCTCGTGTCATAGATACGACATTGTTTATCTTCCACATTGAGATGACGGCAAATGCCGTCACCTCGGTCCAAGCTCTTGGTCTCTGCGGATAAGTCAACATTCGCACAACATTTACCGCATGAATAGCAAGGGAAAGGATTTAAGGTAACTTGGTTCATAAACTCATCAACCAAGCTCGAGTACTATCAAGGTTGTTGTCTTCAAAAGGTAACTCTATCTCTCTTCGACTTACTTCTTTCGACAACATCATACTTCTTTCGTATTCACAACTAACAAATTCTAAGTTGTCGACAAGTCCAGCCAGTTCATCAGGTGAAAGATTAAACTCAACTTTGGAAAGCTCAATCAAGTATCGATCAAGTTCAGCATTTACCGTCTGGAAGTATTCCAAGGTTCTCTTTTCTGCTGACTTAAACTGATCTAGGTAATCCCATACTTTTCGCATTAATTTACTGTGATCTAAAAAGTATGTGATACCAATAGTCATTATGCCCGTAGCCACCGCACTAACAAACGAGGCTAGTTCAATACCGAGAGGAAATGTCATCAGCGAGGCTAATTGCTGGTTAAGTATCACTCCCATTGCAACCGCAACACCAGTAGATAAAATACGTGTAACTTCTCGCACCAAAGCGCCAGGGCTAAGTCTCTGCGGATTAAAGAACAAGACTTTAGCAGCCGAAACTAAACTTGACCAAGTTTCACGGAGGAGTTTTCCAATCAACTTTTGGGTGGTGAAAAAGATGTTCATTATGGTCGAACTTAAGCTAGACAAGGCACCCGCTAAAGCCCCGTTTTTAAACTCTTCCAGAATATCTTTGAATCGAGTTTTGACCCTATCCCAAATTTTTAGTGCGGTAACCTTTAGCTTATTTAAGAACTTATCAAGTGTGAAATTTTCTTCTTTATCTTTAAATAGCTGAGGGATTACATCTTTTATTTCAAACCAAACTTCGGCAAAAACAAGCCCCAAAGCCTGTCGAACCCCCATAGCGAAACCAGCTTTACTAGACGCCATCGCAGTACTCTTAAAAAACTTACTGCTGGTATAGTAAGTGAAATTGATCTGCTTATCGTACTGCAGTCTTGCTCTCTTATCCGCCTCACGCATTTTATCTTCATCAAGACTCTCAAGAACAGCAACCTGTTCACTTTGCTTGGTGATTTTATCTGCTAGTTTACGTTTTTCATGCTTTTGCTGTTTAGTTTCCGAGGGCATAGAAGCCAAACGCAGTTTATCTCTTTCAATATTGTTACGCTTGTTCTCAATTGCCCTTGGTACAACGGTTCCTAAGAAATCATCCATAGAATGATCTGACTTGAGGTTGTTGATGTAATAATGTGTCGATTGAAAGTTTGAGTTCTGATTGGCAAGTTCTACGCCGTCTAGTCCTGCAAGCACTCTTCCCGCATCATTATGGACTTCATGCGATGAAATGATGTGGTCTAGTTGGCGTTTTTCATCCTGAGACATAAGCTGGTTACGATATTCGTCTGGCAAATTACCATCATGTTGCAGCTTTTTGTCTTCCTTTCCCTTCGCCTTATAATTCTGATGAGAGTGGTAGCGATCTTCTCTTTTGGGTTTGTTCTTTCTATCAGTTACGATACTTCCGTCAGCATGATGTTTAACTGGTTTGTAATCCCCTTTATTCGCATACTCCGCTTGAACACTCTTTGAGACATAGATTTCAGCATCACCTTTTTGGTGCTGGCGAACATTGTGAACGGTTGCAACATCGCCACCTTTTTTGTCTTCAAAAAGTAAAAAGTCCAAACCGAACGTCGTTACTAAACTTTTAGTAACCGTCTTATTTAGTTCATCGACTAGTGCGAAGTGTTGTGAATTTGTTTCTGACATACCATACAGCTCCATTGAAAAGGGAGAGAACCTCCCTTTATATCTCTTCGAGAACAGTACTTACTTGTGAGTATTACTCGACTTTGCAAGCGTAGCTTTTATTCCAGACTCATTGATCACTTGCATTCCATCGCTATCGGTTTCGATTTCAACGATGTTTTCATCATTTAACACCACATTACCCTGTGCATCTTTTTTAGGTTTAAACAGCGGTGTTGTAATGATATCAGTGAGGATTGCTGCAATTTGGTAGCCATTTTTAATTAGAAGAATTACTTCATCTTCAAATTTGGAAATATCCGTTTTGTTCGAGATCAATTGTTCAAAAGCTTTTAGGCTATCAAAGTACTCTTTAAATATTGAATACAGACGATCTATTTCTGCGTAAATCCTATCGACATATAGCTTAGTTTTGGCCAATTGTTTGCGCCCCTGCACCATCTTACCTACAGCTTCGTTAACTTCAGATCGAGTTTTTCTTGCATCGCTCAATGCTTCTTCCGCATGAGAGGCAAAAGCCCACCCAGCAATCGCCATAATAGGAGCTGCAACAACACCACCAAGAACCATCGCACCTCCAGCCATACCGAAGCCACCAGCAGCAAGGGAACCTCCACCAATAGCGGCCATAGTTGCGTTGTATGCAGCAGCGCCAGATAGAGCGGCAATCGGTGTTCCTGTTGAAGCGGCAGCCATAGCCATAACGCCACCGTATACAGCATATGCAGCGGCAGCACCAGCAGCACCAGCTCCAGCGACCTTACTCATGTAAGCTGTTGTAGATAACGCGAGACCATCTATCTCATCAAGCTTATGCTGAGGGAAGTCAATTTCTAGGTCTTTAGAGTTGGATTGGTTCAATTTAACTAAAAGCTTTTCTGCAATAGTTCTGAACTCTTTAAAATCGTTACCAACTTGTAGTTGAAACTCACCGAGGCTGGTTAAACTTTTATTTGTCTGTTCATTCTGTTCGTCAAAAACAGTTCTCTCTTCATCGTACTTTCTCTTTGCAGACTCAATAATATCGTTTGCTTCAGACTTATCTTGATACCCATCGTAGCCTTTTTTAGCTCCATAACTTGCTGCTGCAACAGCAGCACCTGCTAAAATAAATGGTAATGGCATGCTTATTTCTCCAAAAATTTTTCTGCTTCGAGCACAAGAGCCATCTGGCGCTGAACCCAATCCTTTAACTCTTCTATGATTGACAAGTCCACATTCAGGCTTTCCGCTACACTTTTTATGAAATTGTCTTCACTTTCTTCAATTACCTGATCCGCGTAAGCAACACCAACTAATTCAATTAGAAACGCCATTTTCTGCGCCTTTTCTGAAAAGATCGCAGAAAGCTTTTTAATATCAAACGCTTTACCTAAATTGACACTGTTGTTACATTGAGCAGTGATTCCCTCCAAAAGTAGAGTTTCTCGTTCATCAACGTATCCATCAGCTGCAATTAACTCCTTAGAGAAGTAATATAATGCGGCTTGTTGTTCATCATTAAGGTGCTGAATAAACATTGCTATTTCCTTTCTTTTTATAGATGTTACAGACGTCTGTTCCAAAGCTCTTAAGCCACTTATCAAGTAAGAATGAATCAATGACTGTGGCTGATACTCTATAGGTACTTCCCAACTCTTCTATGACTTGGTCTTCCGATAACGGTGTCTCAACAAGGTGGTATCCTGCCTGTTTATCTATATCAAACTGAACTCGACACAACTCTCCCTCGCCAAAACCAAATCTTCCGTCAGAATCGTATTTAGCCAACGAAAAGCTCTCCGGTCTCTTGAAATTAAATGACGAAACTATCGCATCATTTATACGATGAACGGCTAAGCTTCTTTCATTGTTGAAACCGTCAAACCGGCACACTAGATAAAGTCGAACTCCTTGTTGTGCAAGGCCGAGCGGCATAACTGTAGATGTTCTAACTTGCTTATTGGCATTGTGATAGGTTACGGTCAATAAACGATCTTCATACAATGCCTTACTTATATTTTCCAAAACTTTGTTATCAATTTTTGGCGCTAGAAGAGGTTGAGACTCTCGCACTACTTTGATTTTATCTTTCCAAACACGATCTTTATGGTTTTTAGGGTCAAACTCGAGGTTATACCTAGCCTCCGTAAAGTGAGGTATTAGTGACTGCATTACATCTTTTGGTAGCAGTAACTTTAGGTGCTTCTCTGCTAAAGCCAAGAGTAAAGATTCATGAGCATTAAGTGAGCTCACTCCTAGTGCGTGACTATTTCTATCAAAACTGTACCCATAAGGCTTAGAGCGAGTATCCCTATCTATGGGAAAGTGTTCACTCAACATCTCTAGATTGCGTTGTATTGTTCTTATATCTCTCGAAATGCCTATTACTTCTAATTGCTCTCGTATTTCTAGAGCCGTTATCTTTCTGTGCTTAGGGATTCGTTTAAGTATTTCAAGCACAAGAACTAATGAGTCTTGTGTACTTTTTCTTTTCGACAAAGCCAAGTTATTCCGTTGTTTAAATCTATCGTGACATTCGTTCCATAAATGAGAACATCGATACTATACATGTGAAACTAATCCATCATGTGACTTAATGCACACAAATTATATTTGATTCCAGCGACAAGTTGTGTCGCACAAATATCAACCAGAAAAAGTTCAAAAAATAACGAATTTTACTTCGGTATACTGATCTCAGAGGTAAGTTAGTGACTGTCAGCTACAAAGTCAGCACGTTAGAGGAGAATGAGATCGAAACATCGAAGGAGGGGGCTAAGTTGATGTCGTTATCCCTCCCATAACCTTGTGCTCATGAGAGGGTAGCGAAAAGTAATAATATTATCGCTCTAAATTATCTATAGCTCTAATCAAGCTTTGTGCTTTCTGGTCATTTTCAAAAGCTATTTTTTCTCTAAGATTAAGCAGGGCTTTTTTTGCTGCTTGATCTTTTGAAAATAGATTACCGTCTTGTAATGCAGCAATAGCAAGAGCCCTTTTTAAAGGCGAATTTTTGTCTTGCTGATTATTTCTATCATAGTAATCTCTGACGCGCTCACTTGGTGCTCGATTTACCTTTTCCCATTGTTCTAAGGTTTGAGTTAAAGCAGCGTCATTCACTGCCTTAACTGCCGATTTTCCTGCACTAACCAATGAATCGAAAAATCCCATAATGACTCCTTACCAACTGTTAATTCAACGTTGTTTATTTTGTAGTTAAACAATCTATCAATACGACTAAAACAGATAACCTTTAAAAGCCATGCTTCTGAGCTCATTGCACTCATAACTGAATACTCTTAATGATCCACTATAAAAGTTATTTTTGATAACCAATAGGCTACCAATAAAGATTATTAATTTTGCTTACACTTAGATAACTTACATATATAAGTGAAATACAAATTAATAAAATCCACAATAAAACTCCACTACTAATGCCACTGTCTACGATTGAATGCGACACATAATGTCGCAGCCAAAATGTTTCCAGCAATAGATTCATTTAACCACCTACTACGACATAACTTGCCGCATAACAAAGTAACCTAAGATCAATCAAGATATTGAAGGTAACGATATGTCAAAAAGTAAAGGCAACACTCATGCCCGTAGCATTTCTCTTATTGATGAACAAAACATGTCCCTCCCTAATAATGTTGGACTTAAAAACATACTAAAAAAAATTTCAGACTTAGAGATTGAAAATCAAAAACTTACAAATAGAGTTTTACTCTTAGAGAAGCGTTTAAGTGTTGATTTTTTGACTGGCTTATCTTCTCGTGATCAAGGCATTACACACATAGAGTCTCTAATTCAAGATAATGATATTGGAACTTTCTCACTGGTATTTATCGATTTAGATCAGTTGAAGAAAATTAACGACTCTGCTGGTCACGTTGTCGGAGATAGAATGATTGAAAGACTAGGTAATATCTTGAAAAAAATGCAACTACCAAAGCAGACGATAGCTAGGTTTGGAGGAGATGAATTCATTGCCATCCTCCCAAACTACGACCACCAAAAAACCACGAGTTGGTGTAACTGCTTACAAAAAAGAACTAAGCTTCAGGAGCCGATACGTATTGATGGACAGCATTTCTACCTTTCTGTTTCAGTTGGATCTTACGTGTACCATAAGGCAAGAGAGCCTGAACATTTAGATGCAAAGCAACTAATAGAGAGAGCAGACAAAGATATGTATAAAAACAAACAAAGTAAAAACGACTCACTCAAAAGTTATGTCTATAAAGAACCAGTCGGTGGGTAATGTGGTGGTTAAAAAATATAAAATAACGACTTAGACACAATAAATGTTGATATAAGTGAATTTTTACAAATAAATCAACATTCAGATCCAAAACATCGAATAATCTAAAAACATTTAGATTACATATTGAAAGCCCCGCTTAATGCGGGGCTTTATTTTATTCGTCTTTTTCCAAGGTTCGGTTGTCAACATACGGCCAATAGTGGTGTCCAACGCGAATCACCAAGGTCGCTGCCGCCAAGATAAACGCCGCAATAGAAAGCCAAACCACCAAAGTGGCATCCAACTCTTTCATACCTAAGGTGATGTAGCGAGCAATGGCCATCATCGCGATATAAATAGGATAGCGAACGGGGATCTTACCGTTCATTACAAACTGCTGCACCATCGCTAAAACTTCAAGATAGATGAACATCAATAAGATGTCCGTCAACAGCACTCGCTTCTCAACAAAAACATGAATGAACTCTTGAGCCATGGCATAAATAGTTGCCAAGGTAATAGCGACCAACAGAACCGCTTCTAAGATGTGGAACATCTTTAAAAATGGGCGACTGAACGATTTAGGTAAATTTGATGGCATAGCCAATTATCCAAGCAAAACCAAAGAGATAAGCTTTGAGTTTAGCATGCAAGATAAAAAAGGATACATAAGAAAAACGCCCCGTTTATTTAACGGAGCGTGTTTTCTTGAATGCGATGGTGGCACGGCTTACGCCACTTGCTGCTTTTTTTCTGCCACACGCTTTTTCTTGCGATATTTAGGATGGGTAATCGGAATCGCGGAGAGCAGTTTCTTGGTGTAATCGTTTTGTGGGTTCGCGTAAATTTCTTTCGCATTCCCCGCTTCCACCACTTTACCAAAGTACATCACCGCAACTTTATCGGAGACATGCTTAACCACCGACAAATCGTGAGAGATGAAGATGATGGCAAGGTTCATTTCTTGTTGAAGTTGTAGCAGCAAGTTGAGAATTTGCGCCTGAACCGATACATCCAGTGCAGATACTGATTCATCACAAATCAACAGCTTTGGCTTCAGTGCTATCGCACGAGCAATACCAATACGCTGACGCTGGCCACCAGAGAATTCGTGCGGATAACGGTTCACAGCCGTTTCAGGCAAGCCAACTTTCACCAACAGCTCTTTCACCCATTGTTTACGCTCTGCAGGAGTGCCTATTTTATGGATGATATACGGCTCTTCCAAAATCATACCAATGGTGTGACGCTGGTTAAGTGACTCCATTGGGTCCTGAAAGACAATCTGCATGTCTTTACGCAACGAGCGCATCTCTTTGACAGAGAGCTTTGTAATGTCTTTGCCTTCAAAGAAAATCTTACCTTCTGTTGGCTCATACAATTTTAGAATCGTACGTCCTAAGGTACTTTTACCACAGCCGGATTCACCAACGAGTCCCAATGTTTCTCCTTCTGAAACCGACAAGGAAACGCCGTCTACAGCTTTGATCGTGTAGCCCTTCTTAAACAGTCCTTTACCAGATACAAAGTGCTGCTTAAGATTTTCAATTCTTAATACTTCTTTGGCCATAACATCCTCTTTTATGACTTGTTCACTTTGCACCAGTTAGCTAGCAAACATGCTGGCATCGATTGGTTTGATATCAATCATCTGCTTAGGTTCGTTGTCCAAACTTGGCATTAAGCCCATCAAACGTTCCGTGTAAGGGTGCTGCGGATTGTCAAACAGCTCAAAAATCTCCGCTTTTTCGACAATACGACCACCATACATTACCGCAACGTCATCACACACTTCAGCAACTACGCCTAAATCATGGGTAATGAAGATCATTGCCATGCCCGTTTCTTCTTGAAGTTCATTCATTAGTTCAAGGATAGACGCCTGTACCGTTACATCCAGTGCCGTCGTTGGCTCATCACAAATCAAAATATCTGGTTTACATGCGAGTGCCATTGCGATCATCACGCGCTGACGCATACCACCAGATAGGTTGTGCGGGTATTCGTTGAGGCGCTTTTCTGGCATTGGAATTTTCACTTTAGCCAGCATTTCTACCGCGTAGGATTCGCGCTCTTTTTTACCTAGCTCAGGACGGTGTAATTCCAACACTTCGCACAGTTGGCGGCCAATGGTATGCACTGGATTCAATGCCGTCATTGGGTCTTGGAAAATGATCGAAATGCGGTCGCCGCGCATGGCGTACATTTCTTCCGCTGGTAGCGACACCAGATTGGTACCTCGGTAGTTAACTTCACCATTGACAATATTGCCGTAAGGCTTTGGCAACAGTCCCATGATGGACATTGAGGTCACGCTCTTACCACTGCCAGACTCACCAACGAGACCGAGCGTTCGTCCTGAACGAACATCAAAGTTCACGCCATGGAGTACTTTTACCGGGCCATCATCCGTGATGAATTCCACTTCGAGGTCTTTTACACTCAAAATTACATCGTTTTCCATAACACATCCTTACAGCTTATACGTGTCATCAACGACAACAACCGGTTCAAAGGTTTTACCCGACTTCATCGCTTTCTGGGTTTCTTTCTTCACGTCTTTGTCGATCCAATACGTGCCATCACCGATAATTCCGCCACTGAACAATGCTTCTGTCATTCGATTCATTGGTTTCTCTGGCAATTTCAACCAACGCCAGTGTCCATAACGAACGTAAGGCACCATGTAGCCAGTGACAATCACGTGAGCATCAATAATGTCTCGCTGAATCTCATGACCTAGTTGGATCTTCTTATCCATGTCCATGTTAAAGCGATACGCAATGATCTTTTCATCTAGCTCTGGCGTGCTGTAGTTAGTGAATGAGTTCGTTTGTGGTTTGTTCGCGTTCACGGAATGGAAGTATTCCCAATAAGTTGGGATTTCCGAAGTCCCCATATCGAAGAAAGCAAGTTCGTGTTTTTTCTCACGCACATACTTAAACATCGATGAACCATCAATCAGCTTCAGCTCAATGTCCAACCCTGCCAATTTTGCCTGTTCACGCAAGAAAGCAATACGCGGTGTATGAACTGGAGATGAGTACGTCAATTCAAAGCTCAAACGCTGACCTTTATCATTCACGCGAATACCATCGGAACCAATCTTATCGAAGCCCGCAGCTTCAAACGCTGCCGCCGCTTTTTCTGGTTCAAACTTTGGCGCTTTCACATCTGGTAACGTGTACTTACCATGCCCAAAGCCCGTTGGGTTGGGTTTACGACTGTAGTCTCCACGCATAACATTCTCGATCATGCCGTCGAAATCTGTCGCGTAAGTGATCCCTTTGCGAATGTTTAAGTCATCAAGTAGAGGCATGGCCGTGTTTATCCAAACGCCACCAGCACCAACTGGATATTGGTTGTAACCCCAGAACTTCTCAATATAACCCTTTTGATAAGGGGCAGTATTGGATTTGTCATGCCATAGACTTGGCAAAACCAATCCAAATGCGTCCAACTTACCTTTTTCGAAGTGCTTCATCGCAATATCACTATCGCGGATAACCGTGATACGAATTTTGTCGACGTTATAGCGATTCTCGTAGTACTTATTGGTATAACCCCACCAGTCCTCACCTACGTGCTTAAAGGTAACGCTTTTACCTTTTTTGACGTCGGCTAAATAATAAGCGCTGGTGGTTGGTTCACTTTTAAAGTTGTAGTAGCGCACAAAATCATCATGAATGCCGTCACCGTTCTCGTCTTTCTTCGGATTCGCATAGAAATGAGCAGGACGAGGACGTAGCGCCCCCATTCTCAACAACAACTCTTCTGGATTGAGCTCTTTCGCGGCCTTCACGGCGAAGGTGTGATCGTCAAATTTGATAACATCAGCAACCGTTTTGTTGTAATAGTCGTTGTACCAAGGCTCTAAAATGTCTTTCGAGCGGTAAAACTTAAGCATAAAAACAAAATCGTCTGCCGTGACTGGCTTGCCATCCGACCATTTAGCTTGTGGGTTCAGTTTGAAATAAACCGTTTTATTGTCACCCGCTAATGCCCACTCATTGGCTAGCTCAGGGATGAATTCAAGCGTATCTGGGTGGCGAACCACCAACCCTGGCGTTTCATCCAAGATGAAAGAACGTAAACCAGAGTTTGCATCAGGACCAACACTGCGTAGAGTCTGAGGAAAGCTCGACATGAAAGTGCGGTAAGTCCCACCACGCTTTGCTTCAGGAGAGCCATATTGAGGCTCATCCCAGTTCGTTTGCCAGTTTAAGTCAGTCGGTAGCGTCGCTGACATCGCACCAAAACTTAGGGCGCTTAGCGTGGACGCTAAAATTATTCTTTTCATAAAACTTCCCTTTTTTATGTTTTGCTCACAATGCATGCTTAAACATAGCGTGTGAATTTTTTCGGGTCGAATGCCGCTCGAATCGCTTCACCGATAAAGGTGACCATCACCAGTACCAGTACAATGGAAGTCACAACAGACGCCACAATCCATGGCGAGTCCAAGTTGGACTTACCTTGCTGCAGTAACTCACCCCAGCTTGGTGTTGGTGGCATCAAGCCTAAACCAAGATAATCAAGCGCTGTCAGTGCGGTGATGTTGGCAGCAATGGTAAATGGCGCCAAGGTAACAATCATGACCATGGTATTTGGCAGAATATGGTTAAACAGGATTCGGCCTGTCGAGGCACCTAACGCACGAGCTGCCATTACGTACTCGCGTGCAGATTCTTTATAAGTCATAGTACGCATGTACCATGTCATCCCCATCCATCCAAACAACACGTTGATGGCGACAAAGAGCGTGAAAGTCGGTTGAACGATGGACACCAAAATCATAATGACGTACAGGAATGGCACCATTGACCAAACCTCAATCAAACGTTGGACAAATAGGTCGAACTTGCCGCCCCAGAAGCCCATGGCGCAGCCTACAGCAGTACCAATAGCGTAGGACACCGCCATCGTTAACAACGCAAACCCCATCGCAGTACGGAAGCCATACACCAAGCGCGCTAAAATATCGCGACCAATAACGTCAGTACCTAGATAGTGTTTATTCTCAGCGCTTGGCGCGGTCGGAGGGAAATCGCCACTGAAGTCTTGTTCGTATGGGTTCCAAGGAACGATAGGTAGAATCACAAAGTTGTCCCCCCCCTCTTCCTCAAAGACTTGTTGGAGAACTCGGTAATCAGCTTCACTTGAAGAATCTTGACCAAACTCGCTACCTAAACGAACGTCACTGACAACCGGAAAGTAATAACTACCATCGTACTTCACCATCAACGCTTTACTGTTGATTAACAGCTCAGCAAATAGTGAAAGAATCAACATGATAGATAAGATCACAAACGACCAATAACCACGTTTAATTTCTTTAAAGTGACGGATTTTCTTTTGAGTTAATGGACTTACTTTAATCATATTACGCTCCAAACTTCACACGTGGGTCGACTAAAGCAACACAGATATCCGAAATAATATTGCCGATCAGCAGCAATACCGCGTTGATAGCAACGATGCCCATCACTACTGGGTAATCACGTTCCATAATGGATTCGTAACCTAATAAACCAATGCCGTCGATGTTGAAGATAACTTCGATCAAAAATGCCCCTGTCATGAAGAACAACAGTGAGTTGCCAAAGTGAGAAGCAATTGGAATTAAGCTATTGCGTAGCGCGTGTTTGCGTACCGCTTTCTTAAACGGCAAGCCTTTTGCGATCGCGGTACGGATGTAATCCGATGATAAGTTTTCCATCAGGTTATTTTTCATCGTCATAGTGAGCGTTGCGAAATCACCAATCAAGTAACAGATCAGCGGAAGCACAGCATGCCACATCACGTCTTTTGCGCGTTCAAAGAAGGTTTCATAGTCATCGAAATCATCACCGACAAAGCCCCCCATAGGGAACCATTCCAAGTGATAACTAAACAAAGTAATCAATAACACGCCAACCACATAGCCAGGCAAGGCATAACCGACGAATATCAAAATGGAGGAGGTAGAATCAAACACAGAACCGTGCTTGAGGGCTTTGTAATAGCCAAGCGGTATCGAGATGAAGTAGCTGATAAAGAAAGTCATGCCACCATAGAACAGCGAAACAGGCAGACGCTCTGCAATCATATCCGATACTGGTTCGTAATAACGCGTTGATTCACCAAAGTCCAACGTCACTAATCGACTCAACCAATCAACGTAAGCTTCCATCACAGGTTTATCCAACCCGTAGAATGCGTTTAGCTCAGCGATTTGCTCATCAGACAGTGCAGTATTGCCACCCGCTGACGTCATCGATGCTGCGCCGTCTCCCTGAGACTGCATTTGTGACAGCATGCGTTCAACTGGCCCACCCGGTACAAATCGAGTGATGGCAAAGATAAGAATGGTGATACCGAGAAACGTCGGAATGACTAACGCTAAACGGCGTAAAAAGTACGACAGCATATACAACTTGCTCCTTGTCTACTGTCCAAATTAGGCGGGTTTGGTGGGAAGTTTCCGGCCCAAAATGGTGCATATCTATCCGCGTAGTAACTAAAGCTGTTGAAACACACTCCCTGCGATTCAATAACTAGTTTTTTCTTCTACGGCAATAATTTCAGCGTCATATTTATCTTGAATCCACATCAGCTTCAAGTGTTTGAAACCAAAACATGACAAACTTCCTCCGATGTCGAAAAACAGAAATGTTTTTGTAAAAAATTATAAAAAACCACAAAAAGAATTCCTGCAGAATATCAATCTAGGCACTTTAGAGCCAAAACCCTATATAAAAATGCACATAGCAAGAATAAATAGACACATAAGCTGTGGTTACATTTGACTGAAAAATACGAGTGAGCCCTTTTACAGCAATGGGTATCATATTTTGATACCACCCAGTGCAACCAAGTCAACATGGTTAGCATTCGATAAAATTCCACCTTTAGAATAATTCACTGGATAAATGAGTATTTTCAGATTCAATTACCCGCTTAAAAACCATAGGCAATATATGTCATTAAAGTTTACAAGAAACACAAAATACGGTGTTTTATTAAAATTTGATCTCGATTTATAGAACCTACACAGTAAATTATTCCGTGATTTAAATCACTTTTAGTTGTTTACATCTTTTTTACATTTCCACATCTCCGTTTACCACTGGTTTGACTTCCTTTTTTCTTCTCGGTTATACATTGGCCGACCGTTAACGAAATATTAACGTCACATTTGGTCGCTATGCGACCAGACATAGGAAATAATAATAATCGGAGCAACAAGGATGTATAAAAACACAACCGCTTTATCTGTTGCGATCAGTCTTGCTTTGGGGACAGCGGCAGCAGTGGCCCCTCTAACAGCACAGGCAGAAGAGCAACAAGTCGAAAAACTTCAAAAGATGAAAGTTACTGGTTCGCGCCTAACGCGCGCATCTATGGAAGGAAGCACTCCAGTAGCAGTAATTGGTCGAGCTGAAATTGAACGCGCTGGTGACGTATCGATTGCCGATGTATTGCGTAAATCATCTTTTAACTCATTTGGTTCACACAACGAGCGTTCAGGTAGCTCTGCGCAAAGTCAAGCAACGATCTCTCTACGTGGCCTAGGTTCTGAGCGCACTCTCGTTTTGATCAATGGTAAACGTCTCCCTGGTTCCGCATCAATGGGTGGTGGTGCAGCAAACATCAACGTAATTCCGTCAGCGATCGTAGAGCGCGTGGAAGTCATGGCCGACGGTGGTTCTGCGGTGTATGGCTCTGATGCTGTAGCAGGCGTAGTAAACATCATTCTTAAAGAAGAATTTGATGGCATCAACGTAACCCTGGGGTCTGGTATTCCAAGTCGCGAAGGAGCTGACGAAGAAAACGTTTCAATTGTGCTAGGTACAAGCGGTGAGAAAGGTAACATCATGTTCTCATTTGAACATGACAGCAAAGACGAAATTTACCAACGCGATCGTGATTACCTAAGCTCAACCAACACTGGCTCTGCAAACTACTTCGATATGTCAGGCGTTAGTATTTACGGGCGTAACGTTTATCATGATGGTCAGTTGAAAGCACTTAAAGGCTACGACACAGACGCTTCGTGTGATCCTTCAAAAGGTTTTGTAGGGTTAACGAACTACCCTGGCTTAGGTGATATCTGCGGCTACGACTACACATCGGAAGCTGCTCAAACAGCATCTCTAGAACGCAACACCGTTTTTATGAACGGTAACATTTTCTTATCTGATGACACCACGTTTAACGCTCAGGTTCTTTTAAACCGAAATGAAAGCTTTGGACGCTTCGCGCCAGCGGCTGGTTATTTCGAAGTCGATCCAACAACTACTGGTGGCGCAGCATTCTTTGCCGAAAATGGCTTAGATGCAACTAAAGGTCCTGCTGCTGTTTATTACCGATTCAACAATGTTGGTACACGTGACAATAGTGTTACCGATTTCCAAGCAGACTTAAAAGCCGGCTTAGATGGCACACTTTACACAGATTCATTTGGTGAAGTCATTTGGGAAACTGGTTACCACCTAAACTTCTCGAATAGTAACGAAACTGGTACTGGCTATGTGTTCCGCTCTCCAGCTGAACAACTGGCAAACTCAGGTCAGTTTGTAAATGGCGAGTTCAGTGCCGATGCGACTAGCCAACTGTCAGCAGGAACAGGGCGCGAAACTCAAATGGAAATGCACCAAGTTTATGGTGGACTTCAATTTGATCTAGCAGAAGTGGGAAACATTGTTATCCCACTATATGTAGGGGCAGAGTACACAACTTACGACTACTTTGACCAATACGATCCACAAAGTGAAGCGGGTAATATCATTGGTAGTTCGGGGAACTCCGCTGGTGGTGACCGCGAAACATACGCAATTTATGCTGAATCTCTCATTGCGTTTACTGATGAACTAGAGATGAACATTGCAGCTCGTTACGACCATTACAGTGACTTTGGAGATGAAATCTCACCAAAAGTATCTTTCCGTTACCAGCCGTTAGACAACTTGATGTTCCGTACTGGTGCAGGTCTTGGTTTCCGAGCTCCAACCCTATCAGATCTATACGGAGCTGATAGCTTCTCATCTGACTATGCGAAAGACTACGTATTCTGTAGCCAGAATGGCATATCAGCTTCAGAATGTCCGGAAACTCAATATGACGTTACTCGCACATCCAATGAAGATCTGGATGCAGAAAAGTCTGTATCTTTTAACTTCGGGATCAGTTACTCACCAATTGACGACCTAGACCTGACTTTAGACTACTACAACATTAGCATTGATGACGTAATCACTCTGAATACGCTCCAGAGCATGATTGATCAAGAACGTAGTTCTGGTGTGTCGAATCCAAATATCGTTCGAGAAAATGGACGAATCAAAGAAGCTACTGCTGGACTTCAAAACCTAGGAACACTTGATACATCAGGTCTAGACCTTAAAATCGGTTATCGTTATGACTTTAATGTTGCAACAATCCGTTATGACTTTACAGGTAGCTACGTGCTTGATTACAGCTCACCAGAATACGTTGGTGGTCCTGTAAACAACCAAGTGGGTCGAAATGGTCTACCAGAATACCGTTTCAACACAGGTGTTGGCGTAAACTTCTTGGAAGAACATGACATCTACCTATCTGCTGATCACATCGCCGATCAAGCTCAAGATGTTGACGACAACTATAATAAAACTGGCCATATATCATCACAAACAACGTGGAACATCGCGTACAACTACTTAGCTCCATGGGATGCGAAGTTTACTGCTGGTGTTCGTAACTTAACTGATGAAGATCCTGCATTTGAATCTGATGGTGTAACTTACGATAAAGACCTATACAGCATTCAAGGCCGCGTTTACTTCTTGAAATACTCTCAAAACTTTTAATTAAAACCTTTGGCGCAGGAGTATTTCCTGCGCCCTATTCGACTGACTATTTACACTAACAAGGATGCTACTATGACGTTAAAGGAATTTGGCGTAAGTGCAGTTACTGCCGCGATTCTCTCGGTAAGTGGTGCAGCGATTGCTGCAGACTCTGGAACCGTAGTCGCCAATCAAGCACAAACAACGAAGTCTTCTCAAGCTTCTCAGCAAAAAATCGATACTTACGCTGAAAGCACAGAAGGTATGTTGGCAGAATATAAGGGCTTACTTCGTCAAATCGATAGTATGAAAGTCTACAACGAGCAAATTAATCGAATGGTTCAATCGCAACAGGGCGAACTGGACTCATTGAATAACCAAATTGCTCAAATCGATCAAACAGCAACAGAAGTTGTTCCTCTAACACTAAAAATGATCGATGCGCTAGATGAGTTCGTTACTCTCGATTTGCCTTTCCAAAAAGAAGAACGCAACAAACGCGTTCAAGAGTTACGCCGCCTGATGGATCGCGCAGACGTAACGACTTCTGAGAAATTCCGTAAAGTGATGGAAGCGTACCAAATTGAAGAAGGCTTCTCTCGCTCAATTGAGTCTTACAAAGCGAGCTTAGATCGTAACGGCGAAATCGTAACGTACGATTTCTTACGTATTGGTCGTACAGCACTTCTATTCCAATCTCCAGACGGCGGTGAAACAGGTATGTGGAACCAACAAACACGTCAATGGGAGACACTACCTGAAAGCTACCGTATTGCGGTACAGCAAGGCCTTCGTATTGCGAAGAAGCAAGCGCCACCAGCGCTAATCAAATTGCCTGTATTTGCTGGGGAGGAATAAGAGATGAAAGGATTCAAAACTCTAGCCGCTGGTCTACTAGCCAGCTTATTTATGGTTTGTGGCGTTCAAGCTGAAACCCCACAAACACTTTCTGAACTACTAAAAAACGTAAAATCAGAAAGCATTGTTGAATCAAAAGAAAACAAAGAACGCGAAGCTGTGTTCAAGCGCGATCGCGACCAACAAGCTGCATTATTACAACAGGCTCGTGAAGAGCTAGCTGCACAGCAAGCGCTTGGCGATCAACTAAAAGCCACTTTCGACGAAAACGACAAACAACTGACTGAACTAACCGAAACACTGCGTGTTCGCTCCGGTACCTTGGGTGAAATGTTTGGTGTGGTTCGTCAATACGCAGGCGAATTTAAAGGGCTGTTTGCCGCTTCGCAAAATGCCGTTCAGTTCCCAGAGCGTGATGCACTGCTGACGAAACTGGCAGAAAGTAAAGAACTACCATCAACTCAAGAGCTGGAAGCATTCTGGCACACTATTCTTCAACAAGTTGTCGTATCTGGTGATACATCAACAACACAAGCAACGGTTGTTTACGGTGAAGGTAAAGAAGCCGTTCGCGACGTAACGCTAGTAGGTGAATTTAACGCAATTGCAGATGGCAAATACGTCATTTACGTACCTCAAACTGGCAAGTTCGAAGAACTATCACGTCAGCCAAGCAAGAACATCACAAGCCAAGTGGCTGGTTTTGAATCAGCAAAAGGCACTTATGAGCCGCTATTCCTTGATCCATCTCGTGGCGTAATTCTATCGCTACTAGTACAGAGTCCTACCGTTCAGGAACGTATTGACCAAGGTGGTATCGTTGGTTACGTCATCCTAGCAATGGGCGCTGTTGGTGTCATCATCGCGCTATTGTGCTTCCTACGCCTTCAGATCATCGGTGGCAAAATGCGTAAACAGGCGAAATCAGACACAGTTATCCCTGGCAACCCTCTAGGTGAAGTTATCCAAGCTTACCAAGATCACAAAGGCGACAACCTTGAAGATCTGGAAGCGAAGTTGGACGAAATCATCCTACGCAATGCACCAAGCATTGAACGCTTTATCAGCTCAATCAAACTGTTTGCTTCTGTAGCACCACTACTGGGACTACTAGGTACAGTAATGGGTATGATTGGTACCTTCCAGGCAATCACGCTATTTGGTACCGGCGATCCGAAACTAATGGCTGGCGGTATTTCTGAAGCATTGGTAACCACCATGCTAGGTCTGGTTGTCGCAATTCCTCTACTGTTCCTTTACACCATCGTACACAGTAAAGGTCGTCGTTTGGTTCAAACTCTTGAAGAACAGAGTGCAGGTTTCATCGCTCGCTATCAGGAAAAACTACATAAAGCCGAAAGCTAAGGAGGCGTTATGTGGTGGTTAGTTGGAGAACTTGAATCAATTAGGCGCTTCTTGGGAATGGGTGGCGATGTACTCGTCGCTATCTTCATCCTCAGCTTCATGTTATGGGCAGTGCTGCTAGAACGCTGGTTCTACTTTGCCGCCGTCGCTCCAAGAGCCGCGAAAAAAGCCGTGACTCTTTGGAGTGAGCGTTCAGAACATCAAAGCTGGAACGCAAAGATGATCCGACAAGAAATTGTATCTCGTCAGGATATTGAGAATAAAAAGGGGCTACCAATCGTCAAAGTACTGATTGCACTTTGTCCCCTACTTGGCCTGCTCGGCACCGTAGTCGGCATGATCCAAGTATTCGACATCTTAGCGGTAACCGGAACAGGAAGCCCTCGAGCAATGGCCTCGGGGATCTCAAAGGCAACAATCCCAACTTTAGCCGGGATGGTGGCTTCTCTGTCAGGACTGTTCTTTAGTTCACGTCTTGATCATTTAGCCAAAGTCACAACGCAAAAGCTGGAAGATAAGCTAAAGCATATTGCCTGAGTAAATGGAATTAGAGGTATAGGTCATGAAAAGACGCTATAGCAGTGATAGCAGTGACGAAACAGCTATCGATATGACACCGATGCTCGACATCGTATTCATCATGTTGATCTTCTTTATCGTAACAACATCGTTCGTTAAAGAAGCAGGTTTGGAAGTAAACCGCCCAACAGCAAGCTCAGCACAAACCGTGAAGAAAGGGAACATTATGGTTGCCATCGGTGCCGCTGGAGACGTATGGGTTGATAAACGACGCATTGAAGTCGACGCTGTTCGCGCCAACATCGAACGTCTTCGCGCAGAAAGCCCTGATGGCGCTGTTGTTATCCAAGCGGATACCGAGGCCAATGCAGGGGTAGTCGTGAAGGTTATGGACCAGATTAAGATGGCAGGTGTCGAAAGCATCTCCATTGCCGCAACGAATAAGGATTAAGCTTATGCGGTATCTGGCCTCAATTGCACTGGCGCTCATTGTCTCCCTCGGATTGTTCTGGGGGATGGACAAGCTGGTAAACAAAGAGCGCCACGAACTAGTGTCGAATGATGATCAGCGTATGGTCGATTTCATTCGCATTAAACCGGACGAAAAAGTACAGGAGAAAAAACGCGAACTCCCGAAACCGCCACCACCTAAGCGTCCGCCGCCACCACCAGAAATGAAGGTGACGTCGACAGTAAAACCGGTGATGGACCAAGTTCCAATGGATATGCCAAAACTCGATCTACCAGTAAACGTCACTGGTGGCTCAGTGCTCGGTCATTACAGCCAAGGTGGCGGAGCGAGACTGGCAGGTAGCGGAGGTCCTGTGCCTTTAGCAACATTCCAACCTCAGATGCCTCGTAAGGCCGCCCGTTCTGGACTTGAGAAAGGTATCGTACTTGTAGAGTTTACTGTTAACGAACGTGGTAGCGTCGAGGACGTCAAAGTTTTAAAAGAGACACCACGTAAGTTGGGCTTGGGACAAGCCGCGAAGAAAACCGTATCTAAGTGGACCTTCAAACCCAAGATGGTTGATGGTAAAGCGGTTAGCTCTCGCCTTTCTCAAGAAATTGAGTTCTCTACAAACTAAGGAGTCATACGTATGAAAGCATATACCAAACTGTTGGCTTCTCTAGTGTTATTGTCAGGCGCGTATGGCGCGCCTGGTTTTGCCAACACTCCGGAGTTGTCAGACAAAACGTTTCGAACGGTAAACAAAGTTCAGGAACTCATTGCTACAGAAAAGTACGCTGATGCCCTTTCTAAATTGAACTCAGCATTAAGTAGTACAAGCAAAAAACAATATGACCGTGCAGTCTTACTGCAACAGATGGGCTTTTTGTACTCTCTGCAAGATGACTACCCGAAAGCAGCAAAGTATTTTGCTGATGCGTTAAGTTTAAACGCACTTCCAGTGCCTGTAGCCCAGCAAGTTCGTTATAGCTTGGCGCAGCTTTACTTAGCCGAAGGGCAATTTAAAAAGTCAGTAGCAACCATGAATGAGTGGTTCAAAATTGCAGAAACCACCGAAGAAAAGCCACAAGCGCATGCATACATCACTCTAGCGAGTGCTTATGTTCAGCTAGAAGATTACAAAAACGCGATTCCACCAGCTAAGCAAGCAATCGCTATGAGTAAAGAACCTAGTGAATCTTGGTATCAGCTACTGATGTCTGCGCATTATGAACTTAAGCAGTTCAAGAGCGTTGCGGGTGTATTGAAAACATTAACCACTAAATATCCAAAAAATAAGCGTTACTGGACTCAATTGTCTGGTATTTACATGGAGTTAAATCAAGAGCGCAATGCCCTTTCAACACTAGAAATGGCTCATAAATTGGGTCTATTAGAAGGTGAGAAAGAATACCTGCGTTTAGTAAACTTCCAAGCTTATCAAGGGGTGCCTTTCCGCGCAGCGAAAACACTTCAAGCAGCCTTTGATAATGGTCATGTAGAACGCAACGCAAAAAATTTGGAAACACTTGGTTCGTTTTGGCAGCAAGCACAAGAACTTGAACAGGCTATCGACGTCTATCAGCAAGCTTACAATCTTGCTCCACAAGCAAAAACTCAAATAAAAATTGCTCGTCTAATGATTTTAGACAAGCAATATACGGAGGCGACGAAGTTTACGCAAAACGCCGCCCCAGATGCTAAGCACGAACAAAAAGGAGAGCTCTCTTACATTCGTGGCATGGCATATTTTGAGTTAAACCAACCGAGTAATGCTCTAAAAGCAATGAAAAGTGCGGCTCAATCTCCGGATATGAGAGCAATGGCGAGCCCTTGGATTAATTTCCTAGAGTCACAAGGGTAAGTCATGCATTTATCATGGCGCGAAAATTAAGTGTGAGTCAGTCGCACGCCTGGGGAAGTGAAAGCTTCCCCTTTTTTCGTCGTTTTTCAGTTCTCAATCCGTTGTCATTGAAGGGTATGCAAACCAAAAGATCAACTGGTAACCACATAGAGATCATGATACTCTTCGCCTCCATTTTTCTGGCGGGATTATCACCAATCACCATTTCCATAATGGCTGATTCCTTGCCGCCAGTGCTATCGTTATAAGACTGTCGAAACTTTCCTTCGGCACTCAATCAATCCAATCAAAAGTGGAACAGTACAATGGGCAAAGGTACTCTCTATATCGTATCTGCACCTAGCGGCGCAGGTAAATCTAGCTTGATCTCAGCAATGTTGGAACGTAATCCAACATACGCAATGAAAGTGTCTGTGTCTCACACTACTCGCAACATGCGTCCTGGTGAAGAAGACGGTGTCCACTACCACTTCGTCGCAAAAGAAGAGTTTGAAACTCTGATTGCTAAAGGCGACTTCCTAGAATACGCCGAAGTGTTTGGCAACTATTACGGTACGTCTCGCGTATGGATTGAAGAAACGCTAGAGAAAGGCATCGATGTATTCCTAGATATCGACTGGCAAGGTGCTCGCCAAATTCGTGAGCAAATGCCAGAAGCGAAAAGCATCTTCATTCTTCCACCTTCAAACGGTGAGCTTGAACGTCGTTTAAATACTCGTGGTCAAGACAGCGCAGAAGTCATCGCCAAGCGCATGGCTGAAGCAAAATCGGAAATCTCACATTACAGCGAATATGACTACGTCATCGTGAATGATGATTTCGACACAGCATTAATGGACTTTAAAGCTATCCTTCGTGCAGAAAGATTGAAGGAAGAAAAACAAGCTGCTAAATATAAAGGTATGCTTGACGCGTTATTAGCAGAATAGCTCTCACCAAAGAGTCAGTCTGTTTAACCAGAATTTCCGCTACTTTGTATTGTGCAAAGTAGCCATAATAAACAAGAGAGAAAGCCCACACATTGTGGCTTGTCTAATTGCTAGTAAATAAAGTAGTTAGGTTGTATACTTTCTCGTCATTCTAAAATTTAGTTAACTATTTGGAGTCCTCATGGCACGCGTAACTGTTCAAGACGCTGTTGAAAAAGTTGGCAACCGTTTCGACCTAGTACTGATTGCGGCTCGCCGCGCTCGTCAAATGCAAACTGGCGGTAAAGATGCACTAGTGCCAGAAGAGAACGATAAGCCAACGGTTATCGCTCTACGCGAAATCGAAGAAGGTTTAATTACTAAAGAAGTTCTAGACGCTCGTGAACGTCAAGAACAGCAAGAGCAAGAAGCGGCAGAGCTAGCGGCAGTAAGCAGCATCGCTCACAACCGTTAATTCTGTCTTTAGAATTCAACAACCTCCCGGGCCTATAATTTGTATCTATTCGATAGCCTCAAAGACGTTGCCCAAGAATACCTAACAGAGCCTCAAATTGAGGCTCTGCGTCAATCTTATGTGGTAGCGAGAGATGCCCATGAAGGGCAAACCCGCTCTAGCGGTGAACCATACATCATCCACCCTGTCGCTGTGGCTCGTATCTTGGCCGAAATGCGCCTCGATATTGAAACCCTCCAAGCTGCTTTGCTGCATGACGTCATTGAAGACTGTGACGTTACAAAAGAAGATCTCGAAGAGAAATTCGGCAACACCGTCGCTGAGTTGGTTGATGGTGTATCTAAACTGGACAAACTCAAATTCCGTGACAGGAAAGAGGCTCAAGCTGAGAACTTTCGCAAGATGGTTCTGGCGATGGTGCAAGATATCCGCGTTATCCTGATCAAACTGGCTGACCGTACGCACAACATGCGCACGTTAGGTGCACTTCGACCAGACAAAAAACGTCGCATCGCTCGTGAAACACTAGAAATCTATGCCCCATTAGCTCATCGTCTTGGTATTCACAATATCAAAACTGAGTTGGAAGAGCTGGGTTTCGAAGCGCTGTACCCAAACCGTTATCGCGTACTCAAAGAAGTCGTGAGAGCGGCTCGCGGTAATCGCAAAGAGATGATTCAGCGTATTCACAGTGAAATCGAAGGCCGACTGCAAGATGTTGGTTTGAATGCACGCGTCGTAGGTCGTGAAAAGAACCTGTTCTCCATCTACAACAAGATGAAAACCAAAGAACAGCGTTTTCACACCATCATGGATATCTACGCTTTCCGAGTGGTTGTTGATACTGCCGATACTTGTTATCGCGTTCTAGGCCAAGTACACAGCTTGTATAAGCCGCGCCCAGGTCGCATGAAAGACTATATCGCGGTACCAAAAGCGAACGGCTATCAATCGCTTCACACTTCCATGGTTGGCCCACACGGTGTGCCTGTTGAAGTTCAGATCCGTACTGAAGATATGGATCAAATGGCGGACAAAGGTGTCGCAGCTCACTGGTCTTATAAAGACAAGGGCGATAAGTCGGGCACGACCGCACAAGTGAAAGCACAGCGTTGGATGCAAAGCTTGCTTGAGCTACAACAAAGTGCCGGTAACTCATTCGAATTCATTGAAAACGTAAAATCGGATCTATTTCCAGATGAGATTTACGTCTTCACACCAAAAGGTCGTATTGTTGAACTGCCACTTGGCGCGACAGCCGTAGATTTTGCTTACGCGGTACATACCGATGTAGGTAATTCCTGTGTTGGTGCTCGTGTTGACCGTAACCCTTACCCACTAAGTAAGGCGCTGAAGAACGGCCAGACAGTAGAAATCATCAGTGCGCCAGGTGCGCGTCCAAATGCCGCTTGGTTGAACTATGTCGTGACTTCTCGCGCTCGCACTAAGATTCGTCAAGTACTGAAAACCATGCGCCGTGAAGAATCCATCACGCTCGGCCGCCGCCTATTGAATCACGCTTTGGGTCGTCACTCGATTGACTCCATCTACCCAGAGAACATTCAAGAAGTACTGACCGATCTGCGCTTAGAAAGCACAGACGATTTACTCGCAGCAATTGGCTTAGGCGAACTCATGAGTATTGTGATTGCTCGTCGTTTGCTGGGCGATACTGAAGAACTAACGACAACCAGTTCCATTCCAACCGACTCGAAGAAGAAACTTCCAATTCGCGGCGCGGAAGGTTTGCTGCTGACGTTTGCTAACTGCTGTCACCCAATTCCAGATGACCACATCATTGCGCATGTGTCTCCTGGCCGTGGCTTGGTTGTTCACCGTGAAACGTGTCCAAATGTGCGCGGTTACCAAAAAGAGCCGGACAAATACATGGCCGTTGCGTGGTCTGACGATTACGACAAAGAGTTTATCGCAGAACTGAAAGTCGACATGCTCAACCACCAAGGTGCTCTGGCAGAATTGACCAACGTGATTTCGAAAACAGGCTCCAATATCCATGGCCTGTCGACCGAAGAACGTGATGGCCGACTGTATACTGTCACCGTTCTGCTGACGACTAAAGATCGTGTCCACCTTGCAGGTATCATGCGAAAAATCAAAGCGATGCCGCAGGCGACCCGAGTCAGACGAAGAAAGAACTAAACTCATCGCCACCCACTCACACTGGGTGGCGATTTTTTTATACCCTATTTATTTACTATGAATTTAGAACGTTACCACCGTATCCATCAGGTGCTGAAAGCACGCCAAACCGACCTTACTTTGTGCCTAGAAGAGGTTCACAAACCTAACAACGTCTCTGCCGTTATTCGTACGGCTGACGCCACGGGCTTACACAAAGTTCATGCTATCTGGCCTGATAAAATGCGCACTTTAACCCACACTTCTGCTGGTGCTCGTAACTGGGTTGAAGTAGAAACTCACAACTCGATTGAAACCGCCATTACCGAGCTCAAAGCCCAAGGCATGCAAGTATTGGTGACCAACTTATCGGACACCGCGGTCGATTTTCGTGAAATCGACTACACCAAACCGACTGCAATCATCCTGGGGAGTGAAAAAATTGGCGCGTCTGAACAAGCGAAAAAACTCGCAGATCAAGACATCATTATTCCGATGATTGGAATGGTGCAATCTTTGAATGTCTCAGTCGCCAGCGCAGTTATTCTGTATGAAGCGCAACGCCAACGTGAAGCGGCAGGCATGTATGATCGAGAAGAAAGCGCACTACCAAAAGAAACCATTCATCGCATCTTATTTGAACGTGGTCACCCAGTGCTTGCCAAAGTAGCGAAACGCAAGAAACTGGAATACCCGCCACTCGACGATGAAGGTCAAATCATCGCAGATGAGGCGTGGTGGCAAGAGATGCAAAAAGCTTAAGCTGAAGCTTTCTACGCCACTTCTTATAGTTTTTCCTGTACAAAAACACAGCTCAATGGTTAACATACTGCTATGTTAACCATTTTCTTGAGCTTTCTATGTCTGCCCAAATGCTATCTGCTGTTCCTTTAACTTCTCTATCAGGAGTTGGCGCCAAAGTCGCAGAAAAACTCGCTAAAGTCGGCTTGCATAGCGTTCAAGATTTGTTGTTCCACCTGCCCCTACGCTACGAAGATCGCACCCGCATTTATCCTATTGCCAAACTGCACGCAGGCCTTTGGGCTGCGGTACAAGGCAAAGTCATGACCGTCGATACCATTTTTGGTAAACGCAAAATGCTGACAGTCAAAATCAGTGACGGCAATGGCACCATCACGCTGCGTTTTTTCAACTTTACTGCAGCGATGAAGAACAATTTTTCACAGGGTAAGTTAGTACACGCTTACGGAGAAATTAAGCGTGGTGGTATGGGGCTGGAAATTGTGCACCCTGACTACAAATTTTACGCCAGTGAACAAAAGCCAGATGTGGAACAAAGCTTAACCCCGGTTTATCCAACCACAGATGGCCTGCGTCAAATCACTTTACGTAACCTTACTGAACAAGCATTGGCGCTACTCGATAAAGCGGCAGTGCAAGAATTGCTACCTTCTGGCTTGTATAACCATCAGATTACTATGTCGCAGGCGTTGCACACCATTCATCGCCCGCCGCCAACCATTAATTTAGATGAATTTGATGAAGGTAAGCACCCCGCTCAAATCCGTTTGATCATGGAAGAATTGCTCGCCCAAAACTTGTCGATGTTGGCGGTTCGCAGCAAAGGCCAGCAAGATATCGCCTTACCGCTCGCACCATGTGACAAACTGAAAAAGCAGCTGTTGGCGCAACTGCCGTTTTCTCCGACCAATGCTCAAGCACGCGTGGTGAAAGAGATTGAATCCGACCTCGAAAAGCCGCACCCAATGATGCGTCTTGTCCAAGGTGACGTAGGCTCAGGAAAAACATTGGTTGCCGCGCTAGCCGCAGTCAGAGCCATTGAGCACGGTTACCAAGTGGCTTTAATGGCACCAACTGAGCTGCTCGCCGAACAACACGCCATCAATTTCGCCAACTGGTTTGAAGCCATGGGCATTCAAGTTGGCTGGCTTGCTGGTAAGCTCAAGGGCAAAGCCAAAGAGACGGAACTGGCTCGCATTGCCAGCGGTGAAGCACAAATGATAGTGGGCACTCACGCCCTCTTCCAAGAACATGTGGAATTTCATCACCTAGCTTTAGTCATCATTGATGAGCAGCACCGCTTTGGCGTCCATCAGCGATTAGAGTTACGTGAGAAAGGGGCAAAACAAGGCGCGTATCCGCATCAGCTCATCATGACGGCAACTCCGATTCCTCGCACACTAGCAATGACAGCGTATGCTGATTTGGAAACGTCGGTGATAGACGAATTACCACCAGGCCGAACGCCGATTCAAACCGTCGCCATTCCAGATACCAAACGTGACGACATTGTCGAGCGGGTACGAAACGCTTGTCTTAACGAAGGCAAGCAAGCGTATTGGGTGTGTACGCTGATCGATGAATCAGAAGTGTTAGAAGCGCAAGCCGCAGCAGACACCGCCGAAGAGTTACAGCGCAAACTGCCAGATGTAAAAATTGGCCTAGTTCATGGCCGTATGAAACCCGCCGAAAAACAAGCTGTCATGCAAGAGTTTAAAGACAACAAGCTCCACCTGCTCGTAGCCACGACGGTGATAGAAGTTGGCGTAGACGTGCCAAACTCTAGCTTGATGATCATCGAAAACCCTGAACGCCTTGGTTTGGCTCAATTACACCAGTTAAGAGGCCGCGTCGGTCGAGGCTCGGTTGCCAGTCACTGTGTCCTGCTGTACCACTCCCCCCTGTCGAAAACCGCGCAAAAACGCCTCGGTGTGCTGCGTGAAAGTAACGATGGCTTTGTTATTGCGCAGAAAGACCTAGAGATCCGCGGGCCCGGTGAATTGTTGGGCACCAAACAAACAGGCTTGGCTGATTTCAAAATTGCCGATTTAGTTCGAGATCAACGCTTAATCCCAGAAGTTCAGCGTATTGCACGTCATATTCACGACAATTACCCAACCAATGCAGCCGCTATTATCGATCGCTGGCTAGGCGAGCGTGATATCTACTCCAAAGCGTAAATCTTAAAGCGAGCCAAATGGCTCGTTTTTTAGTGCCGCCACAAATAGCAAACGATTGCTTTTTGGATAAATCTCTCTATAATCGCGCTCAAAATTTCTAGAGTGTGCCTCATCACACTTCACCAACCTGAGTTGACACTGATTAACAGCAATCACAGGTAACGACGTCAACTCCACCCAGCCCTCCCATTCAGCGAGATCTGGGAACACATTGCGACTAGCGAGACAAATCATGACAACTTCAAACCGATCTTCGGAACTGGTCTATCAATTAAATGATCGTCCACCACTGCCACAAACGATTTTTGCTGCACTTCAGCATTTATTGGCGATGTTCGTTGCGGTGATTACACCTTCCTTAATCATTTGCCAATCTTTGGGCGTTCCGGCCGATCAAACCAACACCATTATCAGCATGTCGCTGTTTGCATCTGGTGTTTCTTCCTTTATCCAAATCCGTACCTTTGGCCCTGTCGGCTCCGGCTTGCTATCGGTGCAAGGCACCAGCTTTAACTTTTTGGGTCCAATCATCGGTGCGGGTTTATCACTCAAAGCAGGTGGCGCGGACATCAGCACCATGATGGCGGCGATTTTCGGGACGATTTTAGTCGCCTCTTTTGCCGAGATTTTACTGTCTCGTGTGCTTGAGCATGCACGTCGCATCATCACACCTCTCGTCTCTGGCATTGTCGTAACTCTGATTGGCCTGACGCTGATCCAAGTCGGCTTGGTTTCTATGGGTGGAGGCTATGCTGCAATGGGCGACGGTACTTTTGGTAGCTTAGACAAACTGGCGCTCGCTGGTACCGTACTTGGGCTAATTGTGATTTTGAATCGTTCTAAAAACCCTTACATTCGCGTGGCTTCGATCGTGATTGCCATGCTAGTTGGCTATGTAATGGCATACTTCATGGGTATGGTCGACACCTCAAAATTGGGGGAAACCAACCTCGTTGCGCTACCGATTCCGATGCAGTACGGCTTGTCATTTGACTGGTCACTATTTATCCCTCTCGTGCTGATTTTCTTTATCACGGCGTTGGAAGCGATCGGCGACATTACCGCAACGTCTGAAGTATCTGGCGAGCCAGTTAAAGGCCCTATTTACATGAAGCGTATCAAAGGTGGGGTATTAGCGGACGGCCTGAACTCGACTATCGCTGCGGTATTCAACAGCTTTCCAAACTCTACCTTCAGTCAAAACAACGGCATTATCATGCTAACGGGCGTCGCAAGCCGTTACGTGGGTTACTTTATCTCGGGCATGTTAGTGATTCTTGGTCTATTCCCGGGCGTGGCCAGTTTTGTTCAGCTGATCCCAGAACCTGTACTTGGTGGTGCAACCATCGTGATGTTCGGTACCATTGCCGCTGCAGGCGTGCGCATTATCTCGCGTGTTGACCTCGACCGCCGCGCGATTCTGATTATGGCGTTGTCATTCTCGATGGGGTTAGGTATCGCTCAGAAACCTGAGATTCTGCAGTTTATGCCTGAGTTTATTAAAAGCATCTTCTCAACCGGTGTGGCTGCTGGCGGTATCACCGCGATACTGCTGAACTTGCTGCTTCCAGAAAAACTGACAGAAGAAGATGAACTTGTCGCTCAAGAAGTGAAAGAGTCTTAATACTTGTACTTAGAAACTAAAAAGCCCAACCACATTTTTGGTTGGGCTTTTTGGTTTTAGAGGGTTATTTGGTCGGGAAACTGATTTGGGCGATCAAGCCGCCTTCACTGCGATTACGCATCACCACCGAACCTGAATGTTGGATAACAATACGTTTTACAATCGCTAAACCCAGACCAGTACCTTCGCTGCCACGCGCCGTATCACCACGGGTAAACGGTTCGAACAACTTCGCGATTTGCGACTGCTCAATCCCCGGACCGTTATCTTCTACGCATATCCAAACCAACTGTTTGTCTGCCGTCACGCCTGTGCTGATTTTCACCCAACCGTTGCCGTAACGCAGTGCGTTGACAACTAAGTTACTCACCGCTCGCTTAATAGCAATCGGGCTGCCTTTCGCAGGAGGAAGGTGCATGTTCAAGTCCGTTTCAATCTCGACTTCATATCCCCCTTCAGAGCTCGCCACGTCACTAGCGATGGTACTGACATCAACCGACTCAAACGATTCTTTGTTTACAGGCTTTAGATAATCCATAAATTGACTGATGATCTCATTGCACTCTTCAGTGTCACTGATGATCCCTTCCGCCAAATAGCTGTCTTCTGGCGACATCATTTCAGTAGCGAGACGAATTCGCGTCAGCGGCGTACGTAAATCATGACTGATGCCTGCCATTAACAGAGCGCGGTCTTCTTCGAGCTCTTGAATCCCTTTCGACATCTGGTTAAACGCACGAGTTACCGAACGAATTTCCGATGCGCCTTTTTCTGGTAGCGGTGGGGGAATTTCCCCTCTCCCAACGCCTTCTGCCGCTCGTTGCAACGCCAATAACGGCCGGTTTTGCAAGCGAATAAACAACCAACCACCTGCGATAATTAATAGCGCCATGATCAGGCTGTTGCGAAATAGCGGCGCAAAGTCCTCTTCTTGCAGCTCAGACAGCGGGATGCGAATAATGGAATTGGGCAGCTTCTCGATGTGCATCCACAAAATGTAGCTTTCACTACCTAGCAGCAGGCGTACTTCGGTTGGTGAGCCTAGCTCTTGAGTCATTTCCTCCGACATCAAATCAATCGACATCGCATGGTTAAACTCAACTGCCTTCTCGCTGTTGATGCTGTGAACTGTCACGCCCAACCTTTCTAATAACTGGCGACGCAATGGTGCATCCGATTTGAGCGGGCCATCTTCATCGAGAACCAGATTCAGTTCGTGAGCGAGAATTTTGTTGAACTGTTGCAGGCTTGGCATCAACGCGTAGTTAAAAACGGCGTAATAAGAAAAGACTTGGCTAGCGAGAAGCAAGGAGATGAACAGTAGAATAGATTGTGTCAGTGAACTTCGGATTCGCATGGAAATTTCCTGATGATCCTAATTGCGAAAACCTCGGCCACCAAATAAGAAGGAAATTTGATGGCCGAAGTTTTAAAAACCGATTGCCGGTTAAGCGAGTAAGAGTTACGACTCTTTACCGTCTGGGACAAATACGTAACCTAAACCCCATACGGTCTGGATGTAGCGAGGTTTACTCGGATCGTCTTCCAACATGCGGCGTAGACGAGAAATTTGTACGTCGATAGAACGCTCCATCGCCGAGTATTCACGACCACGCGCCATATTCATCAGCTTATCACGCGACATTGGCTCACGCGCGTTGGTTACCAGTGATTTCAACACCGCAAATTCACCCGATGTTAATGGCATCGCCTCATCACCACGGAACATTTCACGCGTGCCGAGATTTAAACGAAACTCGCCAAACTCGACCACTTTTTCTTCCGTACTTGGCGCGCCCGGTAGCTCAACCGTTTGGCGACGTAAAACCGCTTTAATACGAGCGAGTAGTTCACGCGGGTTGAACGGTTTAGGTAGGTAATCGTCCGCACCAACTTCCAAACCAACAATACGGTCAACCTCGTCACCTTTTGCTGTCAGCATCAGAATTGGCAACATGTTATTGGCATGGCGTAAACGGCGACAAATCGACAAGCCATCTTCGCCTGGTAACATCAAATCCAATACCATTAGGTGAAAGTTTTCGCGTGTTAGTAGGCGATCCATTTGTTCGCCGTTTGCTACACTACGGACTTGAAAACCTTGCTCAGAAAGGTAACGCTCCAACAGAGCACGCAAACGAGCATCGTCATCAACCACTAAAATTTTATGATTTTCCTGCATTGAAACATCCTTTCAGAAGCATCTGTTGACGAAAATGTATCACTGTTTTTTCAAACGTGCTTGTGCAAATTGTTACTCTTTTTATCTTAGACGCGGTTTTGGGAAATTATTTGCGCGCCGCCCTAAGTATTTAGCGATATTGACTTTGTTTCGAGATGTGAACAACGCCACAAAACTGCGGTGAGAGATGGCTTTAACCGCCGCAAAGGTCGGTGTGCCTACTGGCCGTAATTCCATTCCAACTCACGTTTAGCGTCTAACAATTCTTTTTGCGCTTCATCTAACTTTCGGCGCTTTTTCTCGATTTTGTCGCTCGAACCCGACGTTTGTGCCTCTGCCAATTCTAGCTCGCGAGCTTTTACTTTTTGCGCTTTTTGTTCGACTTCTGCTTGCAGTTTTTCGCGTAAATCTTCTTCCGAGCATTCATCCTCAATCGCAGCAAGGGCTCGTTTTAATCCATCAATGCGCTTTTGATTACCTTGTACTGTGGCGTATTCAATTTGCTGCTCAAGTGCAAACTCTTTGGCATCACACCCTTTTAGCTCTTCTTGAGCGACAGTAGGAAGCGAAATAGCCATCATCAACACAGCACCACAAATCACGGCTTTCATTTTATACCTCTCCAGTAAATACAGCTCGCGCCCTCAAATGAGGGCGCATAAAAATAGGTCAACATCATTGGCAAACGCACTTCGCTCGCCGAATGTTTCAAGGTCGAGGAAGTTAAGATTCTGCGCTTTGCTTGTTGTATTCAATCGAATTGATGAACCACTCTTTGTCACCTTCCGGCGTTCGAACGGTAAATTCTTCATCCACTTGCTTTTTCAACATGGCTCTGGCCATAGGGGAATCAATGGAGATGTAATCTTTGGCATCGCCATATATTTCTTCTGGCCCCACAATGCGGAACTTCTTCACATCACCGGCTTCGTTTTCAATCTCGACCCAAGCACCAAAAAAGACTTTGCCTTCTTGTTGAGGTGAGTAATCTACGATGGTGACTTCAGGTAAAAACTTTCTGAGAAAACGAACGCGTCGATCGATTTGACGCAGCAGTCGTTTATTGAAGGTGTAGTCAGCATTTTCCGAACGATCGCCAAGGCTGGCCGCCCACGTCACGATCTTGGTGATTTCTGGACGCTTTTCATTCCAGAGGTAATCGTGCTCTTGCTTGAGTTTGTTATAACCTTCACGGGTAATCAGCTTAGTTTTCAATTTGGCTCCTATTCATTTCGGCATAAAAAATGCCGCACATTCAGCAGCATCGACGCTTACGCGATCTTCATCCTAAACCTAGAATTATACCCAAAGCCACAAGATTCTCAGAGCGGACTTTGGGTATTGGTAATTAGGTTAGGCGACAGTTCGACTATTTTTCGTAATCTGGTTTTTTCGTCACGATGTAATTGGTTTCACTCGCCACTAACGCACCGTACTTTAAGAAGTTTTTACCCAAAATCATGCTGTAATGAAAGCGTCCGCGATCTTGCAAATTCACGCGAATTTTCTTCTCTAAGTCACCCAGTTTGACGTGCATTTCCACCACCGGACGGACGTTTGCTTTCTCGCCTTTTTTCGCAGTAATTTTCATTACGTCTACCACTTCGCGAGTAAAGGCCTTTTGCATACCGAGGTCATTTTCGTAGGTAAAGCTCACCATGTCTTTGCCATCTTTTTGGAACAGTTTGATGTCCTTAGCATTGATAGAACTGACATCCGCACCGGTGTCCAGTTTGACCGGGAAAGACATGCCTTCCACTTCGGCCACTTCGATGTGGCCGGCTCGGAACAAAGGTTTTGCATCGAGCAAGTGATCAGCGCGCGTATTCAGTAGCACGCCACCTTTAGCCATGTTGTGGCCGAAAACGAAAAACGGCTGCTCTTCATCTTTATCTAGCACGTCGATAGCAAACTCCATCGACTTTTCTTTGTTACCGAACAAGAAGTCACCTTCCACCACAGGACGCACCATGTCGCCGACTTTGAGTTTCTTCAGCACGGGTTTGGTGATTTTTTCTTCTTTGCCTTTTTCGTTGCTCAAATAGAACGTCGCGACTTCGTCTTTGCCCTTTTCACTCAGTTCAAATCCATTCACGCGTAATAATGGCGTTTTCACGGTAAAGGTTGGATAAGCGGGAACCACGTAGCCATCAATGTTCACTTCCTCTTCCGGTGAAATCACCAATGGCTTGGACTTCAGTGCACTCTTAAAGGTTTTTTCCACGCCACCGAGCAAATTCTCTTTGTCGGTATCTATTACGAAATGTTGGCTCACTACGTCTCGGCCCAGACGGATTTGCGAACTGAACTTGCTGCGGTCTCGTAAGTACACCAACCATTGCTGAGTTTCGTTTTCGTCAATCTTGACAGGCAGATACACCAAAGGTCGCTCGCTCTTGGTGGTTTTCAACATGCGCACCAATGGCAGTGTCATAGGATGGCGCTTGCCGTTCTCACCCTCTAAGGTAAACGACACTTGCTTGGCTTTTTTATCCACTTTGATGTCGAGAGCGTGAACGTTGGTGTAACGGCTGCTTGTCGAAACGCTGGTTTTGTAGGGAATGCCTTCGATTTCTACCGTCTCTTTCTTACCAATCATTTTCGCGTTGGGTTGTTCTTGCAGGTAGTCATACCCAGCAAACACCCACGCGTTATCATCTAGGTAAGTTTTGCCAATCAGGATTGGCGCAGAGAACTGTTTGCGCGAGGTAAGGTTCACCACGGTATCTACCGTATGCCCAGCAATCGTCATCGGCATTTTTACGGTTGGACGCAAAATCGGTTTTTTGCTGGTGCGACTGCGGATAGCACTGATGCGCTCAAGATCGTCGGTTACCGTGATCTCTTTGCCAGTATAAGGATGCTGAATCGTGAAACTGACGGTGACTTGATAAGGTTCAAAACTGTTGGCTTCCCATTTGGCTTGCGTGCCACCTAAATCATCGACAATTGCCCACAGCAGTTTGTCATCTTTAAGATTTTTGTATTTGGGATTGCTGCTGCTTACGTGAATATTTTCTGCATGCATGGAGGTGGTGTCAGCGCCGGTATCAATTTTACCGATGAAAGGGACGTCACTTAGCTCAGGAATTTCGCTGTAATACACACTTTCGACCCGCCCTAAAACTAACTTATCATCAAGTTGATAGATGGGATCTTGCGTGGTTGCAGAGATGGATTGCGCCCAACCAAACGGGGCTATCAGGAGAGCACTAGAGAGTGCCAGAGCCAAAGACATTTTTTTCATCATGATTATCCGTGTGAGCCAAGGTATATAAAATTAGTCGCCAACAGAACTTATAAGTTCTCAATTTAATTACAGTTTTGACATAAATCTGACCGATGTCCACCAGCACCCGGTAAATTTTTGCGAAGCTAATTTAAAACATTGCAAATTCTATGAATGACCCCAATGTTCTATACACAACCAATATCCAAACCGAATTAAAAGAGAATACACGGATGAGCCAAGCTATCTGTCGCATGATTGCTCAAGAACTGAATGTTCGCCCAGAGCAAGTCAACGCCGCTGTCACCCTGATTGATGATGGTAACACGGTCCCATTTATTGCACGTTACCGTAAAGAGGTGACAGGTGGCCTTGATGATACCCAACTGCGTACTCTGGACAGCCGTCTGTCATACCTTCGCGAGCTCGACGATCGCCGTCAAACCATTCTGAAGTCGATCCAAGAACAAGGCAAACTGACGCCAGAACTAGAACGAGAGATCACGCAAGCCGACAGCAAGACTCGCCTGGAAGACCTTTACCTGCCATACAAACCAAAGCGCCGCACCAAAGGCCAAATCGCGATTGAAGCTGGCTTAGAACCTCTCGCGGATACACTTTGGAACCAGCCACAAACTGAACCAGAAAGCGAAGCGACGAAATATCTTGATGCGGACAAAGGCATCGCGGATACCAAAGCGGCACTGGATGGCGCTCGCGCAATCATCATGGAGCGCATTGCTGAGGATGCGAACCTGCTTGAAAAAATTCGTGCTCATCTAAACCGCAACGCGGAACTGGTTTCTCGTGTCGTTGAAGGTAAAGAGCAAGAAGGCGAGAAGTTTAAAGATTACTTCAACCATAACGAGCCACTGAGCAAAGTGCCATCACACCGTGCACTGGCGATGTTACGAGGCCGTAATGAAGGCTTTTTGACGCTGGCGATGAACGCCGACCCAGAACAAGAAGAAGGTGCACGCCAATCGTACTGTGAAACCATCATTGCCGACCATTATGGCGTGACGCTAAGCAGCGCACCGGCGGACGCATGGCGTAAACAAGTAATCAGTTGGGCATGGCGCATCAAAGTATCGATGCACATGGAAACCGAGCTGATGGGTGCAATGAAAGAACGCGCTGAAATCGAAGCGATTGAAGTGTTTGCCACCAACCTAAAAGATTTGTTGATGGCAGCACCGGCAGGCCCTCGTGCGACGCTGGGTCTCGATCCGGGTCTGCGTACAGGCTCTAAAATCGCTATTGTCGATCCTACTGGTAAAGTGCTTGCAACAGAAACCATCTACCCTCACCCACCACAAAAGCAATACGATAAATCAGCGCAAATCGTTGATCAGTTGGTGCGCAAATACAACGTGGATTTGATTGCGATTGGTAACGGCACGGCTTCGCGTGAAACCGACAGCTTTGTCGCAGACGTGATCAAACGCGGCAACCTGAAAGTTCAGAAGATCATCGTAAGTGAAGCGGGGGCATCGGTTTACTCAGCGTCTGAGCTTGCAGCGAAAGAGTTCCCAAATATGGACGTATCTCTGCGTGGTGCGGTGTCGATTGCTCGTCGTCTGCAAGACCCGCTAGCGGAGCTCGTTAAAATCGATCCTAAATCGATCGGTGTGGGCCAATATCAGCACGATGTTAGCCAATCTATGCTGGCAAAACGTCTTGATGCGATTGTCGAAGACTGTGTAAACGCGGTGGGTGTTGATGTGAACACTGCCTCTGCAGCGCTACTGACGCGCGTTGCAGGCTTGTCGAGCACCATCGCACAGAACATTGTCGACTTCCGTGATGAAAACGGTCGTTTCGAAGCACGTACAACTTTGAAGAAAGTGCCTCGTTTAGGTCCTAAAGCGTTCGAGCAGTGTGCGGGTTTCCTTCGTATTATGGATGGTAAAAACCCACTGGATGCCTCTGCAGTGCACCCAGAAGCCTACCCTGTAGTCAAAGCGATTGCCGAGAAGAATAGTAAAGACATCAAAGCACTGATTGGCGATTCGACGTTCCTTAAAGGTCTGCACGCGGTGGATTACACCGATGAGCACTTCGGTGTTCCAACGGTGACCGATATCATCAAAGAGCTGGACAAACCAGGCCGAGACCCTCGCCCGGAGTTCAAAACCGCAACCTTCGCTGAAGGCGTTAACTCAGTTGCAGATCTAGAACCGGGCATGATTCTCGAAGGCGTCGTATCGAACGTGGCCAACTTTGGTGCTTTCGTCGATATTGGTGTTCACCAAGATGGTTTAGTGCACATCTCAGCCCTGACGGATCGTTTCGTTTCTGATCCGCGTGAAGTGGTGAAAGCAGGTGACATCGTTAAAGTGAAAGTGATGGAAGTGGATGTACAGCGCAAGCGTATCGGTCTATCGATGCGTTTAAACGACGAGTCGGGTCAAGACAACCGCAGTCAACGCTCATCCGCAGCGCCGCGTCGTAATGACCAACCACAACGTCGTCAACCTCGCCGTGATGATTCCTCATCGAACAATGCGATGGGTGGCGCATTTGCGGCGGCTTTCGCCAAAGCAAAGAAGTAGTCTAGGTTTTAACGGCTGCACTTGAGATATTAAGGTTGCAGCTGGGCGACGGCTTCAAGCATCCAGAAGAAAAAAGAAAACGCTCCAGTCAGTCATGCTGATTGGAGCGTTTTTATTGGATAGGATATTGATTCGTCATAATACTGCTATCACTTCTGACGGGGTATGGGGCACGACCGAATGACCATAATGAAATTTGATCACCTTCCTGCGCTTTTCCATCAATCCTTGGTTGATCGCAGCATCCAAAATGCGCTTCGGTAAACGAAAGCGTATCGCATAGCCCTTTCCCTGATCTTCACTGTACGATTTCAGTGCCAGTAAATCGAAAAGCCTTTCAAGCGTGTCTTCCGGCTCCTCGTGATAACGCGCATCAACTTCATGGTCCACTTCGTAATCGGGATGCTCAGAGGGATCCCAAGAGGACTGACGTCGTCGCTTCTCATCACTTTTTACTTTGCGCTCGGCATTGGTTTTTGCCAATGCGACCGTCGGCGTCACAGGTTCTCGGACTCTGTTGTCACGAGCAGCTTGTTCCGTCTGCACATTAACGGATGGGGCGATCAGTGGCACACTTACGTTGGTCGGTGACACAATCATTGCGAACCCTCCTCAGAGTCGCCCAACTCGTCAATATGGCTTGGCCTTATTTACGAATAAAACCTTACCGACAATTATATCGGCCAAATTTTAATCAACTTTAGCCTTTTTCACTGCGCGATTTTAATCCCGAGCGAAATCTCGAACTTTCGCACAAAATTCATCATGTTCAGTCATGAACGGTGCATGAGAAGATTGAGAAAAGACAAACTGTTGCGTGTGAGGCAGTTGCTGGCTGAGATCGGTCGCCACTTTAATCGGCACCAAACCATCCAAACGACCGTAAAGGCGTAGCATCGGCATAGTCAAGGAAATCAAAGCATCACGCAGGTCAACATCCGCCAAAATATTTAAACCAACCAATAATGACTCTGGGTTCGGCTGAGGACGCGATAGCACCGCTTGTTTGAGTTGTTTAACATCTTTACGTGCAGATGGACTTCCCATGGCTTGCAGCGCCATAAAGCGCTCAATGGTCAGTGAAAAGTCTTCTAGTAACTGAGAGGTGAACGCGCTCAGTACATTCGGTTGAATGCCGCGCCACGGTTTTTCTGCGGCAAATTTTGGTGAGCTGGCGACGGTGATCAGCTTACTCACTCGCTGAGGAGCATTGAGCGCAATGTGCGTAGCCACCAAACCACCCAACGACCAACCTAGCCACACTGCTTTCTCTGGCGCGTCTTTTAGTACCATGGCAGCGATTTGTGCGAGGTCTTCACCATGATGCTCAGCGCTAAAGCCGTATCCAGGAAGATCGACGACATGGACACAAAAATCGGCCTGCAGAGATTCGACCGTTTGCTGCCAAACTGCGCCATTCATCCCCCAGCCATGCAGCAACACCAAATCCGGTCCCTGACCGAACGACTGCCAGTGTAAATTCGTGCTCATGATCTCAATCTCTCCCACTTATTTTATTCCTTATCGCTTCACTCAAGCGTTAGGCTGTGCAAAATCTAACCTTGAATAAGCGGTATGTTATCTCATCACTGGCAAAACATCATGCATCGTGTGCTCAGCAGTCAATGCGGTTTATGTCGCTTCCCGATTCTGGCTGCCGCTCAACCCAATGCGCTGCGTTGGTGTGATCACTGTTATCAATATCTTACGCCAGTAAAACGCTGCCAACGTTGTGGATTGAGCTTAAAAGCAGAGGAAGCGAATATAGAGAGTATTTGCGGCGAGTGCCTCTCCGAGCCTCCCCCTTGGCAACGGCTATTTACCTTGGGAGACTACGATTTTCCGCTGTCTCGAGAAGTACAACGCTTCAAAGATCACGGACAAACATGGCATGTTCGCGCTTTAACGCAATTGCTTGCCCAGCGCATTTCAACTCCCGCTCCGCTTATCACCACAGTGCCATTGCACTGGCAACGCTACTTGTATCGAGGCTTTAATCAGAGCGACATACTGGCGCGACATTTGGCTGGCCACCTTAATGTGAGGTTTGATAATCACGTGTTTCGCCGCGTAAAACACGCCCAGTCGCAGCGCGGGTACAAGAAATCCAGCCGAGAACAGAATTTAAAAGGCGCTTTCACCTTAAATCAGCCACCAAAGTATAACCACGTCGCAATCGTAGATGATGTGGTCACGACGGGAAGCACGGTTCGACAATTATGTCATTTACTACTTGAAGTTGGCGTAGAAACCGTCGATATTTACTGCATCTGCAGAACCCCTGCTCCTGGTGCTGTCTAGTTCGCTTCGCCATGCCTTAGCATCAAAAAGACTAGACCCATACGTCAACAGGAGTAGAATAGCAGCAGTAACCTACAAAATTACTCAGGTATTCGTCGTGTCAAATATTACTATTACAGAAACTGCGCAAACGCATTTCGCTAACCTTCTAGGCCAACAGCCAGAAGGCACTAACATTCGTATTTTCGTTGTGAACCCAGGTACACAAAACGCTGAGTGTGGCGTATCTTACTGCCCACCAGAAGCGGTTGAAGCGACCGACACTGAGATCCCTTACGCAGGTTTTTCAGCTTACGTGGATGAGCTAAGCCTACCTTTCCTTGAAGACGCTGAAATCGACTTCGTTACCGACAAAATGGGTTCTCAACTGACATTGAAAGCACCAAACGCAAAAATGCGTAAAGTGTCGGATGATGCGCCACTTGTTGAGCGTGTTGAGTACGTTATCCAAACTCAAGTTAACCCACAGCTTGCTGGCCACGGCGGTCACGTGAACTTGGTTGAGATTACTGAAGCAGGCGTAGCTATCGTTGCATTCGGTGGCGGCTGTAACGGTTGTTCAATGGTTGACGTAACACTAAAAGAAGGCATCGAGAAAGAGCTACTAAACCAGTTCGTTGGTGAGCTAACAGCAGTTCGAGATGCAACAGAACACGACCGTGGTGACCACTCTTACTACTAAGAGCTTATCGTCGGTGAAAATGGGAGGCTTTGGTCTCCCATTTTTGTATCTGAACAATCCATTAAACACGTGAGATTCTTCGTCACACACGACCTCTTTCAAGGTTATCGAGCGAACACTGCCGAAGCGATGAAATCAAACTAGCAACTCTTGCAGAGTTCTCATATATTAAGAATCTTACGCACCTTACAAAAGCCAACGACACCAAGGAGTCAGCGCCATGTCGAAAAGGACCCCACCAGAGATTCTCTCTTGTCAGACGGTCGCACGATCAAAACTGTTTGCTGTGGAAGCCCTCGACCTTCGCTTCTCCAATGGCGAGCATCGCACTTATGAGCGCATGAAGCCAAGTGGCCGCGATGCCGTAATGGTTGTACCGGTAACCGAACAGGGCGATTTACTGTTGGTACGTGAATACGCTGCTGGTACAGAGCGTTACGAACTGGGTTTTCCTAAAGGTCTTATCGATCCCGGTGAAACGCCACATCAGGCCGCTGACCGCGAACTAAAAGAAGAAATTGGTTTTGGTTGTAAGGAACTCACCCCGTTAAAACAAGTGATCCTTGCTCCTTCTTATTTTTCGAGCAAGATGACGCTGTTTCTAGGTCAATCGCTATACCCTGAAAAGCAAGAAGGCGACGAACCAGAGCCGTTAGAAATTGTGCGCTGGCCACTCGCACAAGCCGAAGAGCTATTAACGCATTTGGACTTCTGTGAAGCACGAAGCATCACGGCGTTAATGTTGGCACTGAAACACTTACCAAACACCACTCACAACAACAATCAATAACGGTGTAAACCGACAAATATTGTGAGTAAGGACTATCACCTATGCCAATGACAAAAGATCTATCTCACCTGCTTCCTCAAGTTATCGAAATTGCCCGCAGTGCGGGACAAATGATTCTCGATATCTACGAGAAAAAGCAATATGAAGCGTATACCAAAAGTGATGAAACACCGGTCACAAGCGCCGATATTGCCGCGCACAAACTCATCACTGAACGTTTAAGTGAACTGACACCAGACATCCCCGTGTTGTCTGAAGAAGCCGCCGACATCAGCTTAGAGCAGCGCGCACAATGGCAGCGTTATTGGTTGGTCGACCCATTAGATGGCACACAAGAATTCATCGCACGCAGTGGCGACTTTGCGACCATCATTGCATTAATTGACAACAACAAGCCAGCGATGGGCGTGGTGTATGGGCCTGTTTCTGGCGTCACGTATTACGCATACAGCGGCAAAGGTGCGTGGAAAATCCCAGACATGTCTGAAAGCGTGAAAATCCACACGCACAAACATGAACAAGCAGGACAAAACATTGCGATTGCTATCAGCCGTCGCCAAGACATTAATCGTATCACCAGCCGCATGAGCAGCGCTTGGAACTACGACTTAATTCCTCTCGGTTCTGCAGCACTAAAAGCGTGTTTGGTGGCGGAAGGAGCGGTCGATTGCTATTTACGTTTGGGCCCTACTGGCGAATGGGATACAGCAGCAACGCAATGCATCGTGGAAGAAGCCGGCGGACGCATTCTCAGCACTCACCTCGAACCTTTGTCTTACAACGAACGGGAAACGCTAGAGAACCCGAACTTTATCGTGCTGGGCGATACGAATTTGCCTTGGGATGACATCCTGCAACGCAAAGATTAAGTACTTATACTTGCGTAACTCAACTTGTATCATTAGGCCGTGAATTCCGTTCACGGCCTTTTCTTTTTCCCGCATGAGCAGCTTTAACAGTATTTGACCTGCCATATACCTAAAGCTAATTAAACTGCACAAAATCACACAATTCCATTAAAATACAAACACTTAAACAATCAGTTTTGTCCCTCGTTTATTTACGTACAGCGAATAGAGGGTTTGGCCTACTATGATCCAAAAGCAAAAAGAGCTGCACATTGGCAGCTCTTTTCTATATTAGGTTGGCTCGAGATTAGAATCGGCCTTTGTAGTCAAACTCGTATTGGCCTTGTGCGTTTGGCTGTCCAAGCCATTTCAACTGCTCCCCCATGCTTGATGGGAAATCTGCGCCAGGTTTAAACCACGCTTTCGTTGAATAGCGTTGATTCGGCATCAGCTCCGCTGAAAACGCCGAGGAAACTTGCTTACTGGTTTGCTCACCTGATGCAGTTAGCACGCTATCTTGGCATTTCAAATCAGCAATAACAGGGCCGAGCTCTAAGCTTCCCACTGGACTTTGAATGCCACTGGCACTCCAAACCAATGTGCCTTCACCAGTTTTACACCACGGAGCTGCGTAAGTCGCATGACGAATGTTCAACTCCAGCTGGCCATCAACACCAACAGGCACCGGCAGGCGCGCTTGTTCGACGGCTTTCGATGCAGGGATCGACACAACCAAATTTTCTGCGTAAGGGCCATCGCTGAGACTGTATCCAACTAAACCTCGACCGCGAATGTTCATATCGCTGCCGCGCCCAAAACGTACCGAAAATTCGGCTTTGCCGGTAAATAAGCTAGACCATTGGAAATCCCAATTCACTTGCCCTAGGTTTTGACGCTGCCAACGCACGCTGGAAGCCTGACCTTGCCAAACGGAACCGTGAGCACCTTGTATGTCTAGCCCTTTCACAGTGGGGGCTTGCTGGAGAACCCAAGAAACAGGTAACCCCATGATCAAGCTAACAGAAAAACAAACGATAAAGATTACAACGTAAAGTACTGCTCGCTTCACCTTAACCTCGCTTAAATTGCAGACGGTTCACATCAATCATGCCCGCTTGGTCTGTACGATCGATGTCTAAAAATTCAACTTCAATGCCTTGCTGCTCTTTCAAGTAGCGTAACCAATCCACCAACTGGTTGAATGCGAGCGGTTTAATCCACACTTGCACACTGTCGTTGCGTGGTTGCACACGAATCAGTTCCACCTTAAAACGGCGCGCTGATGAAGAGACAAGTTGGTTAAGTGGCTGATTGGAAAAACTGACACCCCCGCTTTTTCTCAATGCGGTAATGTCATCAGCTTTGTCTTGTACCCATGTAAGCAATTGCTTTTCACTTTGGATACGAGATTGCGCCAACTCTGCACGTTGGCTCATCGGCTGCAGCAGCCCCCAGTAAAGAATGCCAAGGATGGCGAATGCACCACAGCCCAGCACAAGTCGTTGTTCACGCTGAGAGATGCCACTCCACCAAGCTTGCGCTTGAGAAATTAAATTCTTCATCATCACCTCACTGACGCTTCAACACAAAGCTACCCATCACAACGTTATCGCTGCGATTAAGCTGACCTTGCTCAACATTAAACTTCTCAGCCAACTTCACACGAGCCTGCTCAAAAGGCTGGAAGTCTGAGCTACGTGCGTGAATGCGCACTTCACCACGTTGGCCGTCATACTTAAAGCTGGTGATTTCTAGATCTTTCACCTGACCAAGCGTTGCTGGCAAGGCAGCAAGCCAAGACAACATCGCAACATCTGTTGAGCCACCAGATAAACGGCGCTCTTCATCCGTCATTTGGCGCTTTAAGTAGCTTACGGTCGGAATTCGATTCTTGTTTGGGAAAACCTGACGGAAAATACGTTCGCTTTCTTCACGATAGGCTTGTGCTTGCGCCTCGTACTTGTGGACGACGAGAAGTTGCTGAGCCACGACCACCACTAACAAAACACCCGCAGCGATAGCCGCCTTTTGCCAAACTTTCCAGTACTTACCCCAAGAAGACTTCGGCTTAAACTCGCCAGTTAACAGGTTCGTTTTACTACTCACGACGCCTTTCGCGAGCAACGCCATCGTCATTTCTTCTGGCTTAGGAACCCATACACTCTCAACAGTCGATTCTGGCACGGAACTGTAGCAATCGAGTTGCCAACCTTCATGGTTTTGCAGGTAAGAAGAGAGGTAAAGATCCAGCCACGCCGAATCCACCACCGCGCCTTCCGTCTCTGAGTGACGAATTAGCCATTGCTCACCAATCAGTGCCGCACTGCTGTTGTCATCACTGACAGGCAATGCCAATACATCTGGCAAGATGCGTTTGATGGTCAACCCTTGGCTAGCAAAACGCTGTAGCACGGTTTGTACCCATGCACGCTCGACCGCACACACTTGTGCTTTATCCGCTTGCTTACCCAATACGGTGAAGTGCAAGCTATCCACATCTTGCGCGACTTCATCTTCAATCAAATAAGGCAACATGTTGTCGAACTGACGTGTGGCACCAGGCGGAATGTCCACCTGAGTTAACACCACATCATTACTCGCTAGTAAAGCGATGACTTGGCGCTGGCCAGCATACGATACCAACTCATCCAAGTGTTCCCATCCGGCAAGTTCACCGCTGGCAATCACTTCCTGTTGTTCTGTCGACCACACCACCCAAGGAATGGTACTTTGTTGTTCGCTACTCAGCCGAACGGTCAGAAACTCGCTCACTGATCCCTCCAAAACGACGGCGAACGACCGTCACCGTTTCTCTATTTGTACTTTGCAAAAGGCTTCGGATACGTACTCGTGAATCATCCACCAACACTTGTGCATCCAATTCGAAGAAGGAGCTATCCACTCCTAAATAGCCTTTGGCGTTTTTCTTTACATCATCGCTCAAGCCAGTTAATTCTGACTCCGCTAGAAATTCATCTACGCTGTCCCAACCATCGAAGGGACGCTTTTCTATCAGTTGAACCGCATCGCTGCTGCTCAAGTTCGGTGAAAACATAGCGACTAAAATCGGCGCTTGTTCCACCTCTATCGTGTTGACGTTTAAACGCCAATCATCACTTGGGATCGCACATACCAAGGGCTCAATCTTTTGATAAATTTCACCACTCACTTGATATACCGCGCGCAGTTCAGTTTTGTCTGCCATCCAACCATTAGCCGCTAAATACGAAGGTTTCATCGATTCGTAGGTGCTGTCTTCCACGCCGGTGGTTGAACGTACTGTGCTGTCTGAATCAATGTATTCCCAAGTGGAATCGGCAATCACTTCCGCTTGATACGGCTCTACATCTGACTCTTCCAACAAACGCTGCAGCACTTGAACCAAATATGGTCGAGTGGTTTGTTGTCCGGTCGGCTGCACTCGACTTAACACATTGAGGTTAAAGCACGCTTGCTTATCCCAAATACGTCCTGCAGCTTGACCATAGTCCAATGGGTACACTTGTTCTTTAATCGCCCAAGGTTGGCTGAGGTTGATGGTATCGCTGTCTTTGTAGCTCTGCTCGATACCCACTTCAGCCAAGGCTTCAACACCAACACTGTACCAATATGCTTGCTGGTAATGGATTTGGTTTGAACCGCGCTGAAACTGCAAAAACAAACGTTCAGACATGGTGGCAGCAATGGTCGCCATAATCGCCAACAGCATCAGTACAATAATCAAAGCAACACCACGCTGACGATTAGCCATTGTTGTTGCCCTCCGATGCTTTGTTTCTTTCACTTTCCGCAAGCTTGCCATCTGGCGTTAGATACGTGCGCGCTATTTCACCGTAATCCTTCAACTTCAAGACAACTGAGACAGCTTTCGGCAGCTCTTTATTGCTGTCCCACTCTTTCTTCCACTGTTTACCGTCATAAAAACGCATGTCGAAAGATTCCACCTGCGTCAGCAACGGAGTGACAATGCCTTCCTGCCCAACTGGGGTATCTGGATAACGCCACCAAACACGCTGCAAGGTTTCTTCTTTAACGCGATAGCCCACTTTAGTCACTTCACCACGCGGGAACTGTTGCTGCGGGTTATGCCAACCCACACGTGCAAACATTAGGCCTTTCGCGTCGGAATCGAGTAAATAATCCGACCAAAAGATCAGTTGCCCGGCAGGGTCTTCGCCGTTGGTACGCGTTTGACGCAATGCCATTTGGCGGAAGTCGTTATCCATCATCACCATGGCGCGTTGCAGTTCATTCAAACGCTGAGTTCGCTCTTGCGACAACTCATTACTGCGCTGAACTTGCGACACCACTTGGTATGCCGCCACGCTCAAACTGGCAAAGATCGCTATCGACACCAGCACTTCAATGAGTGTAAAACCTTTTGCTGCGCGGCGCTTATTTGCGCGATTGGGTTTACTGCGCCACATAGCTTCTTACCGTAACAACTGGACTCGCGTTTTTCGCGGTCGCGACACTTACATCAAATGCTTTCAGCAATGGCTGCATGGTGGCTACAGGCGTGACTTTCCAATACCATGTACGCCCTGCTAGCTCTTCGGTACCATTCTTGGCTTTCAGCGCGCCAGTATCTAGCATCACATTCGCCATTTGGTTATCCACAACCATTGCTGCAAACATCTTTTCTTCTAAGTAGCTGACTGTGTTGATGTGTTGACTCACAGAGCGAATCACACTGATCGCCGCGGTGGCAAAAATAGCCAGTGCAACCAACACTTCAAGCAACGTCATCCCTCGCACTCGGCGACGGTTTAAGTTTGGTTGAGTTTGCTTAAAATTGCGCATTCGCATCCTCTTCCACTTCTTCACCTGGCGCTACCAACAGAATTTGCCCACTCTCTTTTCCGATCACTCTCCAACCATCGTTAAACGCATCGCCTTTTTGTGGGAAAAAAGACAAGGTAAACGGCGTGACTTCTGCGCTCGAGAAAATGAAGACTTGCGGTGGTTTCACTTTCTTTTCTTCAGTTTCGTCGGCAAACATGTCTTCAAACAGTGAACCCGGCTCAAACAAACGATCGTCTTTATCCCAAGCACCGCCACCTAGATCCAATTGCAATGCAATGTCATCTTCTAATTTGGTTTTGCTTGGAATTTGCTTCATTTCTAGCGGCTTCCAGCCTTCAGCGGTCAAGCTAAGCAAGGTGTAGGTCTTTTTGGTATCGTCGACACGCACACCAAAATCTTTACCGCTGAGTACGGCTTCTTCGTTAAGCAACTGCAAACGCTGAAAGAAACTTTGCGCGTATTGTTTAGAGAGGTCTTTTTGACTGGTAGGCAACGTAGTGATCACCGCCACCGCGGTAAGGGATAGCAAAACCAGCACCAATAGGATTTCTATTAATGTAAAACCGTTATGTTTTCGCATTTGTTTCATTAGTGCTGGCTTGCGCTCATTTTATTGGAAGTCTTGCATGTTCCAGTTGCCAATATCCGCTGCTGGACCTTCACCGCCCTCTTGACCATCCGCACCTAGAGTGAAGATATCAATCGTGCCGTTGTCACCAGGGCTTAGGTATTGGTATGCATTACCCCAAGGGTCATTTGGAAGACGCTTGATGTAACCACCATCACGGTAGTTGCGCGGTTCTGGGTTAGAAGGCTTAGTAACCAATGCGTCTAGACCTTGGTCTGTCGTTGGGTACACGCTGTTGTCTAGCTTGTACATATCCAACGCGTTCTCTAACGCCACAATGTCAGTGATCGCTTTTTGTTGGTCTGCCTTTTCTTTGTTGCCTAGCAAGTTTGGAACAACAAAACTTGCCAAAATACCCAAGATAACAACAACTACCATCACTTCTAACAGTGTGAAACCATGTTGCTTACTACGCTTAAATTTCATTTTTTTCTCCGAAAGTTAGATTCAAGCCACGTCTTAATTTAGACACGCCTTAATTCGAATATTATCCGCTCATCAAGTTATTCATTTCTAGCATCGGCATCAAGGTCGCCATGACAATGAATAACACCAATCCAGCCATCAATGCGATCAAGGCAGGAGTGAACACTCCCAACGCAATATTGACCGTAGATTCAAAGTTTTGGTCTTGGTTGTCCGCCGCACGCGTCAGCATGCTTTCTAACTCACCACTCTGCTCACCACTAGCGATCATATGCAGCATCATCGGTGGGAATAGACGGGTTTGATCCAGAGCTTTACGCAAGCTTGCCCCTTCACGGACGTTGTCTGCAGCAATCAACACTTGCTGCTTTACGTAACGGTTCGACATCACATCAACCGCCACTCGCATCCCTTCAAGAATTGGGATCGCACTTGAAGTACAAATCGACAAGGTACGAGCGAAACGAGCAGTATTGAGACCTTTAGAAATCTTACCGACGAGCGGCAAGCTGATGATTTTTCTGTCCCAAGACAAACGAAAATCTGGTTTTTGCAACGCCAGTTTTAAGCCATAAAAACAAACTACTAGCACGGCAAATATAATCAGCCCCCACTCTTGGACGAACTCACTAGCCGCCAGCAAAAATTGCGTTGACTGTGGCAACTCTTGCCCCATTTGAATGATCGGCTCGATGATTTTGGGTACCACGGTCGCCAACAAGAACGAGACAATCGCCACCGCAAACACCACTAATACGACAGGGTAGATCATCGCTTGCAACAGCTTAGAACGCATTTTCTGACGGTTTTCGACGTACTCCGCCAAGCGCTCTAAAACCGTATCAAGGTGTCCAGATTTTTCACCCGCGGCGACCATAGAGCGAAACAGTTCGTCAAAGACGTGTGGATAATCACCTAGGCTATCTGCCAATGGGTAACCTTCGGTGACTTTGGAGCGAACTGCAGCGATCATGGTGCGAATTCGTGGCTTTTCTGCTTGTTCAGAAACTGCTCGAAGACACTCTTCAAGAGGCATACCTGATTGAACAAGTGTGGATAATTGACGCGTGATCAGAGCCAGTTCAGCCGTTTTGATACCACGTTTGAAGCCCACTGAGCCTGAAGACTTAGCCGCCTTTGCTTTGGCTTCCACGACCTCAACAGGGAGCATTCCTTGTTCTTTCAGTCGTTGGCGCACTTGACGAGCGTTATCCCCTTCAATCGTGCCTTTTTTTTGTTTGCCTTTTGCATCCAGCGCTTTGTATTCAAATGCTGCCATTACGCTTCCTTCGTCACTCGCATCACTTCTTCAAGTGACGTAATACCACGACGTACTTTGCTTAGACCATCACTACGAATACTTGGCGTATGATTACGAACGGCTTTTTCCACTTCTTGCTCACCTGCTTCGCGGTGAATCAGCTCTTGAACCGTTTCATCGACAAGCACTAATTCATGAATGCCGGTACGTCCGCGATAACCTTTTTGGTTACACGCTTCACAGCCTTTCGCGCGATGTAGAATGAGCGATTCACTTTCTGCCATGCCAAACAATTTTTTCTGTTCGCTGTCCGCTTCGTAAGGTTCTTTACAGTCAGAACAGAGCGTACGAACCAGACGCTGCGCTAGCACACCAAGCAGTGAAGAGGAGATCAAAAATGGTTCAATACCCATATCACGCAGACGCGTGATCGCACCAACAGCGGTGTTGGTATGCAGCGTCGACATTACCAGGTGACCAGTCAAAGACGCTTGCACCGCAATTTGCGCGGTTTCTAAGTCACGGATCTCACCCACCATCACCACATCCGGGTCCTGACGTAAGATCGCACGTAGACCACGCGCAAATGTCATGTCGACTTTCGGGTTAACTTGAGTCTGGCCAATGCCATCGATATCAAATTCGATTGGGTCTTCCACCGTCAGAATGTTGCGCTCGTTGCTGTTGATTTCTTGCAAGCCGGCGTACAAAGTGGTCGATTTACCAGAACCCGTAGGGCCGGTCACCAAGATGATACCGTGTGGGCGACCAATGAGGTGACGGAAGTTGTCGTGTACCGAAGGAGTCATGCCCAAACTGTGCAGGTCAAGGCGCGTTGCGTTTTTATCTAACAGACGCATTACCACTCGTTCACCGTGAGAGGATGGCATGGTAGAAACACGCACGTCGACCGCTCGGCCACCAATACGTAGTGAGATACGACCATCTTGAGGCACACGCTTTTCAGCAATATCGAGCTTCGCCATAACTTTCACACGAGACACCAATAACGGCGCAAGCTTACGACTTGGCGTCAAGACTTCGCGCAGAACGCCGTCGACACGGAAGCGGATAGAAAGCGTCTTTTCAAACGTTTCGATATGGATATCGGACGCACCTTCTTTGATCGCTTCACCCAACATGGCATTGATCAATTTGATGATTGGCGCATCGTCTTCCGACTCTAACAAATCCTCGTCATGCGGTAGCTCTTCTGCCAACGAGAAGAAATCGTCACTGTCGGCACCGATATCTTCCATCAATTGACGAGCTTCTGATGAATCACGTTGATACGCTTCAGTCAGCTTTTTATCGAAGGATTCTTTATCGATGGCTTGAGGCACGAAACTGCGCTTAAGCACACGACGCACTTCAACCAGAGCCGCTGGATTTAGCGGTTCCACGTAGTAAAGAATTGGAGGACGCTCAGGATGCTCAGTCTCCAAAACCAGTTTAAAGCGATTGGCAAAACTGAATGGCAGACGACGCATACTTGGCGCAGTGTCTAACATATCTACCATTAGTTCTTTTCCATTTGATCGATAAACGCTTGAATTTCAGCAGGATGCTTACGATCTTGGCCAAATGCTGGGATCACAGGGATCTTCTCATCTGGCATCAATTTCAAGCCTTGGTCAGCTTTGTAAAGCTGCTCTGCACGAATAAAGTTGTATTTGCGCTGAGTGATACCATCTGCGGTCATACCATCACGGATGATGGTCGGCTTAATGAAGACCATCAAGTTACGTTTTTCGGTTTGCGTGCTGGTTGATTTGAACAAGTGACCCAATACTGGAATATCACCAAGCAGTGGCACTTTCGATTCACTTTCTAGTGCACGTTCATCAACCAAACCACCTAGCACCAGCATCTGACCATCTTGGATCATCACGGAAGTGTTAAGTTGGCGCTTCGCGAAACGAACGTCAACGGCACCATTGGCACCCAATACGTTAGAGACTTCTTGTTCGATATTTAGCTGAACAGAATCACCTTCGTTGATCTGTGGTACAACTTTGAGCTTGATACCAACTTCTTTACGATCAACGGTTTGGAATGGGTTGTCGTTGTTTGAACCAGCAGTCGAGCCAGTAATAACAGGCACTTCTTCACCCACGATGAATGAGGCTTCGCCGTTATCCATCACAGTGATACTTGGAGAAGACAGGATGTTTGAGTTGGAATCCGAAGCAACCGCACTAATTAGCGCCGTCCAGTCACCCATCACGATGCTCATTGCGGCACCATTTACGCCGCCAAGAGCAGATGCAAGTGTTGAGTAGTCACCTTCTTCAGTGTACTGACGGTTTTCCCACTTGTTCGTGTCACTATTCCAGTAGCTTTCCGTTTTGGTAACGTCTTTCGCTTCTTCCAAACCAACCATGACTTGGCCGATTGGCGCACCTGTGTTGCCGTACTGGATCACAGCACCCGTTTCTAGTGACCCCCACTGAACGCCTAGGTTAATACCATCACCTTCGGCCATTTCAACAATCAAGGCTTCAATCAGAACCTGAGCACGGCGAATATCTAATTGAGAAATTACGTCTTGCAAAGCCATCATGATATCTGGCGGCGCAGTCAGAACAAGTGAGTTGGTTGCTTCATGAGCCGCAATCACGACTTCACCGCGTTGTGCACTGGATGCACCTTTTTGACCCGCTTGTTTTTCGGCTTGCAGGTTGTCAGAGACACCTTTCAGTACATCAACTAGGTCTTCTGCTTTTGCATACTTAAGGTAAACCACTCGGTTGTTACCTTTCGTTGCCATTTCTACGTCAAGTTGACGAATCAAACGTTTCAGGCGTGCACGTACTTTCGGATCGCCAGAAATCAGGATCGAGTTCGTACGCTCATCCGCGACGATTTTTGGTTCAAGAAACTCAGGCGTGCTCTTTTGGTTGGTCGTTTTGTTCAGGGCTTCTACGATACGAACCATTTCAGCAGCCGAGGCATTGCGAAGCTCTACTAGCTCGATCTCTTTGTCACCAGCTTGGTCAACGCGTTTGATGATTTCTGCTAGACGGTTTACTACCGCTGCACGACCGGTGATCAGGATGATGTTAGCTGGATCGTAATGAACCACATTACCCGCACCGGCGTTATCAATCAGCTGGCGCAATAGCGGTGACAATTCACGAACAGAGACATTTCGCACAGCAACCACGCGAGTGATGACGCTATCGCCTTTTGCGCTACCATCACCCATAACAGGGATTGCAGAGGTCTTAGAGTCTTTTGCTTTGATGACTTTGAGTACGCCGTTGTCCATTTCTACGACTGCATAGCCGTACACTTCCAACACGTTAAGGAAGAAGCTGTAATATTGCTCTTCGTTTAACACGTCGTAGCTGCGAACGTCGATTTTACCGCGCACCGAAGGGTCAACGATGATGGTCTTTTCTAAGTTACGACCAACAATGTTGATGAATTCTTGAATGTCAGTGCCTTTGAAACTCGCACTAAATTCATTTGCCATAGCACCTGGAACGCAGAGTAGACTCCCTGCCAGTAACCAAGCACTTTTGCTAAACCAATGTTTCACGTATGTCTCCCTGAACTTACGCTGGTTGCCTAAGTATTACAATTGGATATAGATGTCGTACTGCTGACCATCTCGCTCAACAGTCAAATTCAGTTCTTGCGGATCGCTCATCACTTGCATCAGTTGTACTGAAGAAGATGGATCACTTAAATCGATCCCATTAAGTTGCACCGCAATATCACCAGGTTCTAGACCCACATCATTAAATAACGCCGCATCACGACCCGGAGAAACTCGGTAGCCAATAATGGCGTCGTCTTTTTTCACTGGAGAAATGGTGATGTATTTAAAGACACTCTGTGGATCTTTCGCAATCTCCTCTCGGATTTGCTCTAGTTTGTCACTCACGTCTGACGCAGGTTCTTTCTGTGCAGCTTGCACTCGAGTAGCCTGCGGCGATTCTGACAATTTTTTATACTCAACGCCTTCCAGCATTAGAGTTTCATCTCGGCCTTCGTTATCGATGATCACGCGATCGACCAACACCGCTTTTAGTGTGGCACGCGTACCTTCAATTTCTTCGCTAATTCCGTAGGTCGCTTGCTTACCACGGTTAGCGATCACCGCTAAGCTGGTTTGAGGATTGCTGCTAGCAACGGCGCCAACAAGGGTAAGATTCAGGCGTGTTTTTGGGGCGTCTTTCACAACAGGTTGCTCAACGACCACAGGCTTTTGTTCGGTGTACTTGCCAAATAAGTTGGCGCTTTGAAGGGCATTGAAATCAATCGTATTCGATTTATTGCTGGCAATAACGTTACCCGCCGACGGCCTCCATTTTGGCACATCAGACGTTTGAGGGATTGCTAACCACACCACTTTACCGAGTATCCACCCAGTTATCGCAATAAATAGGCAAGTAAGTAGCAAACTGAGCTTCGCTTGAATTGCGTGGTGGTTGGACTTGATCTGAGCCAGTAGCGGTCTGCTTGATAATCCTGCACTTAGCTCTAAACGCTTCACTGAATTGATTCCTTTATTCTAACGTTAGTCAATTGGGCTATAAAAATATAACTATCGACTCTAAATTGCTAAATTTGCAATAAAATTATTACTCAACAAAGAGCAGTGAACTATATCACAACTTCCTTTTCATACCTTTTTCTTATGCAGTTTTTGCCAACTCCCTTGAAAAAAATACGCCTTGACTCCATCTGTAGGTGAATAATCCAGCACTCATTGCCACATTCGGGCAGTGATTAGATAGCGTAGTGTTCTATGAGTTCCCTAAATGAAGCCGTTAGGCTAGATAAATGGCTATGGGCCGCAAGATTTTATAAAACCCGCTCTATCGCTCGTAATATGGTCGATGGTGGTAAAGTCCACTATAATGGCCAACGAAGCAAGCCGAGTAAAATCGTTGAATTGGGCGCTGAGATCAGACTTCGTCAAGGCAACGAAGAAAAAACCGTGATTATCGAAAAGATTTCTGATCAACGACGAGGCGCCCCTGTCGCACAGACCCTGTATCGCGAAACTAATGAAAGTATAGCGAAACGTGAGGAACACGCGACACAACGCAAACTTAACGCCCACAACCCTAGTCCGGAACGCCGCCCAGATAAAAAGCAGCGCCGAGACATCATTAAGTTCAAACACCAATAAAAGCCGGAATTACCGACGAGGAAAGCACTCCATGGCAAATAATGTTTTAAACCGCTACCTATTCGAAGATCTTTCAGTGCGTGGCGAGTTGGTACAATTGGATGAAGCGTACCAACGTATTATCTCCAGCAAGGAATATCCGGCAGCAGTACAAAAACTGTTGGGTGAGCTACTCGTTTCAACGACTCTTTTGACTGCAACTCTTAAATTCGAAGGCTCAATCACAATCCAACTTCAAGGTGACGGCCCTGTTTCTCTTGCAGTAATCAATGGCGACCACAACCAACAAGTTCGTGGTGTAGCGCGCTGGGAAGGTGACATCGCTGATGACGCTAGCCTGCACGAAATGATGGGTAAAGGTTACCTAGTTATCACTATCGAGCCGAAAAAAGGCGAGCGCTACCAAGGTGTGGTTGGTCTAGAAGGTGAAAACCTGACGGAAGTGCTAGAAGGTTACTTCGCTAACTCTGAGCAGCTAAAAACGCGTCTTTGGATCCGCACTGGCGAATTCGAAGGTAAACCGCACGCGGCGGGTATGCTTATTCAGGTTATTCCTGATGGCACTGGTTCTCCAGATGACTTCGAGCACCTAGAGCAACTGACTAACACCGTAAAAGACGAAGAACTGTTTGGCCTAGAAGCGAACGATCTACTATACCGTCTATACAACCAAGACAAAGTACGCGTGTACGAACCTCAACCAGTAGCGTTCCACTGTGGCTGTTCACGTGAGCGCAGCGGCGCGGCAATCATTACCGTTGAGAAAGCTGAAATTTACGACATTTTGGCTGAAGTAGGATCGGTTTCTTTACACTGTGATTACTGTGGCACAACATATACGTTCGATGAAACTGAAGTTACCGAACTGTATACGCAAGCTTCAGGCGGCAATAAAACGCTGCATTAATTTTTATAGCTTATCAAGCACGTAATTTACCCACAAAAGGCCAGCACTATGCTGGCCTTTTTGTGATCTATCCCCCGTAACACCTAGCTTTCCACGTAATAAAACAACTGCTTAATTTTAAGTAATTAATAATCGTTTTGCCCTAGCGCAAAGGATTGCGCGCACGATAAACTATTCGCACCAATATGTGACGGGTTACCTAAAACCTTAATGAAATCATGGGCAATTTTTGAACTATCTCCCTGTTTTCTCCCCGCCCCGTTGCTAGCATGGTGAGCAGATAAAAATTAAAACATTCTTACAAAATCCCTACAAAAATCCTTATAAGGAGCACCTATGACCGTTATGGAACATACAAAGGCTGCAACACTTGATCTAACCAAACACGGACTGCATAACGTTAAAGAGGTTGTTCGCAACCCAAGCTACGAATTGCTGTTTGAGGAAGAAACGCGCGCTGACCTAACTGGTTACGAACGCGGTGTGGTTACTGAATTAGGTGCGGTTGCTGTTGATACAGGCATCTTTACTGGTCGCTCACCAAAAGATAAATACATCGTTAAAGATGCGACGACAGAAGAACACATGTGGTGGACTTCTGACACCGTAAAAAATGACAACAAACCAATCACTCAGGAAGTGTGGAACGACCTAAAAGAGTTGGTGACTAACCAGTTGTCTGGCAAACGCCTATTTGTCGTTGACGGTTACTGTGGTGCTAACCCAGATACTCGCTTGAGCATTCGTGTGATCACGGAAGTAGCATGGCAAGCACACTTCGTGAAAAACATGTTCATTCGTCCTACCGAAGAAGAACTTGCAACGTTTGAACCTGACTTCGTAGTAATGAACGGCGCGAAATGCACCAACCCGAAATGGGAAGAGCAAGGTCTGAACTCTGAAAACTTCACGGTATTCAACCTTACTGAGCGTACACAACTGATCGGTGGTACGTGGTACGGCGGCGAGATGAAGAAAGGTATGTTCGCGATGATGAACTACTTCCTTCCTCTGAAAGACATCGCATCGATGCACTGTAGTGCCAACATGGGCAAAGACGGCGACGTAGCAGTATTCTTCGGCCTATCTGGTACAGGTAAAACAACACTCTCTACCGACCCTAAACGCGCTCTAATTGGTGATGATGAGCACGGCTGGGATGACGATGGTGTCTTCAACTTCGAAGGCGGTTGTTACGCAAAAACCATCAAGCTATCGAAAGAAGCTGAGCCAGACATCTACAACGCGATCCGCCGCGATGCGTTGCTAGAAAACGTAACGGTTCGTAGCGACGGCTCTATCGATTTTGATGACGGCTCTAAGACAGAAAACACACGTGTTTCTTACCCTATCTACCACATCGAAAACATCGTTAAGCCAGTATCAAAAGGCGGTCACGCAAACAAAGTGATCTTCCTATCGGCAGACGCATTTGGCGTGCTACCGCCAGTGTCTAAGTTGACTCCAGAGCAAACCAAATACCACTTCCTATCTGGCTTTACTGCAAAACTGGCTGGCACAGAGCGAGGCATTACTGAGCCAACACCAACATTCTCTGCATGTTTTGGCGCAGCGTTCCTAACGCTTCACCCAACTAAATACGCAGAAGTACTGGTAAAACGTATGGAAGCCGCAGGTGCAGAAGCATACCTAGTGAACACCGGCTGGAACGGCACAGGTAAACGTATCTCTATCCAAGATACACGCGGCATCATTGATGCGATCCTAGATGGCTCGATTGAAGATGCGCCAACTAAGCACATTCCAATCTTCAACCTTGAAGTACCTACTTCACTACCAGGTGTGGATCCAAGCATCCTTGACCCTCGTGACACGTACGTTGACCCACTACAATGGGAAAGCAAAGCGAAAGACTTGGCTGAGCGCTTTATCAATAACTTTGATAAGTACACAGACAACGCGGAAGGTAAAGCACTGGTTGCGGCTGGTCCTCAACTGGACTAATACCGAAGCAAAACTGAGTGACCTGTGATTTGATGACAACAGTGACTTAGTTACAAAAATGCTCTTCAAGCCCCTCTTTTGAGGGGCTTTTTATTGAATCCCACACCAGATTGATACAAGCTAAAGCCTAACTGGGTTATTTGTATAACTGACCTCATCAGTTTTCCGACACTTCACTTACAGGTTCTGACAGGGATGAAAACAGCGCGTCGAATTCTAATTCTCTTACTGGTGGTATTGATTGCCCTTCCGGCGACCATTATTGCGCTGTTAACCACCTCATACGCCAATTCTACATGGCAATGGGTTTCACCCTACCTTGGCTTACCGATCCAAGCGGAGCGCGTTCATTACGACTTCCCTTACCACCTTTCGCTGCAAAACGTTCGCTCCCAAGACGCTCAACTGCCTTATATTGAACAAGTCGACGTGTGGCTGAACCCTGACATACGACGAGATGGGAAATGGATTATCGATAGCTTGCTGATCGATGGGGTGAGTCTAAAAAAAGGCATACCGACACGGCCTAACTTAGAGTCGATCCAGTTCCACCAGATTGCGCTGAAAAATATTGATTACGCGGATGCGCGCTTTTCCGTAACTGGATTGAGTATCCAAATCCAAGATCCTACTTGGCTAAACGCTCAACAATTATGGCCTTACGGCGCTATTCAGGCTTCTGCAGAGCAAATGTATTGGCACGGTGAGGCGATACAAAAAGTACTGGTTGATGTGGATTATCAAGCCCAAAACAGCACCCTCTATGGCACGTCTTTTAAATGGCACAATAGCCAAATCTCAGGGCAAGGTGAGCAATATCCGCAAGGCTGGTCTTTGGTCAATGTCACGATTGATAAGTTGGCAATCACCAATGCACAGCGACAATCTTTACTCTCTAAACCGTGGCAAGAATTGCCGTTCACCATTAACCACATTAATAGCCTCGACTTGCTTAACGCCGATATTGAATGGGGGGAATGGCACTGGCAAAACCTTGAACTGTCCGTTGAAGATGCCTCACTGCCTGCATCTCTATGGAATGCCACTGCCAAAGTGTCTTTACAAGCTGACAGTGTTCGTTTCCAAGAGCAAACCGCAATAGAGCCACGCTTGAACGCCATTTTCACGCCCGAGAATATCCAGCTCCAAGAACTGAGCCTAGATTGGCAGCAAGGCCGCGTACAGGTATCTGGTCAATTCAAACCGACGCACTGGCAACTCGACACGGCTTCTGTTCAAGGATTGAAATGGGCTATCCAGTCTGATGACAACAAGGATTGGTGGAAGGCTGCCACCAGCGCGTTACAAGAAGTGGATATCCAAGAACTTGATATTGAACGTAGTCAGATAATCCAATTAGCGCACGAACCATTCTGGCAACTCTCTGGCTTAAACGTCGAAGGAAAAGCGCTAAAGTTAAAGCGCCAGCACCGTTATTGGGGCGTATGGCATGGCAGTCTCGACGCGAGTGTCGTGAATGCGAGCTACGACCAAGTTCTGTCTTCTCATGCTGCGATTTCGACACAAAGTGAGCAAGGGTTGTGGCAACTCTCTCGTCTGTTTGCTCCACTAGAACAAGGTTACATTGAAGGCTTTGGTCAACTTGATTTAAGTACGGCAAGCCAACCTTGGGCGCTTAATTTGAGTGCAGATGGCATTCCACTCAAACTGCTTCACCCATACCTGCCCGATGTATTCGCGGTAGATGGATTTTCTGACCTCAATCTCGACCTGCAAGGTCTATCTGGTGACAACAACATGTTGGCGTACAGCTTAACGGGGCAAGTGGAAGCAAACCTACGAGAAACGACACTACGCTCACAAGCCGATAAGTCGCTTAAGAGCATCACGTTTTCCCCTATTCGAGTGCACGCGCAGCGGGGCGCTGTATCACTCAAGCCTGTAACCATCTCCGGCAATGTCATATCCGGTCAGATTGGCGGCGAGTTTGACATGGCCAACAACCCACTCAGCGGTTTGACATTCCAGCTCAAGGATCACTGCGGCATAATCATAGGCGATCTGCTCGATGGTGAAATATCACGTAATGACTGCGACTCACCACAACAGCCAGACCACTTAACACCGAACGTACCAACGAACGATGCTCAGCCGGAGGAATCGAGCTTTCATGGCATTGCAGAGGCGAATCTAGAGCAACCGGAAGAAGAGCTGGTTGAGGAGATAACAGAAGAGTTAGAGCCGGCTACGAACGAGGTCGTAGCCGAAGAAGAACTAGCAACTGAGTAGTTGCGAATAGTTGGGCAACAGCATGTACGTGCCAACGAAATCAACCGCAGGCGTATCGCCGCTGTAAATCACCACATGGATGACAATGCGCGCCTTGCGCCCTGACGCCAAGCGATCCAAATCACCACTGATACCATCAAGCGAGGTACTCGCCACCGGATTTTGCTCCACCGGATGACGATAACGAATCGAGCTGTCTGCCAGAACAATATCGCCATGCAAACCGCGCTCTTTGAGCAGTAACCACGTCATTCCCCATCCCGTCAGCGTTGCCAACGTAAATGCCGAACCAGCAAACATCGTATTGTGCGGGTTCAAATTCGGATTGAGCTGGGCACTGCATTCGAACTGATAACCGGTGTATTGGTTGATTTTGATGCCCATTTTGTCCGCAATTGGGATTTGCGCTTCCCAGCGCTGCTGCAATTCCGTGCACCATTCTGGGCGACGTAACACATTCGCCATCGGATCAAGCGGCTTCACCATTTGTTGGTGACGAACCGGACCGCGTTCATCGGTCAACTCACCACGACGTTCAAAACCGTTTTTTTCATAAAACGCAATCGCGTCTTCACGAGCATTACATACCAAACGTTTCGCACCTTCTTGGCGCGCAAGCGATTCCAACGCGACCAACACCAGTGATCCCATGCCTTTGCTGCGACGATTGCCTTTCACCGCCATATAGCGGATTTGGCCATCGTTATCCGGAGTAATGTACAAACGTCCGATCGCCATTGGACGGCCACGGCTATCCACAATCATGCGGTGATGGCTCACCACATCATATTCATCCCGTTCAGAGCCTACTGGCATGCGCCATGGCTCTCGAAGCATTTGCCAACGAAATTGATAGTACTTGTTAAGCTGATTTTCGGTTGTTGGAGTTATGAGTTTGAACATATCAATCCTTTGAAAGTGCAAATCAGTAAGAATCTTGGGGAGAAAATACCCAAGTAAAATCAAATCACTTGGGTATATAGCTTAGACCATGGGTGTATCCACGCCAGATTAGACCTGTAGCCAAAAAGTCACTGGGCCGTCATTAATTAATGACACTTTCATATCGGCCGCGAAGCGACCACGCTCGGTTGGCAATTCCTGCTCACACAAGTCAGAAAAGTAGTCATACAGACGTTCAGCGTCGGCTGGATGCGCACCACGAGAAAAGCCTGCACGTGTGCCTTTCTTGGTATCTGCCGGTAACGTAAATTGAGACACCACCAAAACCTTACCGTTCACTTGTTTGACGTTGAGGTTCATTTTTCCTTCGTCGTCTTCAAAGACTCGGTAGGTGGTCACACGTTCCATCAAACGTTTTGCTTTGGCTTCATCGTCGTCCTTCTCAACACCAAGTAGGACAAGAAGACCTGTATTGATTTCCCCAACCACTTCACCGTCTACACGAACGGCTGCTTCACTGACTCGTTGAATTAGCGCTATCACTACTCTCGCTTCCTTCATTTGCTAACTGAGATTCAGCCGACGAGTGTATCATGTCTAGATCTTCACTCCAGTGCTCTTGCTCACCCAATGCTGCGGTGACTTCTGCCCCCAGCAAGACGATCATCCAGCACAAGTAAACCCAGACAAACAAGATAGGAATTGCGGCTAAAGCGCCGTAAATCAGCTGGTAAGAGGGGAACTGAGTGATATAGAGGGCAAAGCCTTTCTTACTTAATTCAAACAGTATCGCCGCAACGGCGGCGCCTACAGCGCCATGCGCTAAATGCACTTTTTTGTTTGGCACCAGAATGTACAAACCTAAAAATGCAAAAAATGACAGCAAGAGCGGCAACCAGCGTAAGAACAAATTGAAGGCGCCAGACAGCGTTTCATTTTCTAAGATTTGTAACGACGTGACATAAGACGTTGCTGCAATACTCGCGCCGACTAAAATCGGCCCTAGCGTTAATACCATCCAATACATCGAAAATGAGAACACCAAACGGCGCTTGTCTTTGACTCGCCAGATGTAGTTTAGATTTTTATCGATGTTGGAGATCAGCATCAGCGCAGCAATAAACAAGAAGCCACCACCGACGGCACTCATTTTGCCGGTGTTCGCCACAAACTCTTGCAGTGCAGTGTGCACCGCCTCACCAGATGCCGGTACAAAGTTTTCGATGATGTAGCCTTGCAGCACTTCGCCAACGTTCGCGAAAACAGGGAACTTCGACAATATTGATAACAGTACCGTTAACATTGGCACGATGGATAGCAAGGTAATATAGGCAAGGTAGCCAGCATTTACATTAACGCGATCATGCGTCAAACGCTTAAGAAGATACTTAAAAAACGCGACGCAACTTGGCAGTAGATTGCTCAATCTCGCCTTGTAACTCTCTGATAACTGGTTCATAGTTCATCCCATAATTAGCGTCGAGGACATAAGAATGCCTTATTTATTAGCAATTGTACTATCAATTTTCACTTTAACAGGGTGTCAATCTGCGTATTACTCTGCGATGGAGCAAGTGGGCTACCATAAACGAGATATTATGGTTGACCGAGTGGAAGATGCCAAAGAATCACAACAAGAAGCACAAGAAGAATTCACTAGCGCACTTGAAGCCTTATCAGCACTAACCAATTTTGACGGTGGTGAATTAGAAAGCGTTTACAACAACATCAATGACAAATACGAAGACAGCGAAAAAGCCGCTCAAGATGTGCGTGACCGTATTGCTGCAATCGAAGATGTCTCTGATGCACTGTTTGAAGAATGGCAAGGCGAGTTAGACTTGTACACCAGTGCGAAACTGCGCCGCTCAAGCGAACAAAAACTGCGTGAAACCAAAGCCTCTTACAAAACCATGCTCAGCGCAATGAAGCGTGCAGAGAAAAAGATGACGCCAGTGCTGAACACACTGCGTGATAATACGCTGTATCTAAAACATAACCTCAACGCGAGTGCGATTGGTTCTTTGCAAGGCGAGTTCTCTAGCTTAGAGAAAGACATTCAATTTGCCATCAAACAAATGAACGAAGCGATCGCTGAATCGGATAAGTTCCTGCAAAAGCTTAATCAAAAGTAAATCATTCAGGCCTCCTCCTCGCGAGGAGGTTTTAGTCTGCTACCTCGCCGACTAAGCCTATTACTCTTCGAACAAAACCCACGCGCTCTTCAACACTGCCCCATGGCACTTCCACCACTTGATATCCGAGCTCAACATAAGTATTGATTAGGGTTTGATGGATTTTCAGCGCTTCTTCAAAGCTGTGCGGACGCACTTCATCTTGTACGTAAATGGACGCTTCAGGTCGACAAGTAAGCACCTGACTATGGTACCCAGCACTTTCAGTTAAGAAAGCTTGGTCAACGTGACAACCACCGACTTGTAGATAAGCAACAATATCTGGAATCGCGCGATCTACAAAAGCCACGTTAGTATTCAACGCCTCACGCTTTTGCTCACTCATTAGGTTCAGACACAATTTGGCAAACTCAGGCAGATTGGTCCACGGCAAAATGCCATTGTCCAATGCACTTTGCTGCTCTATCAACGAGCGTGAGCCTTCAGCAAACGTGGCGTAGCCTTGTTTGCCTAACGCGTTGAGTAACGTTGTTTTGCCCGCTCCTGGACCACCGGTAATCACAATCGGCTTCATGTTATCTCCCTAAAAACAACAAGCCCCGAGCTTAACTCGAGGCTTGTATTTAAGCTAATCCGCTACAGCAAATTATTTTGCTGAACGTGAAGCACGCTTACGGTCGCTTTCCGTTAGGAATTTCTTACGGATACGGATGCTTTCAGGTGTTACTTCTACTAGTTCGTCGTCATCGATGAATTCTAGAGCTTGTTCTAGAGTCATAACGATTGGCGGAGTAAGAACCTGTGCGTCATCTGTACCAGATGCACGAACGTTGGTTAGCTGCTTACCTTTCAGTGCGTTTACTGTTAGGTCATTGTCGCGGCTGTGAATACCGATAACCATGCCTTCGTAAACTTCTACACCGTGACCGATGAATAGACGACCACGCTCTTGAAGGTTGAACAGTGCGTTCGTTAGTGCTTTACCAGCTGCGTTCGCGATAAGTACACCGTTAACACGTTGACCGATGTTACCGCCTTTGTGAGGGCCGTAATGATCGAACGTATGGTAAAGAAGACCAGAACCAGAAGTTAGTGTCATGAATTCCGTTTGGAAACCGATCAGACCACGAGATGGCATGATGAAGTCCATACGTACACGGCCTTTGCCGTCTGGAGCCATATCTTTTAGCTCACCTTTACGTAGGCCGATGTTCTCCATGATACCGCCTTGGTGCTCTTCCATAACGTCGATAGTTACGGTTTCGAACGGTTCCATTAGCTGACCATCTTCTTCTTTGATGATTACTTCTGGACGAGATACTGCAAGCTCGAAGCCTTCACGACGCATGTTTTCGATCAGGATAGATAGGTGAAGTTCACCACGGCCTGATACGCGGAATTTGTCTGGATCGTCTGTTTGCTCAACGCGTAGTGCAACGTTGTGTACCAATTCTTTCTCTAGACGCTCAAGGATGTTACGTGAAGTTACGAACTTACCTTCTTTACCAGCGAATGGAGACGTGTTTACTTGGAACGTCATCGTTACTGTCGGTTCATCAACAGACAGTGCAGGTAGTGCTTCTACTGCGTTTTGTGCACAGATAGTGTCAGAGATTTTTAGCTCGCCAAGACCAGTGATCGCAATGATATCACCTGCGTTAGCTTGCTCAACTTCGTGACGCTCTAGGCCTAGGTAGCCCATTACTGTGCCAACTTTACCGTTACGAGTTTTACCGTCAGCACCAATGATGGTTACTTGTTGGTTTGCTTTAACGCTACCACGAGTTACACGAGCAACACCGATAACACCAACATAAGAGCTGTAGTCTAGCTGAGAAACTTGCATCTGTAGTGGACCATCAAGGTCAACATTTGGTGCGTCAACAACATCAACGATAGTTTGGAATAGTGGTTCCATGTTCTCGCCAGTTTCGCCTTCTTCTAGAGAAGCCCAACCGTTAAGTGCTGATGCGTAAACCACTTTAAAGTCTAGCTGGTCATCAGTTGCACCTAGGTTGTCGAATAGGTCGAACACTTGGTCCATAACCCAATCAGGACGAGCGCCTGGGCGGTCAATCTTGTTGATTACAACGATTGGCTTAAGACCGTGCGCAAATGCTTTTTGCGTTACGAAGCGCGTTTGTGGCATTGGGCCGTCAACCGCGTCAACGATAAGTAGTACAGAGTCTACCATCGACATGATACGTTCTACTTCACCACCGAAGTCCGCGTGTCCCGGAGTATCTACGATGTTGATACGGTAATCGTTCCAGTTAATTGCTGTGTTTTTAGCAAGGATTGTAATACCGCGCTCTTTCTCGATGTCGTTCGAGTCCATGACTCGCTCTTCAGCTTCACCGCGAGACTCTAGCGTGCCTGATTGTTGTAGCAGCTTGTCAACCAACGTTGTTTTACCGTGGTCAACGTGCGCGATAATCGCGATATTTCTTAATTTATCAATCTGTGGAGTAGCCATGGATATTGATTCACTTAGATAGATGAAATGCCCCCACGCTGAGAACGGGTGCTCTCTGGTGACATTTGCTGATTAAAAAAACGGCCATAATGTACCAGATTTTAGCAAAAAGCCTAGAAATATGTGATCTACTCCCGAGCATTTCTGTGAATTTTACGCCTAATGCCCACTTTCCTTCCGCTGAACGAATTGATAAAACACAACTTTATTCTAATCGTTGCACAATACAAATTGACTCTTGCTCAAAAACTGGGCTGAATAAGCAATGCTGCTGTCACATTGTGGTGCAACAATCTTAATTCGCACCACTTTAGTGCAAACGTAGATCATTTTGGTGCAATCATTTGCACCAAACTAGCATCTAAAAACACAATTCATTGAAATTAATGGAATATTTTTTTTGGCACGGTTTTGGCTTTAGTAAACACAGCATCGATTAATGAAAAGTCAAAAAGATTAATCAATGCCGGGTTCATGAATATTTCATAAATCGAGCTTTTACCGCTTATTAACACTGGAGGTTATCCAAGATGTCAGTAGAAAACGTTCTATCGCTGATCCAAGAAAACGAAGTAAAGTTTGTTGACCTACGCTTCACTGATACAAAAGGTAAAGAGCAGCACATTTCGATTCCTGCTCACCAAATCGATGCAGACTTCTTCGAAGAAGGTAAAATGTTCGATGGTTCATCAGTTGCTGGCTGGAAAGGCATCAACGAGTCAGACATGGTAATGATGCCAGACGCATCTTCAGCTGTGCTTGACCCATTCACGGAAGATGCAACGCTAAACATCCGTTGTGATATCCTAGAACCTGCAACAATGCAAGGTTACGACCGTGACCCACGCTCTATCGCAAAGCGCGCTGAAGACTACATGCGCTCAACAGGTATCGCAGATACAGTGCTTGTTGGTCCTGAGCCAGAATTCTTCCTATTCGATGACGTGAAGTTCTCTAACGACATGTCAGGTTCTTTCTTCAAGATTGACGACATCGAAGCAGCATGGAACACAGGCAGCGACATCGAAGGCGGTAACAAAGGCCACCGTCCAGGCGTTAAAGGCGGTTACTTCCCAGTAGCTCCTGTTGACTCTTCTCAAGACATCCGCTCTGCAATGTGTCTAATCATGGAAGAAATGGGCCTAGTTGTTGAAGCGCACCACCACGAAGTGGCGACTGCGGGTCAAAACGAAATCGCAACTCGTTTTAATACGCTAACAACGAAAGCTGACGAAATCCAAATTTACAAATACGTAGTACATAACGTTGCTCACGCATTTGGTAAAACAGCGACATTCATGCCTAAACCACTCGTTGGCGACAACGGCTCTGGCATGCACGTTCACCAATCTCTAGCAAAAGACGGCGTTAACCTGTTTGCTGGCGACAAGTACGGCGGTCTATCTGAAACAGCGCTTTACTACATCGGCGGTATCATCAAACACGCTCGTGCAATCAACGCGTTTGCTAACCCATCAACAAACTCGTACAAGCGTCTTGTACCTGGATTTGAAGCACCAGTTATGCTTGCTTACTCTGCACGTAACCGTTCAGCTTCTATCCGTATCCCAGTGGTACCAAGCCCGAAAGCACGTCGTATCGAAGCTCGCTTCCCAGATCCAGCAGCAAACCCATACCTAGCGTTTGCTTGTCTACTGATGGCTGGTCTTGACGGTATCAAGAACAAGATCCACCCAGGCGAAGCGATGGACAAAGACCTTTACGATCTACCAGCAGAAGAAGCAGCTGAGATTCCTAAAGTGGCTGAGTCTCTAGAAGTGGCTCTAAATGCACTAAACGAAGACCGTGAGTTCTTAACAGCGGGCGGCGTATTCTCTGACGACTTTATCGATTCTTACATCGCACTTAAGTCAAAAGACGTTGAGCGCATCAACATGGCAACTCACCCACTTGAGTTCGAACTTTACTACTCTGTATAAGGTTCAAACTGTGTAAAATGTAAACACAGTAACAAAATATTAGGCTCGCCTCGCAGGCGAGCCTTTTTTGTATTCGTCAGTCAAGATTCGCCGTTTAACATGAGGGGATAATAAAAATACGCTTGGGCTATTTTTACCTTGTAGGTCAAAGGCCTAAGCCATTGAAACGTGAAATCATCGATCAAAAGAAGGTGAGCCATGAAAGTTCAGCTTATTCCATCGCTATGTGTACTCAGCGGCACGCTACTGGCCTCTGTAGCCTCGGCTCAGGTCGCTTACACTTGGGTAGACGAAAACGGCGTAGTGCACTTCAGTGACACCCCAAACCAAGGCGCGAAGACCATCGCATTGCCCAATCTTGAAGCCAGTGCACCAGCACCAGAAGTCGAGAGCACTGAATCACTTGCGCCACAAGCCAAAGCAGCCCCCGAGCCAGAAGAAGAGCTAGAAAAGAAATCGGATAAGCCTCAACCTTTGCAGCTGGCGATGCTCACACCTCAACACAATGAAACCATTCGTAGTAATCGTGGCTTGATCAATATCCAGCTGGAAGCCAATCGTAAGCTGGGCATTGGTGAACAACTGCAACTGTTCTTCGATGGGAAACCTTATGGCGCACCTCAAACGCAGCTCACTTGGCAATTAAACAACATCGATCGCGGCACACATACTATCGCGGTTCATGCTAAACGAAGCGGCAAGCTTATTGCATCTATTAGCCCTATAACGGTGCATTTACATAGAGCAAGCGTTAAGCCGACCGTAAAAGGGGCAAAATAGAAAATCGGAGTAAAAAAGTCGCATCACAATGAGGCTTTTTACTTTTTCTTCTGAGCTTTCTTCGCCATACTTAACGTTCTATTGCACCATTATTGTGCATTGCACAATCTCAACGCAAACAAGGACGTAATGTGGATACCAGTCTCCCTAGTGCCATACTCAACAACATGGTCACAGCAACGCTGATTCTTGATGATGGATTGGCCATCCGCTATGCCAATCCAGCCGCTGAGCTGTTGTTTTCGCAAAGCGCCAAACGCATTGTCGAACAATCGCTTTCTCAACTGATTCAGCATGCTTCGTTGGACTTGGCCTTACTGACTCAGCCATTGCAAAGTGGCCAAAGCATTACCGATAGTGACGTGACGTTTGTCGTCGATGGGCGTCCGCTAATGCTGGAAGTCACAGTAAGTCCAATCACTTGGCAACGACAGCTCATGCTATTGGTTGAAATGCGCAAAATAGATCAACAACGACGCCTCACTCAAGAGCTCAACCAACACGCACAGCAACAAGCCGCCAAACTGCTCGTGCGCGGTTTAGCTCATGAGATCAAAAATCCACTTGGCGGATTACGCGGTGCGGCGCAGCTGCTGGAAAAAATGTTGCCCGATCCATCGTTAACCGAATACACCCACATCATTATCGAACAAGCAGATCGATTAAGAGCGTTAGTCGACCGCCTACTTGGCCCACAGAAACCGGGCAAAAAGACACAAGAAAATCTACACCAAATTCTGGAGAAAGTACGCCAACTGGTCGAGTTAGAATCTCAAAACTCTATCATCATCGAACGTGACTACGACCCGAGCTTGCCCGAGATTTTGATGGATGCAGATCAAATAGAACAAGCGATGCTGAACATCGTCAGCAACGCGGCACAAATTCTTGCTCATCAAGAGCACGGCAACATCACCATTCGCACCAGAACGGTGCATCAAGCCAACATTCATGGCAAACGCTGCAAATTAGCGGCGCGCGTCGAGATCACCGATAACGGGCCGGGCATTCCACCAGAATTACAGGACACCTTGTTTTATCCCATGGTCAGCGGGCGCGAAGGCGGCACCGGACTTGGGTTGTCCATCTCACAAAATTTGATCGACCAGCACAACGGAAAAATCGACGTTGAAAGCTGGCCTGGCCACACCACTTTTACAATTTATTTGCCGATTTGACCTCACGAATGGATTTCGTTGAGCGCCAATTTACGGTTTTTGCTGCAAGGATTAGTACATGAGTAAAGGATATGTTTGGGTCGTCGATGACGACAGTTCAATTCGCTGGGTGATGGAAAAAACCCTCTCTTCAGCCAACATAAAGTGCGAAACCTACGCTGACGGGGAAAGCGTTTTGATGGCGCTTGAGCGCGAAGTGCCAGACGTACTGGTGTCTGATATTCGCATGCCCGGTATCGACGGATTAGAACTGCTCAAGCAAGTGCAACGTGATTACCCTGATTTGCCCGTGATCATCATGACCGCGCATTCCGACTTAGATGCCGCCGTTAACGCCTATCAAAAAGGCGCGTTCGAGTATCTGCCAAAACCGTTTGATATCGATGAAACCTTAACGCTGGTCGAACGTGCGATTGCCCACAGCCATGAAAACAAACGCGAGCAATTGTCTTCAGAAGATGCCCCAGCCGACACGCCAGAGATCATCGGTGAAGCGCCAGCAATGCAGGAAGTGTTCCGCGCTATTGGCCGCCTTTCTCGCTCGTCGATTTCCGTTTTGATCAACGGGGAGTCCGGTACGGGTAAAGAGCTGGTTGCTCATGCCCTTCACCGCCATAGCCCCCGCGCCAACAAACCTTTTATCGCTCTCAATATGGCCGCGATTCCAAAAGACTTGATTGAGTCTGAGTTGTTCGGTCACGAAAAAGGCGCATTTACGGGCGCGAACAGTGTTCGTCAAGGCCGCTTCGAGCAAGCCAACGGAGGCACGCTCTTTTTGGACGAAATCGGTGACATGCCGCTGGATATCCAGACACGTTTACTGCGCGTGTTGGCGGATGGTCAGTTCTACCGTGTTGGTGGTCACTCTCCGATTCGTGTCGATGTACGTATTGTCGCCGCCACGCACCAAAACCTCGAAAAGCTGGTACACCAAGGCGATTTTCGTGAAGACTTGTTCCACCGCTTGAACGTCATTCGCGTACAAATTCCTGCGCTTCGTGAACGCAAACAAGACATTGAAAAGCTCACACAACACTTTCTGGTACGCGCCGCAGATGAGCTTGGAGTGGAAACCAAAACCTTGCACCCGTCGACAGTCGAAATTCTCAATCGACTCAATTGGCCGGGCAACGTACGTCAGCTAGAAAACATTTGTCGCTGGTTAACCGTGATGGCGAGTGGCAGTGAAGTATTACCGAACGATTTGCCTTCAGAGCTTTTGGAAGAGAAGAAGACCGTTTCGGATTCAACCAAAGGTAGCTGGCAAGAACAATTGGCGGACTGGGCACGTCAATCGCTCGCTGCGGGGGATAAAGAACTACTTTCTTTCGCATTACCAGAATTTGAGCGCATTTTATTAGAAGCTGCATTGGAGCACACTAAAGGTCACAAGCAAGATGCCGCTAAAGTATTAGGCTGGGGACGCAATACGCTAACCAGAAAGTTAAAAGAGTTGTACTGACCGTCACTTAAGCAGTGAGTTAACAATGAGAGTGCTTATCGCTCGATATTAATAGAAATGTCAGTACAATTAAGGTGAACCATCCCTAATGTGACTAGGCAATGTCTACTGCAAAGACTCAAATTACACTACGTACTGCTGTACTCATCCCTTTTGTGATGATTTTCTTACTGGCTATCGGTGTGATTGTCTACGTCCAAAAACAAAGCTATGAAGAGGTGGTGACCGACATCAGCGATAAACAGCTGTCGGTGTTGACCGAAAGTGTCTACGACCACCTCAATAGTTATCTGCGAAAGCCGTTTACGGCGGTGATGACGCTTGCTCATAACGTGAGTTATCACAACCTGTACCATCCCCATGATACGCGAGATGTCCAAGCCTACTTATTGAGCGCGTTTCAGAACCTATACCGTTCTATTCCGCAGCTGGACGTGATTGCTTTTGGTTCGGAAACTGGCGATTTCGCGGGTTTTCGTCGCGAGATCTCCGACGATTACACCTTGATGGTTCAAGATAAATACACAGATGGTAAGTTAATCATCTACGGCACAGATCATGTCAGTAATGATATTCGTACTGTCATCACGCCTTACGACCCAAGAACTCGTCCTTGGTATCAACCCGTCGCCAAAGACGAAAAACCGATGTGGTCAAAAATCTACACCAATGCGGATGAACGCCAAGACATCACCTTGTCTGCTATGACACCGGTGTACGAACACCAAGAATTTGCGGGCGTATTGGTGACGGATATTCGTATCAATACCTTCAACGAGTTTCTACGCGTCATCAAGAAGAACACCAAAGCATCGGTCTTTATCATGGACCAAGAACACCGATTAGTGGCACATTCTGGCCCTGGCAGCGTGGTGTCTTGGGGCACAAAGTTTTCAGATAAAGGTCAACGCTTGTTCGCCTCTGAAAGCGCAGACCCGATCATCAAAATCAGCGCCTCCCGCGTGCGTGGTTTTGACTTGTACCATACAGACCAACCGTACACGTTTGAGTTTGACCACAGCGGCCAACGTATTTTTAGCCGCATCACGCCCTACTACGATCCAAACGGTTTAACTTGGTTCATCGGCACTTCTATCTCGGAATCTGATTTGCTTGGCCTCTTACCGAAAAGCCAAGAGAAAAGCTGGATTGTTGGTATCGTCGTCAGCTTGTTTGGTATCGGCTTTAGTTGGGTCATCTTCGAACGCGTGACTCGACCAATCAACGCCACTGCCGATGCGGCTCAACACCTAGCAAATGGCGATTGGGATAGCTCAATGCCCCAACCTGGCCGTGTGTACGAAACGACCGTGCTCGCAAAAGCCTTTAATGAAATGGCCAGCAACCTCAAAGCCTCATTTAAGGCGCTGCGCGATCAGCTGGTGTATGACTCATTAACTCGACTCTACAGCCGCCAAGGATTAATCGAAATCTGCGAAAACAAACCCAATTTGTGTCACGGTAGTTTGTTCTTATTGGGGATCAACAAATTTAGAGATATCAACGACAGCGTGGGACACCACAATGGTGATCAGCTGTTGGTTAGCATCGCAGAAAGGCTGAAGCAGCAATTCCCAGACAACACCATGCTGGCCCGAATTGGTGGTGATGAGTTCGCTCTGTTTATGCCAGATATGGATAAAGACGAAGACATCCGTTTAACAGAACGTCGCCTACAACAACTGTTCGCAGCACCATTTATGGTTGAAGGTGAAAGCGTGGTGATGAAGATCTCACTAGGGATTGTGCAAACCAAGCATGGTGAGAACATGCCGCTTTGGCTACGCAATGCCAGCATTGCTCTGAGCTACGCGAAGCAAGATCCACTGACGGGCATTTGTTACTACAGCCCAGAACTCGCGAGCGCATCGAAGTTTCGTACTCAGCTGCTCACGAAGATGCAAACGGGCATCGACAAGCGCGAATTTGTGCCTCATTATCAGCCGATCATCGATCTCGCGAGTGGTAACGTATGTGGCGCCGAAGCCCTAGCTCGCTGGAATAGCGAAAGCGGTATGATCTCACCATTAGATTTCATCCCAATCGCAGAGGAAAGCGGCATGATCAAAGCCATTGGCCAACAAATCTTGCTGCAAGCGTGCCGAGACACATACAAAGCCATCGAGAACAAACAGTGGCCGTCAGACTTCCAATTGCACGTGAACATTTCGGTCAATCAGCTCTCCTGTCCGGCGTTTGTCGACACCGTGACACGAGTGCTGGATGTCACCAAACTGCCCGCCAAAAACCTCACTTTAGAGATCACCGAGTCGCGCATTATTGATAGCGCACCAACGACTCTGGAAAACATGACGAAGTTGCGTGATATGGGCATTGGCATTGCCATTGATGATTTTGGTACGGGTTACTCTTCCCTTGGTTATTTGCATTCACTGCCGTTCACCTGCTTGAAGATCGATCGCACGTTCATCAATCAGCTCACCAAAGAGAACCTCGACAGCTCAGTAGTAGCCGCTGTGATCAATATCACCGCAGGATTAAAAACCAATGTCGTGGCAGAAGGTGTAGAAGACAGCACGCAAGCGCAACTGTTGCGTTCGCTGGGCTGCCATCAAGTCCAAGGTTTCTATTACAGTCGCCCAATTCCTCTGGATGAATGGCCAACACATTTGGTTAACATGAAGTAGAAAAGAGCGAGAATCGTTGAATTCCTAGTCATCCTCTACTGACAATCTACCTAACTGTTATTTATACTTAACTGCAAATCTTACCCATGTATTGTCACAGATAATGTTTGGGCCCTGTTCCAGTTCATAACTATCCGGATCGACATAATGATAACTAAGAATCTTCCTCTAACTGATTTGCACCGCCACCTTGACGGTAACATTCGTACTAAGACTATCCTTGAGCTTGGCCAAAAATTTGGCATTGCTCTGCCAGCGTACGATATTGAGTCTCTCACTCCACACGTTCAAATTGTCGAAGCGGAACCATCTCTTGTTGCTTTCCTTTCCAAGCTTGACTGGGGCGTAGCAGTACTGGGCGATCTTGACGCTTGTCGTCGCGTTGCTTATGAAAACGTTGAAGATGCGCTAAACGCACAAATTGATTACGCCGAACTGCGTTTCTCACCATACTACATGGCGATGAAACACAAATTGCCAGTCGCTGGCGTGGTTGAAGCGGTTGTCGATGGCGTACAAGCAGGCATGCGAGACTTTGGCATCAAAGCGAACCTTATCGGTATCATGAGCCGCACATTTGGCACAGATGCATGTCAGCAAGAACTGGATGCCATTCTAAGCCAGAAAGACCACATCGTAGCAGTAGACCTTGCAGGTGATGAGCTTGGTCAACCGGGCGATCGCTTTGTCTCTCACTTCAAACAAGTACGTGATGCAGGCCTAAACGTGACAGTTCACGCTGGTGAAGCGGCGGGCGCTGAAAGCATGTGGCAAGCCATTCAAGAGCTTGGTGCAACGCGTATCGGCCACGGTGTGAAAGCGATTCACGATCCAAAACTGATGGATTACCTAGCGGAAAACCGTATCGGTATCGAATCGTGCCTGACGTCGAACTTCCAAACCAGTACGGTCGATTCTCTAGCAAATCACCCACTGAAACAGTTCCTAGACCACGGCGTTCTAGCGTGTCTAAATACGGATGATCCTGCGGTAGAAGGTATTGAGCTACCTTACGAATACGAAGTGGCGGCGCCAGCAGCCGGCCTGAGCCAAGAGCAGATTCGCCAAGCGCAAATCAATGGCCTTGAGCTTGCTTTCATTTCTGATGCAGAAAAAGCAGAACTGAAAGAAAAAGTTAAAGATCGCGTTTAATCAGCGCAAAATTATAAAAAATGCCAGCATTTGCTGGCATTTTTTGCATTTGGAATCGGCAAGTGATGATCAAATCACGCGAGAGAATTGCTGCTGACGCGCTTTTGCTCGCAGATATTTATCGAAGCTCATACAGATGTTACGGATAAGCAGGCGACCACGCAGTGTCACTCGAATTTCATTGTCATCCACTTCCACCAACTCATCATTGATGAACGTTTGTAGCAATTGCAGGTCTTCTTTGAAGTACTGATCAAATTTCACTCTGAATTCAGATTCGATCGCTTTTTTATCAAGCTTAAAGTTACAAATCAGCTGCTTAATGACTTCACGACGGAGCAAGTCATCCGAATCGAGTGAGACACCTTTCCACAATGCGTGGCGAAGGTCATTTACTTGAGTGTAGTACTTCTTGAGCTCTTTTTGGTTTTGTGCGTACGCACCACCAATCATTGAAATCGCAGAAACACCAAAGCCCACCAAGTCACACTCACCTTGCGTGGTGTAGCCTTGGAAGTTGCGATGCAACACTCCTTCGCGCTGCGCAACGGCAAGTTCGTCGTCAGGCATCGCAAAATGGTCCATGCCGATGAACTGGTAGCCAGCCCCCGTCAAGGTTGCGATCGTATCTTGCAGGATCGCCATTTTCTCTTCTGCTTTTGGCAAATCTTCGTCTTTAATTTTACGCTGCGCAGCAAACAATTGCGGCATGTGTGCGTAGTTAAAGACCGACAGACGACCCGGCTGCATTTCCAGCACTTGTTCTAACGTCTTCGCAAAAGAGGCTTTGGTCTGCTTCGGCAAACCGTAGATCAAATCGAGGTTGGTCGAACGGAAACCCAACTCTTTCGCACGTGCCACCATCGCAAAGATGAATTCTTCATCTTGTTCACGGTTCACCAGTTTTTGCACTTCTTTGTTGAAGTCCTGAACGCCGATGCTCAGGCGGTTGAAGCCTTCACTACGAAGGTGATCCAACATGGTGATCTGAATTTCACGCGGGTCTACTTCAATGCTGATTTCTGCATCATCACTGAATGTAAATTCTTGGCGTAGCAAGTTCATCACGCGAGTGATTTGCTTTTCAGATAGAAACGTCGGTGTACCACCACCAAAGTGCAATTGCGTCACGGTGCGACCAACGAGCAATGCAGCACGTTGACGAATTTCGTGTTCAAGCACGTCGAGGTATTCATCCGCTTTGTGCGAGTGGCGTGTAATGACTTTATTACAACCACAGTAGTAGCAAAGCTTATGGCAAAACGGAATGTGTACGTACAGCGATAACGGACGCTCTGGGTACTGAGTGCATGCCATATCATAGTCTGAGATGGTAAACGCTTCATGAAACTCCAGCGCCGTTGGGTACGACGTGTAGCGAGGACCGGAATAGTTGTACTTATCCAATACCGCTTGATCCCAGACGATTTGCTGTTTCGATTCAGTGTGTTGATTCGACATGGTGGTACTTTCCGTTAAATGCTAGGGCAACGAAAGCCGTCACCCGATATTCAGAATCGCTATTTTGCCATACGACGATGGCAACCGTGGCAACACCTGATGGCTTTTTAATTATAAATCCAAAGAAGTGCTAGCGTGATCACGATAGCCCCAATGGTCATAAAACAAACCAATGGGGATTATCGTTAAAGCATCTGAATATTGATTTGATTATTCAGTGGCTGGACGTTTTTCTGCAACACTTTGAGTTCCTCGATGATCGCATCTGTTAAGCGGCTTTCTGCTTTCTGACGCGTCAGGTTCTGTTGCATACGTTCTTTCTTGGCAAGTTGCTGACGGTCTTCACCGCGCGCCATATCTTTTACGATATGGTAAAGCTCGGAAATTGCAGGGTACACTTCGTCGAAGTTCACACGATTCTCACCTTGAACATAATCCATGATGCAGTACACGCGAATACTGATTTCCGACAAATCGCACTGGCCTTGAATGCCTGCCTGACACAAGGTATGCACATTCTCAAAAATGTTGGCATTACGTTTATCGATCGCCAACTTTTGATGCTTCAGCTGCAATTCCTTTTGCTTTTTCAATTGAAGCAGAAGGTAACCTGCATAAGAAGCCAGCGCGATAATGATCACTGCACCCGCAATAGCTAATAAGGTTACATTCATGGCTTAATTATCCTTTGTAGTCTTCGAAGTTAATATCGTCGAAATCCGCTAATAAATCATCGTCATTACGAGAACCTTTCGCAGAAGAAACGGTAAAATCTTCCTCTTCTTCAGGTTCTAGCAGACCAAGTTGGTCCATTAGCTTTTCAATACGATCAAGCTTCTCATCCACGTATTTTTGTAGGCCTGTACCTAGGTTTTCACCCGCTTCAATGCGATCCAACAACACGTTCAATTGCGCGTCATTTTCTAGCATTTCTAGCTCTTGTTCCGCAGATAGACGACGCTCTTGCTTCGTCATCTTCTTCACTGGTTCAACAATCAGAGGGATCTTCTTCTTGCTGCCTAAACGTGGGTCACGATTTTGCGCAGAAGATTGCTTTTTCTGTTCGTTAACTTCTGAGTTGCGGCTACCTGTCTTCAAGCCTTTACGCTTTTTCGCGCGCTTGCGTAGACGGCCTTCAACGTCAGATTCGGTACGGTTACGAGTTACAACAAACTCAGGTGCGCCAGCGGCACCCGGCTTTCTAGATTTCTTTTTACGGCTCATTACTGGGTCTTCCTCAGTAAAATTACATCATTACCAATAAATTCGAGTTCGAGCTTATCCCGCTCAGCAAGGAACTGGAAGGTATCACGGCTAAAGAACACCACATGAGTTGGGTCATTCTTATAGTGCCATGATTTAAAAGCCTCCACGTCGATGACCATTTTCGTCATCAGGCCAATCCAGCCCCCTGGCTTAACTAAATTCAACCATTGCTTCCACACCACATCGGGGTGGTAGAGGTGCTCTATCACCTCTGTCGCTGTCATGAAGTCATACTGCTTTTCTAGCACCGCAGTATCTGGGTGATAGTAAATATCGTACAACGCCATGTTGTGCCCTGCTTCTTCTAGCATTAAGGAAAGCGTCGGGCCCGGACCACAACCAAAGTCGATTCCGTTCGATTGTGGTGAAATTCGCTCTGTGATTGGGTCAGCAATACGCGACAAAAAACGTCGATAGCCCATATCTTCTGGGTTGTTCTCATGCAAATCATAGTGAGCTTTTTCAGTTTCCGCATCCAAACGTTGGTCTGGATTAACGAATACCAAGTAGCACTGCTCACATTGAAGATATTCGCGATGCTTATCTTCAAAATAGTGACGAGTATGCTGATTGTGGCATAAAGGACAGGTATGCATGCTGACTTCCTCAAACAGGGATGCGAAACATACCAGAAAGTGGACTCAGATTGGAGAGGCACTGAATACTTTTTCAGCAGTTTTTGTTAAAAAACTTTGTTTAAGAACCCATCGAAAGGCATCAGTGTAGTAATCCCTCTTCAGATTGGTGGTTGCCGAGAAAAAACGGCATAAAAAAAGCGACAGTCAAACTGTCGCTTTCTAAGTGCCATCAAGTGGCGAAACTGTGTTGCACGCATTTAGTGCACCAAGAATCCTTTTGTTTTTCGTGCTTTCCTTGCCAAAAAGTGTTGTTTTTCATCTTCCTGATGAGTTTTGGCTATCCCTTTACTTCCTGTCTTCTGAGCAACTTCCTGTGCCTGATCCTTTCCACTGTCTTAACCATAAGACGAGATGACCATCCGTATCGAGCAGGCTCCTTGCCTACCTAATTCCGTTTTCCGATCACCAAGCTATCCTAGCTTGCGTCCATGAAGACCTTGAATCCGTGGTCTGAAATCCTGCAATTCACCCCCTGTGAACGCTTTCTACTTTACGTAATCCCGACGCACTCACAAGTTAGCAGCAGGAAATATTAGCGATGATTTTTTCGCAAAAATTAAAAATATCAATTAATCAAAAGGTTAAAAATAAGAAGAAGACATTCGCAATCGAAGGTATGGCAAATGTCTTACAAGCTTTCGAGCAGATATCGATGACACCCTCAAAAATCACGTGTGAGCCACATCACCAACAAAAATGCCCCAGCGAAATCGCTGGGGCATTTTTGTACAACTTTGCTCGAACTATGTAGGGGTATCAGTGCAGACCGCCAACGTATTTCGACAGAACTTCGATATCTTCATCTGTCATTTTCTTCGCGATGTCACGCATCATGGCATTCATATCGTTGCCACGGTTACCATCACGGAATTTTTCTAACTGAGCTTTGATGTAGTCAGCGTGCTGACCAGAAATTTTAGGGAAACCTGAAAGCTCAGTACCGTTACCACGCGGACCGTGACATGCCATACATGCCGTTAGACCACGCTCTGCATCACCCGCGGTGTAAAGCACTTTACCTTTTGCTACCACATCTTCAGGTGTCGAGCTTTCTGAAGTTGGTAGAGAAGAGTAGTATGCTGCAAGATCTGCGATGTCTTCATCGCTTAGCGGCATTGCCATGCCACTCATTACAGGATCGTAACGACCTTGTTTACCACCACTTGTCATACCTAGCTTAAGATCTTTTAACTGCTTCTCAAGATACTTAGCGTGTTGGCCTGCTAGTTTAGGGTACATTGCGATTGCACTGTTGCCATCTGCTCCGTGACAGGCGACACAGGTTTGTGATTTTGCTTTACCAGCCTCAATATTACCTTGGGCCCATACTGAGCAACTGGCTAAAAGACTCAAAATTAGCGCTAATTTCTTCATGACATTCCATTATAATTATCAAGCTTCCAGTACCACGGAATGTGAACATACCGCGTACACTCATGGTACAATAGGCGACCTTATGCCGAGCACGGTTATTTTACACAATTTCACAAAAAAGTAATCAATCGACTACACAAAGTCGAGATGGAGTTAACAGTGAGCGTAAAAATTCATTACCAAAATACGCATTTCATCACCAGCGCGCCCGATATTCGCCACTTACCGGAGGACGAAGGTGTCGAAATTGCGTTTGCAGGACGCTCAAATGCTGGTAAATCGAGTGCACTTAACCGTCTAACTAATCAAAAAAGCTTAGCCAAGACATCAAAAACACCTGGTCGTACCCAATTGATCAACCTATTCAAAGTAGAAGAAGGTTGTCACATTGTCGATCTACCGGGATATGGTTTTGCTCAAGTACCGGTAGAGATGAAAAACAAATGGCAGAAATCTTTAGGTGAATACCTACAGAAACGCGAGTGCCTAAAAGGCCTAGTGGTTCTGATGGACATTCGTCACCCAATGAAAGATCTCGACCAGCAAATGATTTTCTGGGCTATCGATAGCCGTATTCCAGTACAAGTGTTGCTAACTAAAGCTGATAAGCTAAAAAGTGGCGCACGTAAACAGACACTTCTGAAAATTCGCAAACAAGTGGAAACTTTCGGTGGTGACGTTTCGGTTGATGTTTTCTCTTCTTTAAAAGGATTAGGGGTCGATCAGCTGCGCGCGAAACTGGATACCTGGTTTGCACCAGCACTGGCTCACCTGATTGAAGAAGACGATCTAGAGATGCCAGAGAGCAACGAAGAATAATTAACAATATTTGTTAAATTTTTTCGACACAGCCCTGCCATTTGGTGGGGCTTTTGTTTATCTAGACAAAGCAAAAACCGGAATTTCAGGCAATAAAAATCCCCACCTTCCTGGCAGGGATAACGGGAGAGAAAAATTGGTAATTATTGTTATGTTGCAAAGCATTACTGAACTATCGAATGATTTCAATAGTTCAAAAAGTCATCTGCTTTTCTAATCTTGAGTCTTTTCGTTTACCAAACATTAATAAAGAAAATTAAATTCAATAAGTTAGATAAGTTTCACCCCTCAGAAAGGCCGACTTACTTTCTTTCGAGAAAAAATAATAGTGTGAATGGCGTAAATTTACAGGATGAATGAGTCGAAGAAATAACGACAAAAAATCAGTGGAAGCAAGTAGTTAGCGAGAGAGAATTGCGAGGACAGCGCCAAAATGGATAAGAAACTGAGTTAAAAGGAATTTTTCTTTCGCCCAATAAAAAACGCCCCAGTCAAAAACTGACTGGGGCGGCTGAATCAGCCTAATCCAATAACGTGAAACAAAAGGTCTGAAAGATAGAACATCTTACCTCTGTACCCTACGCGATCTAATGTACAACAATTGGTCAGAATTGCAAAGATTTTTTGTAGTTTTTTTTCATGAAAGTTTTATTAAGCAACATTAATTTTCAAATCCAAGTTGCTTTTTTAATGACACAAAAAAGCCAGCGTTTGTGCGCTGGCTCATACTAAATCGACCAAATTGATTTAAAAATGATTAGTGTGCTTGATCCCAGTTGTCACCGTGACCAGCTTCTGCCACCAAAGGCACTTTCAACTCTGCTGCAGATTCCATCAATTTTTGTACTTTACTTTCAATTTCGGACAAAGACGACTCTTCGACTTCAAATACCAGTTCATCGTGTACTTGCATCAAAAGTTTTACACGACCATTGCCTTCTTCTTGAATCCATTGATCCACTAGCAGCATCGCTTTCTTAATAATGTCCGCTGCAGTGCCTTGCATTGGCGCATTGATCGCCGCTCGTTCTGCTGCTTTACGACGCATACCATTACGCGATTTGATTTCTGGCAGATGCAAACGTCGACCAAAAATGGTTTCTACATAACCTTTATCAGCTGCTGCGCTGCGCGTGTCTTCCATGTACTGCATTACACCTGGGTAACGCTCGAAGTATTTGTCCATGTAAGCTTGCGCTTCACCACGAGGAATGCCCAGCTGTTTTGCCAAGCCGAATGCGCTCATACCGTAAATCAGACCAAAGTTCACCGCTTTTGCACGGCGACGCTGCTCACTTGATACCTGATCAATAGACACTCCCATGATTTCTGCTGCGGTTGCTGCGTGAATGTCTTTACCGTCGCGGAAGGCATCAAGCAGCGCTTGGTCGCCAGAAAGGTGCGCCATAATACGCAGCTCGATTTGCGAGTAGTCGACAGCCAGAATCTTGTAACCAGCAGGAGCTACAAACGCCTGACGAATACGACGACCTTCTTCGTTACGGATTGGAATGTTCTGCAAGTTTGGATCAGTAGACGACAAACGACCTGTCGCAGTCACCGCTTGATGGTAAGAGGTGTGTACACGACCAGTTGAAGGGTTGATCATCTTCGGCAGCTTGTCTGTGTATGTCGACTTCAGCTTCGCTAAGCCACGGTATTCTAGGATCAGTTTTGGCAGTGGGTAATCCAACGCAAGCTCCTGCAACACCTCTTCATTGGTTGAAGGTGTGCCAGATGGCGTTTTTTTCACAACAGGTAGACCCATTTTTTCAAATAGGATGGCTTGCAACTGCTTTGGCGAGTTCATGTTGAACTCTTGTTCTGCGATTTCGTAAGCTTTTTGTTCAAGCTCTTCTAAACGGGCCGCGATTTCTACCGATTGAGCGCTCAGCTTCATGTCATCAATCAGAACACCAGTGCGCTCAATGCGAGACAAAACAGGGACTAGCGGCATTTCGATTTCTTCGTAAACCGATTTTAGCTTTTCATCTTGTTCGATGTTAGCAAACAGACGATTGTGCAAGCGAAGCGTGACGTCTGCATCTTCAGCTGCGTATGGCGATGCTTGCTCAAGCTCGATTTGGTTGAAGGTCAGTTGGTTTTTACCTTTACCCGCGATTTGTTCGAATGAAATGCAGCTGTGTTGTAGGAAACGAAGTGCCAAGCTGTCCATGTCGTGTTTGCCGCCTACGCTGTTGTAAACGTAAGACGCCAACATAGTGTCGTATTTGATGCCTTTCATCTCGATGCCGTAACGTGCCAGCACAGACGCATCGTATTTTAGGTTCTGACCGACTTTCGCTTGAGCGTCGTCTTCAAGAATTGGTTTCAGCTGCTCCAGAACCCAATCGCGATCCAGTTGCTCTGGCGCATCCAAATAATCGTGTGCGACAGGAACATAAGCCGCAATACCTTCATCGATAGCAAATGACAAACCGACGAGGTTCGCCACCATGTAATCAAGGCTGTCCGTTTCGGTATCAAAGGCAAACAGCTCTGCCGCTTTGAGTTTTTCTAGCCACGCATTGAAAGAAGCTTCGTCCAAAATGGTTTCGTACTGACTGCGATCAATCGTTACCGCTGAGGTTTCCATTTCAGCATGCGAAGAAGAAGATGATGATGCTTGCGCAGAGCCTGCAAGTTCAACCGTTTCGACAGTGCCTGAGCCGCCTTCAAGCAGTTCGTTCAACCAAGACTTAAACGTCAACTGACCATACAGTTTGATCAATTCGTCTTTGTTTGGCTCTGCTTTCAGTAGCGACTCTGGTGTTTCTTCCAGTTCCACATCCAGCTTGATGGTAGCCAGCTCATAAGACAGCATAGCGTTGTCTTTGTTGTCGACCAGCTTCTTCGCCATGGTTTTCGAACCGCGGAAACCAAGTGCCGCGATATCATCCAGATTTTCGTACAACTTAGTCAGGCCACCAATGCCTTGCAGCAAAGCGGTCGCCGTTTTGTCGCCCACGCCCGGTACACCAGGGATGTTATCGACTTTATCGCCCATCAACGCTAGATAGTCGATGATCAACTCTGGCGGAATACCAAATTTTTCCACCACCCCTTCACGATCCATCACGACGTTCGTCATGGTGTTGATCAAGGTAATGTTGTCATCCACCAGCTGAGCCATATCTTTATCGCCAGTACTGATTAAAACAGGCATGCCTTGTTGCGAGGCTTGGTAAGCCAACGTACCGATGACGTCATCTGCTTCCACGCCAGGAACGCAGATCAACGGCAAACCCATCGCACGAATAACGTTGTGCAATGGTTCAATTTGGCAACGCAGATCGTCCGGCATTGGTGGACGATTCGCTTTGTATTCTGAATACATCTCATCACGGAAGGTTTTACCCTTCGCATCAAACACCACCGCAATACGCTCAGACGCAAATTGACGCATCATACTGCGTAGCATGTTCACCACACCGTAAACTGCGTTGGTTGGGATTTCACCATTACTCATCGTGCCCGGGTAAGCGTGAAAAGCGCGATATAGGTAAGAAGAACCGTCGATAAGAATCAGCGGATTTTCAGGAATACTTGCCATAATTGTCTGTATCCAAATCAGTACTTAATAGATCTGCCTAGGATGCCATGACTGCTGATCCGAATCTATCTTGTTCGTTCGATCCAGATCGCGGAAATTTTCCGATTTATTCAAGAAAACTACCACCATCTGTGGATAACTCTGTTTATATAAATTATCCACAGATTGTACAATGATAGAAAAGACAAAAAAATACAAATATATATTATTGTTTTTAAAGGATTATTTTTAAACAAGGCGAGAAGATCAACGATCTTAAAATGATCATGTCATGTGGAAAAGTTACGGATAGTGACGTCAAATGGAAATCGTAGAAAAGAAAAAAGCGACCCAATTGGGTCGCCTAGCAGAAGTGGTAAAGCCAGTTCCATATCATGGCAGCTTAACCAAGAAGCTATAAATTACACTGGAAGCAATGTGAGCAATGTCGTGTCAAAAAGAATTCGTGCAAGTTCTTGGATAAATGTTTCATCACCTTCTCAACACCAGTTAATCAACTTCTGTTAATCAGTAATTCAACGTCCTTGTGAACTTTCCTCATTCCCTAAGACAGGATTAATAATAATGATTCTCATTTAACAGTCAACAGTTAAATGAGAAAAAATCTCATTTATTTTCACATTGCTTTAATGAAATGCACTCTCGATTCACGAAGATTAATTTTTTCTTCAAACTTTTCAATAAGATATCCATTTCTCAACAACAATCTGAGCATGGCAGGAAATTGGTTTCGAGATTTCACTTTTAGTGTTTTATAGCCTTGTTCTGCGACCCATTCTTCTTGAGCCTCTAACAACATCTGCGCGACTCCCTCATTTCGAGCTTGCGGCGCAACACCACCAAACCAACTATAGAAGGTGTCTTCATCCAGTTCGTAGCCGATTTTAAAACCGACAATAGCACCGTTTTTCTCAGCCACTAGGATTAGGCTGTTTTTGTCTCCAAGACGCTGTGACATCGAATCTAAGGTTTCTCCGTTGGCAAACTCTTTCACTCGAGTGACCACTTGAAGTGCCTCTTCCAACGTGCCTTCACGAATCAGCATTGTCATTGTTCTCTTCTCCAGAAATAAATATACCCAAGCACCTTGGATTTTTTGGGATATACAAGCCTTTTGTAATCCGCCTGAGGTTACTTGGGTATATGCAGACGAACAACTATTGTCGGTCTGGTTTTTCTCACTGAGCGATAATTACTCTTCTGTCGCTTCTCGAGCCATCTTTAGGTGCTGAGCAGCTTGTGCATTCTCTTCCGCTAACCACTCTGCTACGTCTTTTGCAAAGTAAGTCAGGATGCCATCGGCGCCCGCACGCTTAAAGCACAGTAGTGATTCCATTACTGTCTCGCGCTCTTTTAACCAGCCATTAAGAATCGCCGCTTTGTGCATCGCGTACTCGCCCGATACTTGGTAAGCAAATGTCGGAACTTGCAGCTCGGTTTTCACTCGGCGAACTACATCTAAGTATGGCATACCTGGCTTAACCATCACCATGTCTGCCCCTTCATTGATGTCCATTGCGACTTCATGCATTGCTTCATCAATGTTTGCTGGGTCCATTTGGTAGTTTTTCTTGTTACCACCTTTTAGATTAGATGAAGAACCGACGGCATCTCGGAATGGGCCGTAGTAGTTTGATGCGTATTTAGCCGAGTAAGCCATGATTTGAGTATGAATGTAGCCCGCTTCTTCTAGCGCAACTCGGATTGCACCGATACGACCATCCATCATGTCTGATGGCGCAACCACATCTGCGCCCGCTTCGGCATGAGACAATGCCTGCTTAACTAACACTTCGGTAGTTTCATCGTTCATCACATAGCCATCTTCATCAATGATGCCGTCTTGGCCATGTGTGGTGAACGGGTCTAGTGCGACGTCTGTAATCACACCAATTTGTGGCACGTGCTCTTTTAGCGCACGTACTGCGCGCTGAACCAAACCTTCTGGATTGTAAGCTTCGGTAGCGCATAAGCTTTTAGCGTCTTGGTTTACGACAGGGAAAAGCGCGATGGCAGGAACGCCTAGATTTGCGAGGTATTGTGCTTCTTCTAGCATTAAATCAATCGACAAACGCTCTACACCCGGCATGGATTCCACGCTCTCACGACGATCTTTACCCATAAGGATGAACATTGGGTAAATCAGATCATTCACGGAAAGTTGGTTCTCAGCCATCAAACGACGACTAAAATCGTGTTTACGTAAACGACGCATACGGCGTGCAGGGAATGGACCTTGAATTGATACAGACACCATTTTCTCCTTGTCTGGACGGTTATGATGATCAAATCATCTGGTGAACAAAATCATATCACTCTTGATGCACCTTGCGAGTGACAATCTGGAAAAAGGCGATGAAAAAAACTGAAAATGACCCAGCACTCACACTCAAGTATACTTCTCGTACCAAACGGACAAAGTACAGAGAAAGACCATGATCGATACCCACGCGCACATATACGCGAGCGAATTTGATAACGACCGCGATGAAGTGGTTGAGCGCGCCTTAACTCAAGGCATCACTAAAATTTTGCTGCCGAATATCGATCTGGACTCGATTGAACCGATGCTGCAGACCGAAGCAGCGTATCCGGAAGTGTGCCACTCAATGATGGGTTTGCACCCATGTTACGTTGATAGCAACGTTGATCAAACGCTAGAAATCATCCGAGGCTGGTTCGAAAAACACAACTTTATCGCCGTGGGCGAAATCGGCATCGACCTGTATTGGGATAAAACCCACCAAGCAGAGCAAGAGATGGCTTTCGTAACCCAACTCAATTGGGCAAAAGAGATGGATTTACCTGTGGTGATCCACACCCGTGATTCCATCGAAGAAACGCTGACTCTGCTTCGTCAAGAGCAAGACGGTCGCCTGCGTGGCGTGTTCCATTGTTTTGGTGGCAGCTTAGAAGAGGCGCGAGCAATTAACGAGTTGGGCTTCCACCTTGGTTTAGGCGGTGTATCGACATTTAAAAACGGCGGCATGGACCAAGTCATTCCACACTTAGACATGCAATGGATCATCTTAGAAACAGACTGCCCATATTTGGCGCCAGTGCCGCATCGCGGTAAACGCAATGAACCTGCTTACACGTCGCTCGTCGCGCAGCGAGTGGCAGACTTGCGTGGTGAAGAGGTCGCCATCATAGATGCTATCACCACGGAAAATGCAAAAAACTTATTCAAGATCTAAGCAAGACAACAAACGCAACAAGCGGCCACACTAGGTCGCTTTTTTATTGCCTAAATGGTTGGGTGAACAGACCAAACCTGAAACGACTCAACCAGCAATACTGTAGTGTTGATAGACATAACTATTAACTTGTAACCCTACCCACTTCGCATCATGCGTATTCCATCAGTACGCTTCTTGTGACTGTCGACAACTCGACACATTCTTTTCTTATACTGCTATTCGCCTACGTCTTAGCACAGGTGTAAAACAACATGAATACGGATATTGAAATGTGTACACATGGTGCTTACTTGCAACGCGTACCACGCAACTTTTTTCAAAAGCTGCTAGGCATCAAAGAAGTTTATGTTTGTACTAAATGTGGTTACGTGTTGAAAGTTAAGTAGTTAGCCCAAAATAGCAAACCAACCGCAACAAAAAAGCGGCTCATTTGAGCCGCTTTTTACTGTCTAAAAACTGAAGGATTACTCCTCTTCTTCCTCATCTTTACGAGTGTAAAAACGAGCAAAGAACAGACCAACCTCAAACAGTAAACACATTGGGATCGCAAGTAACGTCTGCGAAATCATGTCTGGCGGCGTCAGCAGCATGCCGACAACGAACGCAGCCACAATAATGTATGGACGCTTCTCTTTTAGGTCTTGCGGCGTGGTCGCCCCAGTCCAACAAAGTAGGATAATCGCCACTGGCACTTCGAACGCAATACCAAACGCCATAAACAGCGCCAGCACAAAATCTAGGTAGCTCGAAATATCGGTCGCAAACTCAACCCCACCGAGAGAAATCGCAGTAAAGAAGCCAAATACCAGTGGAAATACAACGTAATACGCAAAGGCCACGCCACAGTAAAACAGCAACGAGCTAGAAAACAGCAATGGCATGATCAAACGACGTTCGTGCTTGTACAGACCTGGCGCAACAAAAGCCCAAACCTGATACAAAATAAACGGCACCGCAACAAATACTGAAGCGATAAGCGTCAGTTTTAGAGGGGTGAAAAATGGTGATGCCACATCGGTTGCGATCATCGTCGCGCCTTCTGGTAAACGTTCAACCAAAGGTGCAGAGATAAACTCGTAAATGTGGTTAGAGAAATAAATTAGCCCGACAAACACCACCAACACTGCCAAAATTGAACGCAGTAGTCGGTTGCGAAGCTCCAACAAATGACTAATTAAAGGCTGTGTCTGCTCGACGGTAGACATGGCAAACCTCTTATTAAAAATCAGATCAAAAAGGAGCTACCACTCACTAGTAGCTCCTCCTAATGAGACTATTCGGCTTTCTTATCTGCCGCTGAAACCTTAATCTCTTCCACTTTTTCTGCACTTTCAGCCACTGGTTCTGCTTTTGCAGGTTCCGTTTCTGATTGCGCCTTATCAGCGTAAGGGCGGTTTACAGATTGCGCGGCTTTCTTCAATTCTTCGACCGAAGATTTGAGCTCAGGAGATAAATCTTCCATCCCCATTTGCTCAGCTTTGCGCAAGTTTTCTTGCAGCTCTTGGACTTTTAGCTCGTGCGACAATTCGTCTTTAACGCTATTTGCCATATTCTTAGCAGCACCGATAAAGCGAGACACGCTTCGAATAGCATGAGGCAAACGCTCCGGTCCAAGAACGACCAGACCAACAACAGATATTAATACCAGTTCCCAAAAACCGATATCAAACACGTTTTATGCCTGCTCTTTGTCTTTTTTAGTTTCAGGTGCAGCTTCTTTTTGCTGCTGTTTTTCTAAACTTTTTGGCTCGAAGTCTGCGTCTTTTTCATTTTTCGCAGAATCTTCATCGCTCATTGCTTTTTTGAAGCCCTTAACGGCACTACCTAGATCGCCACCGATGCCACGTAGTTTCTTAGTTCCGAATAGCAATACAACAATTACAGCAATGATTAGAAGTTGCCAAACACTGATACCACCCATTCTTTTTACCTCGGGTCTTTAAACAAAATTATTTCAAGAGTTTAACGTCTATTGACGATAAGCTCGCCAACTAAGCAGCCAAAATGTGACACCTGCGATACCGCTGGCCATCGAAAGCTGCTCATAAGCGTTATCCACCAATATTGCCGAGCATACGACTAAAGTGGCGCCAACGCCAAATAAAAACTTTCCTGTCGCCTGCTGGCGCTTACTTTGGCGATAGCCTTGATAAAGCTGATCCATACGCTGGTTCATCGCTTTACCCTGTTTGAGGCTATCGTAAAGTAGCTCCGGCAGTTCCGGCAATTTCTCCGCCCAAAATGGCGCGCGATCTTTGATTGAATTAACCAAAGCTTGCGGGCCCACTTGATTCATCATCCATTCTTCAAGGAATGGCTTTGCGGTCTCCCACAAATCGAGCTGCGGATATAATTGTCTACCAAGCCCCTCAACGTACAGCAGCGTTTTTTGCAGCAGCACTAATTGAGGTTGCACTTCCATATTAAAGCGACGTGCGGTGTTGAACAGGTTCAACAGCACATGTCCAAAGGAGATTTCACATAGTGGCTTAGCAAAAATTGGCTCACACACAATGCGAATCGCGAACTCAAATTCATCGACATTGGTATCTGCCGGAACCCAGCCTGAATCAACGTGCAACTCCGCCACTCGGCGATAGTCACGATTGAAAAACGCGAGGAAGTTTTCCGCCAGATAACGCTTGTCTTCACTATTAAGTGTACCAACGATCCCGCAATCTAGCCCGATCCACATTGGGTTCTCTGGGTGTTCAGGTTTAACGAACACATTCCCGGGATGCATATCGGCATGAAAGAAACTATCTCGGAACACCTGAGTGAAGAACACACTCACACCACGTTCCGCCAGCAACTTCATATTGGTGCCATTTGCATCCAAGCCTTCAATATCAGAGACTTGGATGCCATATATTCGCTCAGAAACCATGACAGTTTCATTACTGAAGTCAGGAAAAACTTCAGGAACATACAATTCTTCACTGCCTTCGAAGTTACGACGCAGTTGAATGGCATTCGCCGCTTCACGACGTAAATCGAGCTCGTCGAGCAAGGTTTTTTCGTACTCGCGTACGACTTCAACGGGTTTTAAACGACGTGCTTCAGGCATCGCTCCGGCGACTATACGCGCCATTCGGTGCATCAGTTTTAGATCTGAATCAATGACCGGGCGAATATCTGGACGGATAACCTTTAATACCACTTCTTGGTTAGTGTCTTTTAATCGCGCAGTATGCACCTGTGCGATGGACGCTGACGCCAGCGGTTTGATGTCAAACTCGGTAAACCAGTTCTCTAACGGCCCACCTAACGCTTTTTCCATCTGCTGCTTGGCCAGCTCGCCGTCAAACGGCGCAACTTGGTCTTGCAACAGCGCCAGTGGATCGGCGATATGCGGAGGAAATAAGTCGCGGCGCGTTGACATCATCTGACCGAACTTAATCCACACAGGGCCAAGCTCTTGCAGCGCAAGACGTAAGCGCTCGCCAAGCGGTTTTTCTGGGTGTTGGTTCTTAATCCAGAATAGGCTCTTGCGCATCAATAATGGCGCTTTGGTCAGTTGATGGTCGGGCAACAACTCATCCAAGCCGTATTCCAGCTGTACTTTGATGATGTGGTATAAGCGCTTTAATTCTGCTGGCGTCATGGTTTCTCCAGCGCTGGCTTATCCGAACCAACTTTGCTCAATAGAGCATTAAGACGCGCTTCAACGCGAGAAGCTTGGCTGCGTACCTCATCCACTTGATCGCAAAAATACGCGACTTCCAATGGTGCGGGTGCCAATTTCCACTCTTCTGTGACCACTTGGGCAAGGTGACGCTGATGTTTTTCCGCTTGAGAAACGAAGAAACCACCCACGTTTTTGGTGCCTTGTACCAAAGTGTGTGCAACTACATCGCCTGTTACGCGAGATAACCACTCTTCAATGTCCGGTTTGCAATCGGTCATCAACTGAGAAAATTTCTGCGCCAGTTGAATATCACCTTCAAGTTCAAGCTTGTCTTGCTTGATCAAGCGAGTGATGTTGGCTTGGTCACGCAGCTCAGGCAGCACACTCAAGTTCAACGAGAGATAGCAGTCAGGCTGACCTTCGTAGTTACCCAGCACATCAATCTGCTGACTGAAAACAAACGTCAGCGTCTTGTCGATTTCTTTGAGGTGAACTTGGATAACTTGGCCCTTGAGACGCGCTAAACGACGACCCAATGCAGGATCGTCTTTAATCAGTGTGTTCAGCGAAGTTTCAATGACAGCAGTGATAAGAGGTTCAAATGGCATGCCGTTAACCCTTAGAATTTGTAACCGCGGTGCAACGCCACAATACCACCCGTTAGGTTGTAGTATTTGGTGTTTTCGAAGCCAGCGTCTTGCATCATGCCTTCCAGTGTTTCTTGGTCTGGGTGCATGCGAATAGATTCAGCAAGGTAGCGGTAGCTTTCTGCGTCATTCGCGACCAATTCGCCCATTTTTGGCAATAGGTGGAATGAGTACGCGTCGTACACTTTTGATAGTGGTTCGAGAACTGGTTTAGAGAATTCCAAAACCAATAGACGACCACCTGGCTTGAGGACGCGGAACATTGAACGCAGTGCTTTGTCTTTGTCGGTTACGTTACGAAGACAGAAGCTGATGGTGATCACATCGAAGTAATCATCTGGGAAAGGCAGTTCTTCTGCGTTAGCTTGTACGTAGTGTACGTTACCCACAATGCCGTTATCGCGCAGTTTGTCGCGGCCAACATTCAGCATTGAGTTGTTAATATCTGCCAGAACAACGTGGCCTTGGTCACCCACAATACGCGAGAATTTCGCGGTTAGGTCACCCGTACCACCACCTAGATCCAGAATGCGCTGACCAGGACGAGCGCCACTGCAATCGATCGTAAAACGCTTCCAAAGGCGGTGAATACCACCTGACATCAGGTCGTTCATGATGTCGTATTTCGCTGCCACTGAGTGGAAAACTTCGGCAACTTTGGTCACTTTTTCTTCTTTCGCCACTGTGGTGAAACCAAAGTGGGTCGTTTCGTTCTCTAACGCTGTATTGGATTGCAAGCTTGTGTCCGTCATTCTAATTCCTCTTGGGCAGCACTTGTTCACTACAGGGCGTTTGCTGACAATGAAAGTCGCCCTCTGTACTGCGGGCGATTAGTTTACTTTATCCTCAGCCGGATGTCTTTCTACTAACGATTCATTTGGTGATTCATTTTCTGAAAATGCATCACTTTGCGCCAACTGCGCAAGGTCAGAAGAAATCGGTCGTTTGATTTCAACCCCCAACTGCCTAAAGCTTTCTGCTTGACGAATCACGTTGCCACGACCTGTCGCCAGCTTGTTCATAGCGCCTTGATAGGTTTGGTTCGCTCGGTCTAATGCGCCGCCCAACCCTTCCATGTCATCGATGAATAAACGCAGTTTGTCGTACAGTTTGGTGGCGCGCTGGGCGATCAGTTTGGCGTTTTCATTCTGACGTTCGTTGCGCCATAAATTGTCGATGGTGCGCAGTGCCACCAGCAACGTGGTTGGGCTAACCAAGATGATGTTTTGCTCCATCGCGTCTTTGATCAAGCTTGGGTCGGCTTGAATCGCCACTTGGAACGCTGGCTCTACCGGTATAAACATCAGCACATAATCGAGACTTTGGATGCCTTTGAGCTTGTGGTAATCCTTCATGCTCAAACCTTTGATGTGCGCACGCAGTGCGGTGAGGTGAGCATTTAACGCGCGGTCGCGTTCAGCATCCGTTTCGGCATTAAAGTAGCGCTCGTACGCCACCAATGCCATTTTCGAATCGACCACCACTTGCTTGTTTTGTGGCAAATGCACAATCACATCCGGTTGGTAACGCTTGCCCGCTTCGCTCTGTAGGTTCACTTGCGTTTCGTACTCGTGCCCTTCGCGCAGTCCCGATTCGGCTAAAACGCGCGCCAACACCACTTCACCCCAGTTACCTTGCTGTTTGTTATCGCCTTTGAGCGCTTGGGTCAGGTTCACGGCTTCTCGTGTCATTTCTTCATTGAGGCGTTGCAGATTTTTCAGCTCATGCACCAGCGTATGACGCTCTTTAGCTTCTTGGCTAAAGCTGTCGTTGACTTGCTTTTTGAAACCTTCTAACTGCTCTTTTAACGGTGACAACAACCCTTCTAAACTTTGACGGTTTTGCAAATCGACTTTCGCGGTTTTCTCTTCAAACAGTTGATTGGCAAGGTGCTCAAACTGTTGTTTCAGACGCACTTCTGCCTGCTCTAAAATTTGCAGTTTTTCCGCATTAGCCTGATTCATTTGTTCGTGGCGCGCCTGCTGCTCACGAAGCTGCGTTTCCAAACGGGATTTTTGTTCACGCATTTGGCCCAGCTCATCAAAGTACTGCTGACGTTCTTGTTTGACGGCTTCGAAGTAACGCAATTTCTCCATGGCCGCCATCAACTTGCCGTGCGATTGTCGCACTTCAAAGGCCGCTTTATCGCGCTCGTTGTCGAGTTCATCCAACTCTTGCTGCGCATCGGCAAGGCTTTGCTTTACTTGTTCAAGCTGTTGTTGGTGAAGCTGTTTTTCTGACACCAACTGCTGTTCGAGTAGTTGAGTCTGGGTAATAAAGCGCTGCTTTACCCACCAACCCACGGCGACACCGCTCGCTGTCGCGGCAAAAAGAGAAGAAAGAATGAGAGATTGATGCTCAAGAATCCATTGCATAATAGCGAGTTAGCCTATGTTTTATATCTTTATCAATGGTATTTAGACACTGGATAAATGTCCAGTTTGTTGGATGAAAAATCCTCGCATACACTAGGCACTCCGTACAACATACTCACTCCCGCTCACTCTTTCAGTAAAGAGCGGCACATCATCACACAGAGGCATCATGAACGAGCGTCGTGCCCTAGGATTTGGGCTCTCAGCAGTATTACTGTGGTCAACGGTTGCAACCGCATTTAAACTGACATTAGCGGAATTTACGCCGATCCAAATGCTGTGTATCGCCAGTATGGTTTCTGCCATCGCGCTTACGATTGTGTGCGGTGTGCAAGGTAAATTAAACCAGCTAAGTGCTACTTTTCTCTCTAATCCTTGGCACTACTTGCTGCTTGGTTTGATCAACCCGTTGGCGTATTACTTGATCCTATTTAAAGCGTACGATTTGCTGCCCGCTTCTCAAGCGCAGGCCATCAACTACAGCTGGGCCATTACGCTCACCCTGATGGCAGCGGTGTTTTTGGGGCAAAAGATTCGTGGCAAAGATTGGATAGCTTGTGGATTCAGTTACCTCGGCGTGATCGTGATTGCAACGCAAGGCAATGTGCTTGGCATGCAGTTTGAGAGTCCGCTAGGCGTTGGCTTGGCACTGCTGTCGACGTTACTTTGGGCGGGTTACTGGATTCTCAACACCAAAAACAAAGCCGATCCGGTGGTTGGTGTTTTGCTGGGCTTTTTGGTTGCCATCCCATTCACTATCGCGTTGAGTTGGTACGAAGGCGCAAGCTGGTACTCTATTTCCATCAAAGGCTGGGCGGCGGTGACATACGTCGGCTTGTTTGAGATGGGAGTGACGTTTGTGCTGTGGTTGAGCGCCTTAAAGTTAACCCAAAACACGGCGCGCATCAGTAACCTGATATTTGCTTCGCCATTTATCTCGTTGATGTTACTGGCCACCATTATTGGTGAAAAAATTCATCCATCGACGTTGATTGGACTTGTCTTAATCATCAGTGGTTTGGTCATCCAACAGGTGACTTGGGGTAAAAAAGCCAAGGCGGCGAACGCATCGCAATAGTTGGTCATGCCCGAAAAACTTAGGACAATATGAAAACGGAGAAATGAAACGAGTTGGATAAAAAAGAGAGCTCGCTAACATTTTATTGATCGAAAGTGCCTTCAGTCGCTTGGAATTGTTCAAGCGTTGGATACGATATAACCAAAGCCCAGCCGCTAAACGCGGCGACATTCCTATAAATATTTGTGGGCACTTCAGGATACTTTACTAATTATGTTTCGCTTCGCTATTCCTTCACCGTTGATGACTGACTGGCAACACGCTCTGCAGCAATGCTGTGATGCCACTCAAGCTCAGGGACAACTTTATACCCTGAGCTACACCAAACAATGGCTATCCAGTGAGGTATCCACCTCGCCACAAAATCACCGCGCCATCGTGGCGATGATTGAGCAAAACTGCGCGCAATTTTCCGCGCCGCACTTTGACGTAGTTTGCTCACAATTTGATGATGAAAACCTGAGCCTGTGCCCAGTATGGCTACCGAATGAGGAGCTGTTTGCCGTTGTGACGTTGACGCACTCAACGCAGCAAAAGCAAACCGTTTCTGCGTGGCTGAGCGCACTGGCAGGCCGCATCAGTTTTGATGTTAGCCAGCATTATCATCAAGAGCTCAAACGTCATCACTCACACGCCAACAAGCCACTACCAACGCTGCAAGAATTCATCGATTGTCTGGATGACCACATCTGGATAAAAACCACCGATGGTCTGTACGCCATGACTAACCGCAGCGTGGAACAGGCGTGGAAAAAGTCTAACGATGACATTGTCGGGAAGAACGACTTTGACCTTTTCAGCGCCGAACGCGCGGAAAAATTCATTGATGCCGACCGATTAGTGGTCGCCACTGGCACACAGAACATCGTTGAAGAGTGTCGCCAAATTGATGAAAACAACAACCCAACTTGGCTGGAAACCATCAAATCACCGGTACGAAATCAGGCCGGCGACCTGATCGGCATTTTGGGCATGACGCGCAACATCACCCGTCGCAAGATGGTGGAAACGCAATTGTCGTTAGCGTCGAAAATCTTCAACAACTCGCAAGAAGGCATGGTCATTACCGACAGCAATGCCAACATCATTGATGTCAACAACGCGTTCTCGCAGATCACCGGATTCAGCGCCGAAGAAGTGATTGGGAAGAACCCCAACATTCTCCGCTCTGGGCACCATGATGATGCTTTTTACCAACAACTTTGGCAGCAGCTTGAAACCAAAGGCCAATGGAAAGGCGAGTTTATCAACCGCAAACGTGATGGCAGCATTTACCCGCAATTAGCCACTATTAGCGCGGTAATGGATGACAAAAACCACCTAATTAACTACATCTGTGTGTTTGAGGACATCTCAGTGCGCAAAGCGCACGAAGAGAAACTGCAACGCATGGCGTTTTATGATCCGCTAACCAACTTGCCCAACCGAACCCATTTGATCAGCTTGCTGGAACAGCACATCGAGATGGAACAACCTTTTGCTACGTTGTTTCTTGATATCGACCACTTTAAGCACATTAACGACAGCATGGGCCATTTCTGCGGTGATCAACTGTTGTCGAAACTGGCGGTTCGCCTGCAAGACATTTTGCACCTGAACGCGCATGTGGCTCGCATCGGTGGCGATGAATTTGTCATCGTACTGCCAGACATTGACGGCGACTCTCCGTTACTCGAAACGTTAAGCTCGATTTTGGGCGTGTTCCGCCGCCCGTTCGATCTGGCAAATCACGATTCGCTGCGGATCTCCACCAGCATCGGTATCGCACTCTACCCGAACGACGGTCAAGACAGTGAAACGCTGCTAAAAAACGCTGACACCGCAATGTATCTGGCGAAGAAAAATGGCCGCAACGGCTACGCGTTCTATTCTCCGGATTTAACTGACAAATCGGTATCGCACGTCCGAATTCAATCTGCGCTGCATGAAGCGATAGAAAAAGAACAGCTGCATTTGATGTATCAGCCGCAATACAACCTCGCGCAAAACGCAATTATTGGTGTGGAAGCCTTGGTGCGTTGGGAACACCCAGAATTTGGCTTAGTGCCACCTGCGGATTTTATTCCTATCGCAGAGAAGACGGGCTTGATTCAAAGCATCGGCGAATGGGTACTCAAAGACGCCTGTTTACAAGGGACTGACTGGCTGGCGAGAGGCGTTCAATTTGGCAAAATTGCAGTCAATGTATCAGCACTTCAATTGCAACAGTCGCGCTTCATCAACAAGCTCAAAACCATCCTTCGTGAAACGGGATTCCCGGCGCATCGCTTGGAGCTGGAAATTACCGAAAGCTTTTTGCTTATCGATCCAAAACTGGCCATCGCATCGCTAAATCAGCTGTGTGAACTCGGAATCGAGATTTCGTTGGATGACTTCGGCACAGGCTATTCTTCGCTGTCGTACCTCAAAGGTTTGCCAATCAACAAACTGAAAATCGACCGCTCGTTTGTCAGCGATGTGCCTAACGACAACGACAGCAACGCCATTGTGAACGCCATCATTGCGATGGGCACTACGCTTTCACTCAAAGTCGTGGCAGAAGGTATCGAAACGCCAGAACAAGTGGCTTACTTGGTCGACAAAGGTTGTATCTACGGTCAGGGATATTTATTCAGCCCACCCGTTGCGGCGGATAAGTTATTTAACTAAGCACAACGTTCAATACACTGGTAACTTTGCGGTTAGATGTTCGTCGAACCGCAAAGCGCCAAACGATCCGCTAAAATGTTGATGCACACCAACAGCGGCACGCCAATCAACAGCCCCATTCCGCCCCACAACCAACCCCAAAAGACCAGCCACATAAAGATGACTAACGGGTTGAGGTTAAACCGCCTCCCTAGCAAAGTTGGGGTGACAAACTGACTCTCGATTAAATTCAGCAACAGATATATCGACACCACTGTCAGCATAAAGCTGACCGAATCTAGCTGCAAATACGCGACAAAACCAAAGCTCACCATCGAAATCACTGGTCCCAAATACGGCGCGAAATTCATTACCCCCGCAAACGCACCCCATAGAAATGGGTCTTCAAGGCCGAGGACAAAAAACACCAATCCTACACACAAGCCTAAACCCGCATTGACCAAAGTAATGGTGCCGATGTAGCGCGATAAATCTTTCTGCAGAGCCTGCACCAACTCCACCGCCTGACGTTGTTTCGAAAAACCACGCAAACGCGATACCGATTTACGAAACAGACTTCGACCATGATTAAGCATGAAATACACCATAAACAGCACAATCATCGCCTGAGTTAACAGCGTTGGTGTGGTGGTCGCGAGCGCTTTCAGCAGAGAAAACACCGTGTTGTTGCCCATCTCGTCAATGTTCATGTCACTGGCAAGCTCAAGCGGCGCGTTCATGTGCTCTGACGACGCTTTGGTCACTTCATTCACTTCCTGCGAAACGTTTTGGACGATGCTTGGCAACTCAGCCCACCATTGTTTCGCGGGTTCTGATATCGCCGCTAAACCGAGTATTGAAACACTCACCAATAACGTCAACGTCACCACCACGGTTATCGTGCGTGGCAGGCCTTTATCTTCAAAATAATTGATCAGCGGGCTAAACAGCAGTGCCACGAACGTACTTATCACCATAGGTAACAGCACCGGTTTGGCGAAGTAGAGCGCAGGAACAAGCAATAACACCAGCAGAGACACGCCAATCACGGTATTGATAGGAAGGTTTAATTTTCCATTCATGCGCGTCCTCTACTGATGAGGTGGTAAATCGGATGGTTGAGCCGCTTCTTCACCAGCTTCTTTTGAGGATACAGCAGACGATGAAGAAGATTTGGCTAGCTGACCACTCCAATCCATCGCGCCATTGAGCAGCAAACTGATGGAGGAGAGAGATGACGTGACGCGAGACAGTCGCCCAGCTTTCGCAACAGCAATCGCGGCAAAAGCGCTCAGCCCAAGCGCTGTCCACGGGTTTTCTTGCACGAATCGGTTCGAGGTAAATTTGAGGGTTTGCTTATCCAGCAAGCATTGCTCCAAAGCCGCTTTACCCTCGATGCGTTTTATCTGCATGGCTCGGTCGAGTTTGGTTAGAGAACGCATGCCAGCCCTCCTGCAATTGGTCGGTTGTATTTTTGAAACCAAGGAAGTGCGTCAGCCGCTTCTGCCACCACGCCAACCCAACTAGCGCTAGACCTAACGACACAATAAACACGCCAACACTTAGCAGTAGTTGAGCGGTAAAGTGGTACGTCACTACACCCGCAACCAAACACACACTGAAGATAAACAGCACCGACAGCAGTGTAAAAATGATGCTGAACATCACGATTTGGCGCGCAGCCGCTACGTTGACTTTCATCTCTAGCAGAAACAAATCCAACGTCGAGCCCGACCACGTTCGCAGTGACGTCGAAAGGTCGTCAATCTGCGACAAAATGGCTCGTAGCCCATTAATGGCTTGTTCAACTTCCTGATTTTTAGCCCCATTTAGGGCTCGGCTACTGTCTGCAGTAGCCGAGCCTTGGCGCTCATTGATGGTATGCTCGGAGTCATTCATAAAACTCTTCCTTCATGATTAGAGCGAAATGTAAGGAACAGGCTTATTTGATGAGCTTAGAGACCGCCCAACCAACCAGGAATGCACAACCGATACTCAACAGCGGACGCTCTTTAATGACGTTTTCTGCGGATTTGGTCGCTTGCTGAATGTTCTCTGCGCCGACTTCCAGCTTCTCTTTGGCATGTTCTTTCATGGCGCCAACCGCTTCTGAAGTGGCTTGCTCTGCAAGGTGGTACGCCTCTCCAAATTGCTCTTGAGGTTTAACTGCGCTTTCTTTTGTATTAGCCATAACTAGCCTCCGTTGATTGAGATTACCTTGGATTAAACGGTTGTGATTCCGCTGAGAAGTAATCTGATAAAAGTGAATTCTTTTCGTTTCCTCGTGAGTGGTATTGCGATTACTGTGCCAAGTTAATAAGTTATTGTTTTTATTGAAATAGAATTCAAATGGCCCCAATCATTGCAAAATGACCTGTAATTATTTCCTTTGAATAGATTCTTATTTGTAATTTTTTCTTATTCCCCACAAGAAATTACGCGCAATAAATAACCACCTCCATACTTACTCCTTATATTGTCTGGCATCACTCACACTCAATATTCATGGCATACAAAATGCTAGATATAAAATGCCACATAAAAAATATTGTTCATATTTAATGGCTAAGTCATCGCAATATAAGTTGCGCTTAAACACTGCAATAAAGTAACCGCAGTAAAATAAAGGAGAAGATATGAGAAATGAAAACATCGCCTCAATCATTGAGCTTATTCACAGCGGTAATGATATTTACAAGAAAGCGATTGATAACATCGACAACACATCGCTAAACCATGTATTGCAGGATCTGGTTCATGTACGAGAACACGCCGCATTAGAGTTGAAACCTTATGCGATTGCGAATCCTCAAACTGCCGACGACACGCCCGTGTCTTACACCATCAAGGCACGCGAAGTATACAGTGACGTCATGAAAGAAGTGTCGTCAGACAAAGAATCGATGTACTTGGAACAGCTCGAAGGCGTGGAAAGTAAGGTATTGAAAGAGATCGAAAACGTCATCACCGCGCAGCCAGAGCAAGCAGATAACGCCGTGCTACTCAAAGTGCGCAGTGACATCAAAAGCTGTAAAGAAAAACTCAGCAATATTAGCCTGATCAGCTAATCGATAAATAACCCTAAAAAGAATGGTCAACATTATTGGCCATTCTTATTCAGAACCATTGATGAATATTCACACATACCAAAGCATAATGCTGAAATACTGAAAAAGAGGTCAGTATGACATTGAATAATACGCGAGTAAGGGAATTACTCATTAAAATGGCGCACCATCGCCAAACGTGTTTACCGCTTGTCGATCCTCATTCACATATGAATATTGCTCGATCAGCCTATCGGTTCGTTAAAATAGAAAAAGTGATGATCAAAAAAATGGTCGATCTATTTTTTGATCAAAGTGGCGACGACTTTATCGCAGAACACGCCAACAAAACGGGAATTGCTACTCTCGGTAATTATAAAGAGATGCATTTTATGAATGCGCAATTACTGAGTGAGTTAAAACAGCTCCTCCGAGAGTTGGATGATGCCAACTTAACAGCGCTGATCTCGTACTGGGTGGCGGCGTTACAAGTCGAAAACGACGAGCTGGAAAAACATTTACCCCAAGGTGAGTAGCTCTGCTCACCTTTTTCCTTCGTTTACCTTTTCTATTTTTGCCCTTCTGTCTGTTGTTTTGTCTATTCTACACATCGACCAACACGAGCTTTGCTTACTTTCTGCATCTATCCACATCAACCATTAGTCGACGTTCGACATAAAAAAACGCATCACAAGTGATACGTTTTTTGCGTCGTTGTTTGTATTCGACTCTATTCGCAGTCGTCTTCATCGGCGTTAACTGGGAACAAACACATTAAGCGACTGAGGACGAATCTTGATCTCTAAACGACGGTCAGAATAGAGTTCACCGTCGATGACGTAGTCAATCGGCTTATCCGCAGTAATCGTTACCCCTGTCGCGCTCGCGTACTGAAACAGATTCGACTCATCCTGCGCACCGACGCTGGTTAATGTTAGATCCGACAACGCCACTAGGCGTCCACCCAGCGACTGAGTGTTATCAAGGTAGGTAATGTGCAATTTCCCATCATCTGGCTGCGGCGCGCCGCCACCTTGCGCTAACACAGTACTGAATGGCGCGATGTTGGCAACGACGAAGCTGTGCACGTCCATCTCCTGACTCTCCCATCCTTGTTCACTCGCCGCCTGCCCTTCGAGGGTTACTTGCAGAGTTTGCAACTCTTCGGAAATAACAGCGTTAAAAAAGCCCGTTAAATACGCCAGTTGCCCAAAAGTATTTTTCTCTTCACGATGCGCGTGTTCAATCATCTTCTGTTCCAAACCAATCCCCAACACCAACAGAATCAAACGCTGATTACATTCTGCGGTATCTATACGTTGGCAATGACCTGCGCGAATGGCTTCACACGCTTTTCCCACCGGTGATAACTTCACGCCGACGCCATACAGCACATGGCACAGCGCATTCGCCGTCCCCAACGGTATGATGCCGAGCTTGATGTCAGTGCCGACCAATTGGCTCGCCACTTCAGTCACCGTGCCATCGCCACCAGAGACAATCACCTGATTCACACCACTTTGTTTAGCTTGCAGTGCGAGGCTTTCTGCACTGGTGGTTTCGTCCGTTTGGCGAATGCTGAGACGATATTTTTTGGTCAACTCACGAATCACATGTTGTTCGTATTGCAGCCATTTCCCACCGCCCGCTACAGGGTTCACCACCATCCAGGTCGGCTCATCGAGTGTTAGCACGCCTTTCTCACTGATCGCGCGCAGAGTTTTGATCTGCAAATTATTGAGCCTTGCAGTACTGCGCACGCGGTTGATTTTCTGCATCACCGATTCCACCGAGAGCGATGGGTCTTTACTCAGTAAATAAGCCGCCACCACAAACACCGAACGGCCACGCCCAAGTGCGCAATGCACAACCACAGAGCGCCCGCAGGCGATTTGGGTATCAATCCAATTCATCGCATGACGTAAACGCTCCAAGGTCGGCGCTTTATGATCCAGCACGGGAATAGAAAGGTAGTTGAATTGCTTGTCAGTCATGGCGCTTTCTAAACCTGCGAACTCCGCCGTAACATCAACAATGCAGGAAATGTCGTGAGAGTCGAGAAACGCCAAATCGCTCGGGAACAAGCGCCGAGAAAGATAAAGATTGTCGCTGACTTGCTGAATGGGAGGGACAGTATCGCACCGTCTCTCCCAGGCGTTGTAGGCTTTCGCCCCGAGTAAGAAAGGAATGAATGCCCATCGAATCCACCAGACAATTTTTCCATCTTGGCTTTTTCTAAAAATGGACGGGAAATCAAACAAGTAAGCCGCACTGACTAACGCTAAGGAAAGCGAAACCCAAAGCAGCAGTAAACTCACTACGATTTGAGGTATGTAGATAGCAGCGAGCAACGCAACCAGCGCGCCAAGTAGATAATATTTGACGATGAACATTCGACCTCCTTAATCCTTAGCGATGGGATAACGCTTAGCTGGCCATCTCTTCGATATAGTCATTGGCCAACTGTTGTTTTTGTTTATCGGACATCACCTTGCCTGCCATTTGGAAAAAGCGTTGCTCTTCCTCTTCCAGATGGTGCAGTACCTTGTGGCGCAGTGTTTTCATGTGCGTAAGCCAAGCGGGTGAGCTCCACGCGGTGTCATCCAACTGAGCGATTACTTTGTCGATGGCGTGGTGCTCAGCAATACCGTGACGTGTCATATCGATCGTCTTATCGCTCTCAATCAGCGGTGCGTAAAAGTAACGCTCTTCAGCGGCGGCATGTTGCTCAAGCTCGTGCTTTAGGTCACGATAAAACTCTCGACGAGTTGGGGAATCTCCGGATGTTTCCATCAGTGCATCCAGCAAAAGGAGCTGTTTTTCATGACTTTCTGTTAGCACATCGAATATGTTCTTCATCTCTGACTCCTTATCGGATTAAGAATAGTTGGTAAAACAAAGGGCGGTTATCACGCCGCCCTTTTTTGCTGTTGATGGATGAGGTGAACGCTTAACAATCTTTGTCTTCCGCGTTCAGATTCTCTTTAAGGTTTTCACAACCATCTTCAATGGCGTTTTGCGCTTCTTCCGCAGTCTCATCCAATTTTTTGCCCGCTTTTTCCATTGGCCCTTCATCACTACACGCCGCTAAAGCAAATACCAAACCAAATACTGCGGCGATACGATAAATAAATGACGTAACTCGCATGCTAACTCCTATCTATTTACGTTTTTCTTTCCAAGTATCACAAATACTATTGATACAATTAATGACAACAGGAACAGATAAAATATCACTTGCGCGACAGCTGCGGCGGCACCGGCAATACCACTAAATCCGAGCACCGCTGAAACGAGAGCCAAAGCAAGGAAAATAAACATCCAACGAACCATGGTGTTGTCTCCTTATTTTTAAAGTGAAAGCTCAATATTAGTTATTACTGAACAACTTCAATCTTATCGACAACCTTATTTACATCGTTGGTATTATTTGCAATCGATAATGCCAGATCGTGCTCGGCATCTGAGTTCACTTTACCGGTTAAGGTTACGGTTTTATTTTTTGTGGTGACATCAATGTCTGTACCACTAACGCTGGTATCCATCAGTAAACGAGTTTTCACAATAGTAGTAATTTTTGAATCCGTTAATGCAGCAAATGCATCAGAATCGGCATCTTGTTTATTTTCACTCACTACCGTTAGCTCGTTATTTACTTTTTTCACACCATCAAGGCCTGAAACCAACTCTTCTGCCAGCGACTTTTCCAAATCGTTATTGACCGAACCTGTCAGCGTAACCACCTGATTTTCAACATCAGTGTTGATATCAAAAGAGTTCAGGTTGCTATTAAGCAGTAAGGTGGTTTCTGCTTTACCATCTAGCCAAGCGTCCATGGATTCTTTTTCCCATTTATCACTGGCTAATACTGCGGTAGATGACGTTGCAAGAACTGAAGTAAGTACAATTTTAGCTGCGATGTTATTCATGGTAATTCTCCTATATTGACGTTGCAGTTCTAATAGAGCAAAGCATGTGCCAACTTTATAAGTAACTATTTTTAAAGCGTTTATTTTAAAACAGCCGTTATATTTAAGATGAGAGAGAAACCATTCGTGAATAATTTACACAGAAGAAATGTAATTTTTAATCATTGAAGAAGAAAAGATAAATAGAGAAGAAATAACATCTCATCCTTTCGTTTATTTTTGTACGCAAAAACCATCAAGTGAGATTAATTTCTAAGGATTACAATTCCACACAACAAATAAGGAAAGAAAAACGATGTAGATATATAGTTTGCTGTTGATCTCACTATATTAATAACCAACCAGATTCTAAACAGACTTTGACAATATTTTGTCTTGTACAGCTTAAATAATACACGTACATTGTTTCTGTTATAGTGAAGAGGACATTTCTATGTCACTGCCAAGCCTGTTTCTAAGAATACAAGACCCCGCCCTCAAAGAGGCTATCGCTTCTTGTCAGGAATTACATAAGTTCCGTTTGTATGACACAGAAACGGACGATGATTGGATTGATCACTTCGTCGACGTTCAACCGGATGTCGCGATTGTCGAAGTGGCGCATTTCACTCACGCTGATTACCAGCGACTTTCCGATATCGAAGCCATTTACGACATGGACTTAATCATCATCAGTTCAGGCGCGCCTAACGAGAACCTCGATAAACTGATGAACCTAGGTGCCATTTTTCACTACAGAAAACCCGTCGATCTCACTATCCTGTCTGATACACTGACCGAAGTGAGCCAGTATTATCAGCACAAGCAGGAGCAAGGACGTAAAGTCGCCACCAGCGATTTGGATCAGTTTGGTCTGCTAGTTGGCTCATCTTCTCCGATGCACCAGCTGTACCGCATGATCCGCCGTGTCGCAAAAACCGAAGCCAACGTATTGATTGTCGGTGAAAGTGGCTCAGGTAAAGAGCTTGTGGCGCAAACCATCCATCTCGCCAGCGAGCGCAAGCAGCAACCTTTTATTGCCATCAACTGTGGTGCCATTAGCCCTGAACTGGTCGATAGCGAACTGTTTGGCCACGAAAAAGGCGCATTCACTGGCGCGAACAAAACTCACCAAGGGGTATTTAAGCAAGCGGAAGGCGGCACGCTGTTTTTGGATGAAATTACGGAGATGCCGATCGAGCATCAAGTGAAACTGCTGCGTGTGCTAGAAACTGGCGAATACCGCCCAGTGGGCAGTAATACCGTCCACATCGCCAATACCCGCATCGTCGCGGCGACCAACCGCGATCCTAAAGTCGCGATCGAAGAACAATTTCTGCGTGAAGACCTATTTTTCAGGCTATCGCACTTCCCGTTAACCGTTCCACCATTGCGCGAACGTGGCGGAGACATCGTCGGATTAGCCAAACACTTTATTGCGCACCGCAACGCTAACGAATCCAAAACCAAGACGATTCTCGACTCGGCAATCCAGAAAATCGCCATGCACGATTGGCCTGGCAACGTTCGAGAACTCAAACACACCATCGAGCGAGCGTTCATTCTCGCCGACGATACCATTAAAGATGAACATCTGATTTTCGATACGCCGCCACTAGAAACTGGCACCCGATTAGAAGATATGGTGCCTGCTGGCGTATCGTTAGAAGAGCTGGAAAAAGCCGCTATTCTCAATACGCTTGAAGAGAATCAAGGCAACAAAACGGAATCGGCTCAGGAGCTGGGTATCAGCGTTAAAACGCTGTACAACAAGCTCGAAAAGTATCAAGACGAGTAAACACACCGAAAATAGCAAAAGAGCACTGAATTGAATTCAGTGCTCTTTTTCATCGTCTCTTTCTATCTTTGCGTGCAGCGCTGGATTACACCCACTGACCTGCCACAAAGCCGCTCGACCAGCACCATTGGAAGTTATAGCCACCTAACCATCCGGTCACATCCATCACTTCGCCGATGAAGTACAAACCTTTGATGTTTTTACATTCCATGGTTTTAGAAGACAGGTGATCGGTATCTACACCACCCAAAGTCACTTCCGCCGTGCGGTAGCCTTCGGTGCCATTAGGTGCGATTGACCAGTTTTCTAAACGCTCCACCACGCTAGCAAGCTCTTTCGGGTTGAACTGCTTGAGAGGTTTATCCATCAGCTCTTTACGCTCAATCAGCACTTCCACTAAACGCTTGGGCAGCACTTTTGCTAGGGTGTTCTTTAGCGATTGATTTGGATGTTTCTCAAGGCTGCGCTCGAGCAGCAGAGCGACGTCTTCGTTAGGAACTAAGTTGATAGAAACTTTCTGACCCGCTTTCCAAAAAGAGGAAATTTGCAAAACCGAGGGGCCCGATAAGCCGCGGTGAGTAAACAACAGCGCTTCTTTGAACATGGTGCCGTCTTCGGCGGTAATTTCCGCAGGCACAGCAATGCCAGACAGTTCAGCGAAATCTTCTTTGTCTTCTTTGTGCAGCGTAAATGGCACAAGTCCCGCCGTGGTTGGGATTACCGGCAGACCAAACTGCTCAGCCACTTTGTAACCAAATGGCGTCGCGCCCAGTTTTGGCATGGAAAGGCCACCGGTCGCAATCACCAAAGATTCGCACTCAACGGGCTCAGTACCCGCGTGCAGACGAAAGCCTTCTTCGGTTTTCTCAATGGTGTGCACATCGCATTGGTAACGCTGTTGAATGTTTGGCATGTCACACTCGGCCAGCAGCATCTTCACGATGTCTTTGGCGGTAAAGGCATCGACACAAAACAATTGGCCGTGGTCGCGCTCTTCAAACTCGATGCCGTGTTTGCTGACCATGGAGATGAAATCCCAGTTGGTGTATTGCGACAGCGCCGATTTCACGAAGTGTGGGTTTTGGCATAGGTAGTTGCTGGCTGATACGTCGTAGTTAGTGAAGTTGCAGCGGCCACCACCAGAGATAAGGATTTTACGTCCTGGCTTTTTGGCATGATCCAGCACAAGCACACTGCGTCCGCGCTTGCCTGCTTCTGCAGCACACATCAAACCCGCGGCTCCCGCGCCAATTACAACAACATCAAATTTCTTACTCATCGGTCGCTCTTAGGCTCTATCCAAAATCCAAAACAATAAAAAAGGATGTGCTTATTGCACATCCTTGCTTTCTAAGAGCGCCATTCTACCGACAAATGTCGAAAGGGAAAAGCGCTTAAATTCCAAGCATCGCCTAGTACGGCTTAGCTGGAAAGACCTACAAGATGAAGGCCGCCAGTAGGGTAACACCAAGCAACGCGGTTGATAGCACAAACAACTCACGCACCCGTTCACACTTACCTGTGAATATCTCATCATGGTGATGGTGATACTCTTTGCTTTTAATGTAGTGGAACAAACGCACCTGTTTGGTGACGTTACCGTGAGTGGTGAAGAAACCATTGCCATCCACTTGTTGATACAACAATGGGTGCGCTTCACGCATGATGTAAATAAGAGAACGAAGAGCGGTGAGATAACGGATCATATTGACCCCCGTTACTACCATTAGCGCAAATAAGATTGTGTCTCCACTGATCATCTTTTCCTCCCTACATCTTCAACAATGCTCAAGAGAAAAAGACGATCAATGCTTCGTCTTTTAACCGCTACTTATCGCGTTGAGAACGCTTTACGCAGCTGGAGCACCCATGATTGAAGATGAACCTTCTTTCGCCATTTGAGCTAGATCTTTGTCGATGAAGAACAATGCTTTGCCGTCCTCACCAACTAATTCGATCTTATCTAAAATCCCTTTAAACAACTTCTCTTCTTCGTGCTGTTCTGACACGTACCACTGTAGGAAGTTAAACGTTGAGTAGTCTTGGCTTGTAAATGCAACATGCGCCAATTTATTGATTTTTTCCGTGATCATTTGCTCATGTTCGTAGGTTTCACGGAAAACATCACCTAGGCTTGCGAAATCATGTTTTGGTGCTTCAATCGCGCCTAGGATAGGCATTGAGCCAGTTTCACTCACATACGTGAACAGGCGTTGCATGTGCTCCATCTCTTCTACGGCGTGTGCACGTAAAAATTCAGCCGCACCTTCAAAACCTTTGTCTTCACACCAAGCACTCATTTGTAAGTATAGATTGGATGAGAAAAATTCTAGGTTAATTTGCTCATTCAATTGTTCGACCATAGTTTGAGACAGCATGTTAACTCCTATTTATGTGCATGCGTTTTACACCACTATAACATGATTACTGAGACAAGACTTTGTACCTACAATAATGATATGAGATCACTTCGGCAAAATTTCTCAAGGGTTAGTGCTAATCTGAAACTATACCCAAGTGACTTCATAAATGTCGAAGTCAGGGCCTTGGCACTGAGGTCAGTTCGAGGTTGCTTAGGTATACGACCTTACAAGGAGATAGCAATATGAGTTACAAACACATACTTGTGGCAGTCGACCTTTCAGACGACAGTAAAGTGTTGATTAAGAAAGCCGTATCACTGGCTAAACCTCTGGATGCGAAAGTCTCTTTTATTCACATCGACGTGAATTACGCAGAGCTCTACACCGGGCTTATCGATATCAACATGGCAGAAGCGCAGCATCAAGCGATGGAAGCGTCTCGTACCCAATTGGCAAACTTTGCGGAGTACGCTCAATACCCAATCACTCATACTTTAGTCGGCAGTGGTGATTTAAGTAACGAGTTGTGCGACACCATCAAAGATTACAGTATCGATTTAGTGGTTTGTGGTCATCACCAAGATTTCTGGAGCAAGATTCTCTCTTCAACTCGTCAACTGATTAACTGTTCACCAGTCGATATGCTGGTCGTACCGCTAAAAGACTGATTGGCGCGACGTTAAAACTTGGTTAGACTGCGGGCACATTTGTTGTTGATAAAGATTCTCATCTATGGCTTATCTATCCGCAGTTACCCTGCTTTGGGCATTTTCATTCAGCCTGATCGGCGTTTACCTTGCTGGTCAGGTTGATTCTTGGTTCTCCGTGTTCATGCGTGTGGCACTGGCCAGCGTTGTATTCATTCCTTTCCTTAAATTTCGCGGCGTAAGCAAATCTCTGATCGCGAAACTGATGATCGTCGGCGGCTTTCAACTCGGTTTGATGTACTGCTTCTACTACCAGTCTTTCTTACTCCTTTCTGTTCCAGAAGTGTTGCTGTTCACTGTATTCACACCGATTTATGTGACGCTGATTTATGACTTCCTGAAAGGTCGTTTTTCGCCTTGGTATTTAGTCACTGCGCTGATCGCAGTCGCGGGTGCGGCATGGATCAAATTCGCTGGCATTAACGAAAACTTCCTAATGGGCTTTTTGGTCGTACAAGGGGCAAACCTCTGTTTTGCCATCGGTCAGGTGGGCTACAAATACATCATGGAAAGTGAGCCCGTCGATTTACCACAGCACACCGTGTTTGGTTACTTCTACTTGGGTGCGCTTTGTGTAGCAACCGTGGCTTTCGCGCTCATGGGCAACCTCGACAAACTGCCAACCACCGCAACCCAATGGGGCATTTTGACCTACCTTGGGTTGATTGCATCAGGCTTTGGTTACTTTGCGTGGAACAAAGGGGCAACCTTAGTGAATGCCGGCGCGTTAGCGGTAATGAACAACGCGTTAGTGCCAGCAGGCCTGATTGTGAACATCGTAATTTGGAACCGAGACGTCGACATCGTGCGCCTCGCGATTGGCGGCGCGATCATCATGCTATCGCTGTGGATTAACGAAACGTGGGTGAAAAAACGCGTTGAAATGAGCTACGCCAATAAGTAACGTGCCTTTCTCGACACATATTCCAGCAATAAAAAACGCTCTCCAGTTGGAGAGCGTTTTTTTTAATTCAATTAATGCACTTTGGCTTGTGAGCTTGCGCCCATCAACGCATTAGGCGGCGTTGGTAACAACACTTCCAACTTCGCATTGCGGGCTTCCAGTTTGCGTTGACGCTTGAGCAACTTCTGCTGCTTTTTTGCCACTTTTAGCAGCTTTTTCTGCTGTTTGTAGTGTTTTTTCAGTGCCTTTTTCGCTTTCTTAAGCGCTTTTTTATCGGCCAAATCAAACAGTGCAGGAGCCGCCATCGACACTGGTGTCACCACTTTCGCGGCTTGTTTCTTCTCTTTCACTCGCTCGACCACACGTTTCACGATCGCCGCCTTTTCTGCGCTGTGTTTTGGCGTGACGGAAATGGATTGCGCAGGCAGCGCTTCAGCTAACAGACCGCATGCTTGTTGCTCGTTTAACGGCTTGTCTTGGCATTTTTGTGGAGGAATTGCGGCAGGCTTACACAATGAGTCTTTAGAAGCGGAAGAGCGTGCACAAGAGCGACACACGAACTTAGGTGCGACGACCAAACGGTGAATGTCACCCAAGTTGGCCGCAATTTGTTTGCGGTTCATCTTACATAAGCGTTTAGACATTCGACTACTCCAGCTTCCCAATTATCGACAGCATCACAACAAGTGAAATAATAATAATTCTTAGTTAGATATACAGTCAGAGTGTCGAATTAGCAAGTGAAAACTATCAATAGTGTGCAGGAAAGAATGGCAGCGTCACAGCACTTGGTTCAATGCTGTGACGAGAAGTTTTTGCGAGTCAGGAGGTTATGCCATCGAGGCTTTGACGTAGACGTCGAAACGGTTCTTTTTGGTTTCAATCGCCATGCTTGGCTTTTGCTCGTTCAGCCAATTCGCGTAGTCCGGGCGCTTAACCACCACGCGTTTCGTTGCCAACGCCAGAGCAGGCTCGAGCAATCCATCGGCATCCAAATCCGCTCCCACCAAAGATTGGAAGACGCGCATCTCTTTTTTCACCAACGCGGATTTCTTTTTGTTTTCTGGGTGTGGGTACATCGGGTCGAGATACACCACATCCGGTTTCACAAACTCGCTGTCTTGCGCCAGTTGATCCAGCGCGTCATGGCTGGAGGCATGGATCAGCGACATACGCTCAGATACCCACGAGCCGATTTCTGGGTCTTGTTTCGCGCGAGCCAAACCGTCATCCAACAAGGCCGCCACGACTGGGTGACGCTCGACCATCTGCACTTTACAACCTAGCGATGCGAGCACAAACGCGTCACGACCAAGGCCAGCCGTGCCGTCTAACACGGTTGGGGTCGCACCTTTGTTCAAGCCTGCGGCTTTTGCGATCGCTTGCCCTTTACCGCCACCGAATTTACGGCGATGACCCACCGCGCCACCAATCAAATCGACAAAAATCGCACCGAGCTTAGGCTCATCGACTTTACGCAGCTCTAAACGCTCCGCAGTCAGCACCAAAGCAAAGTCGCTCTCGTCAGTGTGAGAAAGCTGCCAACGCGCAGCCAGTTCGTCGAGATGAGATTGTTGAGACGGGTCTTCACAGATCAATTGCAGTTGCAAAAGGAGGCTCCAATAAAAATCGAGGTAACTGGCGCTGAGTGTATACCCAAGTTACCTCTAAAAGCTAGATTGGCGGCGAGATGCCAAGGTTAAAGCGAAGAGAGATTCTCGACCAATTCTGCCAACGGTTTCGGGTGACCAATGCCATAGCCTTGCCCGTAATCCACACCAAGGTCGATCAAGTGCTGCATGACTTGCTCGTTTTCGACAAATTCCGCCACCGTTACTTTGCCAAGCTGCTTCGCCAAATCATTGATGGAGCGAACCATTACTCGGTCCATTTCATTCACGTCGATATCTCGTACGAAAAGGCCATCAATTTTCACGATATCTACAGGAAGTTTCTTCAAGTAACCAAAAGAAGACAAGCCCGAACCAAAATCGTCCAGCGCAATCATACAACCGAGCGATTTGGCTCTGGTGAAAAAGTCGATGGCTTGATCCAAATTGCCCATGGCCGCCGTCTCTGTGATTTCTAAACAGATTTTTTCGCACGGCATGGTCGAGTTTTTCAATCGTTCGAAGAGAAAATCGATAAATTCCTGATTCCCCATGGATTGACCAGAAAGGTTAATCGAGCAACGCCCCAACTTTTCCACTACGTCTGGTCGCTGTTCAAACCATTCAAGCGCTTGGTTGATCACCTGCTTATCAATCCAATGCGCAATGTTATAACGCTCGGAAGCGGGAATGAAAATCGCCGGAGAGACGTAGTTACCCTGCGCGTCACGAATACGCACCAAAATCTCAAAATACATCAGCGACTCTGGCGACTGCAAATTCATCACTCGTTGAGCAAACAGCTCCAAGCGTTGATTAGACAACGCCTCGTGCACCAAGTTGACGCTCTGCATTTCCATCTGACGACGCTGCAACTCTTCATTATCTAAGCTGAATAGATTGTAACGGTTACGCCCCTGCTCTTTCGCCGCATGGCACGCCGAATCTGCTTGCGCGTGCACCATTTGCGGCGTTTCTGCCGTGTGGTCGATGATACGAATGCCGACCGAGCAACTGATGAATAAGCGTGTGTCTTCCCAGATAAACAGGTGCTCACCCAATGTGGAGATAATCACCTTCGCAATATTGATCGCGCCATACTCGTCGCAATCTTTCAGTAGCACCGCGAATTCATCGCCGCCCATTCGCGCAAGCACGGAATTGTATGGCAGCACCTCTTCCAACATGCTGGCGCAAAATTGAATCGCGGCATCGCCCGCATCGTGCCCAACGGTGTCATTAAGCACTTTCAACTGGTCGAGATCGAGGTATAACATCGCATGCACTCGGCGGTGGCTATCCACTTCACGCAGCGCAGTTTTCAACTCCAACTCAAAGTGGTTGCGGTTGTATGTCCCCGTCAATAAATCATAACGCGCCTGATACTCTAACTTCTCAGCCAAAAGCTTGGTCTCTGAAATGTCTTCACCCACAATCAGCAACTGATCGGAATCGTTGAGCGGTCGAATGTTTTCGCGTACCCAAACACTGTGCCCGTCAGCATGGCGATACTCGATTTCACGTCTCCATACATCATGAACTTGATGACTCGGTTGCAACAACACCTGGCGTGGGAACAGTGCTTTGTCATCAAGATAGAACTCTCGCAGGCGATGGCCGAGCATCTCAAGCGGCTCGTAGCCCAATAACAGTTGCGCGAATCGGTTCACTTCTTGGATGCGGTTGTGGGTGTCGAGCGTCACCATCATCACGGGCTGCTGCTCGTAGTAATTACGCAAGCTCGACTCACGCTGATAGAGCTTATCTTCCATCAACTTACGGCTGGTGATATCACGCGCCTCAAACAGATACTGCTTTTGTTTGCCTACCTGCTGGGAGAACGGCTTTAAGGAAATTTCGAGTACCATAGAGCCGTGCTCTTTGCTCCAGATTTCGGCTTCAAATGTCGAAACTTGTTGCTGCGGTGCGTCAAAATAATCGGCGATCGCGTGGCGTGCTTGCTCACTCCAGTTTTGATGTAGCCAAAGTGGCTTATCTAAGCGTAATTCCTGATGATAGAGTAAAGATTGCAGACGATCGTTGCCAGATTTAAGCAAACCATGTTTATCCAAAATCCCCATGTACTGCATACTTTGGTCAAAAATGGACTCTAAAATCGCTTGGCTTTCACGAGCAGCTGTCTCGCTGCGACGAATGCGTTGCAAGTAGTAGCTCAGTAGCAAAATAGCCACCAGCATCAACACGAACAAACTGCCAAACAAGCGAATTTCTTTGGCGAAACGCTCCGAAAATTCCATCGGCTTATTAAAAAAGACCGCCGAGGATTCTTGCTCTGCGCCCAACCCCCAGCGCACGACCGCTTGGTAATCGAGCTTGATTTCAGAATCGCCATTCACCACCGGAGGTAATGGTTCTTGTGGGTGGTCGAGCACTTGTTCAAGTAATCTAGCCGCTTCAACACCTTGCCGATAACCGCTTTGAATCACGCCGCCCACCGCACCATGACCCAATCCTACATCGTGCACCATAAACAATGGCGCGTTGGAGGCCTTGTTGATCTGAATCCAGTCACGCTCGCTGCCGACCACGCCATCTTTGTCGCGGTAGTAAGTCCAAAACAGCACCACATTTTCTTTATTGAGTTGAGCGATTTTTTGCTTCAATGCTTCAACATTGTCAGGGACAAGTTGAGTGATCTTGTTGCGATAACGGTCATGTTGTTGGATAAAATCGTCAATCTCGTCGCGAAGTATCGCACCAGTCACCGAATGATCACTGATGATGTAAATCTGCTTGTTGTCTGGATGCAAACGCTCGATCAGCGCTAAGTTCGCTTCTAAATCGACGTTCTCAATCACGCCGGTTGCGTTAAGTGATTGATGAAAGGAAGGACGGTAATTGTTGATGCCACAGAAAATCACTGGCGTGTCTTTGATCAGCGGCGCCAAGTGCTGCATCAATTCCAATGCATTGTTGTCCGTCACCAAAATGGCATCAAAACGCTCATCGCTCAACTTAGTGCGATAGAGTGATTCGAGCTGGGTAAAAAACTGCTCGCTCTGGTTGCGCTTGGAATCCAAGTATAAGACGCGCATGTCCATCTCGCGGTCATCGAGTTGTTGATCGATCCCGCGCTGAATGGAGTCCGTCCAAAAGAATCCTTGGTGATAAGAATGGACGACAAGCACCTTCGGCTCTTGAGCAAGTGTCAGTTCACTCCAGGCACATGCACTCCAGAATAAGGCGACCAAAATCAGAAAACGCTGCACATTCTCTCCATAGCATCGGAGTTAACCCGCAGTTACCCCTGCCAAACCTTGTGAATCGTGTCCGCTGTGAGTATAAAAGAGACGTAACTCTCATACCCAACGGAAATAATAGTATGAATGCGAGCCTGCCGAAACTCGACGACCTTGACCGCGCAATCTTAAAAACACTTATGGCAGACGCCAGAACGCCTTACGCCGAAATGGCTAAGCAGTTCGATGTCAGCCCTGCCACCATTCATGTGCGTATCGAGAAAATGAAATCGGCTGACATAATCGAGGGTACGGAGGTGATCGTAAATACCAAGAAGCTCGGCTACGATGTATGTTGCTTTATTGGTATTAACCTTAACGCGGCGCGTGACTACCATTCCGCGTTAGAAAAACTCAATGCTCTCGATGAGGTAGTGGAAGCTTACTACACCACAGGCGCGTATAACATATTCGTCAAATTGATGTGCAAATCGATTGAAGAACTGCAATTTGTGCTGATTGATAAGCTGCAAGCCATTGATGAGGTTCAGTCCACGGAGACATTGATATCGTTGCAAAACCCGATCAACCGCAACGTGAATCCGTAAAATTTTTTATAAAAAATGTACAAAAAAGGCCAACCGAACGGTTGGCCTTGGTGTTTTTTGCTCAATTTACGCCGCAATACCCGAATGGCGCAGCAGTGCATCGATTTGTGGTTCACGACCACGGAAGCGCTTAAACAGCTCCATTGGCTCTTCACTGCCACCCATTTCTAGAATGTTGTTCAGGAAGCTTTGACCCGTCTCTTTGTTGAAGATACCTTCTTCTTCAAAACGAGAGAATGCGTCTGACGACAACACTTCTGCCCATAGGTAGCTGTAGTAACCCGCGCTGTAACCACCAGCGAAGATGTGACCAAAGCTGTGTGAGAAACGCGCCCACTCAACCGCTGGAACAACTGCCACTTTCTCTTTCACTTCTGCCAAGGTTTCCAGCACACGTGCACCCACTTCTGGGTCATATTCAGTATGAAGCGTGAAGTCGAACAAGCCGAATTCTAGCTGACGCAAAATACCCATCGCAGATTGGAAGTTTTTCGCCGCGAGCATTTTGTCTAGCATCACTTTTGGTAGCGGCTCGCCCGTTTCGTAGTGACCAGAAATGAACGCCAGCGCGTCTTGTTCCCAACACCAGTTTTCTAGGAACTGACTTGGTAGCTCAACCGCATCCCAAGGTACGCCATTAATGCCTGATACCGCGCCAGTTTCTACCTGCGTCAGCATGTGGTGGATGCCGTGACCAAATTCATGGAAAAGTGTCACAACTTCATCGTGCGTAAACAGTGCTGGCTTGTCGCCTACTGGACGGTTGAAGTTACAGGTTAGGTACGCAACCGGCGTTTGCAGTTCGCCAGATAGCGTAATACGACGACCACGACAGTCATCCATCCACGCGCCGCCACGTTTGTGTTCACGAGCGTAGAGATCTAGGTAGAAGCTGCCACGTAGTGTGCCTTCAGCGTCAAAGATATCGAAAAAGCGCACAGATTCGTGCCAAGTGTCTACGCCTTCACGCTCAGTAACGGTCATGCCAAACACGCGGTTTAACACTTCAAACAGACCGCTCACGACTTTTGACTCTGGGAAGTATGGGCGCAGCTCTTCGTCCGAGATTTGGAACAAGTGCTGTTTTTGCTTCTCGCTGTAGTAAGCGATATCCCACACGTTCAGCTCTTCAACGCCAAATTCGCCCTTAGTAAACTGACGCAACTCTTCAATTTCGCGCTCACCCTGCGGTTTCGCACGTGTCGCTAAGTCATTTAGGAAGCCAAGCACTTGAGCCGGAGTTTCTGCCATTTTCGTCGCCAACGACTTCTCACTGAAGGTGTTGAAGCCCAGCATACGTGCGATTTCATGACGCAGTTTTAGCTGCTCAGTAATGATTTCTGAGTTATCCCATTTGCCTGCGTTTGGACCACGATCAGAAGCGCGCGTCACGTACGCTTCGTACACTTCTTTACGCAACTCTTGGTTGTCGCAGTACGTCATGACAGGTAGGTAAGATGGGATATCCAGCGTGATCAGGTAGCCATCGAGCTCTTTTGCTTCTGCAGCGGCTTTTGCTGCTGCCAACGCCGATTCTGGCATACCCGCGAGGTCTTTCTCATCCGTGATGTGCTTGGTCCAACCCATGGTGGCATCCAGCACATTGTTGGAGAATTTAGAGCTCAGCTCAGACATGCGTTTGCTGCTCTCGCCGTAACGGTGCTGCTCGTCTGATGGCAAGCCAATGCCCGACAATTCGAAGTCACGTAGCGCATCGGTGATGGTTTTCTGCTGGGCACGCGTTAGCGTTGCAAATTCTTCGCTCGCTTTGATGGTTTTGTACGCTTCGTACAGGCCTTTGTGCTGACCAACCCAAGTGCCGTATTCCGACAAAATTGGTAAGCAGCTTTCGTACGCTTCACGCAGAGCTTCGCTGTTCACCACAGAGTTCATGTGACCAACTGGCGACCAAATGCGGCTCAGACGGTCATCAATTTCTTCTAGAGGAGCAATCACATTTTCCCAAGTTGGGTTGGTGTTGTCTTTTAGCACCTCTTCAACTTTGGCGCGACAATCTGCAATCGCCTGCTCGACAGCAGGTTTAATGTGTTCTGGTTTGATTTGCGAAAACGGAGGTAGGTCCGTAAACGTTAGAAGTGGATTAGACATGAATAATTCCTTTTGTGTTTTGGCTCTATGACTGCCCATAAAATAGGCGGACCCAATGCACAAGTAAGCCGACAACATGGATTGGGGGAGCTCCGTTCCCTTTCTCTATGCTGCGATGACCGGATGATCAACGAGAGCTTGCTCTGTCCCTGAGTCTTATTCTGCCTAAGTGGCAGAGCACTCTATTGGAGCACTGCGATCCCACTTAGGTTCAATATGTTTAGTAAGTATGGGTGACTTAAAGAGATTTCAATAGTGAGTGCATTTTAAGTCGCGCAAAATCAAACGGAGATTCTGCATCTGCAAGGATGTTGGGTATAATACCCTCAACACACCGAAAATTTATTGTATCTGAAATCACAGACCACACTCAGCCAAAGAGTGTTTCGAGAGTTTAATTTGTTAAGTTACCGCCACAGCTTCCACGCTGGCAACCATGCCGACGTGGTCAAACACATCGTTCAAAGCCTCATTCTTGATGCGCTGAAACAAAAAGATAAGCCATTCGTTTATCACGATACCCACTCGGGTGTGGGCCGTTACGATCTGACTCACGAATGGTCTGAGAAAACGGGCGAATACAAACAAGGCATCGCACGTATTTGGGATAACCCAAATATTCCTGAAGACATCAAAATCTACATCGATGCCATCAAAGCACTCAACAACGGCGATAAGCTGCGCTACTACCCAGGCTCACCGCGTGTGGCGCGTGCGCAAATCCGCCCACAAGACCGCATGGTACTGACAGAGCTGCACCCAGCCGATCATCCATTGCTGGAACAAGAATTCCATCGCGACCGCCAAGTCAGCATCTACAAAGAAGATGGCTTTAAGCGTCTAAAAGGCAGCCTACCACCGCAAGAACGTCGTGGCTTGGTACTGATTGACCCGCCATACGAGCTAGCTAAAGAGTACCGCGATGTGGTGCAAGCGATTTACCAAAGCCACAAACGTTGGGCAACGGGCATCTACGCGATTTGGTACCCAGTGGTAAACCGTCACGACATCGAAGACATGATTGAAGGTCTAGAAGGTCTTGGCATTCGTAAAATTCTGCAAATCGAATTGGGTGTCGCACCCGATACCAACGAGCGCGGCATGACGGCATCCGGCATGATTGTGATTAACCCACCGTGGAAACTAGAAAGCCAGATGAAAGAGATTCTGCCATTCCTGCAAGACGCGATCGCACCAGCCACCGGCCACTGGAAAGTGGACTGGATTGTGCCAGAGTAAACACTTCTGCACCGAAACCTCTCAGCGCAACGACATTTTCGTTGCGCTTTTTTATGCTCTCAACTCCGCCGTCTGATCGCGCTTATTCTTCTTTTTGTACCTCTCATCGCTATTTGTCATAAGCAATGTCACTTTTTCCCATTTAGGAATTCGTTACATTCGATTTATGATAGTGGGATAACGGTGGCATTGAGTTCAGGCAAGGTCATCCCAATCTATCTATGTACCAGATAAAATTTATAAGCTCTTGGAGAAAGTAATGGCGACTCATTTTGACTATATCTGTATCGGTGGCGGCAGTGGCGGCATCGCATCTGCAAACCGTGCGGCGATGTACGGCGCGAAAGTTGCGCTAATCGAAGCTCAAGATCTCGGTGGTACCTGTGTAAACGTAGGTTGTGTACCGAAGAAAGTGATGTGGCACGGCGCACAAATCGCAGAAGCAATGAACCTGTACGCAGAAGATTACGGTTTTGATGTCGACGTGAAAGGTTTCGACTGGAGCAAACTGGTTGAGAGTCGTCAGGCGTACATTGGTCGTATTCACCAATCTTACGATCGCGTTCTTGGCAACAACAAAGTAAACGTGATTAAAGGCTTTGCTAAGTTTGTTGACGAGAAAACTGTAGAAGTAAACGGTGAACATTATACTGCGGATCACATCCTAATCGCGGTTGGTGGTCGTCCTACTATTCCAAACATTCCAGGCGCTGAATACGGCATCGATTCAAACGGCTTCTTCGACCTAGCAGAGCAACCAAAACGCGTTGCGGTTGTCGGCGCTGGCTACATCGCAGTTGAAATTGCTGGCGTACTGCACGCACTAGGTACAGAAACGCACCTGTTCGTACGTAAAGAGTCACCACTGCGTAGCTTTGACCCAATGATCATCGATACGTTGGTTGAAGTAATGGAAGCAGAAGGCCCAACACTGCACACCCATTCTGTACCAAAAGAAGTGGTAAAAGAAGCCGATGGCAGCCTAACTCTGCACCTAGAAAACGGTGAGAGCCAAAACGTTGACCAACTGATTTGGGCAATCGGTCGTCACCCAGCAACGGATGCAATCAACCTAGCGTCAACTGGCGTGGCAACGAACGAAAAAGGCTACATTAAGGTAGACGAATACCAAGAAACCAACGTGAAAGGCATCTACTGTGTGGGTGACATCATGGAAGGCGGTATCGAGCTAACACCAGTAGCAGTGAAAGCGGGTCGTCAACTTTCTGAGCGTTTGTTCAACAACAAACCAAACGCGAAGATGGACTACGATTTGGTACCAACTGTGGTATTTAGCCACCCACCAATCGGCACTATCGGTCTTACAACGCAAGAAGCGGAAGAGAAGTACGGCAAAGACAACATCAAAGTCTACACATCTGGCTTTACTGCGATGTACACCGCCGTTACTAAGCACCGTCAACCATGTAAAATGAAGCTTGTATGTGCGGGTGAAGAAGAAACGGTTGTTGGTCTACATGGCATCGGTTTCACGGTAGATGAAATGATCCAAGGCTTCGGCGTAGCAATGAAGATGGGCGCAACCAAAGCAGACTTCGACTCTGTTGTGGCTATCCACCCAACGGGCTCTGAAGAGTTCGTAACGATGCGTTAATTGCGCGCTAATCGCATTGCTGATTTCAGCAAATCATTTGAAAAGGTCACCTTAGGGTGACCTTTTTTGTTTGCCCATGCTTAACTCGCATTCTCCAATAGCGTGCGAATAAACTCGGCTTTGATAGCACTCTCCTGCTTACCGTCATGAATCAGACACAAGTCTGCACGCAGTGACTCTTTCAGCTTGATAAAACGAATCCCATGCCAATGATGCTGAGAAAACGTCGACGGCACCAACGTCACGGTATTGCTGTTTGCTACATACGCCATCAAGGTGCTTGGCTCCACCACTTGTTTGCCAATATGGGGTGAAAAGCCTTCTTGCAGACAGGCATTGATGGTGAAGTTTGCCGAGGCAGAATTCGCCAAGCTCATAAACGCAAACTCACACGTCTTTAAATCTTGGAGCCGCAGCAAAGATTTGCTGGCTAACTCATGTTGCTCCGACACCGCCACCACAAACACATCTTTGCCCAAAGACACCGACTGATACGGATAAATGTTGAGTGCATCGGCAAAACGTACAATGCCCACGTCGATTTTCTTCTCGCTCAGATGCTTCTTTTGCGTCTCTGGGTTGAGGTCAAAAATGTCGGCGTGATAAGTGTCATGCTCAGCATGGAAGCCCTGCAACAGACGATCAAATCCGCCCCAAAATGCGCTACTTACCACACCAACTCGCAGGATATTTCTCTGGTTCAAACCCACTTGCTGCACTTGATTGAGCGAGACATTTAAGGTCTGAAAAATCAGTTGGCATTTGGACTCCAACAATCGCCCGGCCTCCGTCAGCATGACGTTTCTTGAATCACGCTCAAACAGTTTGACGTTAAGCACCTCTTCCAACTCTTTGATGCGATTGCTCAACGGCGAATTGGTGATATTGAGATTCTCGGCGGCCTTAGTGAAATGCTTGGTTTGTGCGACCGCGTAAAAGTAACGCAGCATCTTCAGCGTCACGCGCTCAAATGGTTCTGACTTCATGCATTGAGTCCTAGCGAATTTCATCATCCTCTTTTTAAGGATGATAGTAGCGAATAAAGCAAAGATAACCAGCGCAGAAAGTCACACAATGGAATCAACACACAACCAGAAGGTGACTAACATGAATCAGGATCCAGTAATCGGCGCGCTACAAACCATTCGCGAACGCAAACCAAACTTCCAACCTAAAGCAGCGTTTATTTTAGGCTCTGGCTTAGGCGTATTGGCAGACGAGCTACAAGACAAAGTGGTCATTCCATACGAAGAGCTCGAAGGGTTTCCGGTTAGCACCGTGCAAGGCCACTCTGGTGAGTTGGTGCTTGGTACCATGGGCGGCGTAGACGTAGTGTGCATGAAAGGTCGCGGTCACTACTACGAACACGGCTCAATGAAGGTCATGACAACGCCCGTGCGCACCTTTAAAAAGCTGGGCTGTGAGTTTCTGCTCGTCACCAACGCGGCAGGCTCACTTCGCCCTGAACGCATCGACGTCGGTTCTCTGGTGGTATTTCATGACCACATCAATACCATGCCTGAATCGCCAATGATCGGTCCGAATGATGAAGAGTACGGCCCGAGGTTCTTCAGCCTCGCCAATGCGTACGACAAAGACCTGCGCGCAGAAGCGTTTGAAGTCGGCAAAGCCAATGGCATTCACCTGAATGAAGGTGTGTTTGTCTCTTACACAGGCCCCAACTTTGAGACCGCAGCCGAAATCCGCATGATGCAAATCATCGGTGGTGATGTGGTGGGCATGTCGGTCGTGCCAGAAGTGATTTCTGCGGCGCATTGCGGCTTACCCGTATTGGCAGTGTGTGCGATCACCAACATGGCAGAAGGCTTGGGAGATGTAGAACTGTCTCACGCCCAAACATTGAAGTGCGCGAAGCTAGCCGAAGCAGATTTCATTCGCTTTATTAAGCGCTTTATGAAGCATCACTTCTAAAGCCGTTTCATTCCAAAAAGCAAAAGGGTCATCAAGTAACTTGATGACCCTTTTTTGTGTCACGTTTTCTAACGTTCGGGGGTATTTCGGAGCCGTTTGTGCGTTTTACTTAACTGCACGAACCAATTCAGCAATGCCTTCCCAATCGCCGTTGTCCATCATTGCGGTTGGCACCATCCACGTACCGCCACAAGCTACAACCGATTTCAGTGCTAGGTAATCTTCCACGTTGGATGAGCTTACGCCACCTGTTGGCATGAATTCAACTGGGTAAACCGCCGTGAGTGCTTTCAGCATGCTTACGCCGCCTGAAGGCTCAGCAGGGAAGAACTTCAACGTACGCAGACCCATTTCCATCGCTTGCTCAACCAAGCTTGGGTTGTTTACACCCGGTACGATAGTCACACCACGTTGCTGACAGTATTTCACTGTGGTTGGGTTGAAGCCTGGGCTAACGATAAAGTCCACACCCGCTTCGATTGCGATATCCACTTGTTCTGTGGTCAGAACGGTGCCCGCACCAATCAACAATTCTGGGTACGCTTCACGCATGATGCGAATCGACTCCGCCGCAGCTTCGGTGCGGAATGTCACTTCCGCACATGGTAAACCGTTTTCTACCAACACTTTTGCCAGTGGCAGAGCGTGTGCTACGTCGTTGATTGCGATAACTGGGACGATTTTGATTTCTCTTAATCGTTGTTCAAGTGTTGTCATGGGGAACCTCTAAAGAATAAAGCTTAATGTTGCGACGATAATAAACGCGATACCGCCAAGTAACGTTTCCATTACCGTCCAAGTTTTTAATGTGGTTTTCTCATCCATCTCAAGCAGACGAGATACCAACCAGAAACCAGAGTCATTGAAGTGAGACAGTACCGTTGCACCACCCGCAATCGCGATTACGATAAAGCAAAGGTCTAGTTCACTCAAACCTGTTGATGCAGCCACAACTGGCGCGATAAGAGCCGCCGTAGTGGTTAGCGCTACGGTTGCCGAGCCTTGAGCAACACGCAGACAGGTTGAAATCACAAACGCCGCCACAATCACAGGCATACCTGTGTCTGTAAGAACGTCAGCCAGTGCATCACCGATGCCGCTTGAGCGCAGTACGCCGCCAAACATGCCACCAGCACCCGTTACTAGGATAACGCCACAGATTGGAGCCAATGACTCACCACACAATTTTTCTAGTTTTGCCATGCCGTAGTCTTTGGCAAACACAGCCAGACAGACAATCAAAGTAATCAGCAACGCGACTGGAGTTTTACCTAGCATACGTAGGAACTCAACCAGTGCCGTTTTGCCATCAATCAAACCTGCAACCGCCAGTGTGTTCAATACCGTATCCAAACAGATTAGCAGGACTGGCAGCACAAGGATGGTCATAACCGTGCCAAATTTTGGTGCGTTGCGCTCATCCACCATTGCTTCGCCATTAAAGAAGGCTTTAGATAGTGGGATATCGAATTTTTTGCCCGCGTACAAACCAAATAGGTAAGCGCCAAGGTACCAAGTTGGAATAGCAACCAAAATACCCACCACCAATAGCAGACCGATGTTTGCGCCAAGGAATTCTGCCGCTGCAACCGGACCTGGGTGTGGTGGAACAAACGCGTGCATAACCGCAAAAGCACCAGCTGCAGGCAACGCGTATTTAATTGGTGAGCCACCAAAACGAGCCGCCACACTTAGGATGATTGGCATCATCACTACAAGGCCAGCATCGAAGAAGATTGGGAAGCCAAACAGTAATGAAGCGACGCCCAAAGCAAATGGTGCGCGCTCTTTACCAAAGCGACCAATCAAAGTGTCTGCCAGCACTTTCGCACCGCCAGTCACTTCAAGAATTTTACCGATCATCGCACCAAGACCAACCAGCAATGCCACGGAAGCCAGTGTGCCGCCGAAGCCGCCCATCATGGTCGATACGACTTTCTCAGAAGGAACGCCAGTGGCGATTGCTGTGCCTAAACTCACCATAGTAAGGGAAGCAAAAGCATGGACTTTCAGTTTAATGATCAGAACGAGTAACGCTGCAATGGCAAGGCCTGCAATCGTCAGTAGGAACGTAGGATCTGGGGCTTGGGTTAATTGCTCCATAGGTTCACCTTTAAGAATTATTGTTTGTGTTATGGTTCACATTTATTTCAGTTACCGGTAACATGTTACCGATAACATGAATAAGATAAACCCATATTTTAAAGTGAATTCAAAAATTGAGATCACGCGCAAATTTGGTTATGAGGATAAGTTATGGCTGGTAGTAGTGTCATCGTTATGGGCGTTTGTGCTAGTGGTAAAAGCACAATTGGTGAGCATCTAGCGAAAAAGCTAGGGCGTAAATTCATTGATGGTGATGATCTTCATCCACGAGCGAACATTCAGAAAATGGCATCGGGCCAGCCTCTGAACGATGATGATCGCAAGCCATGGCTAGAACGCATTCGTGATGCGGCGTACAGCCTAGAAAGCAAAAACGAACACGGCATTATTGTCTGTTCAGCACTGAAAAAGATTTACCGCGATCAGATCCGCGAAGGCAACGACAACGTGACCTTCCTGTTCCTTGATGGCGATATGGAGTTGATCCTTAATCGCATGCGTATGCGCAAAGGCCACTTCATGAAAGAAAACATGGTGAAGAGCCAATTCGAGACGCTAGAGCGCCCAGACAACGAGCCTCAAACTCTGATCGTCAGTATCGACGGAGACATCAGCGACGTGGTGGAACGCTCTGCCGCTGAGCTAATCAAAATGCAAGCGATCGGGGTGGCGTAATGACTCACTCTGTTGTTCTTGAGGTCACACAACGTTTGACCGAGCGCAGCCGTGAAGCGCGCGCTGCGTTTCTTGCTCGCACCGAAGTGCAAGCCGAAGCTGGCAAAGGCCGTGTTGGTTTATCTTGTGGTAACTTAGCCCATGCAGTCGCCGCTTCTTGCTCTTCTGAAAAGAAAAATATTCTCGATTTTACTCATGCCAATGTCGCGCTGATCAGCGCCTACAACGACATGTTGAGCGCCCACCAGCCGTACCAAGACTACCCAGCGCAAATCAAACAAGTGCTGGCGGACTACGGCCATACAGCGCAAGTCGCAGGTTGTGTGCCTGCGATGTGCGATGGGGTGACTCAAGGTCAAGCAGGCATGGATATGTCGCTGTTTTCGCGAGACTTAATTGCGCAATCAACGGCGTTGTCTTTGAGCCACAATGTCTTTGATGCCACATTACTGCTTGGTATCTGTGACAAAATTGCCCCGGGACAACTGATGGGCGCGCTGTCTTACGCGCACCTACCGACTGCGTTTGTACCAGCGGGTCTGATGGCAACAGGCATCAGCAACGAAGAGAAAGTCGACGTACGCCAAAAATACGCAGCGGGTGAAGTCGGCAAAGACGCTCTGCTGGATATGGAGTGTCGCGCTTACCACTCTGCGGGTACGTGTACGTTTTACGGCACCGCCAACACCAACCAGTTGGTGTTCGAAGCCATGGGCTTGATGCTGCCAGGTTCGGCATTCATTCATCCCCATACCCAACTGCGTAAAGCGTTAACCGATCACGCGGCTCTGAAAATCGCCTCAATGACGGCGGGTTCTGCACACTTCCGTCCGCTGGCCGAGGTGGTCACAGAAAAGAGCTTGGTCAACGGCATCATCGCTCTACTTGCATCTGGCGGCAGCACCAATCACACCATTCATATGATCGCCGTGGCGCGTGCTGCTGGCATCTTGCTCACGTGGCAAGACATCAGCGATCTGTCGGATGTGGTTCCTTTGTTAGCTCGCGTTTACCCGAACGGCCCAGCCGATATGAACGCGTTCCAAGACGCGGGGGGCGTGCCTGCGTTATTGCACCGCTTGAACCAATCCGAGCTTTTGCATCGCGATGTGAAACCCGTGTTTGGTGAATTTGAAGACCAAATGACGCTGCCGAGCCTTGTCGGTGGCCAACTGACTTGGACGCCGTGCCAAGGCAGCCAAGACGGTGACGTGATCGCCAAACCAGACGCCACTTTCCAAAACACCGGCGGCACTCGCGTACTGACTGGCAACTTGGGCAAAGCCGTGGTGAAAGTGTCTGCGGTGAAAGAAGAGCAACGCGTGATTGTGGCACCAGCGATCGTATTCCAATGCCAACACGAAGTGGAAGCCGCATACAAACGTGGTGAGCTGAACAAAGATTGCATCGTTGTGGTCACACACAACGGCCCAGCGGCAAACGGCATGCCTGAACTGCACAAGCTGATGCCAATTTTAGGTAACGTGCAAAAAGCGGGCTTTAAAGTGGCGCTGGTTACTGACGGTCGCTTATCTGGCGCGTCAGGTAAAATTCCGTCTGCGATTCATGTTTCTCCAGAAGCCATTCGTGGCGGCACGATTGGTTTGGTGCGCAACGGCGATTTGATTCGTCTGGATTGCCAAACGGGTGAACTGAACAACTTAAGCGATACCACTGGTCGCGAGTTGATTCATTTCGACACCGAATCTACCCAACAAACATGGGGACGAGGCTTGTTTAGCGTGATCCGCCAAAACGTCTCTAGTGCAGAAGAAGGCGCAAGCTTCATTGTTTAAGCCAGAAAAACAAAAAGAGCGGAGTTTGATACTCCGCTCTTTGTATTTGTCTTCGTTGTTTTTGTTTGGCTTGATTAAGCGGTTTTCATCACCACGACCGCAGCAATCACCACAAAGATACCAAACCAGCCGATTGGCTTAAGTTTCTGCTTAAACAGCAAGGCTCCACCCACTGCGGTACCCAAGATACCGATCGCGCCCCAAGAAGCATAAGCAATGGCTAAGTCGATCTCTTTAACCGCTTGTGCCAACAGCGTGAATGCTGTCAGTACCAACACAATCGCCGCAATGCCCCAGCCTTTGTATTTAAAACCTTTTGAGCGTGTCAGCGCCATATTGGCCATGATATCGACCAAGGCAGCCATCACGACAAATCCAAATGACATCGTAAAAAATTGACTCATGATTCGCACCTTGTACTAGCAGAAAATGAACGTTCTTTTGCCGGTTTATCGGCGTTTTTCTCGGCGTTAGGTTGATCATGTGATTCCCCTAACGTCACACACACAATGCCGACAACGGCTAACATCAAACCAAACAGCTCTTGATGGTTTAAGTTGGCATCAAAGGCGATGATCGACACCACGGTGATCAACGAGATACCCAACCCTTCCCAGACAGCATATGCAACACCGATCGATATTTTCTTCGCGGCAAACGCGAGAAAGTAGTAAGAGATTGCGATCAGCACATACATTACGATGTAGCCCCACCACCCGTGCCCTTGGCCGATAAGAGACATTGTGCTGGTGCCAGCCACTTCGGCAACGATGGCGAGCAATAAAAATAGACGTGCAACTAGCATGATTAATCCTCCATCAGAAATTAAAAAAATGCATAACGGAGAATGGTGAATGTCGCGTACCTGTATCGACATTCAAAAAGTTAAAAAGATAAAAATGAGCCACTTCTCCTGACTATTTGAGATAAGGTTAGCGCTGGGTAGGAAAAAGAGACAGGTAATTGAGATATTCATTTTTGAATATCTTAAGAAGTAAGTTGTCTATGTAATCACACAATATTGGCAAGGTTAAAGCACCTGCTCTCTCATTCAGCCGATGCCATAAAGTGACGTCACTGCGTGAAAATCAGCGGCGTATTGAGGGTTTGTCGCACCACTTTATGCAGATGTCTGTGCAAAGGATGGTTGCGGTTGGTTTGAAGGAAACCGCCAGAGACCACAAACTGACTGAACTCACGGTTGACGAGTGGCATTGCGTAAGATGCGAGTTCCGGCATCAACAATGCCGAGCTTTGACTGGCATACATAATTGCGTCGGTTTCTTGCAGCATTTGGCAAGCCACGCGCAAATTATAGGATTTCAATAACACCACGGGCTCATAGCCCATGCGGCGATACTCGGACTCCACGGTACAAAGCGGTTTATATGACGCGGGCGCAGGTAAAGAAACAAGGGGCAGTTTAGAGACCGTGTCCCAATCATTGCTGACTTTCGACAAGGTCGGATGGTTTTTACGCGCCAAAATCACTCGTTTTTCAACAAATAACGGGCGCATGTAAATGTCTTTCGACAGTTCGGTCTCTTGGTCAAGAATGCAGTAATCGTGCTCACCTTCGAGCATTTCATCGTGCGAGTAACTGTTCCAACTGGAAAAGGCAAAGTGCGCTTTAGGGAACGCTCGATGGCAGCCAGTTAGCAATCGCTGCCCTTGTTCATCCATCAAATAAGGGTCGGTTACAATCGCGATCTGCCCTTGATATTGCTGAGGGTCGAATACTTCAAACTCTTGCACCACTTTTTCCAGTGGTGCAATCATGTTATCGAATTCGGCGGCAAGGCGAATCGCCATGGGAGATGGCTCTACCCCATGCGCTTTACGCACAAATAGCGGGTCATCAAACACTTGCTTAAGCTTCATTACGCCGCGGCTGGCGCTCGGTTGAGAAATGCCAAGCTGCATTGCGGCCAGCTTGATGCTGCGGTTTTCCACCACGGCTTTTAATAAACGCATTAAGTTGAGATCCAATGCATCCAGCTGATGTGCCATACCCTAACCTGCCAATACCATTGATGAGCGAATACGAAGAGCGGTTAACTGCGAGTTAAACACTCTCTCCTGAAGTGATCTGATAACCCATATCAAACACTTTTTCTTCTTGCGCTTCACCTTTCAGACGCGCAATTAAAAGCTCTGCACTCTTTACACCAATTTGGAAACGCGGCGTATCAACGCTGGTCAGCTTCGGACTGATGGTCTGACCGATATCCAAGGCGTTATAACCCACCACCGCTAATTGCTGCGGGACTTGAATGCCACGTTGCTGCGCACTCAGCATAGTACCAATTGCGATGTCGTCGTTGGTACAGAATACCCCGTCGAGCGTTGGGTACGTTTCCAGTGCGCGTTCAAGCAAATCATGCGCAAGGGAGAAACTGGAGTGCACGCCAGTTAACACATGTTTGGGTTCGAGTCCGGCTTCATTCATCGCGCGATCATAACCTTGCATACGCAGTTTAGTACGCGTGTCCAAACGCGCGCCAAAGTAAACAATGGTGCGTTTGCCAGCGTCCAACATACGTTTCACCGCGTTGTACGAAGCGTCTTCATGATCCAAGCCCACAGCCATATCAATCGGTTGTGGCGGCAACTCCATGGTTTCGACCACCGGAACGCCAGCGTTTTTGATCATCTGCAACGTACGTGGAGTGTGGTGACTTTCAGTCAAAATCAACCCATCCACTTGGTAGGAAAGCAAAGAGGCGATTTTGCGCTCTTCCTCCAACTCATCGTAGCTAAAGTGTGCCAGTAGTGTTTCGTAGCCGTTGGCCTTAGTGACCGTCTCTATACCCTGAACAAAGGAAGCAAAAATTTGGTTGGACAGAGAAGGAAGTAAGATGCCGATGGCTTTGCTGGAAGACTTAGACAACATCGCGGGGGCGCGATTTTCGATGTACCCCATTTCCTCGATTGCCACGGCAATTTTCACGCGGGTCTTCTCAGCCACCGATTCTGGATTGCGCATATAGCGCGAAACCGTCATCTTTGTTACGCCAACCTGGTCTGCGACATCCTGCAATGTCGTTCGTGTTTTTTTATTCTGTTGAGCCATAAATATGTGATTTATCAATAATGTTACATGTAACATTATGACGAATACACAGGATGCCGACAAGCCACCAAAAGCCAAACATAATATCCACAATAAAATCATGCACTTATTGTTACAGAGTTGTTTTTAAAGAAACACTCGCAAAACGAATAAATAAATGACATTAATATTGAGTTTCTTATAAAATAGCGCACGTAAAACAATAAGATATCAGGCACTGTGCAGTTAGGCTCCAGCGAAACCCAAGTTTATTATCATCTTCTTGATCTGGACGACTCTCAAAAGCAGCAATACCTCCAAGAATTGCAACAGAGTCAACCTGAGCTATACATTCAACTCGCGCCCCTTTTAGCCCATGAAGCCCCAGAAGAGCGATTAACGCAATTGCTTTACTTTGGCGCTCATCAAGCGACCAACAGCGAGATCGACCTTAGTGGCGAAGTGATCAGTAAGTATCGCCTAACTCATGAGTTGGGGCGTGGTGGTATGGGCGTCGTTTATGCCGCGCAACGTGCAGATGAGACCTTCGAGCAAGATCTTGCGATCAAATTCATCCAAAGCAATTTAAGTAATGTGCTCGGACAACGGGCACTTTTCGATGAAGCGCAGCTACTAGCACGTTTAAATCACCCTTATATTGCGAAAGTCTTTGACGGCGGCCTGCATGACGGCTCGGTTTACATCGTCATGGAGCGCGTGTTTGGCCAAACATTGGATGATTATCTTGCCGAAGTCACACTGACAGACCGTGAGAAGTTCACGCTGTTTAAGCAGATTTGTCAGGCAATGGAACACGCGCATCACCACCACGTGTTACACGCCGATCTCAAGCCTGAAAATATCCTGATTGACCCAAATAAACGACCGAAATTGCTCGATTTCAATCTGACGCAGAAAGTGCAAAACAGCGGTGGCGAATCCCCACCCGCATTAATTGCGTTTAGCCAAAACTTTGCCAGTCCAGAACAACAGACTGGTCAGTTTCTGACGGCACAAAGCGATGTGTACTCTCTGGGTAAAATTCTCGCGATGATGTTTCCGTCACCGCGCGTTTGGTCTGATGTTTACTGGGTCATTAGACGCGCGACACGCTCTGCCGCAAAACTGCGCTATTCAGACGTTCGAGCACTAAGAATTGATATTGAGCGCATGCTTGAGCGGCGCCCAATCGAACAAAAAAAACATTGGCCGTTGTACAGCGCATTGCGTTTAGTGCAGCGCCGTCCGCTGGCTGCAGCATTATCTGCCATTCTGGTTTTATCCGGCGTGCTATTTGGTAATGCATTGATTCAAAAGAATATCCAACTGCAACAAGAGAAGAAGATTGCAGAAGATATGATGTACGAACTGACTCGCCTCATCTTCCATGCGAAGGGGCAGAACGTCGAACATCTTTCGGTGAACTCCATGATGGAGCTAACACGAAGGCGGATACTCTCTAACCCAGATATCCCCAAACATATAAAACAAAAAATGTTGTTGGCGATGATGACACCGGTGCCAGAGAAGCACCTAACTACACCAATGAGTTGTCAGCCAAATTGTGCGTCTAAGGACAGCACCAACCAATAAGGCTTAAAACAATATGTATACACGTTCAGTGGTATTTTGGCTGTCTGCATTGACGGCTACGTCCACTTTGGCGGCAGATGCTTCTGCAGCCACTTCACACCCGCCAGCTTCAACCTTGAAGCAAGGCTACTTTATCGACTCTCCAGTGACTGGCCTGTATTACAAAACCAGTTCCAATATCACAGGAGTCACTCAGCAAGGCGCATTTCACTACCAACCAGGTGATGTGATCAGCTTCTTCCTTGGTAACGATGACAAAGGTTATCTGCTGACAACCTTATCGAGCCAAGAAGTGCTTACGCCAACGATGGCAACCACCAAACCCAGTCGCAGCATCAATATGACGCGTCTGCTGCTTTCTCTCGACAGCACGCCTGAGAATCGTGAGGAAATTGTCTTAGCCAACCGTGTGTTGTCTGATCCTCGCTTTCAAAGCCAGCTCAAGAGTCTCGATCTCAATTATCTGGATGACGCTAAACGACATCTCAACCTCGACTGGGTTTCTGTCGATGAGGCGATTGATCACTTGAACGAAAGCCAGCAGTACATTGAGGAAAACTTTGCCTCTGATGAGATCATCTTTGAACCTCGCGGCATCACGTTCAAAAACATCGTGATCAAAAAGAAAGATTGGCAGGGCCGCGCTTGTGCCTACGATCTGCGCTATAAACATCACCCCAAATATCGCCCCCCTTTTGGTGAGACCCGATTCACCATCACCAAAGATTCGTTAATTGAACACCCGAGTGTTGGCGACCATTTTCAAGGTTGCTTCATATCGCCGAATCACCAAATTACGGAAGATATTGTCGAGCCGATTAGCAAATTTGCGGATTGGTTTAACCTTGTTGGTTGCTCTATCACAGGATGCACCCGCAACGACTTGAACGGCTTCTCTCTCGAAGACTTTGACGATGAAGGCGACTGGAAATATCGCTCAGTCGCGATGAATTTTGACCCAAGCACTGAGCTCTTTATGGAGAAAGTACAAGGTCTCGGGCGCAACAAACACATCCAACACAGCAACCGCACTGAAATGCTGTGGTTTTCCTACCCTAACACCAGCGAGCACGACATCGACTACCTCGGCGTGTGGCAGCAAACCCAATACCACCAGCAATCCATGACACAATCGTGTCTGTTAATGCGCCACCAACAAGTGATGCGATTGCCACGCAGCGCCGAGACCTGCCCAACCGATGCAAGCCTATACACCCAAGATGTCACCCGCGAGTTTGCCGATATGTGGTGGGTAAACAATGACGAACCGAAAGCCAATTTGGCGCAAATGAACATCATGGTGCGCTGGTCAACCACTCCGGCAGAAATCAACTACACCACTTGGGAATACTTACCGGCGGGAGCCAACTGGGAACAAGGCATTTTGTATCGCTACCAACAGAACGTTAGTCGTAACCGAGATGGTTCTGATCATATTGAAACGCATACGATTTCTGAATTTGTCAAAGTGAGCGAGGAGGTATAACCATGGCAACGACTTCAGCCCTAACCCACATTATTCAGCAGTGGCAGTCTGGTAATAAACAAGCCGAAAGCGAGCTGTACCAATTCGCTTATTTGCAACTGCGTAAAATCGCCCAACAAGAACGTGAGCGCAACGCCGAAAAATACGGCACCGACAACATAGTATTGGCAGACAGCGTCAACAGCACCACCGCATTGATTCATGATGCTTACCTAAAGATGTCAAACTGCGACATGAGTGAAATCGCCACCAAGCGTGATTTTTTCTTAATGGCCGCTAAAGTCATGCGCCAAATATTGATCGACAACGCTCGCTCACACCAAGCGCAAAAACGCCAACACATCACGTTGATGAAGGACGAAGAAGACCGCTTTGAGCAGTTGATCATCATGGACAAAGCCTTAGATAGCTTTAGCACACGCTACCCACGTCAATCGAGCGCCTTAAAACTCAAATACCTGATGGGCATGAAGAACCAGGAGATCAGCGAACTGCTAGAGTGCAGCGCAAGCCTGATCGAAAAAGACCTCAAGTTCTCACGCAGCTGGCTGCAATCAAGAATGGCACACGCATAAATCATGACCAAGAAACTGTGGATTATCGGCGCGATCGGCGCCGGTTTATTGGGCGTTTACTTGTTAAGTGACGAGAGCAGCATGGCGTCTGCGGCCAGCTCTTTAAACAGCTCTCCTGTCGATAAAAGAAAAAGCCAACATCACTATGGTGAACGTACGTCGTTAATTGAGGTGAAGCAGGCGCTCACAACATCGGCGTTGGATGGCTCGAGCTCTCTCGATTTAGATGCAGTGCTTAATGCCACCCCATTCGATCAACAAAACGTCGCCGAGAACCCTTTCGATACGTTTGACGGTTACTACCCTTACGATCTGACGGCGGTGACACCACAACCCAAAGTTGATGCGGCGAACAACAGCAAACCCATCATCAACCTATCGGTCGAACAGCAACTGCAAACCATCATTTATGGTTGGGAGCTGACGCAGAACAAGCCGATCAGCAATTCGTTAAGTCTGAACCAATTATTTGAAGACCCCGATGGTGACCTGCTCACCACTCGGATCTGGTTAGAAAACGCCAATGGTCTTCAGGTGCTCAACCAAGGCCAAATCGTGGTACAAGGTGCGCCAGAAGAAATCGACCAAACCATTTACTTAGCCGTGGCAGCTCGTGACAATCATCATGGTGAAGAAGATTACGCCTGGGTCACGACCCGTTTTGAATTGCCAGTCGTTAAAGAAGAGCAAAACAACACCGACCATCCTTTGGTCGGTGACATTGTGTATCGCCTCGAAACCACACAAAACCTTGGCGGTATCGCGTACGCGTATGAAGTGGTGTATTGCGAAGCGTTTCAGTTTGAAAACGAAGAAGTGTACTTTGCCGCCTCCAACAACAAGCGCTTATGCCCAGAAAAGGGAGCACTAAAAAAAGTGGGCCATTACAAAATCAGTGATGACTCGTTGATTGTTAGCGCAAATGGTGCTCGTCAAATCTGGACCACCAAAAAGGTGTACCCATCTCAGGTTCATAAAGAGACTCAGAACTATTTCACCACCGTGTTTGATGGCAAACAATTCGAAAGCTATACCATGCAAAAGAACAAGCAATCGATGGAAAAACGCATCAACGCACCGACAGGACGATATTTATACCAGATATCCTTTTTTGACTATTTGCTACCTCGCCCTAACGGCGATTATCTCGTGGCTGAAATCGGCAATTATATTTATCACCATGGAACTCAAGTCATTGGGCCTCATGGTGAAAGCATCGATTCCGATCTCAACTTACGCACTTACAATCCAAACTTGTATTGTGCTGATGTCGCCATCTGGTATGGCAGCCATGTCATTGCTGGTCAAGGAGACTATCAGGTCGACATCATCTCCGATCCTAACCCCTACGATCCGACTTACCTAATTGACTGCTACGAATACATTAGTAACCCCACGACCAGACAACAATCGTTAGCATTTGATCTGAGCTACTCGCCTTACGACGAACTACTTGATGGCGAGGTGTACAGCTACATTTTACGTCCAAAGCCTGAACTGGCTGATCGCGTTGAAGAATTTAAAATCAATATGATTTATCACAGCCCAAAGCCGTTACGCTCAAGCAACAAAAAATAACCACTTAAAATACATAATGTTATTTTGACCATTAAATCACTAAAAACAAAAAGTGTAACCGTGATCAAAGTCTCATTTCCTTCCTCATCGACAAAAAACTCAAATAAATTTTACGGGTTTTATGCAGTTTTTCGTGTCTTGAACACTTACTCAATAGTGATTAAAAAGGCACAACTTTCTTAAATCTCACTAGTGAGATTTAAGAAAAACAACAATAAAAAAAGCGACTTTCTCATTCGGAAACGAACAAGGACAAATGAATAATGAATAAGGTGAGTTTATTAGCAGCGTCAGTGGCTATCGCTCTTACAGGCTGTGGCGGTTCAGATAGCGGTTCAAGCAGTGCAAGCAACGGTGTTGTGATCACAGGTTTTGACGGCTACTTCAAAAATGCAGTTGTTTTTGAAGACACGAACAACAACGGTCAATGGGACACTCAAGAATCTATTCTTGGTCTGACCGATGAGAAAGGTCAGCTTACACTGGCCGCTAAACCAGAAAAAACTTTAGCACTGCAAACTCTCGTTCCAAACGGTACGAAACAGAAACAACTTATCGCCTTGGATGCCAAGAAATACGCTGGCACCTACACCGTAGATATGGACCACCCAAGCCAAGCTATGGCGCACGAAATCGTATTCCGCGCACCATCATCGTCTAACGTGATTTCACCTATCACGGACCTTGTGGCGATTGAAATGGCAAAAGACCCTTCAATTACTGAAGAAGACGCGAAAGCAAACGTAAACAAAGCATTGGGAGGCTCAGAGGAAGCTCCGATTGATCTGTACAGTGACTTTGTTGAAGGTGCGACAAAAAACGCCGAACTACATAAAACCGCTCAGATTCTGACAGAATCTAAAGCGCAAAACCCAACAAATTACGAGAAGAAAGCGACTGAGTTTGCTCAAGCGGCAAACCAAGAAGTGGATCGTCTTGTCGCGTCTGGCGAAAACATCAATGACCCAAGCCTACGTCCAGTCATCACTGATAGCACGCCGAATAGCGACAACTTAGCGCCTGAAACGGTAGTCAACAACAAGCTAACCGTCAACGAAACCATAGAAGACGCAGCTGAAGATAAACTGGATAAGCTACCAAAAATCGTAAAAGGTGCTTCATTTAATGGCGTTGAGCTAAACATCGAAGGTCTTTTCAAAGACAAAGACCAAAGCCTTGTGAACACAAAACTGACGCATAATTTAGCGGGCACAGGCATTGAAGTTGAGAAAGTTGGCAACCTAATTGTTCTACACCCAACCGCGATCGTAGAAAAATCCGGTGATTTTGAGATTGTTCTAACGGCGCAGGACAAAAACTCTAACGGGGATGTGCTATCAACTGTGAGCGCAGTATTCGAAATCGAAATCGAATCTGCAAACTTACCACCAATGGTTGTTGAAGCAGAGCAAGCTCGCCTGCAATCCATTGTTGATGGCTGGTACCTACAACAGGGCGAACTGTTTGAACAAACGCTCGATATTTCTGGTTTGTTCCAAGATAAAGACGGTCAGATCACCGATTACTCAGCGGACTACGTAGGCATTGAAGGCCTATCAGCAATTGAAGATGGCAATGCGATTGTCACCATTAAAGGCACACCGACAAAAGCTGGTGAATCTGGTGCAGCACTTACCATTAGCGCAACAGATGGTCATACTGCGGTGCAGATTGCACTCAGCATGCCAGAAGTAAAAGAAGGCGTTACGCCACCACCAGTAGTACCGACTTTGGGCTTCACGCAAGCGCACTTCAACGGTCAAGAATGGAAAATGGGTAGCTTTGCGCAAAAAGATGGTGAAATTGGCTATGCCATGTTGATGCAAGACTCTGAGGGCCTACTATTCTGCTGGGGTTCAAACCACGATGAGATGAACCAAGAGTACAAAGCGAACATCAGCGACGTCCTAGAAAACACATGGGAACACGATGCCTACGCCATTCTTGCAGATCTTGACCAACAAACCGGTTACGCGGAATACAACAACAAAGACTGTGAAGACGTCGAGCTAAAAGACGGCAAGCTATACAACAGCTACGGCGAAGAGTATGAAATGCTGTACCAGCACAAAACCGGGAATAACGGCACTCAGATTATCGTTAAAATCTCAGATGATGAACTGTTCTGGATGGATTCAAGCAACACACCGTTTGCGGAATCACTTTCGGTTGCAGAACACATCAAGCATGGCACGGTAGAGCATGACTTGATGGTAGAAAGTAAAGGCAAAGACGACGACAAAATCCTGAAATACTCTTCAGGTACATACGAATACGACGCTGACACTTACAATTACTCGTCGTTCATGCCGACCGGCTTCCAAACGCCAGGAAACTGGGAAATCAAGGATGATGAAGGTCGTGAACTGCTGATTCTAGAAGAAACGGGCTCACAATCAGATTACAAAACTCGTCATCGTTACATCAACCGTGATTTTGGTGATTTCTACATCGGTATTCATTGGAGTAAAGAGCAAAACGGTCATGAATCAGCGCCGGAATATGGCCTGTACTCTCACAACAAAGAAGTAATGACAAGCATCGCGGCTTCACTACCAATTTTGGAGCCAGGTGACGATGACTAAAGCAACCATCGTCAACCCTTGTTGCGACAGTGTGCATTTACGTAGAAGACGTCGAACCTTCTGGGAACGATTTGTCGGTATCAAAGAAGTGTACATTTGCTCAAACTGTCACAAAGAAACACCTCTCAAGTAGCAACAATATTTGAGACCGCAAAAAAGCCCCGCATCGCGGGGCTTTCTTCGTTTTGAAAAGCGCGTTTCGTCCTAAAATGTATGGATGCATTAAGGATGAACAACCGCTACTTCACACACATCACATTCAACAACGACGTGCCGGTTAACTGATTTGGTTCTCGATCGGCAAACAAGCCTTTCTTATCTTTACCCCAATACGGCAATTGCAGCGGCCATTTGTTCTTCTCCATCACACCAGAATCTCGCAACGCTTTAAATTCAGTCGCCGTGGCGAGCGACATGCCCAACTGCTGACAAATCTGTTGCGAGCTTTCGTAGTTGAGTCGATTCCACGGCTTACCATATTCCATATAAAACTGATTATCTAACAGGTAAGGCACGACATACATTTTGCCATGTAGAGACGCTCGCAAGCGCACTTCCACCTCTCCATTGCTTTTTACGCTCGGTGCTGGTTTTGCTTTCGCAACCGGTTTTGTTGTCGTGCTCGGTTTCGGCTCTTTTGCCGTAACTGGCTGCGCTGTCGTTTTTGTCGCAGAAGCTTTAAACGCCTCGGTATCTGGACGACTGGTCACGACTGGCGCAACAGGCTTCGGGGCGACGTTTGGTTTGGCGACAGGAGTCGGCTTTGATGACGGCTGCGTTTGCTTCACGGTGTTGTCACTCCCTTTGCCAACCACACGAATAAATGCCTCGCGATAGTTCGACAAGGTTTTGACTCCTCGCAAATCAGCAGACGCTTTAGAAAATTCTGTATAAGGCCCAATAAGACAACGATAGCCCTTTGCTTCGGGCTTCATCCAAACATCGGTGGTGATTTTGCTGTAAATGGGTTTGGCTTTGGCAAGTGGCATTGGTTTAGGCAGCAAGCCACATTGAATCCAATAGAAATCATTGCCTCCTTGCGGCACTTTCTTTCCCCAAACTCCCTGACCGATTGGGCAACTTTTCTCTAGCATCGGCAGTTCTTTGTCGCTCGCTTGAGTCGCCTGACAAAGAAAGTCATCGGCCAATACCGGGGCTGAAAATTGGGCGCACAGCAATAGCCCTCCTAAGCTGAGGCCTGATTGGACAATGCGTGATGAGAGGTGTGCCTTCTTCATTTCCATACGCTTCACTCTGAACTAGTGGGTAAAGTCATTATGGCGGCAAAGCGCCAAAAAAATGTGAATAAAGAATAACAAGCAAAAAAAGAGCCGGAATTGCATCCGGCTCTCAGTTTAGGAAGGAAATGAGCGATTTAACAATGCTCTATGTCTAAATTCTTAACCTTTGTACAGTTTCGGGTTAAATACATCACGTAACCAGTCACCCAGAAGGTTAATAACCAGTACTAAAGTAACTAGCACAATACCTGGGAAGGCTGTAATCCACCAAGCACCAGAGAAGATGTAGTTGAAGCCGATGCTGATCAACGCGCCCAAAGATGGTTGGTCAACAGGCAGACCCAAGCCTAGGAACGACAGCGCCGCTTCCGACATGATGGCGTTGGCCACCTGAACGGTTGAGATAACCAAGATTGGTGACAAACAGTTCGGCAAAATATGGCGGAACATGATGCGTGGAGCTTTAAAGCCCATCACGCGTGCCGCTTCTACATATTCTTTCTTCTTCTCTGCCAGTACCGATGCACGAATCGTACGCGCGTACTGTGGCCATTCAGCCACACCGATGATCACCACCAGCATCACGACCGCGTATTGGCTGTAAAAATCGCTGCCAAAACTGGCTTTGAAAATGGCCGAGACGATGATCGCTACCATCATGGTTGAAAACGACAACTGCACATCTGCAAAACGCATCAAGAAGCTATCGATACGACCGCCGAAGTAGCCAGCCGACAGACCAATGATGATGCCCAGTACAAGCTGTAGACCGACCGCTAGAAAACCGATCGTCAGCGACAAACGAGAGCCGTAAAGAATGGTCGATAAAATATCACGGCCTTGCTCATCCGTACCGAGCACAAAGCGTTCTTCACCGCCGTCCATCCAAGATGGTGGTAATTCTGAATCCATGATATCGATAGATGTCAGATCATACGGGTCAGTTGGTGCCAGAATTGGCGCCGCCAGTGCTAGCACCAAGAACATCAAAAACACCGTAAAACTCGCCATCGCCACTTTGTCGCGCTTGAAGTAGTACAAGAAATCCGAGTTTTTAAAGCGCTCCCACGCAGATGGAACGGCTGAAGGAGCAGCAGGAGTATTGGTTTGGCTCATGATTAAGCTCCTTTTCCAGTTAGGTTCACAGTTGGGTTGATGATGCCGTACAGCAAGTCAACGATGGTATTGGTTACCACGAAGATCAGACCAACAAAGATTACGTAGGCTGTGATTAGCGGTGTATCAACACGGTTAATCGCCTCTAGGAAAAGGAAGCCAGTGCCCGGCCATTGGAACACGGTTTCTGTGAGGATGGTGTAGGCCACCATGGTACCAATTTGCACGCCACCTACCGTCAGTACCGGTAGCATGGTGTTCTTAAGTGCATGTTGGTAATAAATCTTTTGTAAGTTCAGGCCTTTAGCCTTAGCGAACTTGATGTATTCCGAACTCAGTACTTCCAGCATTTCTGAACGAACCAGACGGATAAACAGCGGCAACATGATCGATGCCAGCGCAATACACGGCAAGATCAGGTGCTTGATACCATCAATGGTAAAGAAGCCAGACTCCCAACCGAGCACGTTGACGGTCTCACCCCGCCCGTAGGAAGGCAGCCAACCAAGCTCTATGGAGAAGACGTACATCAGCATGATCGCCGTCAGGAAGACCGGAATCGAGATACCGACGCTACTCATCGCCATGACAAATTTGGTGAAGATACTTTTCGGGTGAATCGCGGAGTACACCCCAAGTGGTATCGATAAAACAATAATGATGAGCGTCGCGCCAAACACGAGCTCTAGTGTCGCCACCAGCTTATCAAGAATAACCTCAACCGCTGGGCGCTTGAAAAAGTAAGACGTACCTAAATCACCTTGCAGTGCATTACCGACAAAGCGAGTGTACTTTGTGATAAAGGGATCGTTCAGGCCCAGTTCATCACGCAGCGCTTGACGCTCCGACTCTGAAACCGACTGACCTACAAGCTCACGCAGCGGGTCACCCAGGTTGTCCTGAATGGCAAACGCCACCAAACTGATCACAAACATCACTATCAGTGCCTGAAACAGGCGCTTGACCAGAAACGAAAACATTCCTTGCCCCTTAACTATCCATAGATCTCTAAATTTAGAGAGAAAATTCAGTCTGTAAAACTCGCTCAATCCGACTGAAACAAAACTGAGCTGAGTGATGAGCCTCATCAAGCATCCCTTGAGAGAAGCTCATGAAGGAGGGAATACGTCCCCTCCTTCTAACTACATCATGTGATTATTCAACCACTAGGTCGCCGAAGTAAGGCATAACCATTGGGTTCACAATGTCTGCTGCTTTCACGTTAGACTTCGCGCCCCACGCTTCACTTTGCCAGTGTAGCGGTACAAATGCTGCGTCGTTGTAAAGCGTCGCTTCAACGCCTTTTAGCATTTCTGCACGTTTCGCTGGATCCGTTTCCACGTTCGCTGCTTCTACAATTTTGTCCATTTCTGGGTTTGAGTAGTAACCACAGTTATACTGGCCACGACCTGTCTCTTCGTTACGAGTCATTGTTAGGAACTCGTTGAAGTTCGCAGAGTCTTCAGTGTCTGAGTGCCAACCGATCATCAGCATGTCACCCGCACATTTATCAAACTCTGGCCAGTATTGCGCTTTTGGCATGGTTTTCAGATCAACCTTAATACCAATCTTAGACAACATTGCCGCCGCAGCCTGTGCAACTTTTGCATCGTTCACGTAACGGTTGTTTGGCGCAATCATAGTTAGGGCAAAGCCGTTCTCGTAGCCCGCTTCTTTCATCAACTCTTTAGCTTTCTTCAGATCGTAGCGAGGAACCAGTTTTTCGTTGTGACCAACGTAACCAGCAGGGCTTTGCTGACCAGCAGCTGTCGCGAAGCCTTTCATGATTTTCTTCACGATGCCTTCGTTGTTGATCGCATGCACGATAGCTTGACGAACGCGCACGTCTTTCAACGCTTCATTGCTGTTTTGGTTCATTTGGAACGTGATGATTCGTGTACCAGGTAGTGTCACGAGATCGATGCCTTTCGCATCTTTCACACGTTGGTGATCGTTTGGCGCTACTGGGTGAATCATATCGACGCCACCAGAAAGAAGCGCAGCCACACGAGTCGCGTCTTCTTTGATTGGTACTAGCGTTAGCTTATCAACGTTACCTTTCGACGCTTTATCCCAGTAATCTTTGAAGCGTTCAAATTCCACTTTTACGCCTTGTTCACGTGATGTCACGATGAATGGGCCAGTACCGGAAACGTGAGTCGATGCAAATGAGTTACCGTGCTTCACTAGTTCAGACTTGTCTTTGCCGTCTTCTGTCTTACCTGAGTAGAACTTGCTGTCCATAGGGAAGATGTACGTCGCCGTTTGCAGAACAAGTGGGTATGGGCCTTTAGTAACCAAATCGAACGTGTAGTCATCCACTTTTACGATTTTCTCGTATGGGTCGAAGATCGCTTTAAAGTCTGGAGAGCTTTGTAGACGCTCAAATGTCCACACCACATCATCCGCTGTTAGCGAGTTACCAGAGTGGAACTTCACGCCTTCACGCAGTTTGAAGCGTACCGTTGTGTCGTTAACACGTTCCCAGCTTTCTGCTAGACGAGGTTCGAAGTCCATTGTTTGAGTGAAACGAACTAGAGGGTCAAATACCATGTGTGACATTTGCAGTGTACCGCCAGACAACTGCTCATGCGGGTCAAGCGATACTGGGTCAGCAGCGTAGCCAACTTTAATATCTGCTGCTAGCGCATTAAAACTAAGGCCCGCAGCCATTAGCGCCACTGCTAATTTGCTTTTCATGGTTTTCATTTGCATAACTCCTTCATGCGGGGATCCGGATCCCTTGTTATTGTGTTTGCGTCTTTATAATGACTAAAGATCAGCCAAGCGAAATACTTAGTTTATGCCGTTTTGATTTCTTCTCGCAAGCCCGTAAATTCAGGCATCAGAGAGATCAATTTTTTGCTGTATTCGTGCTGTGGAGCAGTAAAGAGCTGCTCGGTAGGCGCGACTTCCAATAACGTGCCCATCTGCATTACACCTACTCGGTCACACATCTGACGAATCACCGGTAAATCGTGACTGATAAACAACATCGTTAGGTTCAGTTCACTTTGCAGATCTTTTAGCAAGTTCAGAATTTGTGCCTGTACCGACACATCCAACGCTGATGTCGGTTCATCACAAATCAAAAGTCGAGGACGAGTTGCCAGGGCACGCGCAATCGAAATACGCTGACGCTGACCACCAGAGAATTCATGAGGATATTTCACGCCAGCCATGCGACCCAAACCAACATGATCAAGCAAATCATTCACGATTTGACGTGTTTCTGCTTCATTCTTGGTGAGTTTATGGAAACGAATTGGCTCGGCAATAATGTCTGCCACCTTCATACGAGGGTTCATAGACGTGTATGGGTTTTGGAACACCATCTGCATTTGACGTCGCATCGGACGACGCTCTTTTTCCGACTTCATCGCCGTGAGATCGATGCCTTCAAATTTCACTTGGCCAGAGTTTGGCTCATACAATCCAGCAATCACGCGCGCGATGGTCGACTTACCCGAACCTGACTCACCCACCAGACCAAACGTCTCACCTTCGTGCACCTCAAAACTCACATTGTTCGATGCCTGCACGTACTCACGGCGGCTTTCAAACAAAGAGTCCTTAGTCACAAACCTTAGGTTGACGTTTTTCACATCCAACAACGGGCCAGTGTACTCACGCTGATCTTGGCTTTGACCCAGCCAGTGGTTCTTAATGTCTAGCGACTTCATTTCTGTCGCTTCTTCGATGTAACTCACCAGAGGGAAACGATCGAGCTTTCTGTCTGAGCGAGGAACCGCCGAAATCAAGCTGCGCGTGTATGGGTGATCTGGGTTACCCAACACTTTTGCCGTTGGCCCAAACTCAACAAGATCGCCACGGTACATCACCGCCACGCGGTCTGTAACGTTTGAAACCACACCCATGTCGTGCGTAACCAACATACAACCAACATTGTTCTGGATACACAACTCTCGGATAAGATTCAGGATTTGGTCTTGGATTGATACGTCCAGTGCCGTGGTTGGCTCATCGGCGATGATCAGATCTGGCTCACCAGCCAAAGCGATCGCGATAACCACACGCTGACGCATACCACCAGAAAACTGGTGAGGATACTGTTTAAGACGGTTTTCAGGCTGAGGGATGCCGACTTGCTGCATCAGAGACAACGCGCGTTGATACGCCTCGTCGTCAGATACTTTCATGTTGGCATGAATGGTTTCTTTTAGCTGCTGCTCAACCGTAAACAAAGGGTTAAGAGAGGTCATAGGGTCTTGGAAGATAAAACCAATCTTCGAGCCACGCACCTTACGCATCGCTTCTGGTGTTAAGCCAGAGATTTTTTCACCATCCAAAAAGACATCGCCACTGGCAACGCGTCCCGGAGGGCTCAGCAAATCGATAACGGCGTTACCAACGGTGGACTTACCCGCACCGGATTCGCCAACAACACCCACGATTTCACCTCGTTCAATATTAAACGAAAGTGATTTCACGGCCGCGTGAACGCCGTGTCGGGATGGATACTCAATACGAAGGTTTTTCACCTCTAATAGTGACATTTCAGACCTCTACTGCCTTGTCTGTGGTATCGAATCGCACTGGGAAAGCCCGTGCCATTCATCACCTGAATGAATCCGTTCAAATTCAGAATAATACTCTGAAATCTTAATGCGGAAACAATTTGGCAAAAATCACACAAAAAAGCAACAATTAAAGTATATTCCGCCGTAAAAACATTGAATACACGCACAATGAGCGAATAAAAATGCATTAACAAGTATTTAACCACTTTCATATCACCCCATTTTTGTGCGCCATGCACCATTAAAACTAGAAAAATGCTCTAAATATAGGCACAACATCACCTCACACTATAACCACACTATTCATGCGTGATTATTAACATTTACCAAACAATATATCGTACCAAAAGCGATTTTTCGGCATAAAATGTTACTAACAAAATAGTCGGCAAACATAAAAAACCAAAGTTAACCGGCTTCACCTAAGGCTAAAACGTGAGCACCACAACAAAACAGAGGAAACCTCCTCAAAATTGCGATTATGCGCCCGTTATGCGGTTTAATGATTAAGCCAAAAGAACAGCATCACTTAAGCGTAAACGAAACTGCACAATTTGCTGACGGATTGCCTCTTTACGATGCGATTTAGAGTGGGATAATAGGCTTTCGACGCCAGTGACTAAGTAGCGAATGAAAGGAGCCCCTGTGCTTAAAGCGATTTTTTTTGATATGGACGAGACGTTATGTGGCACATCCCAAGCAGACAAAGCTGCAGGGCAAAAATTTGCTGCCTGGATTCAACAAACGTATCCACAAATCTCTGATCCTCAAGCATTCTTACAACGCTATTTGCAAGGGGTATATAAAAAGCTCAACGCAGAGTTTCCTCAGCTGGTTGCTCTTCTTCCAGACGAAAATGCTTTTCGCTGTGGTCTGATCCAAACGATTTTGGCGGAGGACGGCATCCACATCGATGCAGAGCAAGCTCAGCAAGCACAACACTATTTTGATTCAGCACGTATGGGCGCGTTCACTTTCTTCCCTGGCGTAAAAGAAATGCTGACGGATCTACGTAAGCACTACAAACTTGTTGTGATCACTAACGGTCCAATTTTCTCGCAGCACCCCAAATTGAAAGCAACACAAATGGATGAATGGGTGGACCATATTATTGTGGGTGGCGAAGAGCCAGAAGAAAAACCAGCGGCCAGCATATTCCAAAAAGCCTTGAATCTTGTCGACGTCAAACCAGAAGAAGCCTTACACATCGGTGACTCTTTAGCGGCAGACATCGCAGGCGCAAACAACATGGGTATTTTGAGTGTGTGGGTGAATGCGACTGGCGCAAGTAATCCAACAGAGATAACGCCGAACTTTGAAATCCGAGAAACCGTCGAGCTAAAAGAAATCCTGAAAACACTCGCCCAATAACAACAGCGGATTAAGAAAACCACAACCCCAGACATTGAGCTGGGGTTTATTTTATCTGCGCGAAAAGCTCTGGGATCATGGGTGGTCTAAAGCACCAAAAGCTGCACCAACCTTTCAGTTCGTACGCAAAGCTCGATATGTTCTGCTGATAGAAATCTTCTGGCTAGCCACTATCAGTTAATATGACGGAAAATAGAGTGGCTAAAATGCAAAAAAGCCCCAGTCTTTCGACTGAGGCTTTAAATCGCGGTTGGTGAAGAGCTATATTCTAACTTCAGGCGACCCCCACTTGGGTCCAAATCCTTTGAAGTATTGTCGACCAAACTATGTAATAAACTCTAAAACGACGAAAGCCTGCTAAAAAGCAGGCTTTCTAATGGTGGTCGGTGAAGAGGGATTCGAACCCCCGACCCTCTGGTCCCAAACCAGATGCGCTACCAAGCTGCGCTATTCACCGAGCATGTATTCTTTATAGAAAGAATGGGGTGGCTAACGAGACTTGAACTCGCGACAACCGGAATCACAATCCGGGGCTCTACCAACTGAGCTATAGCCACCATCAAATTTTTATGTTCACCGCTACTTATGTAGCCATAAACTAGATAGTGGTCGGTGAAGAGGGATTCGAACCCCCGACCCTCTGGTCCCAAACCAGATGCGCTACCAAGCTGCGCTATTCACCGACTTAAGTTTTATCCTGATTCAACATCAAGATGGGAAGCAATGCTACCGTATTCTATCCAAAAAGGAAAGAATGGGGTGGCTAACGAGACTTGAACTCGCGACAACCGGAATCACAATCCGGGGCTCTACCAACTGAGCTATAGCCACCATTGAGTTTTACCGACTTTTCCTCCGGGGTATGGTACGCCCGAAAGGATTCGAACCTTCGACCTTTGGCTCCGGAGGCCAACGCTCTATCCAACTGAGCTACGGGCGCATGCCCTATCGGCGGAGTGGAATAATACGGATATCACACTATGCCGTCTAGTACTTTTTTTACTTTTTTTATCGTTTGGTCTCTTTTTCGACAGTTATCTGCCTTTAAAGTGTATTTTTGATGTGATTCACGCCCTGTCATGGATAACTTGTTGTTTATTGCAACAAGTTATCGGGATATAATCACCCATTATTTACATTGATTTAACAGCTGCAACCAAGTTGTTTAATCATTTTATGCCATCGGAGAGATTTCGAATGATTTTCTCGACGCGGTATCAATACTCTAACTATATAAATAGGTAAGTCACTTACCTCGGGAATGTGAAGTGGGTTTAATGGATATGTCTCGACAAATGATTAGCGTTTTGTTCGCTGCCTTAACTTTCTCTACGGCAGCTTTAGCTTCTGACATCAGCCAAACTGAATACGATGCGATCGCAGAACGCATCAAACCTGTCGGTGATGTTTATCTAGCAGGTTCAGAGCCTGTGAAGGAAGAACCAACCGGTCCACGTGATGGCGCCAAAGTTTACGGTACTTTTTGTATTGCTTGTCACGCATCTGGTGTAAACGGCGCGCCAAAATCAGGCAATGCTGACGATTGGGCTCCGCGTATCGCGCAAGGCAAAGACGTGCTAGTGAAGCACGCGCTTGAAGGCTTCAACGCGATGCCTGCAAAAGGTACATGTATGGACTGTTCTGATGATGAAGTCATTGCAGCCATCGACCACATGATTGATGGCTTGTAATCCAGCGGCGACTCATCTGAATTAAGAAAGGCTTGCCAATCGGCAAGCCTTTTTGTTTGGAGTGAACTTGATTTACCGTAAGATCAAAGTGATCACTTCTTAAACATCGAGCGCAGGTTTGCAATGTGTGCCTGACCTTTTGCCATTCGTTCTTCTTGAGACACAGGCTTTTTGTTCACTTCCCATTCGACATCATCAAACGGCAGCTCATCCAAAAAACGACTTTGAGTCGGCTTGATCAACTCACCAAACTGGCGACGCTCTTTACACATGGTAAACGTCAGCTCTCGCTGTGCGCGGGTGATGCCTACGTACATCAAGCGTCGCTCTTCTTCGACGTTATCTTCATCAATACTGGTTTGATGCGGCAATATGCCCTCTTCCGAACCAATCAAATAAACGTAAGGAAACTCTAGACCTTTTGATGCGTGTAATGTCATCAATTGAACGGCATCGCTGTCTTCGTCTTCTTCGCCGCGTTCCATCATGTCACGCAAGGTCAAACGTTGAACCACTTCTTTCAGCGTTTTCTCTTCTTGGTCGTAATTGTCACCTTCTAAGTCAGCCACAATCCAAGAGTAGAGATCCGAAACGTTCTTCATGCGCATTTCAGCGGCTTTCGGGCTGGCTGAGGTTTCGTACAGCCAATCTTCGTAATGAATGTCACGAACCAAGGAACGAACAGCTTCTACTGTGTTGCCTCGCTCAGCTTGATCGGCAATCGCCACCAACCATTGTGTAAAGCGACGCAGATTTTCGAGACCACGCCCCGATAGGTGTTGTTCTAATCCCATTTCAAAGCTTGCTTCAAATAGGCTTTTGCCGCGCATATTGGCGTAACTGCCCAATTTTTCTAACGTTACCGGGCCAATTTCGCGTCGCGGCGTGTTCACAATGCGCAGAAATGCGTTGTCATCGTCAGGGTTCACCAACACTCGAAGATACGCCATGATGTCTTTGATTTCGGCACGCGCGAAAAACGACGTACCGCCAGACAGTTTGTAGGGTACGCGGTTTTGCATCAGTGATTTTTCAATCAAACGCGATTGATGGTTACCGCGATACAAAATCGCATAATCTCGATATTCCGTGCGATTTAAGAACTTGTGCGCAATCAACTCACCCGTGACCCTTTCTGCTTCGTGCTCTTCGTTCTTGGCTAGCAACACTTTCAGTTTTTCGCCGTCAGGAATTTCTGAGAACAGTGATTTTTCATACACGTGCGGGTTATTGGCAATCAAAATGTTTGCAGCACGAAGAATTCGACTGGTCGAGCGATAGTTCTGCTCCAACTTGATCAGACGCAGATTCGGGTAATCTTGCCCGAGCAGCACCAAGTTTTGCGGTTTGGCACCACGCCACGAATAAATCGATTGGTCATCATCACCCACGACGGTCAAGCGACCGCGCTCACCCACAATCAATTTGACAAGTTCATACTGACTGGTGTTGGTATCTTGGTATTCATCAACCAATAGATAGCGGATGCGATTTTGCCAACGCTGACGCACGTCTTCATTATTACGCAGCAGCAATACCGGCAGCAGGATCAGGTCGTCAAAATCGAGCGCGTTGTACGCCTTCATCTGCTTCTGGTACATCTCAAAACAAAAAGCGAACAGCTGTTGTTGCTCGCCTTTCGCCATAGCTTTGGCTTGCTCTGGCGTTAACATGTCGTTTTTCCAGTTGGAGATCGTACTCAATAGTTGTTTGAGTAGGTCTTTATCACCGTCGAGTTGCTTTTCCGTCAACTCTTTCAACAGCGCCATCTGGTCTTGATCATCAAACAACGAAAAGCCCGCTTTTAACCCAAGCTGCTTGTACTCACGTTTGATGATATTCAAACCCAAGGTATGGAAAGTAGAAACCATCAAACCTTTCGACTCGGCTTTACCCAAGGTTTGACCAACACGCTCTTTCATTTCGCGCGCGGCTTTGTTGGTAAAGGTCACGGCCGCGATGTTTCTTGCTTTGTAGCCACATTGCTGAACCAAGTAAGCAATTTTATTAGTAATTACGCGCGTTTTACCTGAGCCTGCGCCGGCAAGCACTAGGCATGGACCAGACACGTATTTTACGGCTTCATCTTGTCTAGGGTTCAGCTTCATACAAATTCTCTGCGGGTGACAAATGTGGCGCCTATGATAAAGGGGTGGCTCTTTGAATGCTACGGTGATTTTCTCGTAAATTTTACCCCGATTGGTGCAACATTCTGTTGCATAGTAGACCAGACTTTAAGCTATAATGAATGAACGTTCATTCACTGGTAGTAGGATTATGACGGACAACCCTGCTGTAGATAAACGCGATCAAATACTTGCCGCTGCGGAGCAGTTAATTGCAGAGTCTGGCTTTCAAGGGCTTTCTATGCAAAAGCTGGCCAACGAAGCTGGTGTCGCCGCCGGGACGATTTATCGCTATTTCTCAGACAAAGAACATCTATTGGAAGAAGTGCGTCTTAACGTAGCCAAACGCATTGCCTCTGCGGTGCAAGCGGGTGTTAATGACGACATGCCATTGAAGGAACGCTATCGAACCATGTGGCTCAACATCTGGAATTTGGCGGGTTCCAACTTAAACGCCATCAGTAATCGAGTTCAATATGATTCGTTACCTTGCACAACAAGAAACAAGACGTGGGAACTTGAGCGAAAAATGTTTGCCCAAGTAGATCGCCTTTTCAACCAGGGCAAAGAAGAAGGGGTTTTTAAGCCTCTCGATAACGAAGTGCTCTCTGGATTAAGCTTTGAAGCAAGCGTCGCGCTTGCGAGAAAACATGCTTTGGGATTTTATCAATTGGACGACGATGCGCTGGAAGCAGCCATTGAAGCCAGTTGGGATGCAATTATCAAACACTAACTTGGAGTTCTTAATAGAATGAAAAAGTGGACTTTCTTTATGTTACTTATCGCCGTTCTCTTGTTCGGCAGCGTGATAGGTTTCAATTTATTTAAGCAACAAAAGATCGCTGAATACATGGCAAACCGTCCTGAACCTGAGTTCCCAGTAACTGTTACGGAAGTAAAAGCGGTGGATTGGGTACCAGTGATCGAAGCTATCGGTTTTATCGAACCAAACCAAGGTGTGACGGTAGCGAACGAAACGAGCGGTGTTATCGACAAGATCGCTTTTGAATCAGGTACTCAAGTTGAAGCTGGCCAACCCCTCGTTTTGCTTGATTCTGAAGTAGAAAAAGCGAACTTGAAGAGTTCACAAGCGAAACTTCCTGCAGCAGAAGCGAAATACAAACGTTACCAAGGTTTGTTTAAGAAAGGTTCTATTTCTAAAGAAGCTTACGATGAAGCTGAAGCAAACTACTACTCGCTTAAAGCAGATATCGAGAGTTTAAAAGCAACCATCGATCGTCGTGAAATCAAAGCGCCATTTGCAGGTGTAGTTGGTATCCGTAACGTTTATCTTGGTCAATACATCCAAGCTGGTAGCGATATTGTTCGCCTAGAAGATAGCAGCGTAATGCGTCTGCGCTTTACCGTGCCTCAAACAGACATCTCGCGTATCAAACTTGACCAAGAAGTGGATATTTTTGTAGATGCCTACCCAGATCAGCCATTCAAAGGCTCAATTTCTGCCATTGAACCTGCAGTAAATGTACAAAGTGGTCTGATCCAAGTACAAGCAGACATTCCAAACAGCGATGGCAAACTTCGCAGCGGTATGTTCGCACGTGCAAACATCATCATGCCTAAATTGGCAAATCAAGTGACGCTACCTCAAACAGCAATCACCTTCACTTTGTACGGCGATAACGTCTACATCGTGACAGAAGAAGAGGGTGAAAAGCGCGTGAAACAACACGTAGTTAAAGTGGGCGAACGTACTAAAGACATCGCACACATCTTGGAAGGCGTGAAACCAGGTGATGTTGTGGTGACGTCGGGCCAAGTCCGTTTAAGTAACCACGCGAAAGTTAGCATTGTTGAAAGCAATGCCATTACTCCACCTGCTGAAACACCAATGCTTTAATTGGAGGCATCATGCGCTTTACTGATGTTTTTATAAAACGTCCAGTTTTAGCGGTATCGATCAGCTTTTTGATTGCACTACTTGGTTTGCAAGCAGTGTTCAAAATGCAGGTTCGTGAATACCCTGAAATGACAAATACGGTGGTTACCGTAACCACCAGTTACTACGGTGCAAGTGCCAACTTAATCCAAGGCTTTATTACTCAGCCTTTGGAGCAAGCAGTAGCACAAGCCGACAACATTGATTACATGACTTCTCAATCGGTACTGGGTAAATCGACCATTACTGTAAACATGAAGTTGAATACTGACCCGAATGCGGCGTTGTCTGACATTCTGGCGAAAACCAACTCGGTACGTTCACAGCTTCCAAAAGAAGCCGAAGACCCAACCGTAACCATGTCGACTGGTTCGACAACAGCAGTACTGTACATCGGCTTTACGAGTGACGAGTTATCTTCAAGCCAGATCACTGACTACCTTGAGCGTGTAATCAACCCGCAGTTGTTCACCGTAAACGGTGTGTCCAAAGTTGATCTCTATGGTGGTATGAAATACGCACTACGCGTATGGCTAGATCCTGCCAAAATGGGCGCTTTGAAGCTGACTGCAACGGATGTGATGAACGTTCTTAACGCCAACAACTACCAATCTGCAACGGGTCAAGCAACGGGTGAGTTCGTGCTTTACAACGGTAGCGCAGATACTCAGGTATCAAACGTTGCTGAACTTGAAGCCTTAGTTGTGAAAACTGGTGAAGGGGATGTGATTCGCCTAGGTGATATCGCTAAAGTAACGCTAGAGAAGAGTCACGACGTTTACCGCGCAAGTGCAAACGGTCAAGAAGCTGTGGTTGCGGCGATCAACGCAGCGCCAAGTGCTAACCCGATCAACATCGCGGCAGACGTGCTTGATCTGTTGCCTCAACTTGAACGCAACCTACCAAGCAACATCAAAATGAACGTGATGTACGACTCTACGATTGCGATTAACGAATCGATTCACGAAGTGGTTAAAACCATCCTGGAAGCAGCGGTCATCGTACTTGTGGTTATCACTCTGTTCCTAGGCTCATTCCGTGCGGTAATCATTCCTATCGTAACCATTCCTCTTTCATTGATTGGTGTGGCAATGGTGATGCAGGCAATGGGGTTCTCTTGGAACTTGATGACGCTACTGGCAATGGTTCTTGCCATCGGTCTGGTGGTGGATGACGCGATCGTTGTACTAGAAAACGTTGACCGTCACATCAAAGAAGGGGAATCGCCATTCCGAGCTGCAATCATTGGTACGCGTGAAATTGCGGTTCCAGTTATCGCGATGACATTGACGCTAGGTGCAGTGTACGCGCCGATCGCATTGATGGGTGGTATCACCGGTTCACTGTTCAAAGAGTTCGCTTTGACACTGGCAGGTTCAGTATTCGTATCCGGCATCATCGCTTTGACACTATCACCAATGATGTGTTCGAAGATGCTGAAAGCGAACGAGAAGCCAAGCAAGTTTGAGCAAAAAGTTCACCATATCCTTGATGGCATGACCACTCGCTACGAAGGCATGTTGAAAGCGGTAATGGCTCATCGTCCGGTTGTTATTGCGTTTGCAATCATTGTATTTGCAAGCTTACCAGTCTTGTTCAAGTTCATTCCTAGTGAACTTGCACCTTCGGAAGATAAAGGTGTGGTTGTACTAATGGGTACGGCGCCTTCGAACGCGAACTTGGATTACATCCAAAACACCATGAACGATGTAAACAAGATTCTGTCGGATCAACCAGAGGTAGAATACGCGCAGGTATTTAACGGTGTTCCTAACTCGAACCAAGCGTTTGGTCTAGCGACACTTAAACCTTGGAGTGAGCGTGAAGCCAGCCAATCTGAGATCACCAAACGTGTTGGTGGATTAGTTGCAAGCGTACCAGGCATGTCAATCACGGCATTCCAGATGCCAGAACTGCCTGGTGCGGGCTCAGGTCTACCAATTCAGTTCGTTATCACGACACCAAACAGCTTCGAAAGCTTGTTTACGATCGCAAGTGACGTTCTGACAGACGTAGCCAGCAGTCCAATGTTCGTCTACTCGGACTTAGATCTGAACTACGACTCTGCGACCATGAAGATCAAAATCGATAAAGACAAGGCGGGCGCATACGGTGTGACGATGCAAGACATCGGTATCACGCTAAGCACCATGATGGCTGATGGCTACGTAAACCGTATCGACCTAAATGGCCGTTCATACGAGGTAATTCCTCAAGTTGAACGTAAATGGCGTTTAAATCCAGAATCAATGAAGAACTACTACGTTCGTTCTGTGGATGGAAAAGCAGTACCACTTGGTAGTCTGATCACTATTGATGTTGTCGCCGAGCCTCGATCACTGCCTCACTTCAACCAGCTGAACTCAGCAACCGTTGGTGCTGTACCATCGCCTGGCGTCGCAATGGGTGATGCAATTAACTGGTTCGAGGACGTAGCGCAGAACAAACTGCCTGCCGGTTACAACCACGACTACATGGGTGAAGCACGTCAGTTTGTGACGGAAGGTAGCGCGCTATACGCAACATTTGGTCTTGCGTTAGCCATCATCTTCTTGGTTCTTGCTATTCAATTCGAATCACTTCGTGACCCGATTGTTATCATGGTATCGGTACCGCTGGCGGTGTGTGGTGCGTTGATTGCGTTGGCATGGGGCACAGCCTCGATGAACATCTACTCGCAGGTAGGTCTGATTACATTGGTCGGCCTGATCACCAAGCACGGTATCTTGATCTGTGAAGTAGCAAAAGAAGAGCAGTTGCACAACAAACTGTCTCGAATCGATGCGGTAATGGAAGCAGCGAAAGTTCGTCTGCGTCCAATTCTTATGACTACTGCGGCAATGATTGCGGGTCTTATCCCACTCATGTACGCAACGGGTGCAGGCGCAGCACAGCGCTTTAGTATCGGTATCGTAATCGTGGCTGGTTTGGCAATTGGTACGTTGTTCACACTATTCGTACTACCTGTTATTTACAGCTACTTAGCTGAAAAACACAAACCACTGCCAGTTTTTGTTGAAGATAAAGACTTGGAAAAGTTAGCTCGAGTTGATGAAGCGAAAGCGGCGCACCGCGAGCTAGCAGAAAACAAATAAGCTCAAGAAGCTAAGAAAAAGGTCACTTCGGTGACCTTTTTTATTGCCGCTCTCTTTTTTACCATCTAAATGGCGACTTTCCCGTATCATTTACTTAGAATGTCGGCAAATCAAAAGGAGTTTTAGCCACTATGTTTGACCCAAAGAAATTAGAGCAAATTGCTAAACAAATTCATGACTCAATGCCAGCACCAGTAAAAGAGCTAGGCGCAGACGTTGATCAAAAAGTTCGCCAAGTAATCCAAGGCCAACTAAATAAGCTAGATGTAGTAAGCCGCGAAGAATTTGATGTTCAAACTCAAGTTTTACTACGTACGCGTCAAAAGCTGACGGAAATGGAAAAGAAATTAGCCGAGCTTGAAGAAAAGCTAGCTGATAAATAAGCCCCTAAACGCTCCTTCGACAGGAGCGTTTTTCTTATCAGCACATGGACAAATCGACTAAAAACGAAAAGGCTTGGTCAACGGAGACCAAGCCTTTTAATTAGATGTCGTGTTTTTTGTATTTATCGACTCCAATCTGTCTGGAGTTCATTTAATATCTTCAATGCTGTGCAGCGAAGGGAATTAGCCACCAACCGCGATGCGCTTCATATCCGTCATGTAGCCACGTAGTTCTTCGCCAATGTATTCCACTGGGTGGTTACGGATAGTCTCGTTCACTGCGATAAGAGTCGCGTTATCCACTTGGTTAGACGTTTCGCCTAGGCCTTTACCAATAACATCTGTACCAACAGAAGGCATGAATTTCTCACGTAATAAAGGCGTTGCTACGTTAGCAAATAGGTAGTTACCGTATTCAGCCGTATCAGAGATAACCACGTTCATCTCATATAGACGCTTACGTGCGATAGTATTAGCAATCAACGGAAGTTCATGTAGAGACTCGTAGTATGCTGATTCATCGATGATTCCAGAAGCTGTCATCGCTTCAAATGCCAGTTCAACCCCAGCACGGACCATTGCAATCATTAGAATGCCGTTGTCGAAGTACTCTTGCTCAGAAATCTCAATGTCCGTTTCTGGGTAATTTTCAAATGCAGTTTCACCAGTTTCTGCACGCCATCCTAGAAGATTTTTATCATCATTTGCCCAGTCAGCCATCATGGTGCTAGAGAAATGACCAGAGATAATATCGTCCATGTGCTTGTTATATAGTGGACGCATTAGGTCTTTTAATTCTTCAGAAAGCTCGAACGCCTTGATTTTCGCAGGATTAGATAGACGGTCCATCATGTGAGTGATACCACCGAATTTCAGAGCTTCCGTAATGGTTTCCCAACCGTACTGCAGTAGCTTACCTGCATAACCCGGATCAATGCCTTCAGCAATCATCTTCTCGTAACATACGATAGACCCCGCTTGTAGCATGCCACATAGAATGGTTTGCTCACCCATTAGGTCTGATTTCACCTCAGCGACAAAAGAAGACTCAAGACAACCCGCACGGTGACCACCTGTAGCTGCAGCCCAAGCTTTCGCGATATCCCAACCGTCACCTTTCGGATCATTCTCTGGATGAACCGCGATTAGGGTAGGAACACCAAAACCACGTTTGTATTCTTCACGAACCTCTGTACCAGGACACTTAGGAGCAACCATGACAACGGTCAGATCTTTACGAATCTGCATGCCTTCTTCCACAACGTTGAAACCGTGAGAGTAACCTAGTGCAGCGCCTTCTTTCATTAGTGGCATCACCGTCTCAACAACGTTAGTGTGCTGTTTGTCTGGCGTTAAGTTAACAACCAGATCTGCTTGAGGAATTAGCGTTTCGTAGCTACCAACTTCAAAGCCATTATTTTTGGCGTTTTTAAACGATTGACGCTGTTCATCGATCGCAGCTTGACGTAGTGCGTAAGACACATCAAGACCAGAATCGCGCATGTTTAGGCCTTGGTTTAGACCTTGAGCACCACAGCCCACAATGACCACTTTTTTACCTTTCAGGTAATCCGCTTCAGATACAAATTCTTCACGGTCCATAAAGCGACAACGACCAAGTTGATCCAATTGCTCTCGCAAGTTTAGGGTATTGAAATAGTTAGCCATCAGGGTGCTCCTTAAACATTCTTCCATAAAGGTCGGTAACCGTCTTACCGAATAACTTCATACTAAAACAGACATAACGTTGCTTAAAGTGATATATTCACAATTACTTATTGCAATTTATGCAACATGGAAATGAAGATTTAATGAATATCAAAAGCCTGCAACTTTTCATTCATCTCTGTGAGAGTAAAAGTTTTGCCAAAACCGCTGCAGCCATGCACATCAGTCCTTCTGCCCTCAGTCGACAAATACAAAAGTTGGAAGAAGAAACAAATCAACAGCTGTTTGCTCGCGATAACCGCAGTGTAGAGCAGACAACCCAAGGCAAAAAATTAATGCCTGTCGCGTTAAAAATTCTTAGTGAATGGCAACAGTATCAAAACCATATAAAAGGAACCGAAGGCGAGCTAAAGGGGGAAATTCGTCTCTTTTGTTCGGTGACCGCCAGCTACAGCCATTTACCAGAGTTAATTTCCGATTTTCGTCTTCAGCATCCTTTTATTGAATTTAAGCTATCAACCGGTGACCCAGCTCAAGCAATCGACAAAATACTAGCAGATGAAGCCGATATTGCCATCTCAGCCAAATCGGAGCAGATGCCAAACAAAATCGCGTTTGAAACGATCAGTGAAATCCCTCTGTCTGTCATCGCTCCTGTCGGTGTCAGTTCATTTGCTGAGGAATTGCAAAAGGAGCAGCCAGATTGGTCAATCATTCCATTCATTCTTCCGGAAGCAGGCACAGCAAGGGACAGGGCTAATACTTGGCTCAAAAAAATGAAAATAAAGCCGAATATCTACGCGCAAACGTCAGGACATGAGGCCATCGTAAGCATGGTTGCATTGGGATGTGGGGTGGGTATCGCACCGGATGTCGTAATCAACAACAGTCCAGTAAGGGAAAAGATTAATCGCTTAAAAGTATTGCCAATTAAGCCATTTGAACTTGGTGTCTGTTGCACCAAAAATCAGTTAGAAAACCCATTAGTGAAAGCTTTTTGGAAGGTGGCGGAGAGTAAATACATTGCACCTTAATAATGGGTATTTGGATTCGAATTACTTGGGTTATTTTTTATAACCCTAATTTTCAGAACTCTGAAATGCAAAAAAGCCCACTCTTTCGAGTGGGCTTTTTCAAATTTAAAGCCTGGCGATGTCCTACTCTCACATGGGGAAACCCCACACTACCATCGGCGCTATTTCGTTTCACTTCTGAGTTCGGAATGGAGTCAGGTGGGTCCAAAACGCTATGGTCGCCAAGCAAATTCTTTAATTCGGAAAGCTGTTTTTGTGTTCTCTACACATTCAATTCTGTTCTTTCTTCGAGTCCATCAAAACCCCTTGGGTGTTGTATGGTTAAGCCTCACGGGCAATTAGTATCAGTTAGCTCAATGCCTCACAGCACTTACACACCTGACCTATCAACGTCGTAGTCTCCGACAACCCTTTAGGATACTTAAAGTATCAGGGAAGACTCATCTCAGGGCTCGCTTCCCGCTTAGATGCTTTCAGCGGTTATCGATTCCGAACTTAGCTACCGGGCAATGCGTCTGGCGACACAACCCGAACACCAGAGGTTCGTCCACTCCGGTCCTCTCGTACTAGGAGCAGCCCCCTTCAATCTTCCAACGCCCACGGCAGATAGGGACCGAACTGTCTCACGACGTTCTAAACCCAGCTCGCGTACCACTTTAAATGGCGAACAGCCATACCCTTGGGACCGACTTCAGCCCCAGGATGTGATGAGCCGACATCGAGGTGCCAAACACCGCCGTCGATATGAACTCTTGGGCGGTATCAGCCTGTTATCCCCGGAGTACCTTTTATCCGTTGAGCGATGGCCCTTCCATTCAGAACCACCGGATCACTATGACCTGCTTTCGCACCTGCTCGAATTGTCATTCTCGCAGTCAAGCGGGCTTATGCCATTGCACTAACCTCACGATGTCCAACCGTGATTAGCCCACCTTCGTGCTCCTCCGTTACTCTTTGGGAGGAGACCGCCCCAGTCAAACTACCCACCAGGCACTGTCCGCAACCCCGATTAGGGGTCGACGTTAGAACATCAACACTACAAGGGTGGTATTTCAAGGACGGCTCCACACATACTGGCGTACGTGCTTCAAAGCCTCCCACCTATCCTACACATGTAGGGTCAATGTTCAGTGCCAAGCTGTAGTAAAGGTTCACGGGGTCTTTCCGTCTAGCCGCGGGTACACTGCATCTTCACAGCGATTTCAATTTCACTGAGTCTCGGGTGGAGACAGCGTGGCCATCATTACGCCATTCGTGCAGGTCGGAACTTACCCGACAAGGAATTTCGCTACCTTAGGACCGTTATAGTTACGGCCGCCGTTTACCGGGGCTTCGATCAAGAGCTTCGACCGAAGTCTAACCCCATCAATTAACCTTCCGGCACCGGGCAGGCGTCACACCGTATACGTCATCTTACGATTTTGCACAGTGCTGTGTTTTTAATAAACAGTTGCAGCCACCTGGTATCTGCGACTCTCAATAGCTCCATCCGCAAGGGACTTCACCGTCGAGAGCGTACCTTCTCCCGAAGTTACGGTACCATTTTGCCTAGTTCCTTCACCCGAGTTCTCTCAAGCGCCTTGGTATTCTCTACCCGACCACCTGTGTCGGTTTGGGGTACGATTCCTTACAATCTGAAGCTTAGAGGCTTTTCCTGGAAGCATGGCATCAATGACTTCACACCCGTAGGTGCTCGACGTCGTGTCTCAGCCTTAAAAAGAGCCGGATTTACCTAACTCTTAAGCCTACGCACTTGAACCTGGACAACCGTCGCCAGGCCCACCTAGCCTTCTCCGTCCCCCCATCGCAATTGTAAGAAGTACGGGAATATTAACCCGTTTCCCATCGACTACGCCTTTCGGCCTCGCCTTAGGGGTCGACTTACCCTGCCCCGATTAACGTTGGACAGGAACCCTTGGTCTTCCGGCGAGGAGGTTTTTCACCCCCTTTATCGTTACTCATGTCAGCATTCGCACTTCTGATACGTCCAGCATGCGTTACCACACACCTTCAACCGCTTACAGAACGCTCCCCTACCCAATATACAAAAGTATATTGCCGCAGCTTCGGTTTACTACTTAGCCCCGTTACATCTTCCGCGCAGGCCGACTCGACCAGTGAGCTATTACGCTTTCTTTAAATGATGGCTGCTTCTAAGCCAACATCCTGGCTGTCTGAGCCTTCCCACATCGTTTCCCACTTAGTAGTAATTTGGGACCTTAGCTGGCGGTCTGGGTTGTTTCCCTCTCCACGACGGACGTTAGCACCCGCCGTGTGTCTCCCGGATAGTACTTACTGGTATTCGGAGTTTGCAAAGGGTTGGTAAGTCGGGATGACCCCCTAGCCTTAACAGTGCTCTACCCCCAGTAGTATTCGTCCGAGGCGCTACCTAAATAGCTTTCGGGGAGAACCAGCTATCTCCAGGTTTGATTGGCCTTTCACCCCTAGCCACAAGTCATCCGCTAATTTTTCAACATTAGTCGGTTCGGTCCTCCAGTTGATGTTACTCAACCTTCAACCTGCCCATGGCTAGATCACCTGGTTTCGGGTCTATATCCAGAGACTGAACGCCCAGTTAAGACTCGGTTTCCCTACGGCTCCCCTAGATGGTTAACCTTGCCACTGAATATAAGTCGCTGACCCATTATACAAAAGGTACGCAGTCACAGGACAAAGCCTGCTCCTACTGCTTGTACGTACACGGTTTCAGGTTCTATTTCACTCCCCTCACAGGGGTTCTTTTCGCCTTTCCCTCACGGTACTGGTTCACTATCGGTCAGTCAGTAGTATTTAGCCTTGGAGGATGGTCCCCCCATATTCAGACAGGATATCACGTGTCCCGCCCTACTCGATTTCACTGAACACACGTCGTCAACTACGGGACTATCACCCTGTATCGTCGGACTTTCCAGACCGTTCGTCTAACGCGTGTAAAGCTTAAGGGCTAGTCCAATTTCGCTCGCCGCTACTTTCGGAATCTCGGTTGATTTCTTTTCCTCGGGGTACTTAGATGTTTCAGTTCCCCCGGTTCGCCTCCTTACCCTATGTATTCAGGTAAGGATACGTGCTTATGCACGTGGGTTTCCCCATTCAGAAATCCCAGACTCAAATGGTTGTTACTACCTAATCTGGGCTTATCGCAAGTTACTACGTCTTTCATCGCCTCTGACTGCCAAGGCATCCACCGTGTACGCTTAGTCACTTAACCATACAACCCGAAGGAGTTTCGAGCTGATGAACAAGTCACCAAAGTTGTCTGCAATTTTTATACATGATGCAGACTCGATTTTGCCGGACTCAAATTCCAAGAACACTTGAATGTGTTATTTTGGTGTTTGTCTTAAAGACAAACATTGAGAACTTTACAAACAACAATAAATTGTTGTTTTGTCAGCTTTCCAAATTGTTAAAGAGCTAATCACTTCTAATGAAGTAACCATTTTTAAAAGCACTCATCGAATGCGCTTAAAGATGGTGGAGCTATGCGGGATCGAACCGCAGACCTCCTGCGTGCAAGGCAGGCGCTCTCCCAGCTGAGCTATAGCCCCATCAAGGTGTCGATACTGTATGCCAACTCCCTAAAAGGAATTGGTGGGTCTGAGTGGACTCGAACCACCGACCTCTCGCTTATCAGGCGAACGCTCTAACCACCTGAGCTACAGACCCAGTATCGTCTCTTTTACATAAACCGTATCAATCTGTGTGGACACTCATCGTGAGTAATCATCGTTTAAGGAGGTGATCCAGCGCCAGGTTCCCCTAGCGCTACCTTGTTACGACTTCACCCCAGTCATGAACCACAAAGTGGTAAGCGTCCCCCCGAAGGTTAAACTACCTACTTCTTTTGCAGCCCACTCCCATGGTGTGACGGGCGGTGTGTACAAGGCCCGGGAACGTATTCACCGTGGCATTCTGATCCACGATTACTAGCGATTCCGACTTCATGGAGTCGAGTTGCAGACTCCAATCCGGACTACGACGCACTTTTTGGGATTCGCTCACTTTCGCAAGTTGGCTGCCCTCTGTATGCGCCATTGTAGCACGTGTGTAGCCCTACTCGTAAGGGCCATGATGACTTGACGTCGTCCCCACCTTCCTCCGGTTTATCACCGGCAGTCTCCCTGGAGTTCCCGACATTACTCGCTGGCAAACAAGGATAAGGGTTGCGCTCGTTGCGGGACTTAACCCAACATTTCACAACACGAGCTGACGACAGCCATGCAGCACCTGTCTCAGAGTTCCCGAAGGCACCAATCCATCTCTGGAAAGTTCTCTGGATGTCAAGAGTAGGTAAGGTTCTTCGCGTTGCATCGAATTAAACCACATGCTCCACCGCTTGTGCGGGCCCCCGTCAATTCATTTGAGTTTTAATCTTGCGACCGTACTCCCCAGGCGGTCTACTTAACGCGTTAGCTCCGAAAGCCACGGCTCAAGGCCACAACCTCCAAGTAGACATCGTTTACGGCGTGGACTACCAGGGTATCTAATCCTGTTTGCTCCCCACGCTTTCGCATCTGAGTGTCAGTATCTGTCCAGGGGGCCGCCTTCGCCACCGGTATTCCTTCAGATCTCTACGCATTTCACCGCTACACCTGAAATTCTACCCCCCTCTACAGTACTCTAGTCTGCCAGTTTCAAATGCAATTCCGAGGTTGAGCCCCGGGCTTTCACATCTGACTTAACAAACCACCTGCATGCGCTTTACGCCCAGTAATTCCGATTAACGCTCGCACCCTCCGTATTACCGCGGCTGCTGGCACGGAGTTAGCCGGTGCTTCTTCTGTCGCTAACGTCAAACGAATACGCTATTAACGTACCCGCCTTCCTCACGACTGAAAGTGCTTTACAACCCGAAGGCCTTCTTCACACACGCGGCATGGCTGCATCAGGCTTGCGCCCATTGTGCAATATTCCCCACTGCTGCCTCCCGTAGGAGTCTGGACCGTGTCTCAGTTCCAGTGTGGCTGATCATCCTCTCAGACCAGCTAGGGATCGTCGCCTTGGTGAGCCCTTACCTCACCAACTAGCTAATCCCACCTAGGCATATCCTGACGCGAGAGGCCCGAAGGTCCCCCTCTTTGGCCCGTAGGCATCATGCGGTATTAGCCATCGTTTCCAATGGTTATCCCCCACATCAGGGCAATTTCCTAGGCATTACTCACCCGTCCGCCGCTCGACGCCGTTATCGTTCCCCGAAGGTTCAGATAACTCGTTTCCGCTCGACTTGCATGTGTTAGGCCTGCCGCCAGCGTTCAATCTGAGCCATGATCAAACTCTTCAATTTAAGATTTTGTTCGGCTCAATGAATACTGAACATTACATAAAGTAATGTTTGAATTGACTGTGCTGAATCCGAAGATTCAATGGTCACTTCGTTTCATTGAAACCTAATTTGATACCGAAGTATCGAATTGGATTATCATCAACGAGTGCCCACACAGATTGATAGGTCTATATTGTTAAAGAGCTTTTCCTGTTGAGCTTTGCTCAAAACAGGACGGCCATTTTAGCGAGTTAAAGTTTAGTGTCAATCACTTTTTTCAAACTTTCTTCTAGCATTTCCGCTTGGCTAATTTGGCTTGCTAACCTCGACTTCGTTTCTTTCGAAGCGTTGCCGTGTCAGCGAGGTGGCATTATAGAGATTGCGATCACATTGGCAAGCCCTTTTTTACGTTTTTTTTGATTTTTTTATCGTTCGGATGAAATTGCAGCAAAACCACTTAAAAGAGCACGTTATTTCTACAGTTCTTTGAATTTATCCGCGAAAAGAGCCACTTTTTCCCAGTTGGTGTACTCCACTTCTTTAGTCGTGTCCGTTTCACCACCAGTCATCGACATAATGAACTTGATCATCATTTTGTCGAACCAACCGTAGCGCGGATAATAAAGGGCACCAGCGAAGACTCCAATTAATGTTGGCTTCCAAGGAGATTTGATTAGGAACTTACGAATGTAGGCACTTCCTTCTGGGGTATCTTTCCCTTGGTCTTCTTTGCGGGCGGTTAAGTTCACACAGAAGAAAGCCACTTTATTCTGTTCTAGCTGAGTGAGGTTGCGTTCAATAAATTGGTATAGCTTCTTATTTAAGTGACCATAACGAATAGAGGCACCAATGAGCACTTTTTCATATTGGTTGAAATCCATCGTCTCTACATTATGTAAATCCACCAGCTCACATTCAAAGTCTGTTAATTGCTCTTCTATATAGTGGAAGATTTTTTTGGTTTGCCCTTCACGAGAAGAGTATAGAAATAATGCTTTTGCCACGATTTCCCCTTAACTACGCCAAAACGTCGGCGTGAGTAGAATAAGTAAGGTAAAGATTTCCAGACGACCAAATAGCATGGAGACGATCAGCACCCATTTCGCTTTGTCGTTTACATCACCAAAGTGAAGTGCGACTTCGCCCAATCCAGGGCCAAGGTTGTTGAGTGTCGCTGCTACGGCAGAGAATGCACTTAACTCATCCATGCCTGTTGCAATCAAACCCAACATACATACCACAAACACTAACGCGTATGCTGAGAAGAATCCCCATACAGCATCGACCACACGTTGCGGTAATGCACTGCCTCCGACTTTGATGGTGTAAACCGCACGAGGGTGAACCAAACGTTTAAGTTCACGCGCACCTTGTAAGGTAAGGAGCAGAATGCGGATCACTTTCATACCACCACCGGTCGAACCTGCGCATCCTCCTATAAAAGAGGAGAACAGTAACAGCACTGGCAAGAACAATGGCCAATCTGCAAAACCGGTTGTGGTGAAACCTGCGGTTGTCGAAATTGAGACAGTTTGGAACAATGCTTGGTCAAACGCATCATAAGGTGATGTGTAAGAGTGGTGCTTCAATAGTAGTAAGAAGCAAACCAAAAACAGTAACACCTGAATAAAGATGAATGCGCGGAACTCCGGGTCTTTCCAGTAATACTTAGGATGAACCCCACCAGAGGCAAATGCCGCAAAGTGCAGAGTGAAGTTACAAGCAGAGATCAGCAAGAACACTACGGTAATCAGGTTAATCGCGTAACTGTCGAAGTAGCCCATGCTGGCATCGTGAGTTGAGAAGCCACCAATCGCAATGGTAGAGAAGCTGTGGCTGATAGCATCAAACGGCGTCATGCCCGCGAGCCAAAAAGCAACCGCACAAGCGATTGTCAGGCTTAAATAGATGTACCACAGCGCTTTTGCTGTCTCGGCTATGCGCGGGGTCATTTTGGTATCTTTCACTGGACCCGGAATTTCTGCGCGGTACAACTGCATCCCACCGATGCCCAACACTGGCAAAATAGCGACCGCAAGTACGATGATCCCCATCCCACCAAACCATTGTAGAAATTGGCGGTAGAACAAAATCGCTTTAGGTAACTCGTCAAGTCCGACAATAACGGTCGCCCCTGTCGTAGTTAAAGCAGAGAAGGATTCAAAAAAAGCGTCAGTCACAGAAATGTTGGGATTATCTGCGATTAAAAATGGAAGCGAACCCGCGCTGCCCAAAACCGTCCAGAAAAGAACAACAATAAGAAAGCCATCACGTGATTTGAGCTCATGTTTATGCCGACGGTTAGGAAACCAACACATCGCTCCACAAAAAAGCAGCACAAAAAAAGTCGTGACAAAAGGTACACCAGCGCCGTCTCGATAAAGAAGCGCAACCAGTGCGGGTGCCAACATGGTGACACTAAAAAGCGCGAGCAAAAGCCCGACGATTCGAATAATTGAACGAAATTGCATGGATTGATTGACTAGCGAAGCTGTCCCTGTTGCTTCCTGGTTTTCATTATTGTCCGTCGAGTGGGGTTACAATTGCCTTTGCCCCACTTTTATTGATGATAGCTTGGGTAAACGCGCTCACTTCACGAAGCTCAATTTCCACCACTAATATTACCTGATCGCTATATTCAGCAGCGACTTCTACCGCACCAAATTGAGGCATGATCGACTGTGCAATAGGCATAAACCCATAGTCTAACGTTAGTCTGAGTTTTGTGGTTATTTTTTTCTCAATAGTTTGAAGCAGCTTGAGAGCTTGCTGCACCCCACCGCCGTAAGCTTTGACTAAACCGCCAGTACCAAGCTTGATGCCCCCTGAATATCGCGTCACTACCGCAGTGATTTCTCCCACGCCAGAGCCCGATAGCTGTGCCAAAATTGGCTTGCCAGCAGTCCCGGACGGCTCGCCGTCATCGCTAAAGCCCCATTTCATTGAATCTTCAGGTCTGCCCGCTACGAATCCCCAGCAATTGTGTCTTGCATCCGAGTGTTTGGCTTTAATTTGATCAACAAACGCCTTCGCCGCATCAACGCTTGGCGTGTGTGCGAGGTAGGTAATAAAGACACTTTTTTTGATTTCTTCTTCAAACAGAGCTGGCGCTGAGGGAATCAGATAAGGCTGGTCATTCATAGCATTAGGTCAATGTTTACTTTGCTCGAAGTCTATCACGAGAGTGAATTCAGAGTCGCATAAGATCTGCCATAGCGCACAATGTTAAACACTTGTTTAAAAAATGTATTGAAATTAAACAATCCGCGATCCAAACTAACTTTACTGGTCAAACCAGAATAAGAATAAACGACTTCCTCGATACTTATTTGCCGACGAATTCAGCACTAACAATAGGTATACAGACAATCCACGATTGTATGTCATGGAGATAGACAATGATTTACCAAGCCGACACCCTACAGGTAAAGGAAATACAAGATGGCATAGCAGAACTGAGCTTCTGCTCCCCTAAATCCGTAAACAAGCTCGACCTAGCAACGCTAGAGTCTCTCGATAAGGCTCTTGATGCGTTGACTTCACATCAAGGTCTAAAAGGCTTAATGCTCACTTCAGATAAAGACGCGTTCATCGTTGGCGCAGACATCACTGAATTCTTGGGCCTCTTCGCTAAAACAAACGCCGAGCTCGCTCAATGGCTACAATTTGCCAATAGCATCTTCAATAAACTAGAAGACTTACCCATTCCGACAATCTCAGTACTTAAAGGTCACACACTTGGCGGCGGCTGTGAATGCGTGCTGGCTACCGATATGCGTATCGGTGACAAGACCACCAGCATTGGCCTACCAGAAACCAAACTGGGCATCATGCCAGGCTTTGGTGGTTGTGTGCGTTTGCCGCGTGTTATCGGTGCAGATAGCGCGATGGAAATCATCACGCAAGGCAAAGCATGTCGTGCAGATGAGGCCTTGAAGATTGGTTTATTGGATGCTGTGGTTGAAACTGATGCGTTGTATGAATCCGCATTGCAAACACTGACTTCAGCTATCAACGAAAAGCTCGATTGGCAAGCACGTCGTAAACAAAAAACCTCGCCACTGACACTCAGCAAGCTAGAGTCAATGATGAGCTTCACGATGGCAAAAGGCCTAGTGGCACAAAAAGCGGGCCCACACTACCCTGCGCCAATGACTGCAGTTATTACGATTGAAGAAGGCGCACGCTTTGCACGTAACGAAGCGCTCGACATTGAACGCAAATACTTCGTTAAACTCGCGAAATCAGAAGAAGCCAAAGCTCTGGTTGGTCTGTTCCTCAACGACCAATACATCAAAGGCATCGCGAAAAAAGCGGCGAAATCAGCAAGCAAAGACACTGAGCGAGCAGCGGTATTAGGCGCAGGCATAATGGGTGGTGGCATCGCTTACCAATCTGCGCTGAAAGGCGTGCCAGTATTGATGAAAGACATCGCCCAACCATCTCTCGATTTAGGCATGACCGAAGCGTCTAAACTGCTGAACAAACGCCTTGCTCAAGGTCGTATCGACGGCTTCAAGATGGCGGGAATTTTGGCATCAATTACCCCAAGCCTACATTACGCAGGCATCGAAAACTCAGATGTGATTGTTGAAGCCGTTGTCGAAAATCCAAAAGTAAAAGCAACGGTACTGAGCGAAGTCGAATCGCACGTTGGTGAAGACACCGTCATTACATCAAACACATCGACGATTCCAATCAACCTATTGGCACAATCACTTAAACGCCCAGAAAATTTCTGTGGTATGCACTTCTTTAACCCTGTGCATCGCATGCCTTTGGTTGAAATCATCCGTGGTGAGAAAACTTCTGATGAAACCATCAACCGCGTAGTGGCTTACGCAGCGAAAATGGGTAAATCCCCAATCGTCGTGAACGACTGTCCGGGATTCTTCGTCAACCGCGTATTATTCCCGTACTTTGGCGGTTTCAGCATGTTGCTTCGTGACGGTGCAGACTTCACTAAAGTCGACAAAGTCATGGAACGCAAATTTGGCTGGCCGATGGGCCCGGCGTACTTGCTTGATGTAGTCGGCATCGATACTGCGCACCACGCACAAGCGGTGATGGCAGAAGGTTTCCCTGAGCGAATGGGTAAACAAGGTCGTGACGCGATTGATGCTCTATTCGAAGCCAACAAATACGGTCAGAAGAATGGCAACGGTTTCTATAGCTACACCATTGATAAAAAAGGTAAGCCTAAGAAAACCTTCACTGAAGATATCTTGCCAGTACTGGCAGACGTCTGCGCGGATAAACAAGAGTTCGATGAGCAGACCATCATCCAACGTATGATGATTCCGATGATCAACGAAGTGGTGCTGTGTCTGCAAGAAGGCATTATTGCAACTCCTCAAGAAGCAGATATGGCGCTGGTTTACGGCCTTGGTTTCCCTCCATTCCGCGGCGGTGTATTCCGCTACCTAGACAGCGTAGGTATTGCTGAATTTGTTGAAATGGCAAAACAGCACGCTGATCTAGGCGCGATGTACCATGTTCCGCAAATGTTGATTGATATGGCGGCGAAAGGCGAAAGCTTCTACGGCGCGCAACAGCAAGGTTCTATCTAAGGAGGGATTCCCAAAATGACTAATCAAACCAGAAACGTTGTCGTAGTCGATTGTCTACGTACCCCAATGGGTCGCTCTAAAGGTGGTGCTTTCCGTCATACTCGTGCAGAAGACCTTTCTGCGCACCTAATGAAAGGCATTCTGGCACGCAACCCGCAAGTGAACCCAAGTGAGATTGAAGACATCTACTGGGGCTGTGTGCAACAAACGCTTGAGCAAGGCTTTAACATCGCGCGTAATGCAGCGCTGCTTGCTGGCCTACCAATTGAGATTGGCGCAGTAACCGTGAACCGTCTGTGTGGCTCATCTATGCAAGCCCTGCATGATGGTACTCGAGCAATCATGACAGGTGACGCGGAAATTTGCCTGATCGGCGGTGTCGAGCACATGGGTCACGTACCAATGAACCACGGTGTGGACTTCCACCCTGGCATGTCGAAAAATGTCGCCAAAGCCGCTGGTATGATGGGTTTAACCGCTGAAATGCTTGGTAAGCTTCATGGTATCAGCCGTGAGCAACAAGATGAGTTTGCGGCGCGCTCTCACGCTCGTGCTCACGCAGCAACATTGGAAGGTCGCTTTAAAAACGAAATCCTACCAACCGAAGGCCACGCAGCAGACGGTACGTTGTTCCAGTTAGATTACGATGAAGTGATTCGTCCAGAGACCACCGTTGAAGGTCTGTCTCAACTTCGTCCGGTATTCGACCCAGCGAGCGGCACCGTAACAGCCGGTACATCTTCAGCCCTATCCGATGGTGCATCCGCAATGCTGATCATGAGCGAAGAGAAAGCCAATGAACTTGGTTTGAAGATTCGCGCACGAATCAAAGGCATGGCGATCGCAGGTTGCGATCCATCCATCATGGGTTACGGCCCTGTACCTGCAACGCAAAAAGCGCTCAAACGTGCAGGCCTTGCAATTGAAGATATGGACGTTGTCGAGCTAAACGAAGCGTTTGCAGCGCAATCTCTGCCATGTGCGAAAGACCTAGGTCTGCTTGAGGTGATGGACGAAAAAGTGAACCTGAATGGCGGCGCGATTGCTCTAGGTCACCCATTGGGTTGTTCTGGCGCACGTATCTCAACAACGCTTATCAACCTAATGGAAGCCAAGGACGCCAAATACGGCCTTGCGACCATGTGTATCGGTCTTGGTCAGGGTATCGCTACTGTCTTTGAGCGCCCGTAGCCCTTAACATCACCAGTTAGGTAATCAACCAATACCAGCAAAATTTGGTATTACACTTAAGGCGGCATCTTATGTCGCCTTTTCTTTTATTAGGCACCCTATAATTTATGCACAAAACGCATAAATTAGATGATGAAGTTTCATTTTATTCATAAATAAAGAAGGCATACACTTACAGGCAGTTAATGGCTTGCTGCTCGTGGCATTCCTGCCGCGCTATCGCACACTCGGAGAACCTTATGTTTAATGCTCTAGTTCTAAACCAAGAAGACAAACGTACTATCGCAAACATCGAACAAATCGATGAAACACAACTGCCGGAAGGCGACGTACTGATTGACGTTGATTACTCATCGTTAAACTACAAGGACGGCCTTGCGATCACAGGGAAAGGTAAAATCATCCGCAACTTCCCAATGGTACCAGGCATTGATCTAGCAGGTACGGTCGTAAGCTCTGACGATGCACGCTACCAAGCAGGCGATAAAGTCGTTCTTACTGGCTGGGGTGTCGGCGAAAACCACTGGGGCGGTATGGCGCAACGTGCTCGTCTAAAAGCGGATTGGTTGGTTCCTCTACCAAAAGGCTTAGACAGCAAAAAAGCAATGATGGTCGGTACAGCTGGCTTTACCGCAATGCTGTGTGTTCAAGCTCTGCTGGATGCTAACATCAAACCAGAAGCTGGCGAAATCCTTGTCACTGGCGCCAGTGGCGGCGTAGGTTCGGTGGCAGTGACGCTTCTGGCTCAACTGGGCTACAAAGTGGCAGCCGTTACTGGTCGTGTTGAACAAAACGGTCCGCTTTTAGAAAAACTGGGCGCAAGTCGCATCATCGACCGTGTTGAATTTGAAGAGCCTGCACGCCCACTAGAAAAACAAATTTGGGCTGGCGCAGTCGACACCGTTGGCAGCAAAGTGCTAGCGAAAGTATTGGCGCAAATGGATTACAACAGCGCCGTCGCGGCGTGTGGTCTTGCTGGCGGTTTTGACCTGCCAACCACAGTAATGCCGTTCATCCTACGTAATGTGCGTCTGCAAGGTGTGGATTCCGTGATGTGTCCAACCGAAAAACGCATCGCAGCGTGGGAAAAACTGGTTGAGCTACTACCAGACAGCTACTTCGAGCAAGCGTGTACTGAAGTAGAGCTCGCTGAAGCGCCCAAATACGCCGAAGATATTACCAACGGCCAAGTAACGGGTCGCGTAGTCATCAAGCTGTAGCTATAAAGCTATCGTTATCAAGCTACAAGTCAGCACTTCACGTAAATAGAGCCAGCGTTGCTGGCTCTTTTATTATCAGTTCAATCCCATGTCTTCGATTCGCTTCGCAATCAGCCTGCTGCACTCTTCACGCACAACGGAGCGCAGCCATTCTTGAGCAGGAGAATGCTCACAGCGCGCATGCCAAATCATCGAGTAATCAAAAGGCGTAAATTGGAATGGCAACGGTTTTACGACTAGGTCATAGCGCTCAGCAACCAGATACGCCAAATCTGCCGGAACGGTAATGATGATAGGCAGAGTATCCACAATCGCCAGCGCAGCTTCTAAATGGTACGCACGCAGCACCATTTTGCGTTGCGGCTTGTCGATTAAAGCTTGCTCAATCAACGCTTTCACTCCGTCACTGATGGCAATCATCGCGTGAGGGTGGCTCAAATAGTCGTCCAAACTCATCTCTTGATTCGCCAAAGGATGCTGTTTGGACAGTAAACACAACACGCCAACGCGACCAAGAATCTCGCTACGCAGCGGCTCTACGGGGCCAGTTGGGCGACAAATGGCGAGATCGGCCCCTTCATAAGTCAACTGATCGGATAAACGGTCATGCTGCAAAGGCAAAAAGTTAAACGACACATTCGGCGCTTCTTGATAAATGCGCGGTAAAGCAAACGGCAGGATAGTTTGCATAGCGTAGTCCGTGGTCGCGATGGTGAACGTCTGATCGCACTGCTGAGGATCGAACTCGACGGGCGACAACAATTGGCGCAGCGATTCCAACGGTTCACCTAAAGAGCGATCAATTTCTAGCGCTTTTTGGGTTGGGATCAAGTGCTGACCTTGGCGCGTAAACAGCGGATCACCAAGCAGATCGCGTAATCGCCCTAACACACGACTCATCGCCGATTGGCTTAAATTAAGGCGAGTTGCCGCCTTACTGACGCTGCTTTCTTCAATCAGTACACGCAACGCGACTAATAAATTCAGATCTCGGCGATAGATGTCTTCTAGTTCCACGATTTGCCACTTACAATGCGAGGGTTTTATCAAATTGTACTCTTCAGGCAAAAAAAATCCCGCCTTTCAGCGGGGAAGCCCAAGAAAAATGGGGATAGTGTCGGAATGAAGTGTTGGTAAAAATAGGTGAGCGGTATTGTTCATGTTTGATTGAGGCAAGAGGCGCTAATTCTCTTGCTCTGATGCACCTGACCATTTGTGCATCTCAATCCAAATCCCAATAATGGTTGCACTCATGCCTGCTAAAGGCATCAATGAGGTTTCAGCTGGCGTTCTAAGTACCAATGCACAGAACGAGATAAAACACAGCACTGAGTAAATCGTGAGTCTGTCTAACGCTGTTAACATCGCCTCTCCCTGCCAGTTGTTACCAAATTGTTAATTTAAGGTAAAACAAAAAAATCCGTTTGCCAAGTGGTTATTGAATATTTTTTCAACGAACGTAAAATTCACCGCTAAGTTAGTTACGAGAATCACACTATGAGCTTTAATCCTGAACTGGCAACAAAAACGTTAGAGGCGGAAGGACTGCGCTGCCCAGAGCCAGTGATGATGGTCAGGAAGACAATTCGCAACATGCAAGATGGTGAGGTTTTGCTAGTAAAAGCGGACGACCCATCGACAACTCGAGATATTCCGAGTTTCTGCCGCTTTATGGATCACCAGCTGATTGCAGCGCAAACAGAACAACTGCCTTATCAGTACCTGATTAAGAAAGGTTTGGAATAATCTCAGTGAGATCAAAAACGGCAGCCCAGTGGGCTGCCGTTTGTTTATTCGTCATATTCTAGTGTGCGAACTTCAGATTGGAGTTTGTTAAGTTGTTTCTGCATCGCACGTATTTCTTCATGCATTGGAATAATGTGCGCCACCCGAATCCACGCTTCAACCGTCAAGCCAGTAAGAATGAACGTCCCTGCCACAATCGGCAACCACATATCAGTCAGTACCATCGCTAACAAGCACAGCGCCAAACCAAAGGTGAATAAATAACTCTGACTCTTTGGGGTCATCCCCATGTAACGTGTAAGCATAAACTTGCCCTCTCGCTATCATTCACACCATTAAACTACCATGACAAGTATGACACTAATATGTCATCCGTCACGCTACGGAGCGATTTTAAGTCAGAGTTTGAGCTGCGCCACTAATTCGCTAGTTATTGATAATTCGCACCATTTTAACGATTGTTTGCAGATAACGTTTTTCCTTTTCAGGCTACGTTATCTGCTTCAAACCATTAAAAGAAGGCCGCACCAATAGCCAACAACACGAATAAAATAGCGGTTACTTTACGGATCAAACCCAATGGCATCTTGTCTGCTGAAAGCTTACCAATCAACACCACTGGCACGTTGGCCAACAGCATACCAATGGTAGTGCCAAGTATGACCCAACTCAGCGCATCCGCGTATTGCGCGCCTAGAATGGAAGTCGCAATCTGAGTTTTATCACCGATTTCGGCGACAAAGAAGGCAATAAAGCTGGCAATGAATGGTCCACGATTCGAGATCTCTTCGTCGTCATCCAGTTTGTCTGGGATCAGAACCCAAGCGGCCATGGCAACAAAACTGACCACCAGCACCCATTTTAAAACATCAGGAGATAGATAGTCGGCCACTACCACACCTAACCATGCAGCTAAAGCGTGGTTGGCAATGGTCGCCAAAAAGATGGCTGCAATAATTGGAATGGGTTTGCGGTAACGACTGGCAAGTAATAGGGATAGCAATTGGGTCTTATCGCCAATTTCTGCTAACGCCACAGTAGTAATTGAAATAGCTAAAACGCTCACGACATGCTCATTGGGGCGGGATAATTATTTTAACCATAGACAAACCTCACGCCCCACCCCGGTTCGTGATGATTTGTCTAAGGTCTTGCTAAACTTGAAAGGCTTCAAGTCTCGAACGCCATGGTGATTTTGCACCAATTATGTTGACGAACGAACCGGATGAAACAGAGACTTCATCAGGTAAGCTACTCCCCAAAGACAGGCGCAATTCTAGCCACCTTTGTTGCGCATCACAAGAGTCAAAGCAGGTGAAAACTCCCTTTTAGGAAAAATACAGCAGATAACGCGGTAAAAATTCATTAAAGGAGAAAATTGCCCACGAATTAATCAAGATTAGCTCTACTCCCATGCTCAATATCTGGTTATACTTGATTGTTATTTTATTCAACCGTAATTACTCTTTATCGCCCTTGTTTGAGTTGAAAAACTCGGCATACGAGACGAATTAATGAGTAACTAGAGAATCGCGCGAACCTGACTTATGCAAAAATACGATATCAAAACCTTCCAGGGAATGATCCTCGCGCTGCAGGATTATTGGGCTCAAAATGGTTGTACCATTGTTCAACCGCTAGATATGGAAGTGGGTGCGGGTACCTCTCACCCAATGACCTGTCTACGAGCGCTTGGCCCAGAGCCAATGTCGACAGCTTACGTACAACCTTCACGTCGTCCTACTGATGGCCGTTACGGTGAAAACCCTAACCGTCTTCAGCACTACTACCAATTCCAAGTAGCGCTAAAACCATCGCCTGACAATATTCAAGAGTTGTACCTTGGCTCCCTTGAAGTTCTTGGTATTGACCCACTTGTACACGACATCCGTTTCGTAGAAGACAACTGGGAAAACCCAACACTAGGCGCATGGGGTCTAGGCTGGGAAGTTTGGCTAAACGGCATGGAAGTAACTCAGTTTACTTACTTCCAACAAGTTGGCGGCCTTGAGTGTAAACCGGTAACGGGTGAGATCACTTACGGTATCGAACGTCTAGCAATGTACATCCAAGAAGTAGACTCTGTTTACGACCTAACTTGGAACATCGCGCCAGACGGCAGCAAGGTAACTTACGGTGACATTTTCCACCAAAACGAAGTTGAGCAATCAACTTACAACTTCGAACACGCAGACGTTGATTTCCTATTCAGCTTCTTCGACCAGTGTGAAAAAGAATCGAAAGAACTACTCGAGCTAGAAAAACCGCTACCTCTGCCTGCTTACGAGCGCATCTTGAAAGCGGCACACGCGTTCAACTTGTTAGACGCACGCAAAGCAATCTCTGTTACAGAGCGTCAACGTTACATCCTGCGCATCCGCAATCTGACTAAAGCAGTAGCAGAAGCATACTACGCATCGCGTGAAGCTCTTGGCTTCCCAATGTGTAAGAAAGAACAAGCGTAAGGGGTAGAGTAACATGGCAAAAGAATTTCTAATCGAGCTAGGTACAGAAGAGCTACCACCAACGCAACTTCGTACTCTAGCTGAAGCATTCGCAGCAAACTTCGAAGCAGAACTAAAAGGCGCTGAGCTTGCTCACGAAGGCGTAAAATGGTTCGCGGCACCTCGTCGTCTTGCATTAAAAGTCGCAGCATTGGCAGAAAGCCAATCAGACAAAGTTGTTGAAAAACGTGGTCCTGCGGTTTCTGCAGCATTTGACGCGGAAGGCAACCCGACCAAAGCAGCTCAAGGCTGGGCACGCGGTTGTGGCATCACGGTTGACCAAGCTGATCGCATGGTAACCGACAAAGGCGAATGGCTACTGTTCAAACAAGAAGTGAAAGGTCAGCCAACGTCTGAGATCGTAGTTGAACTTGCAGCAAAAGCACTAGCAAACCTACCTATCGCAAAACCAATGCGCTGGGGTAACAAAACGACTCAATTTATCCGTCCAGTTAAGACGCTAACCATGCTAATGGGCAGCGATCTAATCGAAGGCGAGATCCTTGGTGTCGCTTCAGACCGCACTATCCGTGGTCACCGCTTCATGGGTGAAAAAGAGTTCACTATCGATTCTGCTGAGCAATACCCTGCGATCCTAGAAGAGCGCGGTAAAGTAATGGCAGATTACGAAGCGCGTAAAGCAATCATCCTAGCTGACGCACAAAAAGCGGCAGCAGCGGTTGGCGGTATCGCTGATCTAGAAGATGACCTAGTAGAAGAAGTAACGTCTCTGGTTGAATGGCCAGTAGTTCTAACAGCGAAGTTTGAAGAAGAGTTCCTAAAAGTGCCTTCTGAAGCGTTGGTTTACACTATGAAAGGTGACCAAAAATACTTCCCTGTTTACGATGAAAACAAGAAGCTACTACCTAACTTCATCTTCGTATCGAACATCGAATCAAAAGAGCCTCGTTACGTAATTGAAGGTAACGAGAAAGTGGTTCGTCCTCGTCTTGCTGACGCAGAGTTTTTCTTCAATACAGACCGTAAGCGTCCGCTTATCGACCGTCTGCCTGAACTAGAACAAGCGATCTTCCAACAGCAACTGGGTACGATCAAAGACAAAACAGACCGCATCACTGAACTTGCAGGCTACATTGCTGAGCAAATCGGTGCTGACGTTGAGAAATCAAAGCGTGCTGGTCTACTAGCAAAATGTGACCTAATGACCTCAATGGTATTCGAATTCACGGATACTCAAGGTGTGATGGGCATGCACTACGCTCGCCACGACGGTGAAGCAGAAGAAGTTGCAGTAGCACTGAATGAGCAATACATGCCTCGTTTCGCAGGTGATGAACTGCCATCTAACGGCGTTTCAACCGCAGTTGCAATGGCTGACAAGCTAGACACAATCGTCGGTATCTTCGGTATTGGTCAAGCGCCTAAAGGTTCTGACCCATTCGCACTACGTCGCGCATCTCTAGGTGTACTACGTATCATCGTTGAATACGGCTACAACCTAGATCTTGTTGACCTAGTAGCGAAAGCGAAGTCACTGTTCGGCGACCGCCTAACCAACGACAACGTTGAACAAGACGTTATCGAGTTCATGCTTGGTCGTTTCCGTGCTTGGTACCAAGACGAAGGCTTCAGCGTAGACATCATTCAAGCTGTACTAGCGCGTCGCCCAACGAAACCAGCAGATTTCGACCAACGTGTAAAAGCGGTTTCTCACTTCCGTGAACTAGAAGCAGCAGAGTCTCTAGCAGCAGCGAACAAACGTGTAGGTAACATCCTAGCGAAATTCGACGGCGAACTAGCAGAAGAAATTGACCTAGCACTTCTACAAGAAGACGCAGAGAAAGCACTAGCAGAAAGCGTTGAAGTAATGACAGAAGCGCTAGAGCCAGCATTTGCTACAGGTAACTACCAAGAAGCCCTAAGCAAGCTAGCTGACCTACGTGAACCAGTGGATGCGTTCTTCGATAACGTAATGGTAATGGCAGACGACGAAGCACTTAAGAAGAACCGTCTGACACTGCTAAACAACCTGCGTAACCTGTTCCTACAGATCGCAGACATTTCTTTGCTTCAAAAGTAATTCATTACTCTTCGAAGTGATTAAGAGATAAGTAAAAGGGAAGCGTCAGCTTCCCTTTTTTGTTGCCTTCAAACGGAGATAACCTGTTCTTATTATTCATTTTGTGAACAAGGCAAAAATTTGTAGGGTGAGACGCGTTGAACTTGTTGGTGCAGAGCTCGGATTGTAGAGGCACAGTTTTGCTATAACTGGGTTGTTTATTCGGGGGAAGAACACAATGAAAAAAACAATTCTCGCACTCTCTATCGGCCTACTGAGCGCCTGCAGCCAAATTCAATACACCATTAAAAATGGATAACTGCGCAACCGACACATCTATGCCGCTGCGCATTTTCAAAGCCAATACCTACCTCTTCACGCTCAATCCAGACACCAATGAGCTAACCGTTAAAATCAAACCAAAACAAAGTCAGGACATCACCTATTCTTGCCCTGTTGCAACCGACACAGCTAACACCATCAACGTAGCCCAAACCTTTACTGATGGCACTGTTGTTCGTGACGCCTTAACCGGGCAAGAAGCCACCGTCGCCAATGGCAGCGTAACCATGCAACCAGGCCCGATTAGCCAAGGTATATTACTGTTAGAAGAGGTTGATCAGCAAGCCGAAAAACCTTTCAGCTGGGACAACGCGACGGTGTATTTTGTCATGACCGACCGCTTCTATAACGGCAACCCAGACAATGACAACAGCTATGGTCGCAGCAAAGACGGCAAATACGAGATTGGTACCTTCCACGGTGGTGACTTAGCGGGTCTGACGAAAAAACTCGATTACATCGAATCCCTCGGTGTGAATGCCATCTGGATAACCTCACCACTGGAACAAATCCACGGCTGGGTTGGCGGCGGCGATAAAGGCGACTTTAAACACTACGGCTATCACGGCTACTACCACCAAGATTGGACCAAGCTTGATGCCAACATGGGTACCGAAGATGAGCTGAGAACCTTCATCGATACCGCGCACAAGAAAGGCATCCGCGTGATTTGGGATGTGGTCATGAACCATACTGGCTACGCAACATTAGCCGACATGCAGGAATTCGGCTTTGGTCAACTTTACCTTGATGACCAAGAAGCCAAAGAAGTCCTTGGTGAAAAATGGACCGACTGGCAACCAAAATCGGGACAAAGCTGGCACAGCTTCAACGACTACATCAAATACGGTGATAGTGAAGCATGGGAAAAATGGTGGGGCAAAGATTGGATTCGCACCGACATTGGCGATTACGATGCGCCGGGATACAACGACATCACCATGTCTTTGAACTACCTACCGGATCTCAAAACCGAATCGACGCAGAAAACCGGACTACCAAACTTCTTCCGCAATAAAAACACCAATGCGCAAGATGAGTTGAAAACCCCACGAGAACATCTGATCACATGGCTATCGGATTGGGTACGTGATTACGGCATTGATGGCTTCCGCGTCGATACCGCCAAACACGTTGAGATGGAAGCGTGGGCAGAGCTCAAAGCAAGTACCACTCAAGCCCTCGCCGAATGGAAACAAAACCACCCCGACAAAGCACTAGACGATCTGCCATTTTGGATGACCGGCGAAGTGTGGGCACACAGCGTGGTGAAGAGCCCGTATTTCGATAACGGCTTCGATTCGATCATCAACTTCGAGTTCCAATCTGACGTGGCTCCAAAAGCGCTAAAGTGTTTCGCTCAACTTGATAATGATTACCGCCGCTATGCAGAGCGTATTAACTCCGATCCTGAATTCAACGTGTTGAGTTACCTGTCTTCGCACGATACACAGCTGTTTTGGTCAGCTCGCAGCCGCAGCTTTGATGACCAAGCTCGAGCCGCCAATGCGTTAATGCTGGCACCGGGTGCAGTACAAATCTACTACGGCGATGAGATTGCTCGTGACTTTGGCGTGACTGGATCCGATCCGACCCAAGGTACACGTTCCGACATGCCATGGGACAAGATTCATGGCGAGCGTGAAGACTTACTACAGCATTGGCAGAAATTGGGCGAATTCCGTCAACGCCACCCAGCGGTTGCTCAAGGTAAGCACATCACTCGTAATCAAGAAGGCTACTACGCATTCGAACGCCAATACCAAGACGACAAAGTACTGATTGTTTACACTGGCGAATAACCGACTCACTCCACCAGCAAGGGAAGCATTTCGCTTCCCTTTTTTAATTCCAAATCCTCTCCATCTGGTCTGATGACAAACTTTTTTCTTCTTCGAGTAAATTCACACTTTGCGTCGTAATAACATTAGGGTAAGGTCAAGTATTACTCTATAAGCTGATGTTTCGTCAGCAATCAAGACACATAAAGCAATCACAATGAATTAGGTATATGTAAGCATGCAGTTCTCAAAGTTTGGTGAAAAATTTAATCTGTATTCAGGTATTACGCAGTTAATGGACGATTTGAATGATGGCCTACGCACGCCAGGTGCCATCATGCTCGGTGGGGGTAACCCGGCCGCCATTCCTGCCATGCTCGATTACTTTCACCAAGCCAGTGAAGAAATGCTCGCCAGTGGCGAACTCGTCGCCGCGCTCACTAATTATGATGGCCCTCAGGGTAAAGACGTGTTCGTCAAAGCGCTCGCTCAGCTGTTTCGTGAAACATACGGCTGGGACATCAGTGAGAAGAATATTAGCCTGACGAATGGCAGCCAAAGCGGGTTCTTCTACCTATTTAATTTGTTTGCTGGTCAGCAGCCAGATGGTTCGCACAAAAAAGTCCTGTTGCCTATCGCACCGGAATACATTGGCTACGGTGATGCAGGTATCGATGAAGACATTTTTGTTTCGTACCATCCAGAAATAGAGCTACTCGACAACGGCCTATTCAAATATCACGTTGATTTTGAAAAGCTCACCGTCGATGACTCCGTCGCAGCAATTTGTGCATCTCGCCCAACCAACCCAACAGGTAACGTACTGACTGACGAAGAAGTGCGTAAACTGGACAAATTGGCGCGCGAGAACAACATCCCACTGATCATCGACAATGCGTACGGCTTGCCGTTCCCGAACATCATTTTTGAAGATGTCGAACCGTTCTGGAATGAAAACACCATCCTGTGCATGAGCTTATCTAAACTTGGCGTACCGGGTGTGCGATGTGGGATTGTGATTGCGAGTGAAGAAATCACCCAAGCACTCACCAATATGAATGGCATCATCAGCTTAGCGCCAGGCAGTGTTGGCCCAGCATTGGCAAACCACATCATCGCTAAAGGCGATCTACTCAAACTGAGTTCAGAGGTGATTAAGCCGTTCTACAAGCAGAAATCACAACGCGCGGTTGAACTGCTACAACAGGCGATTACCGATGAGAGATTCCGTATCCACAAACCTGAGGGGGCGATCTTCTTGTGGTTATGGTTTGATGAGTTGCCAATTACGACAATGGAGTTGTACCAACGCTTGAAAGCGCGTGGCGTATTGATTGTTCCGGGTGAGTACTTCTTTATTGGTCAGAAAGACGAGTGGGACCATGCTCATCAGTGCTTGCGCATGAACTACGTTCAAGACGATGAGATGATGCAGAAAGGTATCGCGATTATCGCGGAAGAAGTCGAAAAGGCTTACCAACAAGGTCAGTAAAGCAAACTCCCACATCAAAGACACAAATTAAAAAGAGCGCCAACTGGCGCTCTTTCTCACTCTATAGGGCAAATAACTTGCTGATTAGTTGCTTTCTAGCAGGTTGTTGCCACCGATAGCAATTTTGCGTGGTTGCATTGCTTCTGGAATTTCACGAACCAAGTCAATGTGTAATAGGCCGTTTTCCATTGAAGCGCCAGTCACTTTTACATAGTCCGCTAGTTGGAACTTACGTTCAAAATCGCGCTCTGCAATGCCTTGGTACACGTAGTTTTTGCCTTCTTCTGCTTTACGCTCGCCCTTCACGATCAACATGTTTTCATTTTGAGTTAGATCGAGTTGGTCTTCAGAGAAACCAGCAACTGCCATAGTAATACGGTAGTTGTGCTCATCTTTTTGCTCGATGTTGTACGGAGGGTAACCGCCAGAAGTATTTTTCGCTGTATTCGCTTCCATCAGGTTTAGCAGACGATCAAAGCCAATTGCATTACGGTATAGTGGTGAGAAATCTACGTTACGCATAAATCTATCCTCTTAATTAAGCAATAGTCTTAGTTCGGATGAACTTCATCCTACTGGCGTGTTTATGCAAAAACCGACGCCGAACTAAGAGATTCTTATCATTCCACAGGCCTTGGTTTGGCTCGGAGACATGATATTGAATCTAAAGGTTTAAGTTGTGTGCTAAAACACCATATCCTCTTTTGAGCGATCTCGTTTTAGCGATTCCAGAGGGCTGGTCTTCTAGTCTCTAGCAAGCCAGTCATCCTCTTCACAACTAGATATAAGGTCATCAAAAATCGCTTTCAAGGGACAAAATGAAAAAAATTTCAACGCGCCTATCAAAGACCTCAAATTAAGCTCGCTTTTCCTACCCGACAACAATACAAAGCCCACCTCTTACGGCGGGCTTATAAGCCGCAATTTTTATTTGCGAGATGGTTTACGCGCTTTCACCATCCCTTGCTCGGCCGCTTTCTCTTGCTTCAACTTACGTTTTTCTTTCAAGCTTAACTGGGGTTGCTTCTTGTCTTTTTTACTCATGACTTCACCTCTATTTTACTGACATAGCATACAGCTACACACCAGATGCGGTGTTGGTGGCTGTGATTGATGAATGATTTCGGTAATCACAAAGCAGCGGCGCTGGTTGAATATCTCTAGTTCTAAGACCTCATCCTGAGAGCGCCCCAACAATCGGGAACCTAAGTACGAATCAACAGCTAGCATCCCCGCAAGAGGTTGGCTCTTACGTGAATCAACTAACGTCATGCGATATTGATAGGAGCGGTCAAGATCCACTAAGCGAACGGTGTCGCCAATCGCAATTCGGGCTAAGTTGCGACACTGGATTTGCTGTTCGTAGACTTCAAACAGCGACAGTAATCTTAGTGGTGATTGATAGGTTAAAAAGCGACTGGTTAACCACCAAGTTCGCAGCGCCAAGCAGTACGCAGTGAACCAGCGTTCAAACATGATATTTTCCTTCTTAATGCCTTGTCTTACAGATAATTGCAGTGCATTGAACCGGAAGTGCGTCACCTCCGGCTTAGTTCAGGAAAATCGTCACCATGTTTTCTAACCTCGTATAATTGGAAAGCTCTACAGCACTATAGCGAGCCGAAAAAAGAAAGCAAAAGCACTCAAGCGAACAAAATGGCAAGAAAAACAGAAAAGGGAAACAAAATGGTGCCGCTACTCAAGCCTCTGGCAGTTAGTAGCAGAAAAGCCAAAGTCTTGGCATAAAGTGGTGATTTTCATACCACCAAGAAACAAAAAAGCAGCGATGGCTCGCTGCTTTTTTCTATCTAAAAACGCTTGTCGCTACACGTCTAGGTTTGCAACCTTCAGTGCGTTCTCTTCGATGAAGTGACGACGAGGTTCAACTTGGTCACCCATTAGCGTTGTGAACAATTGGTCTGCGCCTACTGCATCTTCAATCGTTACTTGCATCATGCGACGCGTCTCTGGGTCCATTGTGGTTTCCCAAAGCTGATCTGGGTTCATCTCACCTAGACCTTTGTAGCGCTGACGGCTTAGACCACGCATCGATTCTTTAACCAACCACTCAAGTGCTTCAGCAAAGCTTGATACTGGCAGAGTACGTTCACCACGTTTGATGTACGCGCCCTCTTCTAGAAGACCGTCTAGGACTTCAGAAAGGTCCGCCAGCTTGCCGTATTCTTTTGAGTTTAGGAAATCAACACTTAGCGCGTGCTCGTGAGTCACACCGTGTGTACGAACAATAATCTTCGGCAGGCTCAAACCAAGCTCTGCGTGCAGCTCCACTTCGTAGCTGTATTGGCTTGCGCCCACTTCTTTCGCGTTTAGTTGCTCAACAAGTTGTTTTGTCCAAGCTTCTACTACTGCTGCATCATGACACTGCTCAGCCGTTAGACGAGAAGTGTAGATAAGCTCATGCACTAAGGCGCGAGGGTAACGACGGCTCATACGGTCAGCAAGCTTGATACCTGCATTGTATTGTTGAACCAGTTTTTCTAGTGCTTCGCCAGCTAGAGCTGGAGCTTCTGCGTTTACGTGCAGTGATGCGTTGTCCAATGCCAATGATACTTGGTATTGGTTCATCGCTTCTTCATCTTTGATGTACTGCTCTTGTTTGCCCTTCTTCACTTTGTATAGTGGTGGCTGAGCGATGTACACGTAACCACGCTCGATAAGCTCTGGCATTTGACGGTAGAAGAAGGTCAACAGTAGCGTACGAATGTGCGAACCATCGACGTCAGCATCGGTCATGATGATGATGTTGTGGTAACGCAGTTTGTCCGGGTTGTACTCGTCACGACCGATACCACAGCCAAGTGCTGTAATAAGCGTTGCAACTTCTTGCGAAGACAACATCTTGTCGAAACGTGCTTTTTCTACGTTCAGGATCTTACCTTTCAGTGGTAGGATTGCCTGATTCTTACGATTACGACCCTGCTTAGCTGAACCACCCGCAGAGTCACCCTCCACAATGTATAGTTCAGAGAGTGCCGGATCTTTTTCCTGACAGTCTGCAAGTTTGCCTGGTAGGCCTGCTAGGTCTAGCGCGCCTTTACGACGAGTCATTTCACGCGCTTTACGTGCGGCTTCACGTGCACGTGCTGCATCGATGATTTTCGAACAAACCATTTTCGCTTCACTTGGGTTTTCGACCAAGAACTCAGATAGCTTCTCACCCATCGCCGATTCAACCGCTGATTTCACTTCAGAAGAAACCAGTTTGTCTTTGGTTTGGCTCGAGAATTTTGGATCAGGCACTTTTACTGAAACAACGGCAGTCAAACCTTCACGCGCATCGTCGCCTGACGTTGCCGTTTTCGCTTTCTTCGAGAAGCCTTCTTTATCCATAAAGCTGTTTAGCGTACGTGTTAGTGCCGCACGGAAACCAGCAAGGTGAGTACCACCATCGCGCTGTGGAATGTTGTTGGTGAAACAGAAGATGTTCTCTTGGAAACCATCGTTCCACTGCATTGCCACTTCTACCGAAATGCCGTCTTCACGTTCTAAGTCGAAGTGGAAGATTTTCTCGATGATTGGTGTTTTGTTGGTGTTTAAGTGCTGAACGAACGCTTGAATACCACCTTCATACATGAAGTGATCTTGCTTGTCCGCTTCGCGCTCATCAATAAGCTTGATAGAAACGCCTGAGTTCAAGAACGATAGCTCACGCAGACGTTTTGCTAGGATGTCGTAATGGAATTCAGTGTTAGAGAAAGTTTCTGCACTTGGCCAGAAACGAATTTGTGTACCAGTTTTATCCGTATCACCCACAACCGCTAGAGGCGCTTCAGGCTCACCATGACGGTAAGTTTGCGTGTGGATATGACCGCCACGATGGATGGTTAGTACCACTTTTTCTGACAGTGCGTTTACTACCGAAACACCCACGCCGTGAAGACCGCCTGATACTTTGTACGAGTTATCATCGAACTTACCACCAGCGTGCAGTACGGTCATGATAACTTCTGCTGCTGATACTTTTTCTTCTGGGTGCATTTCTGTTGGAATGCCACGACCATCATCGCTAACGGAAACCGAGTTGTCCTCATGAATTGTCACAACGATGTCTTTACAGTGACCTGCCAACGCTTCATCAATTGAGTTATCCACCACCTCGAAAACCATGTGGTGAAGGCCGGTGCCGTCGTCCGTGTCCCCGATGTACATACCTGGACGCTTACGTACCGCATCCAGACCCTTCAGTACCTTAATACTCGATGAATCGTAATTTTCAGACATGAGTTTCTCTCTTCTAGTTTGACTCTATCCTGCCATGTTCCACATGAAACAATTTGCCATTATCGTCGAGCATGTCGGCGATTTGGTTTTCAGTGATAGAGCTTACAAATACTTGTGCGCCTGTCTCTTTCAAGCAATCTGCAAGACGCTTGCGACGTTGGCTATCTAATTCCGACGCAAAGTCGTCAATTAGGTAAATGCATTGTTTACCGGTCATCGCTGTAAGATGTTGCCCTTGCGCCACACGCAACGCACACACCATCAGCTTTAACTGACCGCGTGACAGAACATCCTCAACGGGCGTTCCATTCACTTTAATGCGCAAATCAGCTTTATTCGGGCCACTAAAGGTGTACCCCAAAGACTGATCACGCTCGAAATTCTTTTCTAGTATTTCTTGGTATGGGGTGTCTTTATCCCAACCACGATAATACTTCAATTGGATCTCAAATTCTGGCAAAAATGTCTGACAGATCGTTTCTGCGACGGTTTTCATCTGTTCAATGTACAGTGACCGCCACTGGCTGATGTTTTCCGCCAAACGCGCCATCTCTTGATCCCAATAACTGAGCTCACGATAGCTACTCGCGGTCTTCAACAACGCATTTCTCTGTTTGTTGAGACGCTTAAAACGACCCCATGCATCATAAAATGCTGGCTCGGTATGAAACACGCCCCAATCGATGAATGCACGGCGATGTTTTGGACCATCCGTCAGTAAATCAAACCCTTCTGGATGTATCAACTGCAGCGGTAACACTTGCGCCAATTGCGCTAATTTTTGCCCAGATTGACCGCCTATTTTAACCTCTGTCGAGCCATCGCGCTGCTTATTAATGCCGATAGGTAGCTCAAATTGATCCGAGTTCAAAAAACGACCATGAACAAACAGTTCATCACACTCATTTTGAATCACACGACCAGTGAGAGAGCTTTTGAATGAGCGACCATGCCCGAGTAAATAAATCGCTTCTAGGACACTGGTTTTGCCGCTACCGTTCGGTCCAATAAGAAAGTTAAAGCCTGCTGATAACTGAATATCACAGGCTTTAATGTTGCGAAACTGCTGAATGATGAGACGAGAAAGAGGCATTCAGTTGGCTTATAGACGAATTGGCATCACCACGTACATGGCACTGTCATCGTCAGCATTTTCAATCAATGCACTGGCATTGGCATCCGACATCGACACTTGTACCTTCTCGCAACGTAGCGTGTTCAGCACATCCAACACATAGCTAACGTTGAAGCCGATTTCGATTGGGTCACCTTCAAAGGTCACATCCAGCATCTCTTCGGCTTCTTCCTGCTCTGGGTTGTTTGCCGTAATGCGCATTTCGCTGCCTGCTAAGTTAACACGCACACCACGGAACTTTTCGTTAGAAAGAATCGCAGCACGCGAGAACGCTTGGCGCAATTCATCACAACTTGCGATCAGTGTTTTGTTGGTATGTTGCGGTAATACGCGGCGATAGTCAGGGAAACGGCCATCAACCAGTTTAGACGTGAAGATAAAGTTGTTCACTTCTGCACGCACGTTTGAGCTGCCAATTTGCAAAACGACAGGTTGCTCTGGCGCATCCATCAGCTTAACCAATTCCTGCACACCTTTGCGTGGCACGATGATTTGCTTTTGGGCGAAGTCAGCACCTAGTTGAGTTTGCGATACTGCCATACGGTGACCGTCGGTCGCCACACTACGCAGTGTCGTGCCATCGATTTCAAACAACATACCGTTGAGGTAGTAACGTACGTCTTGGTTTGCCATCGAGAACTGAGTTTTGTCGATAAGCGTACGCAGATCCGCTTGGCTCAGTGATACTTCAACTTCACTTTGCCAATCTTCAATGTTCGGGAAGTCATTCGCTGGTAGCGTTGCCAGTGAGAAACGGCTGCGACCAGAACGAACTTGAACGCGATCGCCTTCTAACACAAAAGTGATGATCGCATCGTCTGGTAAGCCACGGCAAATATCGAGAAACTTACGCGAAGGAACGGTAATGCTACCCGCTTCGAAATCCCCTTCTAGAGTCACTTTGCTCACCAATTCCACTTCTAGGTCAGTCGCGGTCATTGATAGCACGTTCTCTTCTACTTTTAAGAGTAGGTTGCCCAAAATAGGCAGGGTTGGTCGGCCACCCAAAGCGCCCGAAACCTGTTGTAGCGGTTTGATTAAATGACTACGTTCAATAGTAAATTTCATGCTTGGCTCTTTACGCTGTCAGCTCAAAAATTGATTTGCTTAGAATACCGTTATTCTAACCGATTAAGAAGACAGGGTGCGAATCAAGTTCGAGTAATCTTCCTTAATATCGTGGCTCTCTTCTCGCAGCTGCTCAATCTTGCGACATGCATGCAAAACGGTCGTATGGTCTCGGCCACCAAACGCATCACCGATTTCTGGCAAGCTGTGGTTAGTTAGCTCTTTAGCCAGTGCCATCGCCAATTGACGAGGACGTGCAACGGAGCGAGAACGACGTTTAGACAGCAGATCCGCCACTTTGATTTTGTAGTACTCAGCAACCGTCTTTTGAATGTTGTCAATGGTCACCAACTTCTCTTGCAGCGCCAGCAGATCGCGCAGCGCTTCGCGAACGAAGTCGATGGTGATTGGGCGGCCAGTAAAGTTCGCGTTGGCAATGACTCGGTTCAACGCGCCTTCCAACTCACGAACGTTGGAACGCAGACGTTTTGCAATAAAGAACGCAACTTCGTCAGCCAAATGAATTTGATGGTCTTCAGCTTTCTTCATCAAGATCGCCACACGCGTCTCTAGCTCAGGCGGCTCGATCGCAACCGTTAAACCCCAACCAAAGCGCGATTTCAGACGATCCTCTACCCCGCTGATCTCTTTTGGATAACGGTCAGAAGTTAGGATGATCTGTTGGTTACCTTCCAACAATGCGTTGAAGGTATGGAAGAATTCTTCTTGTGAGCGCTCTTTGTTGGCAAAGAATTGGATGTCATCGATAAGGAGTGCATCCACACTGCGGTAGTAGCGCTTGAATTCTTCAATCGCATTGTTTTGCAGTGCTTTTACCATGTCTTGCACGAAACGCTCAGAGTGCATGTACACCACTTTCGCGTTCGGGTTGTTATCCACAATCGCGTTACCCACAGCGTGAAGCAAGTGAGTTTTACCTAGACCAGTACCACCGTAAAGGAACAGTGGGTTGTAGGCTGCTCCTGGGTTATCCGATACCTGACGCGCCGCAGCCAAACCCAGTTGGTTCGATTTACCTTCTACGAAGTTGTCGAACTTATGTTTTGGGTTCATGTTTGAGCGGTGATTGATCGCTGCAATCGCTTGAGGGTCGTCATCCCATGTTTTGTGCACAGGTTTACGTGCTTGCAACTGCGCAGGCGCTGAAGATTCCGCAGCCACATCCGCCGGCGTACGTGTCGGTGCTGGCTTAAGCGCAGAAACTGGGCGACTGCCCACTTCAAAGCGTAAATTCGGGATGTCGTTACCACAGTATTCCTGCAGTAAACGAGTAATGCTGTTCAGATACTTATCACGCACCCAATCCAACACAAAGCGGTTTGGCGCGAATAGAGTGAGAGTATTGTCATTGAGCTCCGCTTGTAACGGACGAACCCACATACTGAATTCTGTAGCTGGTAGCTCTTCTTGAAGCTGCTGCAAACATTGCAGCCAAAGCGAAGATGACACGGTGCCCCCACTGAGTAATTGAATTATCGGAAAAGACTGGCAATTTTACCTGTTGATAACCAAGATCGCCAGCAATTGATCGACGATCAAGTGAATAAGATCTAAGTTATTCACAATTATTTCGCCAAACTTGGTGAGATCAACACACCTTGCCCCAAATTTGCCCACACATTGATCCACATTTGGGCAAATTTAGCGAGATCGACAGATTGGTGATAACTCTGTGTATTATTTTCTTTCCAGCGCCTCTTTTTTCGATCCTTTCGCTTTGATTCGATCGTTTTTCCATCGCCTCCTTGCCAAATTGTCTATTATCTAAACCAAATGAGAACTTATTACTCTCTGGTCTAGGTTATTGCTCTTGGTTATTTATTTAATTGAGCTAACTAACAGTAGTATTTCCAACTATAAAAATATGGAGATGTATTATGAAAAACTGGGTTAAGGTTGCCGTTGCAGCCATCGCACTATCTGCCGCGACTGTTCAAGCCGCAACTGAAGTCAAGGTGGGCATGTCTGGCCGTTACTTCCCATTCACTTTCGTGAAGCAAGACAAGCTACAAGGCTTTGAGGTGGATATGTGGGATGAGATCGGTAAGCGTAACGACTACAAGATCGAATACGTGACGTCGAACTTCTCAGGTTTGTTTGGTCTTTTAGAAACTGGCCGCATCGATACAATCTCAAACCAAATCACCATGACAGATGAGCGCAAAGCGAAATACCTGTTTGCAGACCCTTATGTGATCGACGGCGCGCAAATCACGGTACGTAAAGGCAACGACAGCATCAAAGGTGTAGACGATCTAGCAGGCAAAACCGTTGCGGTTAACCTGGGTTCTAACTTTGAGCAGTTACTACGCCAATACGACAAAGATGGCAAAATCAACATCAAAACTTACGACACTGGTATCGAGCATGATGTTGCACTTGGCCGTGCAGACGCTTTCGTGATGGATCGTTTATCCGCGCTAGAACTGATCAAGAAAACTGGTCTGCCACTGGAACTGGCAGGTGAACCGTTTGAAACCATTCAAAACGCATGGCCTTTCGTTAACAATGAAAAAGGTCAGAAGCTACAAGCGGAAGTGAATAAAGCACTAGCAGAGATGCGTGCAGATGGTACAGTAGAAAAGATTTCAGTGAAGTGGTTTGGTGCTGACATCACGAAGTAATGCTACTTTGCTTTCGAGAATGCGAACAATCGCAACTCTCGACCTAAAATAAACTCATGTGAAGGTGGAACATTGTTTTCCACCTTTTCTTTTCTCTAGCCTTTAGGTAAGCCGTATGGGATTTGATTTTAATTACATGTTGGAACTGCTGCCGATATTGCTCAAATATCTTGGCACAACCATGGAAATGGCCACATGGGGCTTGGTCTTTTCACTGATTTTAGCCGTCATTTTGGCGAACATTCGCGTATTTAAGCTGCCAGTTCTCGACCAATTGAGTCAACTGTACATCAGCTTCTTCCGTGGTACCCCACTGTTAGTACAACTTTTCCTGCTTTATTACGGCTTGCCACAAATCTTCCCTGTGATGGTGGGCATCGATGCATTTTCTGCCGCAGTGATTGGTTTAACATTGCACTTTGCCGCTTATATGGCCGAGAGTATTCGTGCTGCAATCATCGGAATTGATCGTAGCCAAATGGAAGCGAGCCTATCGGTCGGCATGACAACGCCACAAGCGATGCGTCGCGTGATTCTGCCACAAGCAACACGAGTAGCACTGCCCTCATTGATGAACTACTTCATTGATATGATTAAGTCGACTTCCCTCGCCTTTACGCTTGGCGTGGCAGAAATCATGGCTAAAGCGCAAATGGAAGCCTCTTCTAGTTTCCGCTTCTTCGAAGCTTTCCTTGCTGTCGCTCTGATTTACTGGGGCGTGGTGGTGATTCTGACTCGAGTACAAATTTGGGCTGAAGCGAAACTGAATAAGGCGTACGTACGATGATCAAATTAGAAAATATCCACAAGCGCTTTGGCGATACTGAAGTCCTGAAAGGCATTGATCTCGATATCAAACAGGGTGAGATCATCGTGATTATCGGCTCTAGCGGTACGGGTAAGTCGACCCTGTTGCGCACCGTTAACTTCCTTGAGCAGGCCGACGAAGGTCGTATCACTATCGACGACATCTCTGTCGATACACAAAAGCACACGAAAGCCGAAGTCTTGGCGCTGCGTCGCCGTACTGGGTTTGTTTTCCAAAATTATGCCCTTTTTGCGCACATGACGGCTCGCCAGAATATTGCCGAAGGTTTGATTACCGTGCGTGGCTGGAAGAAACAGGAAGCTCTGACTCGTGCACAGCAGATTCTGGATGATATTGGCCTTGGCGAGAAAGGTGACAGCTACCCGGCAGCTCTATCTGGTGGCCAGCAGCAGCGTGTCGGCATCGGTCGCGCTATGGCGTTACAGCCAGAACTGTTACTTTTTGATGAGCCAACTTCCGCACTGGATCCGGAATGGGTCGGTGAAGTTCTCTCATTAATGAAGAAGTTAGCCAATCAGCATCAAACCATGCTGGTGGTAACACACGAGATGCAATTTGCTAAAGAAGTCGCCGATCGGGTGATCTTTATGGCGGAAGGCAACATCGTCGAACAAGGTTCTCCACAGGATATTTTCGATAATCCACAAGATCCTCGTTTGAAAAAATTCCTTAACCAAGTAGGAATAGAGTAACGATCAAGCAACAGGATCGATTGATCCTTGAGATTTTACTCACACTACGTATAATCGCCCGGCCGGAATTTCGTACTCATTGAGTCATTGACACATTATGTGAGTGTGATTACAATTCCGCCTCTTTGTTGAGAGGCGTCGGTTGTTCTTCTCTATATAAAGAGCTTCTTTATAAAGAAAACAGATGCCCACGCCGGGTTTAACAAGAACCTAAAACTACTGATCAGTAAAGGTAATTATCATGAAACGCACTTTTCAACCTACAGTTCTAAAGCGCAAGCGTACTCACGGCTTCCGTGCTCGCATGGCAACTAAGAACGGTCGTAAAGTTATCAACGCACGTCGTGCAAAAGGCCGTGCGCGCCTATCAAAATAATCGCTAGTTTATTTTGAACACGTACGCGTTTAATCGGGAGTTACGCTTGTTAACTCCCGAGCATTATCAAAACGTCTTCCAGCAAGCTCACCGAGCTGGCTCGCCTCATTTCACCATCATTGCTCGCAATAACAAACTTTCTCATCCACGATTAGGTTTAGCTGTTCCGAAAAAGCAAATCAAAACTGCTGTCGGTCGTAACCGCTTTAAGCGTTTGGCTCGTGAAAGCTTTCGTAACTCTCAACATCAGCTTCCAAACAAAGATTTTGTTGTGATCGCGAAGAAAAGCGCGCAAGATTTAAGCAATGAGGAAATTTTTAAGTTGTTTGATAAGCTATGGCAACGCCTGTCTCGCCCTTCACGTGGATAGCCATTGGGCTCGTTTATCTTTATCGCTGGTTTATCAGCCCTCTGATTGGTCCTCGTTGCCGGTTCACACCAACTTGTTCCACTTACGCGCTAGAAGCTTTGAGAGCTCACGGTTTTGTAAAAGGATGTTGGTTATCAGGCAAACGTCTATTAAAATGCCACCCTTTGAATGAAGGGGGGTATGACCCCGTTCCACCAGTCCAAAAACAAGACAGAGATAACTAACGATGGATTCTCAACGTAATATCCTGCTCATCGCTCTGGCACTGGTTTCTTTCTTGCTATTTCAACAATGGCAAGTCGCAAAGAATCCAGCACCTCAAGCGGTTGAACAGGCTCAATCAAGCAGCACTCTACCTGCACCATCTTTTGCTGATGAGCTGGACCCAGTTCCTGGTCAACAGCAAGCTTCTGCAAAAACTATCACAGTAACGACTGATGTTTTAACTCTGTCGATCGACACCGTTGGTGGCGATGTGGTACATGCCGACCTAAACCAATACTCTGCTGAACTTGATTCATCAGACCCATTCGTTCTGCTAAAAGACACACAAGGTCATCAATTCATCGCACAAAGCGGTCTTGTTGGTCCTCAAGGTATCGATCTAAGCAGCTCTAACCGTCCTCACTACAATGTGAGCGCAGACAGCTTCACTCTAGCTGACGGTCAAGACGAACTACGCGTTCCGATGACATTTACTGCAAACGGTATCGAATACACAAAAACTTACGTATTAAAACGCGGCAGCTACGCGCTGAACGTTGAATACGATGTAGCGAACAACTCTGGTAACAACGCAACCTTCGGTATGTACGCACACCTACGTCAAAACCTAATGGACGCTGGTGGTAGCATCACAATGCCAACCTACCGTGGCGGTGCTTACTCAACTGAAGATACTCGTTACAAAAAATACAGCTTTGAAGATATGCAGGATCGTAACCTGTCTATCAACCTAGCAGATGGCCAAGGTTGGGCAGCAATGATCCAACACTACTTCGCAGCTGCTTGGATCCCTCGTAACGAACCAGGTACTAACCTTTACACTCGCGTAATTGGCAACCTAGGCGATATCGGCGTACGTATGCCGAACAAAACGATCGCGACGGGTGACCAAGCGAAGTTTGAAGCAACACTTTGGGTTGGTCCTAAGCTACAACAAGAAATGGCAGCAGTGGCACCAAACCTAGACCTAGTAGTGGACTACGGCTGGCTATGGTTCATCGCTAAACCACTTCACTCACTGCTTGCTTTCATCCAAAGCTTCGTGGGTAACTGGGGTGTGGCAATCATCTGTTTGACCTTCATCGTTCGTGGTGCAATGTACCCACTAACGAAAGCGCAATACACGTCTATGGCGAAAATGCGCATGCTACAGCCTAAGCTGCAAGCTATGCGTGAGCGTATTGGCGACGACCGTCAACGCATGAGCCAAGAGATGATGGAACTGTACAAGAAAGAGAAAGTAAACCCACTGGGTGGCTGTCTTCCTCTTGTTCTACAGATGCCTATCTTCATCGCACTATACTGGGCGCTAATGGAATCGGTTGAGCTTCGTCACTCTCCATTCTTCGGTTGGATTCATGACCTTTCAGCGCAGGACCCTTACTACATCCTGCCACTACTGATGGGTGCTTCAATGTTCCTAATCCAGAAGATGAGCCCAACAACCGTAACGGATCCAATGCAGCAGAAGATCATGACCTTTATGCCGGTTATGTTTACCTTCTTCTTCTTGTTCTTCCCATCAGGCCTAGTTCTGTACTGGTTGGTGTCGAACATCGTTACTCTGATCCAGCAAACCTTGATTTACAAAGCGCTGGAGAAAAAAGGCTTACACACTAAGTAACCTTTAACAAAAGAATAAGAAAGGCGGCCAAAAGGTCGCCTTTTTGTTTTTGGCTGATTACAATTCAGCTAATTAATAGTGATGGCTCCACCGAGCCCAGCTCAAAAGGCAAGATTATGACTACAGATACGATTGTCGCTCAAGCTACTGCACCCGGTCGTGGTGGTGTCGGCATTATTCGTGTTTCAGGCCCTAAGGCCAACCAAGTGGCATTGGAAGTCACAGGGAAGACTCTAAAACCGCGTTACGCTGAATACCTGCCGTTTCAAGCCGAAGACGGCACGGTGCTCGACCAAGGCATTGCACTGTACTTCCCTAACCCGCACTCGTTCACGGGCGAAGACGTATTAGAACTGCAAGGTCACGGTGGCCCAGTGGTCATGGATATGCTGATTAAACGTATTCTGGGCATAGCTGGCGTACGAGCAGCCCGTCCTGGTGAGTTCTCGGAACGTGCGTTCTTGAACGACAAGATGGACTTGACTCAGGCAGAAGCGATTGCCGACCTGATTGATGCTAGCTCTGAAGAAGCAGCGAAATCGGCGCTACAATCGCTACAAGGCCAGTTCTCGCAGCGTATTCAAACGCTGGTGGAATCACTGATTCATCTTCGCATCTATGTGGAAGCGGCCATCGACTTCCCTGAAGAAGAAATCGATTTTCTTGCCGATGGTAAAGTTGCAGGAGATCTGCAAGCTATCATCGATAACCTCGATGCGGTACGCAAAGAAGCGAACCAAGGCGCGATCATGCGCGAAGGCATGAAAGTCGTGATTGCTGGTCGTCCAAATGCGGGTAAATCAAGCCTACTGAACGCGCTGTCGGGCAAAGAGTCCGCAATCGTAACAGACATCGCAGGTACCACGCGTGACGTGCTGCGTGAGCACATCCATATTGACGGTATGCCTTTGCACATCATCGATACTGCTGGCTTGCGTGACGCTTCTGATGAAGTCGAAAAAATCGGTATCGAACGCGCTTGGGATGAAATCGCGCAAGCCGACCGCGTACTGTTTATGGTGGATGGCACAACGACCGATGCCACCGATCCAAAAGAAATTTGGCCCGATTTTGTCGATCGCCTGCCAGAAAGCATTGGCATGACGGTGATCCGCAACAAAGCGGATCAAACAGGTGAAGATATGGGGATCTGTCATGTGAATGATCCTACTCTGATTCGCCTTTCAGCAAAAACCGGGGCGGGTGTCGATGCGCTGCGTAACCACCTAAAAGAGTGCATGGGTTTCTCAGGTAATACTGAGGGTGGCTTTATGGCGCGCCGTCGTCACTTGGACGCACTAGAACGTGCAGCTCAACATCTGCAAATCGGCCAAGAGCAACTTGAAGGCTATATGGCAGGTGAAATCCTTGCCGAAGAGCTACGCATCACTCAGCAGCACCTGAATGAGATAACCGGGGAGTTCAGCTCTGACGACCTACTCGGGCGTATCTTCTCTTCATTCTGTATTGGTAAATAATCCAATACGCGGCACAAAACCTTGTTTTAGTGCCGCGTTTCTTTTTATATGGACACATCCATTCGCGATTCACATCGTGTCCATTGCATTCAAAAGGAAGAAGTATGATCCACATTATTACAGGTAGCACTCTTGGTGGTGCGGAATACGTCGGTGATCACCTGAGCGATCTGCTCGTTGAACAAGGATTTGAAACCACGATCCACAACCAACCGTCATTAGACGAGATCGATAACCAAGGGACTTGGCTTGTGATCACCTCCACCCACGGTGCGGGGGAATATCCAGACAATATTCAACCTTTCATCGCAGCATTGCAAAATACGCCACCTAAGATGGCCGACGTGAAGTTTGCAGTCATTGCGATTGGTGATTCGAGCTACGATACGTTCTGCGCTGCCGGTAAGCACGCTTACAACTTGTTAGAAGATATTGGCGCAACGCCGATTGCAGATTGCTTGTTGATTGATGTACTGGCTCATGACGTCCCAGAAGATGCTGCAGAAGCATGGTTAAAAGAGAATATCGAGCGCTTTTAACCCCATACTCATCTCCTACAGAGTCGCGATGCGGCTCTGATTTCCCCTCTGTGAATAACCTTCCGTAGAAAAAATCTTTTCAACTGAACAAAAAACACCCAAACCATCTGTGGATAAGTCAGGTAAGATCCAGTGGTTTTCCTTTAGTTATCCAAATAACAACTTTGATCTATTTTATCCCCTGTGTATAAACCCCATTTTTGATCCCAGGTAATCCTCGATCAGATCCAACCATGATCACAAGATATGATCCAAAGAAGATCCATGATCTTGTTGATCATTTTTCACTTATCCACAGAAGTCGTCGATCCTAATAATAGATCCAATAAAAGATCATATATATAGATCTTATATATATTTATCTTGAAGCCTAAAACGGAAAAACGAGAAAACGATTTTCTCTCTGGCATAAAGCAGGTAAAATACTGCTCCTTTATCTGTCCATTAAATCCTTTGAATACCTGAGGTCAGTTCATGCTTTATCACGAAAACTTTGACGTCATTGTTGTCGGTGGCGGACACGCAGGAACGGAAGCCGCGCTCGCATCTGCACGCACAGGACAAAAAACTCTTCTCCTTACCCATAACATCGATACATTAGGCCAGATGTCTTGTAATCCGGCGATTGGTGGTATCGGTAAAGGCCACTTAGTAAAAGAAGTGGATGCTATGGGCGGTTTGATGGCAGAAGCTATCGACCATGCAGGTATTCAATTTCGTACACTAAATGCTTCGAAAGGTCCTGCAGTACGAGCTACTCGAGCTCAAGCCGATCGCGCTCTGTACAAAGCGTACGTACGCAACGCATTAGAAAACGCGCCAAACCTAACTCTGTTCCAGCAATCGGTTGATGATCTGATTGTTGAACAAGATCGCGTTGTTGGCGTTGTGACTCAAATGGGTCTTAAATTCCATGCCAAAGCGGTTGTGCTGACCGTAGGTACTTTCCTTGGTGGTAAGATCCACATTGGTATGGAAAGTTCTTCAGGCGGTCGCGCTGGGGATCCACCATCGATCGCATTGGCGGATCGCTTACGTGAGTTGCCATTCCGAGTGGATCGTCTAAAAACGGGAACACCACCACGTATTGATGCTCGCACGGTTGATTTCTCAGTGCTAGAAGCGCAACACGGTGACAACCCAACACCAGTTTTCTCATTCATGGGTAAGCGCGAACACCATCCGCGTCAAATTCCTTGTTTCATTACGCATACCAATGAACAAACTCATGAAGTGATCCGCAATAACCTAGATCGTAGCCCAATGTACGCAGGTGTGATCGAAGGAATTGGCCCACGTTACTGTCCGTCTATCGAAGACAAAGTGATGCGCTTTGCGGATAAGAACAGCCACCAAATTTTCATTGAACCTGAAGGTCTTACCACGCACGAGTTATACCCGAATGGTATTTCCACCAGCTTGCCGTTTGATGTTCAAGTTCAAATCGTTCGTTCAATGAAAGGCTTCGAGAACGCACACATTGTTCGTCCTGGTTACGCGATTGAGTACGATTTCTTCGATCCACGTGATTTGAAGCAAACTTACGAGACTAAATTCATCAGTGGTCTATTCTTTGCTGGCCAAATCAACGGTACAACAGGCTACGAAGAAGCGGCGGCACAAGGCTTAATGGCGGGCTTGAACGCAAGCTTGTACAGCCAAGGCAAAGAAGGCTGGAGCCCGCGCCGTGACCAAGCATACATGGGCGTTCTGATTGATGATTTGTCGACCATGGGTACCAAAGAACCGTACCGCATGTTCACTTCTCGCGCGGAATACCGCCTATTGCTTCGAGAAGACAACGCCGACCTTCGTTTGACAGAAAAAGCTCGTGAACTTGGCTTGATTGATGATGTTCGTTGGGCGCGTTTCAACGAAAAAATCGAGAACATGGAAACCGAGCGTCAGCGTCTGAAGTCTACTTGGGTAAACCCGAACTCGGCGGGCATTGATGAACTGAACAAACTGCTGAAAACGCCAATGGCGCGTGAAGCAAGTGGTGAGGATCTTCTGCGTCGTCCAGAGATCTCATACTCACAATTGACTCAACTTGATGCCTTTGCTCCTGCTCTTGAAGATCAACAAGCGGCAGAACAAGTAGAAATTCAGGTGAAATACGACGGTTACATCAAGCGTCAGCAAGAAGAGATCGAAAAATCACTTCGCCACGAACACACAAAACTGCCTGCGGATTTGGATTACAAAGACGTAAAAGGTTTGTCGAACGAAGTGGTTGCGAAACTGAGCGAAGCCAAACCGGAAAGTATTGGCATTGCTTCGCGTATTTCCGGCATTACGCCTGCAGCGATTTCAATTCTTCTTGTGCATCTGAAGAAGCACGGCTTGCTGAAAAAAGGCGAGGAAGAGTAATGAGTGCACTACGAACCAAGCTTGATTCACTGATTGCACAGACCGATTTAGACGTTTCAGAAAAACAACGAGAGCAGTTAGTCGGTTACGTCGAGCTGCTCGATAAGTGGAACAAAGCGTACAACCTAACTTCGGTTCGCGATCCTCTAGAGATGTTAGTGAAACATATCCTTGATAGCATCGTGGTCGGCACGCATCTGCAAGGTGAACGTTTTATCGATGTGGGCACTGGCCCAGGATTGCCAGGTATTCCTTTGGCGATCATGCATCCGGAGAAAACGTTTTTTCTGCTCGATAGCCTCGGTAAGCGCATCCGTTTTATCAAGCAAGTTGTCCACACGTTAGGTTTGAAAAACGTGACACCAATTCAAAGTCGAGTCGAAGAATTCCAACCGGAAGAAAAATTTGATGGCGTTTTGAGTCGAGCTTTTGCTTCAATGACGGACATGGTGGAATGGTGCCACCATTTGCCGAAAGAACAAGACGGCGTCTTTCTTGCGTTGAAAGGACAGCACCCTAAAGATGAAATGGATCTGCTTCCTGAATGGTGTAGTGTGACCGAGATCATATCTTTAGCTGTTCCTGAGTTGGAAGGCGATCGTCATCTAGTAATCTTATCGCGCAAGGAAAATTAGCGAGGTAGTCGTGGGTAAAATTGTAGCAATCGCCAACCAGAAAGGTGGGGTCGGCAAAACAACAACGTGCATTAACTTAGCGGCTTCGATGGCGGCAACAAAGCGCAAGGTTTTGGTGATCGATCTCGACCCTCAAGGCAATGCTACGATGGCCAGTGGTGTCGACAAATACATGGTTGATGCCACCGCATACGATCTTTTGGTGGAGGAAACCCCATTTGATCAAGTGGTCTGTACTCAAACGACAGGGAAGTACGATCTAATTGCTGCCAACGGAGACGTAACGGCAGCTGAGATCAAATTGATGGAAGTGTTCGCGCGAGAAGTTCGTTTGAAAAACGCACTGTCGACAGTTCGCGATAACTATGATTTCATCTTTATTGATTGTCCTCCTTCTCTAAACCTTCTTACAATCAATGCTATGGCTGCAGCCGACTCTGTGCTGGTGCCGATGCAATGTGAATACTTTGCGTTAGAAGGTTTAACTGCTCTTATGGATACGATCAGCAAGTTAGCGGCTGTGGTAAACGAAAACCTCAAGATTGAAGGTTTACTGCGTACGATGTACGACCCGCGCAACCGCCTGTCTAATGAAGTATCCGACCAACTTAAAAAGCACTTTGGCAATAAAGTCTACCGTACTGTCATCCCGCGTAATGTGCGTTTGGCAGAAGCCCCAAGTCACGGTAAACCAGCGATGTACTACGACAAGTACTCAGCTGGTGCCAAAGCGTATCTTGCTCTAGCGGGCGAAATGCTCCGCCGCGAAGAAATCCCAGTTTAACTCTAACCTAAGGAATTCAATCCATGTCTAAGCGTGGTCTAGGAAAAGGACTGGATGCGTTGTTGTCGACCAGTTCGTTTGCTCGTGAAAAACAGCAAATTGCATCGCAAAGCCAAGCCTTGTCAGCAGACGGTGAACTCACTGAATTAGCCATTGGCCAATTACAGCCGGGGATCTACCAACCGCGTAAAGATATGGCACCTGAAGCGCTTGAAGAATTAGCGGCTTCTATTCAATCGCAAGGCATTATCCAGCCGATCGTGGTTCGTCAGGTTGTTGGCGGACAGTTTGAGATCATCGCTGGCGAACGTCGCTGGCGTGCCGCTAAACAAGCAGGCTTGAAACGCGTGCCTTGCTTGGTTAAGAAAGTTGAAGACCGCGCAGCTATTGCTATGGCTTTGATCGAAAACATTCAGCGTGAAGACTTGAATGTGATTGAAGAGGCGCAAGCATTGGAGCGCCTGCAAGATGAGTTCTCGCTAACGCATCAGCAAGTGGCGGATGTGATTGGTAAGTCAAGAACTACCGTGAGTAACTTGTTGCGTCTCAACCAATTGGATGCCGACGTCAAACGCTTGGTGGCGGAGAAACAACTTGAAATGGGTCATGCTCGTGCGCTGCTGGCACTGGAAGGTGAACAGCAAGTCGAAGTGGCTCAAATGGTGGCAAAAAAGCAAATGACGGTTCGACAAACCGAACAGTTAGTAAAAAAGTGCTTAGCCCCACAAAATGAGCAAAAAGCTCAACAAGAAGATACCGAAGCCGAGCAAATGTCGCATAAATTGAGTCAACTACTTGATGCGAAGGTTTCCTTAAGCCGTTCTGCAAACGGAAAAGCGAAGTTGACGATAAGTATTGATGAGCCTCACAAATTAGACCAACTAATTGCCAAGCTAGAGGCCTAGATGAGATAATTGATTTAGGTCAATTAATCTAATTAATCGAATTTTGTGCGAAAGTTGTCGTTTTGTAAACAAAACTGTAAGTTTTTGATGCAATATAATTGCATTAACTCCGACTGAACGTATAATTTTCGCCAATTTCCCTGCACATAGAGAATTAGTGCGAAGTGGATATTACTAGAGGTACGAATACATGGTAGCTGCGTTAGCTAGACCAGGACGAGAGCTCGCAAGGCAATTGTTAATGATCCAGTCTGGCGCGGTTATTTTTGTGGCAGCAGGAATGGCGGTAGCCGTAAATCCTGAATGGGGAATTTCAGCGTTGATTGGTGGTGGCATCTTTGTTGCCGCCAATGCAGTATTCGCGCTATGTGCTTTTATGTTTAGTGGGGCTCGCGCTGCCAAGCGCATCGCTGCGTCCTTCTACACGGGCGAAGTACTGAAAATTCTCATCACGGTTGCACTGTTCTACGTTGCCTACATGTATATGCAGGTGGAACTCGTTCCCCTCAAACTAACCTATTTGCTGGTACTAGGTATTAATATCTGTGCACCAGTGCTATTCATTAACAACAAAAAATAGGATGAGTTATGGCTGCGCCAGGTGAAGCGCTAACATCGTCCGGATACATTGCCCACCACCTTTCTAACCTATCGCTGTATAAGTTAGGCTTAGTAGGGTCGGAGACAAGTTTCTGGAACGTACATATCGATAGCCTGTTTTTTTCTTGGTTTACTGGTTTAATCTTCCTCGGAATTTTTTACAAAGTAGCAAAGAGAACAACAGCGGGTGTACCGGGTAAGCTTCAGTGTGCTGTAGAAATGATCGTTGAATTTGTCGCCGATAACGTCAAAGACACGTTCCATGGACGCAACCCACTGATCGCGCCTTTAGCACTGACTATCTTTTGTTGGGTATTTTTGATGAACGTGATGGACTTAGTCCCGATCGACTTCTTACCATACCCAGCAGAGCATTGGCTAGGTATTCCTTACCTTAAGGTCGTACCTTCTGCTGATGTGAATATCACCATGGCTATGGCTCTAGGCGTTTTCGCATTGATGATCTACTACAGCATCAAAGTGAAAGGTCTAGGTGGATTCGCAAAAGAACTTGCACTACATCCATTCAATCACCCACTGATGATTCCGTTTAACCTACTGATCGAAGTGGTATCGCTACTTGCGAAACCTCTTTCACTTGGTATGCGTCTATTCGGTAACATGTTTGCGGGTGAGGTTGTATTCATTCTTTGTGCGGCAATGCTACCATGGTACTTACAATGGATGGGTTCACTACCGTGGGCAATCTTCCATATCTTGGTTATTACGATTCAAGCCTTCGTATTTATGATGTTGACAATTGTTTACCTGTCAATGGCACACGAAGACTCTGATCATTAATTTTTTAAGCTTTTTATTTGGGCACTAAGCCAACAACTATAAATTGGAGATAGTAATGGAAACTTTACTGAGCTTTTCTGCAATCGCCGTAGGTATTATCGTCGGTCTTGCTTCTCTTGGTACAGCGATTGGTTTCGCACTACTAGGTGGTAAATTCCTAGAAGGTGCAGCACGTCAACCAGAAATGGCTCCTATGCTACAAGTTAAGATGTTCATCATCGCAGGTCTACTTGATGCGGTTCCAATGATCGGTATCGTAATCGCGCTACTATTCACATTTGCAAACCCATTCGTTGGTCAACTAGGTTAATCACCTTTAACTCGGGACAAGCTTTAGCTTGTCACTGATTAACACTAAGTCCAAATAGAGGGGTAGCTGTTGTGAACATAAACGCAACTCTGCTAGGTCAAGCAATCTCGTTCGCACTATTTGTGTGGTTCTGCATGAAGTATGTATGGCCACCATTGATGCAAGCGATTGAAGAACGTCAGAAAAAAATTGCTGATGGTCTTCAAGCAGCTGAACGTGCTGCTAAAGACTTGGATCTAGCACAAGCCAACGCTTCTGATCAGTTGAAAGAAGCGAAGCGCACAGCAACTGAGATCATCGAACAAGCGAACAAGCGTAAGTCTCAAATTATTGATGAAGCTCGCGAGGAAGCTCAGGCAGAACGCCAGAAAATCCTAGCGCAAGCGGAAGCAGAACTTGAAGCTGAACGTAATCGTGCACGCGATGAGCTGCGCAAACAAGTTGCTACTCTGGCTGTAGCTGGTGCTGAGAAAATCCTTGAGCGTACAATCGATAAAGATGCGCAAAAAGATATTCTCGACAACATTACTGCAAAACTTTAAGTCTGGGGGCGCATATGTCTGATTTGACTACAATCGCACGCCCCTATGCTAAAGCAGCCTTCGACTTTGCGGTAGATAAGGGCCAGCTAGACCAATGGGGTCAAATGCTGTCTTTTGCTGCTGAAGTTGCCAAAAACGAACAAATGAATGAGCTTCTAACCAGTTCATTCTCTGCTGAAAAAATGGCAGAAATCTTTGTTGCAGTTTGTGGTGAACAAGTTGATGCGCACGGTCAAAACCTTCTTAAGGTTATGGCTGAGAATGGTCGTTTAGCGGCCCTTCCTGATGTTTGTGAGCAATTCTTCATTCTGAAGAAAGAGCATGAGAAAGAAATCGATGTTGAAGTCATTTCAGCATCAGAGCTTTCTGATGAACAACTTGCAAATATTGGCAGCAAACTTGAAGCGCGTCTTGAACGCAAAGTGAAGCTGAATTGCAGTGTAGATGAGACCCTACTTGGTGGGGTTATTATTCGAGCCGGAGACCTAGTCATCGATGACTCAGCGCGTGGTCGTTTGAACCGCCTGAGCGATGCATTGCAGTCTTAATGGGGATTGGAGCATGCAACTTAATTCCACGGAAATTAGCGATCTGATCAAACAGCGTATCGAATCTTTCGAAGTTGTTAGTGAAGCTCGCAACGAGGGTACTATCGTATCGGTAAGCGATGGTATCATCCGCATCCACGGCCTAGCGGACGTGATGCAAGGTGAAATGATTGAATTACCGGGTGGCCGTTATGCACTGGCACTTAACCTTGAGCGTGACTCGGTTGGTGCGGTAGTAATGGGCCCATATGCTGACCTTAAGGAAGGCATGAAAGTTACAGGTACTGGCCGCATTCTTGAAGTGCCAGTTGGTCCAGAACTACTAGGCCGCGTAGTAAACACGCTGGGTGAGCCTATCGATGGTAAAGGTCCAATCGAAGCGAAATTGACTTCACCTGTAGAAGTTATCGCACCAGGTGTAATCGACCGTAAATCGGTAGACCAACCTGTACAAACTGGCTACAAATCAGTTGACTCAATGATCCCTATCGGTCGTGGTCAGCGTGAGCTTGTAATCGGTGACCGTCAGACTGGTAAAACAGCAATGGCGATCGATGCGATCATCAACCAGAAAAACTCTGGTATTTTCTCAATCTACGTAGCAATCGGTCAGAAAGCATCGACTATCGCTAACGTAGTTCGCAAACTAGAAGAGCACGGCGCGCTAGCAAACACTATCGTTGTTGTTGCATCTGCTTCTGAATCTGCAGCGCTACAATACCTAGCGCCATATGCAGGTTGTGCGATGGGCGAATACTTCCGCGATCGCGGCGAAGACGCACTGATTGTTTACGATGATCTATCTAAACAAGCGGTAGCTTACCGTCAGATCTCTCTACTACTAAAACGTCCACCAGGCCGTGAGGCATTCCCAGGTGACGTATTCTACTTACACTCACGTCTACTAGAGCGTGCAGCTCGTGTAAACGAAGAGTACGTAGAGCGTTTCACTAACGGTGAAGTGAAAGGTAAGACTGGTTCTTTGACTGCTCTTCCTATCATCGAAACTCAAGCAGGTGACGTTTCAGCATTCGTACCGACTAACGTAATCTCGATTACCGATGGTCAGATCTTCCTACAAACTGAGCTATTCAACGCAGGTGTACGTCCAGCGGTTGACCCAGGTATCTCAGTATCTCGTGTAGGTGGTTCAGCTCAGACGAAAATCATCAAGAAACTATCAGGTGGTATCCGTACAGCACTAGCTGCATACCGCGAACTAGCAGCATTTGCTCAGTTCTCTTCTGACCTTGATGAAGCAACGAAGAAACAGCTAGACCATGGTCAAAAAGTTACAGAACTAATGAAGCAGAAGCAGTACGCTCCAATGTCTGTATTTGACCAAGCACTAGTTATCTTCGCGGCAGAGCGCGGTTACCTTGACGATGTAGAATTGAACAAAGTTCTAGATTTCGAGGCGGCTCTACTATCGTACGCTCGCGGTCAATACGCTGAATTAGCAGCTGAGATCGACAAGTCTGGTGCTTACAACGATGAAATCGAAGCTCAGTTGAAGAAACTGACTGACGACTTCAAAGCAACCCAAACTTGGTAATTAGGTCGGTGGCAGTTTCTGCCACCAACTAACGGAGAGTAACGATGGCCGGCGCAAAAGAGATACGTAATAAAATCGGTAGTGTTAAAAGCACGCAGAAAATTACGAAAGCGATGGAAATGGTAGCAGCTTCAAAAATGCGTCGCTCTCAAGATGCAATGGAAGCTTCTCGTCCATACGCTGAAACAATGCGTAAAGTGATCGGTCACGTGGCAAACGCAAATTTAGAGTACCGTCATCCGTACCTAGAAGAGCGTGAAGCGAAACGTGTTGGTTACATCATCGTTTCGACAGACCGTGGTCTGTGTGGTGGTTTGAACATCAACGTGTTCAAAAAAGCCGTTACAGATATCCAAACATGGAAAGAGAAAGGCGCTGAAATTGAGCTGGCAGTGATTGGCTCGAAAGCAACGGCTTTCTTTAAACATGGTGGCGCAAAAGTTGCGGCACAGGTTTCTGGCCTTGGCGATAGCCCTAGCCTAGAAGACCTAATCGGTTCTGTTGGCGTAATGCTTAAGAAATACGATGAAGGTGAACTGGACCGTCTATACGTAGTGTTCAACAAGTTTGTGAACACTATGGTTCAGCAACCAACGATCGATCAATTGCTACCTTTGCCTAAATCGGACAGCAAAGAGATGCAGCGTGAGCACTCATGGGACTACATCTATGAGCCTGAGCCAAAGCCTCTACTGGATACGCTATTAGTGCGTTACGTAGAGTCTCAGGTATACCAAGGTGTGGTTGAGAACCTTGCTTGTGAGCAAGCGGCTCGAATGATTGCGATGAAGGCTGCAACGGATAACGCAACCAACTTGATTGAAGATCTGGAACTTGTGTACAACAAAGCCCGTCAGGCTGCGATCACACAAGAACTGTCGGAAATCGTTGGTGGTGCATCTGCGGTTTAAGCTTAGGTAAAACGAAATAGTTTAGAGGATTAACGATGGCTACAGGTAAGATCGTACAGATCATCGGTGCGGTAGTCGACGTAGAGTTCCCACAGAGCGAAGTACCTAGTGTATATGACGCTCTAAACGTAACGGACTCAAAAGAGCGTCTAGTTCTTGAAGTTCAACAACAGCTAGGCGGTGGCGTAGTTCGTTGTATCGTAATGGGTAGCTCTGATGGTTTACGTCGTGGAGTTGAAGTGGTTAACACTGGCGCTCCAATTTCAGTACCAGTAGGTACTAAAACTCTAGGTCGTATCATGAACGTCCTAGGTGACGCGATTGATGAGCGTGGTGAGATCGGTGCAGAAGAGGTTTACTCTATCCACCGTGAAGCACCAAGCTACGAAGAGCAATCAAACGAAACAGCACTTCTAGAAACTGGTGTTAAAGTAATCGACTTGGTTTGTCCATTCGCTAAGGGTGGTAAAATCGGTCTATTCGGTGGTGCAGGTGTAGGTAAGACCGTTAACATGATGGAACTTATCAACAACATCGCACTTCAACACTCAGGTCTATCAGTATTTGCTGGTGTTGGTGAACGTACTCGTGAAGGTAACGATTTCTACTTCGAGATGCAGGAAGCGGGCGTTGTAAACGTTGAGAATCCTGAAGAATCTAAAGTAGCGATGGTTTACGGTCAGATGAACGAGCCACCGGGCAACCGTCTACGTGTTGCTCTGACTGGTCTAACAATGGCAGAGCGTTTCCGTGACGAAGGTCGTGACGTACTACTGTTCGTTGATAACATCTACCGTTACACGCTTGCAGGTACTGAGGTATCAGCACTTCTAGGTCGTATGCCTTCAGCGGTAGGTTACCAGCCAACTCTTGCAGAAGAGATGGGTGTACTACAGGAGCGTATCACGTCAACTAAGCAAGGTTCTATCACGTCTGTACAGGCGGTATACGTACCTGCGGATGACTTGACTGACCCGTCTCCAGCAACAACGTTCGCGCACTTGGATGCAACGGTTGTACTTAACCGTAACATCGCAGCAATGGGTCTATACCCAGCGATCGACCCACTAGATTCAACGTCTCGTCAGCTAGACCCTCTAGTTGTTGGTCAAGATCACTACGACATCGCTCGTGGTGTTCAGCAGACACTTCAGCGCTACAAAGAGCTGAAAGACATCATTGCGATTCTAGGTATGGACGAGCTATCTGAGTCAGATAAGCAAGTTGTATCTCGTGCACGTAAGATTGAGCGTTTCCTAACTCAGCCTTACCACGTAGCAGAAGTATTTACAGGCGACCCTGGTGTTTACGTACCTCTTAAAGAGACTCTACGTGGCTTCAAAGGTCTACTAGCTGGTGAATACGATGACATTCCAGAGCAAGCGTTCATGTACTGCGGTACGATTGACGATGCTATCGAGAATGCGAAGAAGCTATAAGGCTAACTAGGAGGCGATATGGCACCAATAACCTTTCACCTAGACGTAGTGAGCGCTGAGAAACGTATTTTCTCTGGTCGCGTAGAAACGTTTCAGGTGACCGGTAGCGAAGGTGAGCTGGGTATTTTCCACGGCCACACTCCGCTGCTGTCCGCTATTAAGCCTGGTATGGTGCGTATTGTGAAACAGCACGGCCACGAAGAGTTCATTTATGTCTCTGGTGGTATGGTCGAAGTTCAGCCTGGTACTGCTACAGTACTGGCTGATACAGCGATTCGTGGTGAAGATCTAGACGCAGCGAAGGCAGAAGAAGCCAAGCGCCGCGCTGAGGAGAAAATCCAGAATCAGCATGGTGACATGGACTTCGCACAAGCGGCCAGCGAACTGGCTAAAGCCATTGCTCAGCTTCGAGTTATCGAGCTGACCAAAAAGCGTCGCTAAGCTCAATTAGCAACGTTGCATGACAAAAGGCGGCCAAAGCGGTCGCCTTTTTGATTATTTTTAGTTGGAAATTTACTTAATTCCATTAACTATTCAAAAAGAGCTGTTTAAAATAACGGCCAATTAACAGAAAACGTCAATAGGTTATCAATGAAATTCAGTGCTGTGATTCTTGCAGCGGGTAAAGGTACCCGTATGCACTCAAATATGCCTAAAGTGCTACACACTTTGGCAGGGAAGCCAATGGTTAAACATGTTATCGATACTTGTACTGGCCTTGGCGCACAAAACATTCACCTAGTCTTTGGTCACGGTGGTGATCAAATGCAAACTACACTTGCCGATGAGACTGTCAACTGGGTACTTCAAGCGGATCAGCTTGGTACTGGCCACGCGGTGGATCAGGCTTCTCCACGTTTCGAAGACGATGAAAAGATCCTAGTTCTTTATGGTGATGTTCCACTGATTTCTCCTGAAACCATTGAAAACCTACTTGATGCACAACCAACAGGTGGCATCGCGTTACTTACTGTAATGCTCGATAACCCGACCGGTTACGGCCGTATCATTCGTAAAAATGGTCCAGTGGTTGCTATCGTTGAGCAAAAAGACGCAAGCGAAGAACAAAAGCAAATTAAAGAGATCAACACTGGCGTAATGGTTGCGACTGGTGGTGATCTGAAGCGTTGGTTGTCTGGCTTAAACAACAACAATGCTCAAGGTGAGTACTACCTAACAGACGTTATTGCTGCTGCGCACGACGAAGGGCGTGCCGTTGAAGCGGTTCACCCAGTGAATGCCATTGAAGTTGAAGGTGTTAATGATCGCGCTCAACTTGCTCGTCTAGAGCGTGCGTTCCAATCTATGCAAGCACAAAAACTACTTGAACAAGGTGTGATGCTACGTGACCCTGCGCGTTTTGACTTACGCGGTGAGCTTCAGTGCGGTATGGATTGTGAAATCGATGCAAATGTCATCATCGAAGGTAACGTATCGCTGGGTGATAACGTCATTATCGGCACTGGTTGTGTGCTGAAAGATTGTGAAATCGACGACAACACTATCGTTCGTCCTTACAGTGTGATTGAAGGCGCAACCGTTGGTGAAGAATGCACCGTCGGTCCATTCACTCGTCTGCGTCCTGGTGCTGAGCTACGTAACGACGCGCACGTCGGTAACTTCGTGGAAGTGAAAAATGCACGCATTGGTGAAGGCTCTAAAGCAAACCACCTGACTTACCTTGGTGATGCGGAAATCGGTCAACGCACTAATATTGGTGCGGGCACGATTACGTGTAACTACGATGGCGCAAATAAGTTCAAGACCATCATTGGTAACGACGTGTTTGTTGGCTCTGATAGCCAGCTGGTGGCGCCTGTCACTATTGCTGATGGTGCCACTATCGGTGCTGGTACCACACTGACTAAAGACGTGGAAGAGGGTGAGTTAGTGATCACTCGCGTTAAAGAGCGTAAGATTACTGGTTGGCAACGTCCAGTTAAGCAAAAGTAAGCGTTACCTGAGCTTAAAAGCTAAATTCTCAAAGCCGCTCCAGTGAGAGCGGCTTTGTCGTTTTTAGTGCAAGTATCAGTAACTGGGAATCGCGATACGCTTTTCTAACCAACGTACTGCTTGAGAAACGAATAGAATGAGTAACAAGTACTCCAGAACCAAGAAGGTATAAATTTCTAACGGTAAGTACTCATTCACCACTAACTCGTTGGCACGTCTCGTTAAGTCACTTAAACCGATTACGCTCACCAGAGAGCTCATTTTGAGAATGTAGACAAACTGATTCCCTAACGGCGGTAAAATTTGTCGAAATGCTTGCGGAAGAATCACCAAGCGCATCTTCTGCCAATAATTCAAACCAAGTGATTCTGCCGCTTCATGCTGACCTCGGTTGATCGCTTGAATCCCACCGCGAAATACTTCTGCCATAAACGCACTTTCAGCGATAGTCAGTGCAATTACCCCCGCCCAAAAATGATTGAGAGAGACATCGAGCAGCGTTGGCATGCCGTAGTAAACCCATAAGAGCAACACCAATACTGGGATTGAGCGGATCACCTCAACGTAGATGCGATTCATCCATTTGAGCGTTGGGGAGCGAGAAAGTGCAGGCAACGCAATCAGCAGCCCAAGTGTCATGGCAAAACACATACTCAAGAGTGACACTTGAATGGTGTCATTAAACCCCGCGACTAAAAACTTTAGGTTGGTTATCCCTTGTTCCGTTGACGGGTCGAGTACATACCAGCCCCATTGGTAATCTGAGCAACCCGTTAACAACAGCAGCGAAATCAGCCATAGAGTTCGAAAGGTCACATTTACTCCCTGAATTAACTAAAAAACTTCCATTGTTACTGCTATGTTATCAATGGGGTTGTTATAAAGGTTAATAATTAAACCGTATAAGGTCATTATTTTTAAGGGAATAAAAATGAAAAAGATTTTGTTTGCGCTAGGAATATGTCTGCTTATGGTCACTCAAGTTGTTCATGCTCAGAGCCGTCTTCAAGAAATTCTGGATAAAGGCGTGTTGAGAGTAGGGACGACTGGGGACTGGAATCCGATGACAATGAAAGATCCAGCCACGAACAGTTATCGTGGTTTTGATATTGATGTCACAACCGAGCTTGCTAAAGATTTGGGTGTCAAAGTGGAGTACGTTGCCACCGATTGGAAAACGCTGGTTAATGGCATTACGGCCAACAAGTACGACATCACTGGCAGTGCGTCTTTAAACATGTCGCGTGCGAAGGTGGCTGGTTATAGCCAACCCTATTTCTACTTGGCGTTTGTGCCAGTGGTGCAGAAAAAAGACCTCGCCAAATTCTCTGATTGGGCGGATTTTAATAAACCCGATGTGAAAGTGGCTGCGACGTTAGGTACGGTACAAGAAAAAATGGTGAAAGAGTTCTTCCCATCGGCGCAGCATATCGTGATTGAAGCCCCCGCGCGAGACTTCCAAGAGCTGTTGGCTCGCAGAGCGGATGTGTCTGTGACTTCCAATGTGGAAGCGGCGACGCTGGTGGACAAGTTCAAACAGTTGGCGATTGTGCCTGTGAAAGCACCTCGCAGACCGACTCCAATCGCCATGTTGTTACCACAAGACGACCAAGTCTGGATTAACTACATCAATCACTGGGTGGAGTTAAAAAAAACACAAGGCTTCTTTAAGCAGACTGCTCAGAAGTGGGGACTGAAAAGTTTATAAATGAAAAGAGCCGCTTTACGCGGCTCTTATTATGATCGGATGGACTGAAGTACAGACTTAAAGTTCATCTTCGCTGACGACGCGAGCGTTGTCAGGTGTAGTGAAATGCTTAGAGAGTTCACGATTCGACAGAATGTAACCCATCCACAAGCCACCCATACAAATGACGATTGCCACGCCCGTAACCACTTGAGCTTGGCTTGCCATCGCGGCAACTAATGCGCTCGATAAGCTGCTCACACAGATTTGCAGACTGTTCTGTAGACCTGCTGCTGTCGCTGGGCTTTGGTGTGCACTAGCTAGGGCACGGTTTACGACGATTGGGTAAAGCGCACCATTTGCAACGGCAATCAAACAGAATGGCGCAAGAATTGGCCAGATTGACGTGAGCTCCCACTGTGAAGCGACGAAAATCAGCAATGCAGCAACGCTGAACAGGCCGATTAACTGGCGTAATACTTTCTCATCACCAAACTTACGTACGCCGACTTTACCTAAATAGCCACCAGCCATAAACGCAATGGTTTGAGGGATGAAGCTCAAACCGATGTCTTTGGCTTCATAGCCTAGTTGCGCCATGATTTCTGGCATACCAGTAAGGTAAGCAAAGAACGCTGCCGAAGCGGTTGCGAACATAAACACGTTACCTAGGTAAGTTTTTGAACCTAGTAACGCTTTAATATCCGCAGACATGCTGGTTTGTTTGATTTCGGCTTGTTCGTTCTTTTGTGCCATGGTGGCAGCAACCAGCACCACGCCAACAAGCGTTAATGCGATAAAAATACTGTGCCAACCAAAGCTATCCGCTAAAACCACACCCAGTTGAGGTGCAAGTGCTGGTGATAGTGCCACCAACGGCATGATGGTTGCAAAAATTTGCTGGCTACTGCTGGAGTAACGCTTGATTACCATCGCTTGCCAGATAACCGCAGGAGCACACACGCCGATTGCTTGCACAAAGCGCAGTGTCAGTAGCTGCCAAACTTCATCGCAGAATGCTAAGCCGAATGAGGCAATGGTAAAGAGTACCAGACCTGCGGCCAGCGTATTGCGGTGACCAAATTTATCCGATGCCAATCCCCACATCAATTGACCAAAAGCCATACCTACAAGAAATACGGTCAGAGAAAGTGCGATTTGTTCGGGACCTGTAGCAAAGTCGATTTCCATTGCTTTGAACGCAGGTAAGTACATGTCAGTGGCAACAAAGCCAAGCATAGATAAAGCTGCAAGATAAACGAGCTGTAGTTTTGATATTTTCATGATTCAACCAATCAAATTATTTAATCATTTTTTAATCAATATCAGTTGGCGCCAACCCTGATTTATTTACCTTATTATTCTATTTTTCGATTTTGAGAAAATAAAACGCTAAAATTGTTGGTTATCAATCAAATTTTTTGAAAGGTCAGAAATCATGTTCTCCAAAGCATCATTGGAAATGCTCGATACGGTTGCTCGGTTAGGCAGTTTCACGGCCGCTGCTGAAGTGCTTCACAAAGTTCCTTCGGCGATCAGCTATGGCGTGCGACAGGTAGAGCAGGATTTGGACGTCGTGCTATTTCGCCGCTTACCAAGAAAAGTTGAATTAACACCAGCGGGTGAGCTATTCATGGCTGAAGCTCGCTCGTTACTGCGTCAGATGGAAGAGGTGAAAGCACAAACTCGTCGAGCTGCGCACGGCTGGAAAACAACGCTGAAACTGACGCTGGATAACGTAGTGAAGCTCGAAAAGCTCAAGCCGCTAGTGGAAGATTTTTATCGAGAGTTTGAATTTGCGGAACTGCAAATCAACATGGAAGTCTTTAACGGCTCTTGGGAGGCGATCGCTCAAGGTCGTGCCGACATCGTAGTCGGAGCCACTTCAGCAGTTCCGGTCGGCGGGGATTTCGAAGTGAAAGACATGGGTGTGTTGGATTGGGCGTTTGTCATGTCTCCTGCTCATCCTTGCGTACGTCAGCAGGTTCTCACCGAAGAGTTTGTTAGCCAGTTCCCCGCGATTTGTCTGGATGACACATCGAACGTACTGCCAAAACGACACACAGGTCACTATGCCAAGCAGCGTCGTTTATTATTGCCCAATTGGTACAGTGCGATTGAATGTTTAAAAAATGGCGTTGGAGTCGGGTATATGCCGCGTCATATTGCGATGCCACTTATTCATGAAGGTGTGCTGGTGGAGAAACTGCTGCAAGATGACAAGCCATTGAGCCGATGCTGTTTGGTATGGCGTAAAGATGACGATCATAAGTTGATCCAATGGATGGTGGATTATTTGGGATCACCGAATCAGTTGCATCAAGATTGGTTGCAGTGTTAGTCAAAAGAATCATCCGATCTCAGTATTAGCTCATCACTTGGTCCATGAAACCGTGAATTGGAAACAAAACACCTCGCCGTAGCGAGGTGTTGATAAGGCGAATTAAGACAAGAAAAACTTGTAGGATGGATTATCGGTTTCATCCTTACATTGGTAGCCAAGTTCTCGTAAATGCGCTGAAAATTGGGCTAAATCGCTTTCATCTAACTCGAAACCACATAGAACGCGTCCGTAGTCGGCGCCGTGGTTACGGTAGTTGAATAGGCTGATGTTCCAATGGGTGCCAAGCGTGCTTAAGAACTTCAATAGTGCGCCTGGATACTCAGGAAATTCAAAGCTATAGAGACGCTCTTTCAGCTGTTTCGAGGGCTTGCCACCGATCATGTAACGAATGTGCAGTTTGGCCATTTCATCGTCGGACAAATCAACGACTGGGTAGCCACCTTCGCGTAGGTCGCGAATGATGTTATCCAGTTCTTCCTGACCACCTTGCAGGCGTACACCAACAAAGATATTCGCCAGTTCATCATCGTTGTAACGGTAGTTAAACTCGGTGACAGCACGGCCGCCAATCAGATTACAGAATTCAAAGAAAGCGCCTTGGCGTTCTGGAATCGTCACGGCCAATAGACCTTCACGCTTCTCACCTAATTCACAACGCTCTGAAACATAACGTAAACCATGGAAGTTGGTATTTGCGCCAGACAGCACCGTGGCAAGGTTTTTGTTTTCCAGTTGGTTTTGCTCAACAAACTTCTTCAAGCCAGCAAGCGCAAGCGCCCCGGATGGTTCAGCAATCGCGCGAGTATCCTCAAAAATGTCTTTTACGGCAGCGCAGATTTCATCGCTTGAAACCGCCACATGACCATCAATGTATTTCTGACACAAGCGGAACGTTTCTTCACCGATGCGTTTTACCGCGACACCATCAGCAAACATGCTGACTTGGTCGAGTACCACTGGCTCACCAGCATCAAGCGCCGCTTTCAGACAAGACGAGTCTTCAGGTTCGACGGCGATGACTTTGATTTCTGGCATCAGTTGCTTGACCAGAACCGCTACACCAGCCGCCAAGCCACCGCCTCCAACCGGCACGAAGATGTAGTCGAGATGACCATTTTGCTGCAGCATTTCCATGCCGATGGTGCCTTGGCCTGCGATCACCAATGGGTGGTCGAAAGGAGGCACGAACGTATAACCGTGTTGTTCTGACAAGCGTTCGGCTTCGGCTTTGGCTTCATCAAAGTTGTTGCCGTGCAGCACCACATCGCCACCGAAACTGCGTACCGCATCGACTTTGATGTCTGGTGTGGTTTTTGGCATAACAATCGTGGTTTTGATTCCGAGTTTGGTGCCAGACAGTGCCATGCCTTGAGCATGGTTGCCTGCCGATGCTGCAATCACCCCCGCGGCTTTCTGTGCTTCAGTTAGGCTTGCCACCATGTTGTAGGCACCGCGCAGTTTGAACGAGTGTACGGGTTGGCGGTCTTCACGCTTGATCTGCACGTTATTCCCGATACGTGCAGATAAACGAGGCATTTCTTGCAGTGGCGTTACTGTTGCGACTTCATAAACCGGTGCGCGAAGGATTTGGCGCAGATAGTCTGCGCCAGATTGATTCGCTTTTTTTTCGGGTTGAGATTCCATCATGGCTAGCCCTCTAGCTTCGATTTATCTCGTACTGCACCTTTGTCAGCACTGGTTGCCATGCTGGCGTACGCTTTTAGGGCGAAAGACACTTCACGTTGACGATTTGCTGGTTTCCAACCAAGTTCGTCTTGTTTTACGCGGCGCTCTGCAAGTTCCTGTTCAGAGATCTCAAGAGAGATGCTGCGATTTGGAATATCAATCGCAATCAAATCGCCGTTTTGAACCAAGCCGATCGCACCGCCATTGGCCGCTTCTGGAGAAGCATGGCCGATAGACAGACCAGAGGTACCACCAGAGAAGCGGCCGTCAGTTAATAACGCACACTCTTTACCTAAGCCCATCGATTTTAGATAAGTGGTTGGGTAGAGCATTTCTTGCATGCCCGGGCCACCTTTTGGACCTTCGTAGCGAATCACAACTACATCGCCCGCTTTCACTTTGCCGCCAAGGATGCCGTCTACCGCATCTTCCTGGCTTTCAAACACTACCGCAGGGCCAGTAAATTTCAGGATGCTTTCGTCCACACCAGCAGTCTTCACAATACAACCATCCAGCGCGATGTTGCCTTTCAGAACGGCAAGGCCGCCATCTTGGCTAAAGGCGTTTTCTTTGGTGCGGATACAGCCTTCCGCACGGTCATTATCGAGGGTATCCCAGCGACAATCTTGCGAGAATGCTTGTGTGGTGCGGATACCCGCAGGGCCTGCACGGTAGAATGATTTCACTTCTTCTGAATCGGTCAGCATGATGTCGTATTTGGCTAGCTGCTCTTCCCAAGTCAGACCTAGTACGGTCTTAGACTGATTGTGCAGCAGACCTGCACGGTTCAGTTCACCAAGGATACCGACAACGCCACCCGCACGGTGTACATCTTCCATGTGGTATTTCTGCGTTGAAGGAGCCACTTTACAAAGGTGTGGTACTTGGCGAGACATGCGATCGATGTCCGTCATATCAAAATCGACTTCACCTTCTTGCGCTGCAGCTAAAAGGTGTAACACCGTATTGGTCGAGCCACCCATTGCGATGTCGAGTGCCATCGCGTTTTCAAATGCGGCTTTGGTCGCGATATTGCGTGGTAGAGCCGTTTCGTCATCTTGCTCGTAGTAGCGTTTGGTGAGTTCAACGATGCGTTTACCTGCATTGATAAACAGCTCTTTACGGTCGGCATGCGTTGCCAACAGCGAGCCGTTGCCTGGCTGAGACAGCCCCAGAGCTTCTGTTAGACAGTTCATAGAGTTGGCGGTGAACATGCCTGAACACGATCCACACGTTGGGCATGCACTGCGTTCGATCTGTTCGCTTTGTTCGTCAGACACTTTTGGATCGGCACCTTGGATCATGGCATCGACAAGGTCTAGCTTGATGATCTGATCTGAAAGCTTGGTTTTGCCCGCTTCCATTGGGCCGCCAGATACGAAAATAACTGGAATGTTGAGACGCATTGACGCCATCAGCATCCCTGGAGTGATTTTGTCACAGTTAGAAATACACACCATGGCATCTGCACAGTGCGCATTAACCATGTATTCTACTGAGTCGGCAATCAATTCACGTGATGGCAGCGAGTAAAGCATGCCGCCATGACCCATTGCGATGCCATCATCGACGGCGATGGTATTGAATTCTTTTGCGATGCCGCCTGCCGCTTCAATCTCTTGAGCAACAAGTTGGCCTAAATCTTTAAGGTGTACGTGGCCTGGTACAAACTGAGTGAATGAGTTCACCACGGCGATGATTGGCTTACCGAAATCTTCGTCTTTTACACCGGTTGCACGCCAGAGCGCACGAGCTCCCGCCATGTTACGACCATGTGTGGTGGTTGCTGATCTATATTTTGGCATTTCTTAAATCCTTCTTACTGCTGCTCTGGGTACACATAGTCTAACCAGCCCCACTTATCTTCCGTGATGCCGTTAAATAGGCCAAAGTAGGCTTCTTGCAATTCTTTGGTAATAGGACCGCGTTTACCGCTGCCCACTTCAATTTTGTCGATGGTTGCCACAGGCACAACTTCTGCTGCGGTACCGGTCATGAATACTTCATCCGCAAGGTATAGCGCTTCGCGAGCAATGTTAGCTTCACGGACTTCGTAACCTTTATCGCGAGCAATGGTCATGATCGAGTCACGAGTGATGCCCGGTAGGATAGCGCTGGTTGCTGGTGGTGTGGTGATCACGCGATCTTTGATGACAAAGATGTTCTCGCCCGCGCCTTCTGACAAGTAACCGTCAACACTCAGTGCGATACCTTCGTCGTAACCATGACGACGTGCTTCACCACCAACGAGTAGTGAAGAAAGGTAGTTACCACCCGCTTTTGCAGCGGTAGGGATGGTGTTAGGTGCCGCGCGATTCCAGCTTGAAATCATCGCATCCACGCCTTTTTCTAGTGCTTCTTCACCAAGGTACGAGCCCCATGGGAACGCTGCGATGATCAGCTCCATTTCGGTGCCTACTGGAGGACACACACCTAAACCGACATTGCCCACAAATCCCAATGGACGAATGTAAGCGCTGTCGAGTTTGTTTTGACGCAGAGTTTCACGCGTTGCTTCCATGATTTCTTCAACAGAGTATGGAATAGGGAAGCGGTAAATTTTGGCGGAATCTTTTAAACGCTGTGCATGCTCACGGTGACGGAAGACAATTGGGCCTTTTGGTGTGTTGTAGCAGCGTACCCCTTCAAATACCGAGGTGCCGTAATGCATGGCGTGAGTGAGAACGTGCACGTTCGCCTCTGCCCATGGAACCATCTCACCATTAAACCAAATGAAATCTGCAGTTTTCGTTGCCATTTGTTGCCTTCCTTATGCACTTACGTGTTGTTGTAAGTTGTGATTTGGCAGTTCATCGTTGCGGATTTTCAGCACCTCAACTTTACGAACGTCCCACAACTTCTCAATTTGATTGATCAAAAACGAGATTGGTCGATCGCTGTCGACGATGATCTCGACGCTGGCTACTTTACTTTCGTGGTTTTGAGTAGCGGCCACCTGTTTGATCACAAAGCCTCGGTGACGAATCACACGTAGAACGCGCTCTAACAGTACCGGTTTGTCGTCGGCTTTGATGTCGAGTAAATATCTGTCCATGTGATGTCTCCTACGTGTTTTCCAACATATCACTGTTTGATGCACCAGGTGGTACAAGTGGCCACACGTTTTCTTCTTCATCAATTAAAACGTGAAGCATGTAAGCAGTTTCGCTCGCTAGCATCTCTTTAAGTGCTGGTTCGACTTCTTCTTTCTTGGTGATGGTTTTGCCCGGAATGTCGAAGGCTTTTGCCAACATCACGAAATCTGGGTTGTCATCAAGAATGGTTTCACTGTGGCGACCGTCGAAAAACAGTGATTGCCATTGGCGAACCATGCCAAGACGTTGGTTGTTTAGGAGAACAATCTTCACAGGAATTTGGCGACGTTTTAGCGTGCCTAGCTCCTGCACGTTCATCATGAATGAACCGTCACCTGTAATAAGGATAGACTGATCATCCGGACGCGCGACTGATGCGCCCATTGCTGCTGGCAAACCAAAACCCATGGTGCCTAAGCCTGCGGAAGTAATGAAGTTTTGCGGATCGCGTGGCTGAATGTGCTGAGCTGCCCACATTTGGTGCTGGCCTACGTCAGTCGAGACGATGGCGCTGTCTGGCATCATGTCAGATAACTGCTTAAGCAGCAGCGGCGCGTAGATAAGATCGCCAGGGTGGTCGTAACGCCACTTAAAGCCGCTACGCAGACTTTCACTATGGTGAACCCACGATGAGATATCTTGAGTCAGCTCCAATTGAGGAAGAATGGTATTGATGTCGCCTCGCAGTGGTGCGTTTGCGTGGCGAAGCTTATGGATTTCTGCCGCATCGATGTCGATATGAATGACTTTGGCGTGTGGCGCAAAGGTATCGAGTTTGCCCGTCACACGGTCATCAAAACGCGCACCTACGACAATCAATAGATCCGCTTCTTGAACCACAAGGTTGGCCGCTTTGGTGCCGTGCATACCCAACATGCCTAAGTAGTGAGGGTCATGGCGTTCAATCGTACCTAAGCCTTTCAGAGTGCTTACCGCTGGCATCGGGTTCAGACGTAAGAACTCTCTCACTGCGTCTGTTGCTTTCGCTAGCTGCACACCGCCGCCGACATACAATACCGGGCGAGTGGATGCCGCCAGTACGTCTTGCGCGCGTTTGATGTCTTCAGCGCTGACGTCTTCGATTTCAGGTGCAACGTAAGGTGGCAGTAATTCTGTTGGGGCTTGAGCAAGCTGAACATCTTTCGCAATATCGACAATGACCGGGCCCGGACGACCTGTTTTGGCCACTTCAAACGCTTCGGCTAGCGTAGGGGCAAGATCTTCAATGTCAGTAACGAGATAACTATGCTTAGTACAGAGGCGAGAGACATACCAATAACATCCATTTCTTGGAACGCATCGGTACCGATATGAGAGCTGGCAACCTGACCTGTGATGGCTACCAAAGGAACGGAATCAAGGAAAGCATCGGCTAGGCCGGTAACAAGGTTGGTGGCCCCAGGGCCGGAAGTTGCCATGCACACGGCAACATCTTGAGTGGATCGAGCCATCCCGATGGCGGCCATGGCGGCCCCTTGTTCATGACGGCATAAGATGTGCTCGACACCTCCGTCATACAAGGCATCATAGATTGGCATGATGGCTCCACCGGGATAACCAAACACCGTCTTGATGCCTTGCTGTCTTAAAGCGGCTACGACAAGTTGTGCACCAGTCATCGTAAACCTCCTTTGCTACGTTGTGGCTCGTAGCGATTGCCATGTGTGTTGCACTTCATGTGCGCTCCCATTCTTCCCGTTAAACTGTCCGAGGGTTAGACAGATGACAACTTGTAGTTGTAAAAAACCCCCCGGACTTTTCAGCGCGGGGGTTTTTTGTAATTTGTGGTTACCTTTCGCCCACAAGCCCCCGCGCGGTGCCAATAATGACCACGATAATCAGGGCTAGCAGTGTGTTGATATGAGCGAATAGGTTCATCTGTCTGTCGTTCTTTTTTCGTTAAATAGTATTGTGTAATGTTCTACGAAAATGTTTGCGTCATTAGTGGTATCACACAAATCCGCTGCATGACAAGCAAAAAGTCATTCTTTTTTCACATTAACTCTCAATTTGGACGCGGTATATAACATAACCACATAGATAAAACATTTGTTTATATAGTGTTCAATAGATTGGGGAGTTTATGGGGCTGGCAATCATTCATAGTCGGGCAAGTGTCGGGGTGCAAGCGCCGTCAGTTAGTGTGGAAGTGCATATCAGTAATGGCATGCCCGGCTTTACTCTCGTTGGGTTGCCGGAGACTACGGTAAAGGAATCCAAAGATCGTGTACGCAGTGCGATCATCAATTCAAATTTCCAGTTTCCAGCCAAGCGCATTACGGTCAATTTGGCCCCAGCGGATTTACCTAAAGAAGGTGGTCGTTTTGATTTGCCTATTGCATTGGGTATTTTGGCGGCTTCAGAGCAAATCGCGACAGATAGGCTCAAAAACTACGAATTTGTTGGCGAATTAGCCCTGTCTGGAGGATTAAGACCTGTCAAAGGTGTGCTTCCTGCCGCGTTGTCTGCAAGCAAAGTAGGACGTCATTTGGTGGTGCCTCATGTCAATGGCGATCAAGCAGCGTTGGTGGGCAAAGAGCAACATAAGTCAGCGCAATCCTTACTTGAGGTGTGTGCGGAGTTATGTGGTCAGCATCGTCTCAATCTTTATCAAACTCCGAAGCGAAAAACGGTTGAAAAACATGGTCGAGATCTACAAGACATCATTGGCCAGCAACAAGGAAAGCGTGCTCTAGAAATTGCGGCGGCTGGAAACCACAACCTACTTTTCCTTGGTCCTCCTGGTACAGGAAAAACCATGCTGGCGTCGCGTTTATGCGACTTACTGCCGGAGATGAGCGACGAAGAAGCGATGGAAACGGCTTCAGTCGCATCACTGACGCAAAGTGAGATTAATGAGCACAACTGGAAGTCGCGTCCGTTTCGTGCGCCGCACCATTCCAGTTCGATGGCGGCATTAGTTGGTGGTGGCTCGGTGCCAAGACCGGGTGAGATTTCTTTGGCTCACAATGGGTTATTGTTCCTTGATGAAATGCCGGAGTTTGACCGTAAAGTGTTGGACTCGTTACGAGAACCACTGGAGTCGGGTGAGATCATCATTTCGCGCGCACAAGGAAAAACGCGTTTTCCTGCTCGTTTTCAGCTGGTGGGCGCGTTGAATCCAAGCCCAACTGGCTATTACGAAGGGAATCAAGCTCGCACTAACCCTCAAGCTATTTTGCGTTACTTAGGCCGTTTATCGGGACCGCTTCTCGACCGTTTTGATATGTCGTTAGAAATTCCATCCTTACCAAAAGGCACGTTGGCGGAAGGTGGTGATCGAGGTGAGCCCACGGAACTCGTCAAAAAGCGCGTCAGTCTTGCTCGCGAGAGCATGCTCAATCGAAACGGCAAAGTAAACGCACTACTCGGCAGCCGTGAAATTGAGGCATTTTGCCCGTTGCAAAAAAGCGATGCGGAATTTCTCGAAACTGCACTACATCGGCTGGAGTTATCGATTCGTGCCTATCATCGCATCATTAAAGTGGCTCGCACGATAGCGGATTTAGAAGGAGCTGAGCAGATTGAACGTTCTCATTTGGCGGAAGCGCTCGGGTATCGCGCGATGGACCGATTGCTGAAACAACTCACGGCTCAAGCCGTATAGTGGTCATTTGAGAGGAGTTCGCGGCGAGTATTTACATGTTCGCCGCGAGAACCATGTTAGAAGCTGTAGTTAAAGCCTAACGACAAAAGGTATTCATTTTCGTCATAAAAGGTGATGTTTGAATCGGTTTGGCTATAACCCGCGAAGGAAATGAACGACCAGTTTTGCCAATCAAACACGTTTTGGTATTCGTAAGCGGCAAACAAGCTCAAGGTGTCATCACTGCGCGTTTTCGCAAAAGTTTGGCTCGCCGATTGATAATCTTTGAGTGCATAGCCTGCGGTTAAGGCTAAACGATGACGGTTGATGAACTTAAACCAACTTACGTCAAAGGCATAAGAGTCATACGATTCTGCTTTTCCATCCGCATCTTGGTTGATGTAGGTGAACGCGGGTTGCAGTAGCGATGTTTGGTCTAGTGAAATACGATATTCGCCTTTTACGTAATAAATATTGGCATCACGCGCGAGTGAACGGTCGGTGACTTCATCTTGTTCGACATCTTTATCGGCATAGGCTAAATCGAGGGTGAAGTTTCTATCGACCAAACCTTTGATTTGAAATCGATAGGCGTTACCACCTTCATCCGTTGTTTTACGAGCCGTACCTACTCGATAAGGATTACGCCACGTTTCGCCTTTGAGGACGGTCGGAAGGTAAGAGACATCCAATACTGTGCCTGACGGCAGTTCGTACTGATAGCCTAATTGAAAAGCCAGCGTACCGACTGCCACATCGGAACGCGTTGTACCAGCATACACTTGGTGGTTGAGTTGGTGACCAAACGTGTAGGCGATACTTCCGAGCGGCGCTGCGATGACGGTTGTGTCGCTTTCAGCGCTTTGGTTTAACGAGTCGATGGTTTTGCTGTTGTCGGTATTAAAGTTCGACTCCGATGAAATCACACCAGCATTGATTGAGATTTCGCCGCTGAACCCTGCAGTTTCAGCGAGTTGAGCCTGAGCAGCACTGACGACAAAGGCCAAAGGCAAAAGGGTTAGCCTTGGTTTCATTCGTTATCTCCTTGTTGTCGAATGAATATTGTGATTTTGATATGAGTCTGGTTTACATAAAACAAATCTGACCATTCTCACAAATGTTCCAATGTGGCAACGGAGCAGTATAATTACACGCTGTTTTATTACTCACACCTTATCACTGTTGTTTGGTTATCATGTTGGCATATTTGTTATTTTTTTTTAACGCTTCTTTTGTGATCCTCAATTCTGCGATTTGTTCACTCGTAATTTGTGTTATCGCTATTTTTAAGATCCTACTTCCGACCGCGCAGTTAAAAGCTAAAGGGACGGAAGCAGCCAACAAAGTGATGTGGATTTGGGCGACCGTCAATGCGGGGATTCTTGCCTTGTCTAACCGTGTGGAGTGGGACGTTCAAGGCATCGAGAATCTGAAAAAAGATGGTTGGTATTTGCTGATCAGCAATCACCTCAGTTGGACGGATATTGTTGTGCTGTGCTGCGTATTTAAAGATCGCATTCCAATGCCGAAGTTTTTCCTCAAACAACAACTGCTGTATGTGCCGTTTATTGGTATGGCATGTTGGGCGTTAGACATGCCTTTCATGCGTCGTTACTCTCGTGAGTATTTAATTCGTAACCCTCACAAACGTGGCCAAGATTTGGCAACCACACGTCGTTCGTGTGCCAAGTTCAAGCATACTCCAACCACGGTTGTGAACTACGTGGAAGGTACACGCTTTACTGAAGAGAAGCAGCGTAAAAGCAAAGCGGGCTACCAATACCTGTTGCAACCCAAATCAGGCGGTATTGCTTACACATTGGCGGCAATGGGCGAGCAGTTTGAGAACATCATTGATGTGACCCTCGCGTATCCAGAGAATACGGACAAACCTTTTAAAGACATGCTGATGGGGCGCATGACTAAGATCGTGGTCCATGTGAAAGTGTTGCCAGTTGATGAGCAGGTGTTAGGGGATTACTTCAACGACAAGCCGTACAAGCGCCAATTCCAGCAATGGTTAGGGGATGTGTGGCAAGAGAAAGACCAACTGCTACAAGAGATTCACAAATAAAAAGGGGAGCCATGTGCTCCCCTGTTTTCTGTGCGTTGCGCTTATTTTAGCGTTAGCAAGTAGTTCACCAGTGCAAAGTACTCATCCATTGATTTAATGCTTTGTGCTTGAACTAGGTATTTGTTATTTACGATAACCGCAGGAACGCCTGTCAAACCGCTGTTTTCGAACTGCTTGTCCATACGACGAACCATTGAATCAACCGCGAAGCCGTTGTAAGCCGCATCAAATTTCTTCGCGTCTATGCCTTCATCTAGGAAGATTTGGCGAAGTTCAGCGTCGTCACGAGGTGGTTTGCGCATGTTGTGGATGCGGTTAAACATCACAGGCACCATTTGATCTTCAACCTTCATTGCGACCATCGTGGCGAATGCTTTGCTCATTGAAGGACCCATGTTGCCACCCATGAAAGACACGTGGTTCTTTTGCAGTTTGGTGCCTTCAGGTAGCTGCTTTTTAAGCTGCTGGATAACTGGTTCAAAGGTATTACAGTGTGGGCAGTAGAATGAGAAGAACTCAGTCACTAAAGGCTTCTTTGATACCTCAAGATCCAATACTTTGTAATGTTCACCTTCTTTGAATTGCGCTGCATGTGCCGACAGGCTTAGCATCAGCATAGAAAACAGTGCGAACAGTTTTTTCATCTAAATATCTCCATTTTGAATTGTTCGGCCTGACTTACCATTGAGGCATTAAAGACAGTGGTGCTTCTTCTAAGCTGGCAATCTGCTCTTTAAATGCAAGGACCTGACCTTCCCAGTATTTTGGCTCATTAAACCATGGAAAAGCGAGTGGAAATGCCGGGTCATGCCAACGTTTTGCTAGCCATGCCATATAGTGCACCATTCGTAGACCGCGAAGCGGCTCGATTAGTTTCAATTCCGCGGCGTTAAAGTCGCAAAACTCTTGATACGCCTCTAAAATGATGTCCAGTTGCATCAGCTTATCTTGGCGTTCGCCGTTAAGTAGCATCCACAAATCTTGTACGGCAGGGCCGTTGCGCGAGTCATCTAAATCGACAAACATTGGGCCGTCGCGCCACAAGATGTTACCCGGATGGCAATCGCCATGCAGACGAATCGTTGTGAAGCTGTCTTGCCAGTGGTTTTCGATGGCTTTGATGAGCATGTCCAAGTCATTGAAAAAGCTGTTTTCTAAATGCATCGGGATCATATTGGCGTTTTGCAAAATCTCACGTGGTTGGTAGAGATACTCTTGCAAACCAATGGTAGGGCGATGTTGAAAAGCTTGTCGGCTGCCGACTTTATGGATGCGTCCTAAAAAGCGACCAACTCCTTCAAGCTGCTCTAAGTTATCGACTTCAAACTGACGACCGCCTACGCTTTCGAAGAGAGCGAACCCATAGCCTTGATAGTGGTGTAGGGTGTTGCCATTGATGCGTACGGGTGGGGCGACGGGGATTTCGTTATCAATCAGCTCAAGCGTGAAATCGTGCTCTTCTTGAATCTGCTCGTTGCTCCAACGTTCCGGACGATAGAACTTCACGACGTAGCGACGGCGCTCTTCATCGGTAAATTGATACACACGGTTTTCGTAACTGTTGAGAGGCAGAAAGCCCGATTCAGCACGAATGCCAATGCTTTCTAACGCGTACCACATGAAATCAGGGGTGAGGGCGTCAAAGTTAAACATACTTTGGGACATATAAATAAAAAGGCTCATTACTGAGCCTTTTTCCATTAATTATCGATGTTGTCGTTACAGCTTTTTGATAAACCGACTTTCAACTTCGATAGTGAATTCGTTGCTCTTATCGGTGAGTATAAACTGAATTGTGGTGATCGCAGAGTTTAGCTTGTCAGGATCGGCACCAAGGCTCATTGGCAAGTTCAACACTTCCCCTGGCTCAACTTGAATTGTTTGTTTGCCGTACCAACTCACATCGTTCAATCCTTTTACATCGAGATTGTATTCTTGGACTTGTTGAGTTTTGTTGATCACTTTTAGGGTGTAGGTGTTTTCTACTTCGCCAGCGCTGTTCACGCGGAACAGTTGGTTCCGGTCGCGAATCACGCTCATGCCTGCAGGATCGACGGCGGCGATTTGAGCGAAGAACAGACCAATCATCACCAAGAGTACCGCGCCATAGCCCAGTAGCTTAGGTCGCATCACTTTGGTGTGTTTGCCCGATAGACGGTGTTCGGTGGTGTAGCTGATTAAGCCTTTTTCGTAGCCCATGCGATCCATAGTGTTGTCACACGCATCAATACAAGCGCCACAGTTGATACATTCATACTGCAAGCCGTCACGGATATCGATGCCAGTTGGACACACCTGCACACACAGATCACAGTCAATACAGTCACCTAAGCCCAGTTGTTTTGGATCGGCTTTACGTGAACGCGGACCGCGCTTTTCACCACGTTTGGTATCGTAACCGACGATGAACGTGTCTTTGTCGAACATCGCTGATTGAAAACGCGCGTAAGGACACATGTGAATACACATGATTGAGCGCATCCAACCTGCGTTGCCGTAAGTACAGATGGCAAAGAACATGACCCAGAATACTGGCCAGAAGTTCGCGTTGAAGGTGAAGAAATCAATCACCAGCTGTTTCATCGGCACAAAGTAACCGACAAAGGTGAAGCCTGTGGCGAGTGCGATAGCAAACCAAGCGATGTGCTTGAGTGTTTTACGCATGGCTAAGTTGGCGGTGAGTTTATTGGCGTCTTGTTTGCGACGTTTATTCGCGCTGCCTTCGAGTTTTTCTTCAAACCAGATGTACATGAAGGTCCACACGGTTTGCGGGCAGAGATAGCCACACCAGACTCGGCCTAAAAAGGTGGTAATGAAGAACAGGCCAAACGCGGCGATCACAAAGAGCAGAGCGAGTAGGGTCAGATCTTGCGGATAAAGCGTGGTGCCGAAAAAGTTGAACTGCTGGTTGCCGATATCAAGCAAGATCGCTTGTCGCTCGCCGTATGGGATCCACGGTACCAAAGCAAACAGTAGCAGTAAGAACCAACCACCGTAGCGACGCAGTTTTTGGTAAGTCCCTTTACTTTCTCGAACGTAGATGCGATTGCTTGGGTTAAAACGATCCCCGTTTCCTTTGTGGGTTTTCGGGTTGAAAGTCTTGGGAGTCACATCTTTGATATCGATCTTATCCTGACTCATGCACTCATCCTTCTTAGGCTTTTTTATAATGTACGGCGGCATTTCTGGTGATGTCGCTCTGTGACATTGCTATTAATTATTTTAGTTAATACTGATAAACGGCGATTATACAAGCAATAACAATTCCTTTTCTTTAACGCAGTCTACGTTTAACAACAAAAGTCAGTACAGTTAACCTAATAAACGGCTGAACAGTTATAACTGTATTAAAAATCTATTTGATTTAGTTATAAAAAAAGCGACTCTGAGGAGCCGCTTCGAAAGTCGTGAGACGTGTTTATTTGATGATGCCGCGAGCACGTAAGATGGCGGTTTTGAAGTCATCTTCTTGGTCTTTCTTCAGGCCCGGGATCATTTCGTCTTTGCTGCTGTTGCGCATTTTAAGATGGTAGATCAGTACGTCGTCGGAGAGATCTTCCAACTTGCCGTCGTAGCCCGCCTCTTGCGCCAGTTTGACGATGAATTGCAGCAGGTTCATTTCTTGGTCTTTTTGCCACTCAGGCTCTAATAGCTCAAGTAGCTCTTCTATGCGATGACACTTCATTTCTTTCTCCACAATATTTATAAGTATTTGCGCTCAAGGTATCAAATTGCATCGTGAAGACAAATAGAAAAGGAAGGAAAAGAAAAAGCGCAGCTGGCGCCGCGCTTTTGGTTAAGCTGCTTTGATAACTTTGGTTGTAACACTCGACACTATTGCTGTCTTCTCAACCAGTGTCATAGCTGGCGCAACTTGTTTTGCCTTAGATGCAGTAGTGAAGCCACTGCGGCGGCGCATTGCACTTGTATTGGTGTGTGCGAACCTGACTGTAGTTGGGCGCATTCGATTACCTAACTGCCAGGCATATCCATTGCCGATGTAATGGCCTGACTCATTATGAGTTGAGCTTCAACTGCTTGAAGGGTGGCTCTTTTGGCTTTCGCCAGTCCAATAAATGAGTCAGGAATACCGATATGCATGCATATCATGTATAGGTTAGCACCCTTGTTATAATTGGTCGATAGTTGAGCAATTGAATTCTCTCGATTTTGTTATTTTGTCGCTCGGATCGACGCAAAAATTTGTTTTGATCCCATGATCAGCAGTAGTAGTATGAGATCTCGACAAAGGAGGTGCATATGTCATTTTTGAAGAAGACACTTGCGAGCTTTGGGATCGGCAGCGCTAAGGTAGATTCGATTCTAAATCAGGATGTGCTTTATCCCGGTCAAAGTGTGGATGTTTCTATTCACGTTTATGGTGGCGCGACAGAACAAGCGATCGATAATATCGATATGAAGCTTTGTTGCCGCTACATCGCAGAGGCTCCGGACGACCGTGGTGCGCGAGAAGGGCACAGCATGCGTCGAGTACCGCAAACGCATGTCTTGGCGAAATGGAATCTCCCGTACGCCTTTACGATTCATCCTGGTGAAGAGCGCACCTTCGACGTCAAACTCGACGTGCCTTGGAACACGCCAGTGACCATCGGCGATGCAAAAGTCTGGCTAGAAACCGGCTTAGATGTTGCGATGGCGCTTGACCCTACCGACAAAGACATTCTCACCGTTAGACCCGACCCACTTATGGATGCCATATTGTCAGCGTTTGAAGCCCAAGGCTTGCGTATTCGCCAAGTCGAATGTGAAGAGGTAAAAGGTTTCGAACTGCCATTTGTACAAGAGTTTGAAATGGTGCCCACTGATGGCCCGTATCATGGCGTATGGCGCGAGTTAGAGTTTGTCGCGCATCGCGATGAGCAAAATCTCAAGCTTTGGTTTGAGATTGACCGCACTCGCAGTGGCTCTCGCGGTATGCTTGCCAGCTTGCTCGGCAGTGGAAAACTCAAGCGCGAACTGTGTATTCCGGTGACAACAAACTTGGAAGAAGTGGGTGAGCTTGTCCTCAATTACCTCGACCAAACGACCGCGATTCACGAGTCTTAATTTTAGCTTACACGTGTACGCTTAATGTGCCATACTAGAGCGAATATTCCAAACTCTAGTATAGGCGCATTGATGTCCTCACCGCAGAAACCTCAATACAGTCAAAGTGAAGAGCTTGCCAACACCATCACGCACGGTATTGGGATGATTTTCGGCATTGTCGGGTTAATCCTGTTGTTAATCAAAGCGACAAACCACCAAGCTGACACATTGACCGTGACAAGCATGGCGATCTACGGCTCCAGTATTATTGTGCTGTTTTTAGCCTCAACGCTGTACCACGCGATCCCTCATCCTAAAGCGAAACGCTGGCTGAAAACCTTCGACCATTGCGCTATTTATCTGCTTATTGCTGGCAGTTACACGCCATTTTTGTTGGTGAGTTTACGCACGCCACTTGCGTTTGGCTTGATGATAGTTATCTGGAGCATTGCTCTGCTCGGCATCATCATGAAGGTCGCATTTGTTTATCGCTTTAAGAAGTTGTCGCTGATGACTTATTTGGTGATGGGATGGCTGTCGTTGATTGTGATTTATCAGTTGGCGATCAATCTGGATATCGGTGGACTTACGCTGCTTGCGGTGGGCGGTTTGGTGTACTCGCTAGGGGTGATTTTCTACGTAGCGAAGCGTATCCCCTTTAACCATGCGATTTGGCACGGCTTCGTTTTAGCGGGTTGTGTGTGTCACTTCTTCGCGATTTATTACTTTGTCGAGCCTATCTAAACTTAGCGACCTAAGCCTCACGCGTCAGCGTGGCAAGATACGCTCGACAAAGAATATCAGACCCGTATTAGCGAGTTTTCACTTCTAACACTTTGGCAGAAAACTGGTATTGCTGAGATTGCGGCACGGCCAGTTTAATGCTCTTACCTTGTTCTGCTTGCTGTGGTCGCAGGTAGGTATCCGCCATTCGTTTGATGGATTGCCAAACCGTGACCTTTTCTTTCGCCAGTTGCTTGCCAGACATATCAAACACTTGTACCTCAACTTCCACCTGAATGACAGATTGAGAGCTTTGGTTGGTGATAGACGTTGGCAGTACCAGTTCTCCACCTTCGTAGCTCGCAGAGCCAATCAGTAAGTCAACCCCTGAGTCTGACAGCTGCATGGTTGGCTTTTTCGCGTTCACAACCACGGTTGTACCGACGGTTTTTGTTACGACCGGAATTGTCGCAATCGCAGGAGCTGCGACAGTTTCAACCGCGCTTGTTGTGGTTTGGGCTACGGCCTCTTTTGGCGCAGAACTTGTCATCACGTATTCCCAAGTAAAGTCATCGTTCAACTTCACTTCTCGACCGTCGGCTAAAGTGACGACTTCAGCGGCGTAGGCGGATGAGGTGGCGAGTAGGGTCGCCAGAGTGATCCATGTTTTCATTGTCATACCTTTTATTTGTGTCTGCTTAACGGCGCCAAAACGCAGGGAAGAACAGTACAAGAATAGTCAGAATCTCCAAGCGGCCCATCAACATACCAAAGCTTAGAAGCCATTTAGCGGCATCTGGTAGTGGCGCGAAGTTACCGGTTGGGCCGATCACGCTACCCATGCCAGGACCCACGTTGGCAACGGCGGTGATTGAGCCAGAAATGCTGGTCACGGGATCAAGACCAAGGGCACTTAAACAGCCAGCGATAAAGATTATGGTGATAAAGAACATCAACCCAAACGCCACCACAGAGCGCACGATGTCGTCGTTCACAGGACGTTGGTTGTAACGTTGCACGAAAACGCCGGATGGATGAATCAGTTTCATGATCTGTTTGTTCAACAGCGTCATAGCAATTTGGAAACGGAAGATTTTAATCCCGCCTGCGGTTGAGCCAGAACATGCCCCTGCCATCATTAAGAAGGCAAAGAGCGTGGTTGGCAGAGCGCCCCAAGCGGTGAAATCTTCCAAGCCGAACCCGGTGGTTGTCACCACAGAAACGATGTTGAACATTGACACTCGCAGGGCATCCAAAATGGTGTAACCATCGCGAATCACTAGCCAAGCGGCAACCACTAAGCTTGAGAACAAGAACAAGTATGCAAAGCCCCGTACCTGTGCATCTTTGACCAGAATATCGATGCTGCGTTTGCGTAAAGCGGCAACAAACAATAGAAATGGCAGACCGCCCAAGAACATGAAAGTGGTCGCGACCCAGTGCGCGCCGTTGGAGAAGTTGTTCATCGAGCTATCGGAGGTCGAGTAACCGCCGGTAGATAGGGTGGTAAAGGCGTGGTTGATTGCTTCAAACAGGTTCATGCCCGTCAGAACATAACCACCAATGCACATGCCTGTTAAGATCAGATACACCAACACGATGTTCTTCGCTACGGTTTTGGCTCTTGGGCTGCTTTTATCTGACCAGTCGGACGATTCCGTTTGGAATAGCTTCATACCACCGACGTTCAACATGGGTAGGATTGCCACCGCCATTACGATAAAGCCAATGCCACCCAGCCATTGCAAGATGGAGCGCCATAACAAAATGCTCGGCGCCATGTTGTCCAAGCCACTGAGCACTGTGGAGCCCGTGGTGGTGATGCCCGACATGGTTTCGAAGTAGGCATCGGTGAAGCTGATGTGGTTAATGAACACAAATGGCAACGCGGCGAACGCGCTGGCGATGGTCCAGACCAAACTGGTGATGAGGAACATGTCGCGCACACTGAGTTTGAACTTGGCGGTTCGGCCAATCGTCAAACAGATGAAGGCGGCAAGGTGCGTGATCACAACGGCTTGGGCGAAATCGAGGAAACCGCCCGTACCTGTGAAGAAAGCGACCAAAGTCGGCACGTACATAAAAAGGGCCAGTTTGGATAAAACCAGCCCGATAACAAACAGTACGGGACGTAAGTTGACCATAGGAAAATCCTAGAGGAAGAATGGGCTCGGCTGGAACAGCGCTTCGACGTCTGGTACGTACTTTTTGTCGACCAAGAACATCACGACGTGGTCATCTTGCTCGATGACGGTACGATCGTGTGCGATAAGAACTTCTTCGCCACGAACGACAGCACCAATGGTGGTTCCCGGTGGCAGTTTAATGTCACCAATCGCTCGGCCAACCACTTTGGATGTGGTTTCGTCACCGTGCGCTACGGCTTCGATAGCTTCCGCCGCACCGCGACGCAGAGACGATACGTTTACGATGTCTGCACGGCGAACGTGCGTCAGCAAGGCGGAAATGGTCGCTTGCTGTGGTGAGATGGCCACATCAATCACGCCGCCTTGGACTAAGTCAACGTACGCGCCGCGTTGGATCAGTACCATTACCTTCTTCGCGCCCATGCGTTTTGCCAGCATAGCGGACATGATGTTGGTTTCATCTTCGTTGGTGAGAGCGATGAATACGTCAACTTGGTCGATGTTTTCTTCAGTCAGCAGTTCTTGGTCTGCGGCATCGCCACAGAACACGATGGTGTTCTCTAATTGCTCAGACAGCTTTTCTGCACGCTGATAGTCGCGCTCAATCAGCTTCACGCTGTAAGTTTGCTCTAGGCGTTTTGCCAAGCTTGCGCCGATGTTACCCCCGCCAACAATCATGATGCGGCGGTAAGGTTTTTCTAGGCGCTGTAGCTCACTCATTACAGAGCGAATGTGGTTGCTTGCGGCGACGAAGAACACTTCATCATCGGCTTCAATAATGGTGGTGCCTTGCGGGCGAATCGGACGGCCTTGACGGAAAATCGCTGCCACACGGGTATCGATGTGCGGCATGTGCTCACGCAAAGCAGACAGCGCGTTACCCACCAACGGGCCACCGTAGTAGGCTTTTACCGCCACTAGGCTAACTTTCTGTTCAGCAAAGCTCACCACTTGCAGCGCGCCCGGGTATTGGATCAGACGTTCGATGTAGCTCGTAACGAGTTCTTCTGGGGCGATAAGGTGATCGACAGGAATGGCGCCAGATTTAAACAGGGCTTCTTTTTCTGCCAAGTATTCTGGAGAGCGAATACGTGCAACGCGGTTTGGGGTGTTGAATAGAGTGAACGCGACCTGACAGGCGGCCATGTTGGTTTCATCAGTGTTGGTTACTGCGACGAGCATATCGGCGTCTTGCGCACCAGCTTCGTGCAGCACGTCGGGGTGGCTCGCATGGCCATTGACCACACGCAGGTCGTATTTGTCCTGCAATTCACGCAGTCGGTCGGCATTGTTGTCGACGATGGTGATGTCGTTGTTTTCACCCACTAGGTTTTCTGCCAGTGTGCCGCCAACCTGACCTGCACCAAGAATAATGATCTTCATACTCTTTTCTCGTTATCTGAAAAAGGCGATTGAAATCACTCCAATCGCCCTATTTAGCATGCTGTTACGCGTGTGTTTTAGTTAGCACTGCGTAGTAGAAACCATCCATATCTTCTTCGCCTGGTAGAATTTGACGACCAGGCTGGTCGGGATCAGAATCCACCAGTTGCGCATCCGCGGTACGTGCTAAAAACGCTTTTACTTGCTCCACGTTTTCTTGCGGTGTGATTGAACAAGTCGCGTAAACCATTGTGCCGCCGGGTTTCAGTTGCGTCCACATGGCATCAAAAATTTCACTTTGTAGCTCTGCTAATGCGGCGATGTCGTCTGCACGACGTAGCCATTTGATGTCTGGGTGACGACGAATCACGCCAGTCGCAGAACATGGGGCATCCAGCAAAATGCGATCAAATTGCTCGCCTTGCCACCATTCTTGTGGATTACGCGCATCACCGCAAACCACTTTTGCCTGAAGGTTGAGACGCTTCAGGTTTTCATGCACACGTTTCAAGCGTGTGTCGTCGCAGTCAATCGCGACCACTTCACTGCCCGACGTGCGCTCTAGAATGTGCGCAGTTTTGCCACCTGGCGCTGCACAGCAATCTAAAATCAGTTCGCCGTCTTGTGGTTTTAGGTAGTTGATCGAGAGCTGCGCCGCCGCATCTTGGACCGAAACCCAACCTTTATCAAAGCCAGGTAGCTTTATCACGTCACATGGTGCGGCCAATTTTATGGCGTCCATTGCTTCTGTGTGTGGCGTGCTATCAATGTTTTCATTTTTGAGCAGCGCAAGGTATTCATCACGAGTGTGGTGTTGATGGTTCACACGCAGCCACATTGGTGCTTTTTGGTTGTTCGCTTCAACAATGCTTTCCCATTGCTGTGGGTAGGCCTCTTGCAGCAGTTTTAGTAACCAGCTTGGGTGACCGTACTTGCCAGCGTTGTTGCTGACGGCCATTTGGTCGAGTTCTTCTTGGTTGCGTTGGTAGTTACGCAATACAGCGTTAATCAAACCACGTAGACGAGGACCTTTCAGCTCTTTAGTGCCTTCAACCGTTTCACCGACTGCTGCGTGCGCAGGAATACGCATGAAGCTCAGTTGGTAAATACCAACCAGAATTAGGTGATGGAATACACGTTGTTTGCCTTTGAGCGGCTTATCCATCAACTGGTTTGCGATCATTTCTAGGCGAGGTAGGTAACGTAGCGCACCGTAACAGATCTCTTGTAGCAGAGCGTGGTCACGAGGTCGTACCGTTTGTTGAGCCGCTGGAAGAGCGCTTGAAAGTGAGTGGCCCTTGTCGACGACAAGATACAGGACGTTAGCAGCCGCAGCGCGAACATTCATGATGAGTACCTTAAAGTAAAGGAGGGCATCTCTGCCCTCTAAAAGTTCGTATTATTGGGGATAATAACCCCTAGTATGGCTTAAACCAGCAGAGTGCCGACTTCAAACCAAGCTGCACGTGAGTTCAGAATATCCTGAACTGACATGGCTTTTTTGCCAGGGACTTGCAGTTGCTCTAGCACCAGTACACCGTTGCCTGTCACAACATAGATACCGGTTTTATCTGCTTGCACGATGGTGCCGGCTGGCTTGTCACTGGTTTGCTCTGCCACACGGCTTTGCCATACTTTGATGCTGTTTTCTGCCGCCTCAAAGTGGCTCATTGGCCATGGGTTAAATGCACGAACGCAGCGCTCAATGTGCGCCGCATCGTCGTTCCAGTTGATGCGTGCTTCTTCTTTGCTGAGTTTTTTCGCATAGTTCGCTAGCTCATCGTCTTGCTGCACTGGCACTGCTTTACCCGCAGCAATGTCTGCTAGGCAGTCAATCAGGGCTTCTGGACCAAGCTCCGCCAATTTTTCGTACATTGAAGCGCTGGTATCTGTCGCTTCGATTGGTAGAGTTGCAATCTTCAGCATATCACCAGTGTCGAGACCGATGTCCATCTGCATGATGGTCACGCCAGTTTCTGCATCGCCCGCCCAAATAGAGCGTTGGATTGGAGCCGCACCACGCCAACGAGGTAGGATAGAACCATGTACGTTGATACAACCCAGTTTAGGGGTATCAAGAACCGCTTGTGGCAGGAGCATACCGTACGCCACGACAACCATGAGATCGGCGTTCAGGTCGGCAAGTTCTTGTTTCGCTTCGTCGGACTTAAAGCTTTCAGGTTGGTAAACCGGGATGTTGTGTTCCAGCGCCAGTTGTTTTACCGGTGGCGCAGCCAATTTCTTGCCACGACCCGCTGGACGATCTGGGTTTGTGTAAACCGCGATTACTTCATGCTCCGAAGACAACAACGCCGCCAAGTGACGGGCGGCGAAATCCGGAGTACCTGCAAAGACAATACGTAAAGACTGACTCAAGGTAGACTTCCTTCTAATTGGTATGGTTCGAGATTAAGCGTTTTGCTGCTTCTCGTTAAAGCGTTTGATTTTTGCTAGCTTGTCCTGAATGCGTTTGCGTTTCAGGGGTGATAGGTAATCCACGAATAGCTTACCTTGTAGGTGATCAAGCTCGTGTTGAACACAAATCGCTAGCAGGTCGTCGGCTTCAAAGGTGAACTCTTTGCCATCACGATCCAGTGCTTTAACGGTAACTTCTGCAGCGCGAGGCACAAGTGCGCGTGCACCTGGTACCGACAGACAGCCTTCTTCGATGCCATCTTCGCCACGCTTTTCCAGAATCTCAGGGTTGATTAGCACCATCGGCTCATCGCGAGTTTCTGAAATATCAATCACTACGATACGTTTGTGGATATCAACCTGCGTTGCAGCAAGGCCAATACCTTCTTCGTCGTACATGGTTTCAATCATGTCATCGACGATTTTTTGAATCTCAGGAGTCACCGCGTCAACAGGCTTCGCGACCGTGCGCAGGCGATCATCTGGGAATGTTAATACTTGTAATACAGACATATTCACTCGAAATATTGAACTGTGCCGAAACAGCACAAACCTTGTTGGCTCAATTCTAGACATTTTATAGCCTAAATGACAGCATCCTTGCACCAATTTCCATTCTGGTTCCTGCTTAACAGACCAAGGACGAGGGTCATGAATCGAATTTTCCGCAACGTTGCCAGTGTTACGTTGCCGTTACTTTTCTCTTTCAACGCTGTAGCAAATGTGGATGCTAAACCACTGACTGTTAAAGATGATGCGCCACAAACTTATGTAGTCGTGAAGGGCGATACGCTATGGGATATTTCGGCCATGTACTTAGATAGCCCGTGGTTGTGGCCTCGTTTATGGCAAGTCAATCCAGACATCGATAACCCTCATTTAATTTATCCCGGAGATAAGCTGTCTTTGGTGTGGATTAACGGTCAGCCCGTGTTGAGCCTAAAACCGGTTAAGAAGCTGAGCCCGAAAGCACGCATCACAGAAAAGAAAGCCGTACCAACGGTAGCGGAAGGTTTGGTGATGCCGTATCTCAAATCGGATCGGTTGCTGGATCAAGATGCGTTGAACAATGCTGCAAAAGTGATGGGCAGCAGCAAAGGCAGTAAGTATCTGACGGCAGAAGATGTGCTGTACATCGATGGCAAGCAGACCGCTACAGGCTGGGCTATTTACCGACCGGTAGAAACCTTTTCGCGTGACGATGTGTCTAAAGAGATCACTGCGCTGCGTTTGATTGCCAAAGGCGAACTCGTTGAGGCTTCGAGCGATTATTCTGGTTTGAAGATCACGTCTCAATTGCAAGAAATCCTGCGCAACGATATCGCTTTGCCAAATCAATCGGTTGAGAACACTGACTTCACAACTACGTTCTACCCTATGCCGTCTCCACAAGGCAGTTCTGCAAAGTTGCTAGGCAATATCGAAGGTATTCGCTTTAGCTCAACCAACCAAGTCGTGGTGATTGATAAAGGGACGTCTGACAGTCTGAAACAAGGCAGTGTGTTTGATTTAAAAGAAGACGCGCATCCGGTTTACAAAGATGGCGATGAATTCAAGAAAGAGTTTGGTGTCCTCGATAAGAAAATAACCTTACCTCAAAGCAAAGTTGGCGAGTTGCTGGTCATTCGTCCTTATGAGTACTTTAGCTTGGCGTTGATCACAACCAGCACTAAACCCATCAATAAAGAGGTCTCTGTGGTTTCGCCTCTGACGCAAGAGTCGACCACCAATGAAACCACGCAATAACGACAGTGACCTTGCTGCCTGGCTTAAGCTGAGTTGCTTGCCAGGCATCGGTGGGGTCAAAATGAATAAGCTGCTCGCCAAAGATACGCCTCGCAATATCATCAATTCCTCTTCTGAACAGCTCTATCAATTGGGTTTGACGCACAAACAGTTGCAAGCTTGGGCTTCGGCCGATAAAGAGGTCGATGCTTGTTTAACGTGGCTAGCCACTTCTACAAATCATCACATTCTGACGCTGGCCGATCCTTTATATCCCCCTTTACTCAAGCAAGTTGTCGCTCCGCCTCCGTTGTTATTTGTTGAGGGGAATCCTACCTTTTTATCGCAACCACAAATTGCCATGGTGGGCAGCCGTAACGCCAGTTTTGATGGTTTACACCATGCACGTCAATTTGCGGCAGAGTTGGCTCAGCAAGAATTGATTGTCACTAGCGGCTTAGCGCTTGGGATTGATGGCCATGCTCATGATGGTGCGCTACAAGCGGGTGGTAAGACGATAGCTGTGCTCGGGTCTGGTTTAGAACATATTTATCCTGCTCGTCATCGTGGTTTAGCGCGGCGAGTAACAGAGAATGGCGCACTGGTTTCTGAGTTTCGCCCCAATGCCAAGCCTCGCGCAGAAAACTTTCCGCGTCGAAACCGTATCATTAGCGGCTTATCGTTAGGTGTGTTAGTGGTGGAAGCGGCCGAGAAAAGTGGCTCGCTTATTACCGCGCGTTATGCCCTTGAGCAAGGGCGAGAAGTGTTTGCGCTGCCGGCCTCAATTAATGCTCGCAATGCTAGTGGTGGTAACCAATTGATTCGCAACGGTGCCTGCCTCGTAGAGAAAACCCAAGATATCCTCGATGAAATACAGTCTTTACTCGATTGGTCTGTTAATCAAAGTATCGATTTATTTTCTACGTTAAATGATGAAGAAGAATTGCCATTTCCTCAGCTGTTAGCTAACGTAGGAAGTGAAGCTACACCGGTTGATATTCTTGCAAACAGGACCAATATACCTGTCCAAGAAGTCATGATGCAGCTCTTAGAGCTTGAGCTCTCTGGGCATGTTGTTGCGGTTTCAGGTGGCTATATTCGAAAGGGGAGGGGCTAGCTATGATGATGGATATACTGATGTATCTATTCGAAACCTACATCCATAGCGATGCAGAGTTACAGGTCGAACAAGACGAGTTGGAAGAAGAATTGCTTCGCGCAGGCTTCCAACAAAAAGATATCTACAAAGCCCTTGTCTGGTTAGAAGAGCTCGCAGCGCTGCAGCAAAGTGATACATCTTCTGCGATTTCGGCTTGTATCGCGTCATCATCGACTCGTATCTACACTGCAAAAGAGATGCAGCGTTTGGATTTGGAGTGCCGAGGTTTTTTATTGTTCCTTGAGCAAATCAATGTATTGACGACAGAAACTCGTGAAATGGTGATTGACCGAGTGATGGGTCTAGAAACGAGCGAGTTTGAGCTTGAAGACCTCAAATGGATCATTTTGATGGTGCTGTTTAATGTGCCTGGTAATGAAAACGCTTATACGCTAATGGAAGAGCTGTTGTACACCAAGGAACAAGGGATTCTTCACTAACCCAATCTAGGCAAGTTCGGGTTTAGCTAGCAAGAACGCGAGCTTGTCTTTTGGTGTGTTTTTCACGAAACGGTAAGTATGAGTAGTAAAATCGACAACACCCTTTTCTCTGCCCATGAACACGCATTGGAACACGAGCCGTGTCCTAAATGTGGCAGCGAGTTGACCCTCAAACATGGCAAACACGGCCCCTTTCTTGGCTGTAGCCACTACCCAAGCTGTGATTACATCAAAGCCCTGCACAACAATGATGGACACATCGTCAAAGAGCTTGGCGTTCCTTGTCCAGATTGTGGTAACGAGTTGGTATTACGCCAAGGGCGTTATGGGATGTTTGTTGGTTGCAGTAACTATCCGGCGTGCCATCATATTGAGTCGATTAATCAACCTGAGCCAGAAAAGCAGTCGCAAGAGCACCATGCGTGTCCTGAATGCGGTAAAGGTCATTTGGTTGAACGTAAGACGCGTTTTGGTAAAACTTTCTACGCATGTGATAACTACCCTAAATGCAAATTTGCAGTGAATCTCCCTCCGGTTAAGGGGAGATGCGAAGAATGTGGTTTTATTTTGTTGGTGGAGAAGAAACTCGCCAGTGGTGTGAAATTGCAATGTGCTAACCGTAAGTGCCAGCACACTCAACAAGGGTAAATACATCAAAGGAATTAAAAAGGGTCGCATCGTGCGACCCTTTGTGGTTTTTGGGGCTAGATTTTAGCGTTATGCTTGTTTCGCAAACTCGTGCACGGCTGGAAATGTCATTGGATCTAAGACCTCCGCGAGAGCGCACAACCTACGGTGCAATTCTCCTGGGTAGTCACCGCATACGTTGATGTGACCCATTTTGCGCCCTTCACGTTTTTCTTTTCCGTACCAGTGGATGTGGCAACCATCCATGGCGAGCAGCGCTTCTGGCAACGTATCTTCACCAAGAATATTCACCATTGAGGTTTCGCGAATCAGTTTGGTGCTGCCTAACGGCAAGCCGCACACGGCGCGCAGATGGTTTTCAAACTGACAAGTTTCCGCACCTTGCTGTGTCCAGTGACCGGAGTTGTGCACGCGTGGGGCAATCTCATTGACTAACAGTGTGCCATCGACATCAAAGAACTCGAGTGCCAATACGCCAACGTAATCCAGGCTATCTGCGACGGCCGTGAACATCTGCTTGGCTTGGGCTTGCAGCTCTGGCGCATCAATCGCGGTGGATAAGCTCAATACGCCATTGGTATGAACGTTTTCTGCTAGAGGGTAAACTTCAACACTGCCGTCTTTGCCACGCGCACCAACTAAAGAGACTTCACGATTAAATGGCACAAACTCCTCTGCCACAATGGCTTGAGTTGGTGTTGCTGCAATGCACTCCGCCATTTCTGCCCAGATCGTCTCGATCTGAGCCGCTTCTTTCAAGCGCCATTGGCCTTTACCATCGTAACCACCCAATGCACTTTTCAGCACCATAGGTATGCCAACATGTTCAATTGCGCGTTCAAAATCTTCACGTTTCTCAATCACGTAGTGCTTTGCATTACGCACGCCAGCATTATCGAGTAGCGCTTTTTCAACACGGCGGTCACCGCCTGCTTTGATGGCTGCGGTACTAGGGAGGAACTTGCCACTTAATTCACAGATGTCGAGTACATCGTGAGGAATATGTTCGAATTCTGCGGTGATCGCATCCACTTGTTCAATGGCATTTTCCAAACCATGACCAAGCACCTGTTGGGTAAGAGGATGGACAACGTTACCGCTACCGACATCGTAAGCCGAGATTTGGATGTTCAGTGGTGCACCAGCCAGAGACATCATGCGAGCCAACTGACCTGATCCGAGAACCAGTACATGCATCTGATTAATCCTCAGCTGGATTTGGGTTAGCCAGTACGGTTTCCGTCTGTTCATTGCGGAACGCTTCTACCTTAGTCATGATGCTCTCGTCATGAGTGCCTAGGATTTGTGCCGCTAAGATGCCCGCGTTTGCAGCGCCCGCTTCGCCAATCGCTAACGTGCCGACAGCAATGCCTTTTGGCATTTGTACAATAGATAGCAAAGAGTCCATGCCTTTTAGAGCGCGAGATTGAACCGGAACGCCAAGTACAGGCAAACTGGTGAAGGCTGCCGCCATTCCCGGTAGGTGAGCTGCACCACCGGCACCTGCGATGATCACTTTGATGCCGCGTTCTTTCGCGCTGCTAGCGTAATCGGCTAATAGTTGAGGAGTACGGTGAGCTGACACCACCTTTGTTTCGTAAGACACGCCAAATTGATCCAGCATGTCTGCTGCTAGTTTCATGGTTGGCCAATCGGATTTAGAACCCATGATGATACCGACTTTCATCTCAAACTCCTTCAAGCTGCAAAATTAGGTGAGCTGATAAATTTGTGCGCATTATACGGGGATTTTTATCTCAAGCAAACGTTTGCGTCTTGTTGTTGACGCTATTGATACATTTTATAAAAAAATTGCTTTAGTGTCTGAGAATGAATATTTGTACACTTAGTGAAAATAATACAGTCAGACAATCAGGAAGTAATCGGTGGATAACTTTGAACAAGTGCTCAACGCACTACAACAAGGCGAAGTGATTGCCTACCCAACAGAAGGGGTTTTTGGTGTCGGATGCGATCCAGATAACCCAGAAGCAATTCAAAAACTGCTGGATCTCAAGCAGCGTCCGGTGGAAAAAGGGCTGATTCTGATCGCCGCAAGTTATGAGCAGCTCTTGCCGTATATTGATGAATCTCAACTGACTCCAGAACAATTAGCGACCGTTCATGCAACTTGGCCTGGCCCATACACTTGGATCATGCCAGCGAGCGATAAAGTCTCCAACTGGGTTTCAGGACAGTTTGATTCAATTGCAGTTCGTGTGACTGATCATCCTTTGGTTCAAAAGATGTGTAATGCATTCGGAAAGCCGTTAACCTCTACCAGCGCGAATCTTTCCGGTTTGCCACCGTGTATGACCACGGAAGAGGTAGAGCAGCAATTGGGTGACAAGCTGGTGGCCATTCTTCGTGGTGAAACCAGCGGTCGTGATAAACCCAGCGAGATTCGTGACGCCAAAACTTCACAAATATTAAGACAGGGCTAACCCTGCTTGCCAGCCATCAATAGGTATCACGTAATAGGTAATAACGTATGTCAGCAATCGATAAGTACGCCGTAAAGCAGTTCTTGATGTCACTTCAGGACTCCATTTGTCAGCAGTTAGAACAAGAAGATGGAAAGGCCGTCTTTGTCGAAGATGCATGGCATCGTGAACCGGGCGAACGTCTTGGTGGCGGTGGGCGCTCACGTGTTCTGCGTGATGGCCTTGTTTTCGAGCAAGGTGGGGTGAACTTCTCGCATGTGGAAGGGGAAGAAATGCCAGCATCTGCGACGGCTCATCGTCCAGAGCTAGCTGGTCGCCGCTTTGAAGCGATGGGGGTCTCTTTGGTTATCCATCCCAAAAACCCTTACGTCCCAACTTCTCATGCGAATGTGCGTTTCTTTATCGCCGAGAAAGAGGGCGAAGAACCAATTTGGTGGTTTGGTGGTGGTTTCGACCTGACTCCTTTCTATCCTTTCGAAGAAGATTGTCAGTCATGGCACGACACAGCTAAGGCCATCTGTGCCCCATTTGGTGAAGATGTTTATGCCGAGCACAAAGCGTGGTGTGATAAGTACTTCTTCTTGCCACATCGAAACGAAACTCGTGGTGTCGGTGGTTTGTTCTTTGATGATTTGAATCACTGGGAGTTTGATAAGTGTTTCGATTACATCAAAGCGGTGGGTGAAGGCTATTGCCAAGCTTACTTGCCGATCGTGTCTCGTCGTAAAGACATCGAATATGGCGAGCGCGAACGTGAATTCCAACTTTACCGTCGTGGTCGTTATGTTGAGTTCAACTTAGTCTACGACCGTGGCACCTTATTTGGTTTACAAAGTGGTGGGCGTACCGAGTCGATTCTGATGTCGATGCCGCCGTTAGCGCGATGGGAGTACCGCTACGAACCAGAAGCAGGAACGCCTGAAGCCGAACTTTACGAGCGATACCTGAAACCACGCGAATGGTAAGCACGGAATCTCCTTTTCTATATAGATAGATAGTGATAGGGTCATCTGTAATCAGATGGCCCTGTTTTCTCTATATCTAAGTAAGGAATAAAGGTAAGGACATGACCCCGCAAATCGATCGTTACGCCGTGTTTGGTAACCCTATCGGGCACAGCAAGTCGCCATTTATCCATACACTCTTTGCTCGTCAAACGAATCAGTCCCTTACATACACCGCAGAGTGTGCGCCTGTGGGTGGATTTATCGAGGCAGCGAAAGCATTTTTTGCTGACGGCGGCAAAGGCTGTAACGTGACCTTGCCTTTTAAAGAAGATGCCTATCAATTTGCCAGCCGTTTGACCGAGCGTGCTCAGCTTGCTGGAGCAGTGAATACACTTAAGAAGCTTGATGATGGTGAAATCATTGGTGATAACACTGATGGTGCAGGCTTAGTGCAGGACTTGTTGCAACATCAAGTCGTTTTAGAAGGCGCACGCATCCTGATCATAGGAGCTGGTGGTGCCGCTCGAGGAGTGATTAAACCATTGCTCGATCAAAAACCAACATCTCTAACGATAACTAATCGTACGTTTTCCAAAGCCGAAGAATTGGCAGAATTGTTTTCTGCGTATGGCCCTGTTACAGCAAAAGAGATGAATACCATTGCTGAAGAGTTCGATGTCATAATCAACTCTACGTCTGCATCATTGAGTGGTGAGTTACCTGCGATCTCTTCCTCGGTGTTCGCCGCCAATAGTACAAGCTACGACATGATGTATGGCAAAGGTGATACCACATTTAACCAATGGGCTAAGCAACACGGTGCGGCACATGCTTATGATGGTTTAGGTATGTTAGTTGGCCAAGCTGCTGAGAGTTTTATGTTATGGCGCGGTCTTCGTCCTGGAGCTAAACAGATTTTGCGTGAATTAAGAAAGAACCTTGAAGGTCAATAAGCGATGAATCAATCCATCTTATTCCCAGACATGCAATCATGGGATGAAGTATCACAATCAGTAAACTTTGCGGCGCAACAATCTGGTGCGCTAATAGAATGCTTTGTGACGAAACAAAAGTTAGAAAAGTTATCTGGCTCAGAGTTAGATACGGAGCAGGCCGTGATCTCTGCTTTTATTGACTACCGATTTGATCTGGAAGAAATAGCAGAAGAGTTAATAGAAGATGAAGCCTTCAATGAAGAAGGCCACATTATCATCGGCTAACAGACCTTTAGTTCAAGTCTTCTACTTCATGTAAGTAGTCGTTTTTGTTTTGAACATAGTTATTGGCAGACTTTTGCAAAAAAGCTCGTTCTGTCTCTGATAGAGGGCGAGCTTGTTTTACTGGGCTACCGACATAAAGATAGCCGCTTTCTAATCTCTTTCCTGGCGGTACTAAACTGCCCGCTCCAATCATCACCTCTGATTCAATAACGACAGAATCTAAAACAATCGCCCCCATACCAACCAATACACGATCGTGTATCTCACAACCGTGCAGCATCACTGTGTGGCCAATCGTAACGTCATTGCCGATAATAAGTGGATAGCCGTTTGGGTTTTCAGAGTTCTTATGGGTGACATGCAAAACACTGCCATCTTGAATATTCGTTCGATCACCAATGTGAATGTGGTTCACATCGCCTCGTGCCGCTACTAATGGCCAAATGCTAGAATCGTCCCCAATACGGATATCTCCGACTAACACTGAGGTTGAGTCAACGTAAACACGCTCACCAAGTTGAGGCTTTATACCTTTGTAGCTTCTAATTGAGCTCATCTTTTCTCCTTATTAGGGGCGATTACAGGGGACATGGAGGTAGAATAGTAGTGAAAACTCGCCTTTTAGAATAAAAAACACCCAAACGATAAAAAAATCAAAAAAAACGTGAAAAAGGGCTTGCCAATGTGATCGCAATCTCTATAATGCCACCTCGCTGACACGGCAACGCTTCGAAAGAAACGAAGTTGAAGTTAGCAAGCCAAATTAGCCAAGCGGAAACGCTTGAAGAAAGTTTGAAAAAAGTGATTGACACTAAACTTTAACTCGCTAAAATGGCCGTCCTGTTTGAGTGGGGCGCATAGCTCAAGGCTCAACAGGAAAGCTCTTTAACAATATAGACCTATCAATCTGTGTGGGCACTCGTTGATGATGATCCAATTAGATACCTCGGTATCAAATTAGGTTTCAATGAAACGAAGTGACCATTGAATCTTCGGATTCAGCACAGTCAATTCAAACATTACGTTATGTAATGTTCAGTATTCATTGAGCCGAACAAAATCTTAAATTGAAGAGTTTGATCATGGCTCAGATTGAACGCTGGCGGCAGGCCTAACACATGCAAGTCGAGCGGAAACGAGTTATCTGAACCTTCGGGGGACGATAACGGCGTCGAGCGGCGGACGGGTGAGTAATGCCTAGGAAATTGCCCTGATGTGGGGGATAACCATTGGAAACGATGGCTAATACCGCATGATGCCTACGGGCCAAAGAGGGGGACCTTCGGGCCTCTCGCGTCAGGATATGCCTAGGTGGGATTAGCTAGTTGGTGAGGTAAGGGCTCACCAAGGCGACGATCCCTAGCTGGTCTGAGAGGATGATCAGCCACACTGGAACTGAGACACGGTCCAGACTCCTACGGGAGGCAGCAGTGGGGAATATTGCACAATGGGCGCAAGCCTGATGCAGCCATGCCGCGTGTGTGAAGAAGGCCTTCGGGTTGTAAAGCACTTTCAGTCGTGAGGAAGGTGGTAGTGTTAATAGCACTATCATTTGACGTTAGCGACAGAAGAAGCACCGGCTAACTCCGTGCCAGCAGCCGCGGTAATACGGAGGGTGCGAGCGTTAATCGGAATTACTGGGCGTAAAGCGCATGCAGGTGGTTTGTTAAGTCAGATGTGAAAGCCCGGGGCTCAACCTCGGAATTGCATTTGAAACTGGCAGACTAGAGTACTGTAGAGGGGGGTAGAATTTCAGGTGTAGCGGTGAAATGCGTAGAGATCTGAAGGAATACCGGTGGCGAAGGCGGCCCCCTGGACAGATACTGACACTCAGATGCGAAAGCGTGGGGAGCAAACAGGATTAGATACCCTGGTAGTCCACGCCGTAAACGATGTCTACTTGGAGGTTGTGGCCTTGAGCCGTGGCTTTCGGAGCTAACGCGTTAAGTAGACCGCCTGGGGAGTACGGTCGCAAGATTAAAACTCAAATGAATTGACGGGGGCCCGCACAAGCGGTGGAGCATGTGGTTTAATTCGATGCAACGCGAAGAACCTTACCTACTCTTGACATCCAGAGAACTTTCCAGAGATGGATTGGTGCCTTCGGGAACTCTGAGACAGGTGCTGCATGGCTGTCGTCAGCTCGTGTTGTGAAATGTTGGGTTAAGTCCCGCAACGAGCGCAACCCTTATCCTTGTTTGCCAGCGAGTAATGTCGGGAACTCCAGGGAGACTGCCGGTGATAAACCGGAGGAAGGTGGGGACGACGTCAAGTCATCATGGCCCTTACGAGTAGGGCTACACACGTGCTACAATGGCGCATACAGAGGGCAGCCAACTTGCGAAAGTGAGCGAATCCCAAAAAGTGCGTCGTAGTCCGGATTGGAGTCTGCAACTCGACTCCATGAAGTCGGAATCGCTAGTAATCGTGGATCAGAATGCCACGGTGAATACGTTCCCGGGCCTTGTACACACCGCCCGTCACACCATGGGAGTGGGCTGCAAAAGAAGTAGGTAGTTTAACCTTCGGGGGGACGCTTACCACTTTGTGGTTCATGACTGGGGTGAAGTCGTAACAAGGTAGCGCTAGGGGAACCTGGCGCTGGATCACCTCCTTAAACGATGATTATTCACGATGAGTGTCCACACAGATTGATACGGTTTATAAAGTAAAGAGAAGAAGAGTTCCCAAACTCTTCAATCCAGTGTCCCGTTCGTCTAGAGGCCTAGGACACCGCCCTTTCACGGCGGTAACAGGGGTTCGACTCCCCTACGGGATACCATTGGGTCGTTAGCTCAGTTGGTAGAGCAGTTGACTTTTAATCAATTGGTCGCAGGTTCGAATCCTGCACGACCCACCATTATTCTCCACGAAGAATTAAAACTTATGTGGGCGATTAGCTCAGTTGGGAGAGCACCTGCCTTACAAGCAGGGGGTCACTGGTTCGAGCCCGGTATCGCCCACCATTCTCTAAGTATTTTTGGATAGGAATTCCAAACCACTTCAGTAAGACGTATGTGGTTAGAATCTTCGACTCTGAAAGTCTTTAGAAAATGTACTTCCTTGTGAAGAAACATAGCTCTTTAACAATTTGGAAAGCTGACAAAACAACAATTTATTGTTGTTTGTAAAGTTCTCAATGTTTGTCTTTAAGACAAACACCAAAATAACACATTCAAGTGTTCTTGGAATTTGAGTCCGGCAAAATCGAGTCTGCATCATGTATAAAAATTGCAGACAACTTTGGTGACTTGTTCATCAACTCGAAACTCCTTCGGGTTGTATGGTTAAGTGACTAAGCGTACACGGTGGATGCCTTGGCAGTCAGAGGCGATGAAAGACGTAGTAACTTGCGATAAGCCCAGATTAGGTAGTAACAACCATTTGAGTCTGGGATTTCTGAATGGGGAAACCCACGTGCATAAGCACGTATCCTTACCTGAATACATAGGGTAAGGAGGCGAACCGGGGGAACTGAAACATCTAAGTACCCCGAGGAAAAGAAATCAACCGAGATTCCGAAAGTAGCGGCGAGCGAAATTGGACTAGCCCTTAAGCTTTACACGCGTTAGACGAACGGTCTGGAAAGTCCGACGATACAGGGTGATAGTCCCGTAGTTGACGACGTGTGTTCAGTGAAATCGAGTAGGGCGGGACACGTGATATCCTGTCTGAATATGGGGGGACCATCCTCCAAGGCTAAATACTACTGACTGACCGATAGTGAACCAGTACCGTGAGGGAAAGGCGAAAAGAACCCCTGTGAGGGGAGTGAAATAGAACCTGAAACCGTGTACGTACAAGCAGTAGGAGCAGGCTTTGTCCTGTGACTGCGTACCTTTTGTATAATGGGTCAGCGACTTATATTCAGTGGCAAGGTTAACCATCTAGGGGAGCCGTAGGGAAACCGAGTCTTAACTGGGCGTTCAGTCTCTGGATATAGACCCGAAACCAGGTGATCTAGCCATGGGCAGGTTGAAGGTTGAGTAACATCAACTGGAGGACCGAACCGACTAATGTTGAAAAATTAGCGGATGACTTGTGGCTAGGGGTGAAAGGCCAATCAAACCTGGAGATAGCTGGTTCTCCCCGAAAGCTATTTAGGTAGCGCCTCGGACGAATACTACTGGGGGTAGAGCACTGTTAAGGCTAGGGGGTCATCCCGACTTACCAACCCTTTGCAAACTCCGAATACCAGTAAGTACTATCCGGGAGACACACGGCGGGTGCTAACGTCCGTCGTGGAGAGGGAAACAACCCAGACCGCCAGCTAAGGTCCCAAATTACTACTAAGTGGGAAACGATGTGGGAAGGCTCAGACAGCCAGGATGTTGGCTTAGAAGCAGCCATCATTTAAAGAAAGCGTAATAGCTCACTGGTCGAGTCGGCCTGCGCGGAAGATGTAACGGGGCTAAGTAGTAAACCGAAGCTGCGGCAATATACTTTTGTATATTGGGTAGGGGAGCGTTCTGTAAGCGGTTGAAGGTGTGTGGTAACGCATGCTGGACGTATCAGAAGTGCGAATGCTGACATGAGTAACGATAAAGGGGGTGAAAAACCTCCTCGCCGGAAGACCAAGGGTTCCTGTCCAACGTTAATCGGGGCAGGGTAAGTCGACCCCTAAGGCGAGGCCGAAAGGCGTAGTCGATGGGAAACGGGTTAATATTCCCGTACTTCTTACAATTGCGATGGGGGGACGGAGAAGGCTAGGTGGGCCTGGCGACGGTTGTCCAGGTTCAAGTGCGTAGGCTTAAGAGTTAGGTAAATCCGGCTCTTTTTAAGGCTGAGACACGACGTCGAGCACCTACGGGTGTGAAGTCATTGATGCCATGCTTCCAGGAAAAGCCTCTAAGCTTCAGATTGTAAGGAATCGTACCCCAAACCGACACAGGTGGTCGGGTAGAGAATACCAAGGCGCTTGAGAGAACTCGGGTGAAGGAACTAGGCAAAATGGTACCGTAACTTCGGGAGAAGGTACGCTCTCGACGGTGAAGTCCCTTGCGGATGGAGCTATTGAGAGTCGCAGATACCAGGTGGCTGCAACTGTTTATTAAAAACACAGCACTGTGCAAAATCGTAAGATGACGTATACGGTGTGACGCCTGCCCGGTGCCGGAAGGTTAATTGATGGGGTTAGACTTCGGTCGAAGCTCTTGATCGAAGCCCCGGTAAACGGCGGCCGTAACTATAACGGTCCTAAGGTAGCGAAATTCCTTGTCGGGTAAGTTCCGACCTGCACGAATGGCGTAATGATGGCCACGCTGTCTCCACCCGAGACTCAGTGAAATTGAAATCGCTGTGAAGATGCAGTGTACCCGCGGCTAGACGGAAAGACCCCGTGAACCTTTACTACAGCTTGGCACTGAACATTGACCCTACATGTGTAGGATAGGTGGGAGGCTTTGAAGCACGTACGCCAGTATGTGTGGAGCCGTCCTTGAAATACCACCCTTGTAGTGTTGATGTTCTAACGTCGACCCCTAATCGGGGTTGCGGACAGTGCCTGGTGGGTAGTTTGACTGGGGCGGTCTCCTCCCAAAGAGTAACGGAGGAGCACGAAGGTGGGCTAATCACGGTTGGACATCGTGAGGTTAGTGCAATGGCATAAGCCCGCTTGACTGCGAGAATGACAATTCGAGCAGGTGCGAAAGCAGGTCATAGTGATCCGGTGGTTCTGAATGGAAGGGCCATCGCTCAACGGATAAAAGGTACTCCGGGGATAACAGGCTGATACCGCCCAAGAGTTCATATCGACGGCGGTGTTTGGCACCTCGATGTCGGCTCATCACATCCTGGGGCTGAAGTCGGTCCCAAGGGTATGGCTGTTCGCCATTTAAAGTGGTACGCGAGCTGGGTTTAGAACGTCGTGAGACAGTTCGGTCCCTATCTGCCGTGGGCGTTGGAAGATTGAAGGGGGCTGCTCCTAGTACGAGAGGACCGGAGTGGACGAACCTCTGGTGTTCGGGTTGTGTCGCCAGACGCATTGCCCGGTAGCTAAGTTCGGAATCGATAACCGCTGAAAGCATCTAAGCGGGAAGCGAGCCCTGAGATGAGTCTTCCCTGATACTTTAAGTATCCTAAAGGGTTGTCGGAGACTACGACGTTGATAGGTCAGGTGTGTAAGTGCTGTGAGGCATTGAGCTAACTGATACTAATTGCCCGTGAGGCTTAACCATACAACACCCAAGGGGTTTTGATGGACTCGAAGCAAGAACAGAATTGAATGTGTAGAGAACACAAAAACAGCTTTCCGAATTAAAGAATTTGCTTGGCGACCATAGCGTTTTGGACCCACCTGACTCCATTCCGAACTCAGAAGTGAAACGAAATAGCGCCGATGGTAGTGTGGGGTTTCCCCATGTGAGAGTAGGACATCGCCAGGCTTTAAATTTAGACTTAGGTCTAACCAGTGCGGAGCGGTAGTTCAGTTGGTTAGAATACCGGCCTGTCACGCCGGGGGTCGCGGGTTCGAGTCCCGTCCGCTCCGCCACTTATTTGAAAGCCCTGCTAGAAATAGCAGGGCTTTTGTCGTGTTAGAGTCTGTCATTTTCCCTTCCAAGAGAAGTCATACCAATCTGGAAAATTAACTGGTTAGGTCTACTCACTTTTACGAATGTATTTTGGTGACTCTTTTGGAGCAATCCAAAAACCGATTCTATGCATCGCAGACTTTGGAGATGATGTCGTCGTAATCAGTAAAATATTGATTGGCTAAATCGCGTTGCCTCAACCAACGCCATACTTGTTCGATAGGGTTTGGCTCTGGAGAATAGGGCGAAAGTTTGATGACACTGACATTTTAAAGTCATTGGCAATTTCTTCTGTATGCCATCCTGCACCATCCATTACAACGACAGCGTGACGTCCCTCCTCTGTGACTGCCAATATTTGTTTTAAGTGCTCTATCATGATGTCTTTATTAACCCAGGGACAATGATAGCCTCACTAATTCCTTTTTTGGGACAGACTGAACCGAACAGATAAGCATACTCAAATTGTTATTGCTTCACGGCTCTTGGGCGAGTTCCTTTTTTAGCCCATAAGCGTGTTGTCGTGTTTTATTGCCCAAATCTGGTGCTATATTTTCTGGGATTTTAAGGATCGTTTCGATTTTGAATTTTTCAAATCCTCTTGTGTTAGTTGAGATTGTTTGGGGGGGGGAACGGGAAGTTATCCATGAAAAGCCCATGTGATCGAGCAGGTAATAGATAGAATCAGAGTGGTAGTGCTGACCAAATTCTTTCTGGATGTCGGCACCAGTCAGTCGTTCGCCTTGTGTATCATTGGCTTTATCTTTTGTGTATTGGCTCAACTATTCTCTTTGCTCGGAAGTTAAGAGTGGTGGTCTTCCTCTTCTTGGCTTTTCTTTGCCGTTCTTTCGTCCCTTCTTAAAGAAAGGTCTGAACCCACTTATTGACACTGGTTCGGCTTACCTTGAGAAACTTGGCGATTTGTGTGCGTGAGTGCCCATCTTTGAATTGAGCAAGGGCCAGTATTTCATTTTCATCTGAATAGATTTTTGCTGACTTGCGAGCTTTTTAAAGTCGATATTATTGAGGCTATCCATAACGAATCAGCATTTTCTTCAAGTAGTACTTAAACGAGATATGTTTATCTAAACGGCAAATTCCCGTAAGGGTTCTTCCTATGAAAAATTGCTTGGAACGTATGTAAAAGTGACTCCTGTAACTTTTAAATATTTCAGTGGTTTTAAAGCGATTATATTGTCGAATTCTAAGATTGTGTTACCGATAGCTGAGTGATTTTGATTACAATATCATCAGAACTTATTGGGGGAATTATGGGGCAGTTTTCTATTTTAGGCTTTATCGCACTCGGTGGGGCAATCGGTGCGTGTTCTCGATATTTAGTGTCTGAATTTTGTGTCTTACTTTTCGGACGAGGTTTCCCTTACGGTACGCTGACTGTTAACGTTGTAGGCTCTTTCATCATGGGGTTGCTCATTGCGGCATTTGAAAGTGAAATATTAGCAACTGAACCATGGAGACAAGTGATTGGTCTAGGCTTCCTCGGTGCGCTTACCACCTTTTCAACATTTTCTATGGATAACGTACTGCTTATGCAGCAAGGTGCGTTCTTTAAAATGGGTTTAAACATCTTATTGAATGTTGTTCTGAGTATCTCGGCGGCTTGGATCGGTTTCCAATTATTGATGCGTAGCTAGCAAAAGTAACGAAAATGTAATCAGGTCGGCTTGGTTTAACCAAGCCGTTTTTATATACTGGCTTCACTTGTCGGAGTGCCATAAGGCTGAGACCGTTAATTCGGGATCCGTTGAACCTGATCAGATTAATATCTGCGAAGGGAACAAGAGAAGATACCTACACCAGACAACGTCTGGCTAACCTATCAAAACGTCGAATGCAGTAATAGACAAAGAGTGAGCACCTGAACTCTAATCGTCCATAATTCGACACCTCTTGTCGCATCTATCCGCCAAGCATTTTTATCCCAATACTTTTTATCTAGAATAACAAGCAAGGAAAAATGCTATGTCGAGTCGCAAACAAGCGAGACTGGAAGCAAAACAGTTTATTGATACTCTCTCGGTACAGCCGTACCCAAACTCAACCAAAGTGTATATAGAGGGTTCTCGTCCTGACATCCGAGTGCCAATGCGTGAAATTTCTTTGGCTGATAGCCTAATTGGTGGCACCAAAGAGGCTCCAATTTTTGAGCCTAATGAGCCTGTACGTGTTTATGACACCTCTGGTGTGTATACCGATCCAGATTACGCTATCGACCTTTACAGTGGCTTACCAAAGCTTAGAGAAGGGTGGATTGAAGAACGCAATGATACTGAAATCCTTGAAGATGTGAGCTCTGTTTACGCAAAAGAGCGTCTTGACGATGAAACCTTAGATGATTTGCGTTATGGCAACTTACCACGTATTCGACGAGCTAAAGCCGGAAAATGCGTCACTCAACTACACTATGCTCGCAAAGGCATTGTTACTCCGGAAATGGAATACATTGCACTGCGTGAGAACATGGGGCGCGCTCAATATCGCGATGACGTGCTGACTCAGCAGCATCCCGGCCAAAGCTTCGGTGCAAATCTACCTAAAGACATTACTGCAGAATTCGTTCGTAAAGAAGTCGCAGAAGGTCGCGCCATCATTCCTTCGAATATCAATCATCCAGAATCTGAACCAATGATTATTGGCCGTAACTTCTTAGTTAAGGTGAATGCCAATATTGGTAACTCATCGGTCACGTCTTCAATCGAAGAAGAAGTGGAAAAACTTGTCTGGGCGACACGCTGGGGTGGCGATACCGTGATGGACCTTTCTACCGGCCGTAACATTCATGAAACTCGCGAATGGATTTTACGCAATAGCCCGGTGCCAATTGGTACGGTTCCTATGTATCAGGCTTTGGAGAAAGTAAATGGCATTGCTGAGAACCTGAATTGGGAAGTCATGCGCGACACGTTAATCGAACAAGCAGAGCAGGGTGTTGATTACTTTACTATCCATGCTGGTTTACTACTTCGCTATGTTCCAATGACGGCGAAACGAGTGACGGGTATTGTTTCGCGTGGTGGCTCGATTATCGCTAAGTGGTGTCTAGCGCATCACCAAGAAAGCTTCTTATACACCCATTTCCGCGAGATCTGTGAAATTTGTGCGAAGTACGATGTCGCTCTATCTCTTGGTGATGGCTTGCGTCCTGGCTCGGTTGCAGACGCGAACGATGAAGCGCAATTTGCAGAGCTGCGTACGCTCGGCGAGTTGACGAAAATCGCATGGGAATATGATGTACAGGTCATCATTGAAGGCCCTGGCCATATTCCAATGCATATGATTAAAGAAAATATGGACCAACAGTTGGAACACTGTCATGAAGCGCCGTTCTACACCTTGGGTCCTCTAACGACAGATATAGCTCCGGGTTATGACCATATTACATCCGGTATTGGTGCGGCGATGATTGGTTGGTATGGCTGCGCTATGTTGTGCTACGTGACCCCTAAGGAGCACTTGGGGCTTCCAAATAAAGAAGATGTTAAAACCGGTATGATCACCTACAAGCTAGCTGCGCATGCTGCGGATTTAGCAAAAGGGCATCCGGGAGCACAAGTTCGTGACAATGCTTTATCAAAGGCGCGTTTTGAATTCCGCTGGGAAGACCAATTTAACCTCGCTTTAGACCCCGATACCGCACGTGCATTTCATGATGAAACGCTGCCGCAAGAGTCTGGAAAAGTAGCGCACTTCTGCTCAATGTGCGGCCCTAAATTCTGCTCAATGAAGATTTCTCAAGAAGTCAGAGAGTATGCCAAAGATACAGAGCAAGTTGCCGCGGATCAGGCGATATCTATCAAGATGTTAGATGACCCGCTGGAAGGCATGCGTAAGAAGTCTGAAGAGTTTCGCGCGACAGGTTCCGAGCTTTATCACCCAGCCGTGCACGCTGAGGCGGATGAGCAATGACTAAAATCCTTATTCCGTCGTCGTTAATTCCGCTGACAGGATCTGTTCAGCAGTGTTTATTGTTGGCGAAAGAACAGGGTTTTAGTATTGATGAGATTGAGTTGGGCGTAAGCCCGACTCAATTTATTCAACTTGTTCTTGGGCAAAATACCTTTCGTGTAGGTACCGATCTGATTGACGTATGTGAGGAAGCAGAGACTGCCGATTTTGTGCTTTACTACCAATCAGGTCTATCGGTTTCAGAATGTCGCCAACAACCATCCTCGGCCATTTTTATTGGTATTGAAGACGTAGAGTCTAAGCACGATGATTCTGTTAAAACGACAAGCGCAGACGTGTTGGATATCTGGCGCCATCCGATTAATGATGAAATAAGAGCTCTGTCAGTTGCTTCTACTTCTAGAACTACAACTCTTCAAACCGATCAACACCTAGCGTGGATGGTAACGCTGCTTGCTCTCGATTTCCCTATTGAAGATGCTTTAACCTTAGCGCGCCCAATGACGAATGTTTCACGTGAAACACTCATTAATGGTGAAACAATGGTTAAGCAGGAGTGGGCGTCTCAGTTTGCTGATTTTCCTACACCAGTCTTAGAAGATTGTCGTTTAGGCATCAAAGTAGGTTGGTCATCACACGGACAGTCGGTTAACTTTCCTCATCTGAGCAAACAGAGTTTGGGGCTCTATCCGGTCGTGGACGACGTCAGTTGGATTGAACGGTTGTTGCCATTGGGCATCAACACCATTCAACTACGTATCAAAAACCCCTATCAGCCAGACTTAGAACAGCAGATTGCACGCGCAATTGAACTCGGTCGTCAGTATGACGCTCAAGTTTTTATTAATGATTATTGGCAACTGGCCATCAAGCATGGTGCTTTCGGGGTTCATCTTGGTCAAGAGGATATCGAAGATTCCAATTTGAGTCAGTTGAGCACCGCAGGCATTTGCTTAGGTCTATCAACCCATGGTTATTATGAACTGCTGCGTATCGTCCAAATTAATCCAAGCTACATTGCGCTGGGGCATATCTTTCCGACCACCACCAAACAAATGCCATCCAAACCGCAAGGTTTGGTTCGCTTAGCTTTGTATCAAAAGCTGATCGATAGCATTCCATATGGTGAAAGTGTTGGCTATCCAACTGTGGCCATTGGTGGCATTGACCAATCAAACGCAGAGCAAGCTTGGCAATGTGGCGTGTCCAGTTTAGCGGTGGTTCGTGCGATTACCTTGTCCGAATCGCCGAAACAAGTGATTGAGTTTTTCGATCAACTGATGAGCACAACGAGCACGTCATTGGTCATGGAGGACTATCGTGCTTACTGATCAAGAATTCATTCGTTATCAGCGTCAAGTTTCGTTACCTGAAATCGGAGAATCGGGCCAAGCTCGTCTTGGTCAATCTCATGTGTTGCTCGTCGGCTGTGGTGGGTTGGGTAGTGCAGCAAGTTTGTATCTCACGGCTGCTGGCGTGGGTAAGTTGGTTGTGATTGATGATGACCATGTTGATAGCAGCAATTTGCAGCGCCAGGTTATCTATCGTGAAGGCGACATCGAACTGGCGAAAACCGAGGCGATGGCTCAGCAGCTTCGTCATCTCAATTCAATGATTCAGGTACGCACGATTACCAAGCGTCTCGACCAAGCTCAGTTACAACTCGAAATCATGTTGGCGGATGTGGTGTTGGATTGCAGTGACAACCTGCCAACGAGGCAGCTGATCAATCAAGTTTGTTATGAGCAAAATACACCTCTGATATCGGCGGCAGCGATTGGTTGGCAAGGGCAGTTTGCTGTTTTTGACTACTCAGACAAACCATCAAATTCAGGCTGCTATCGATGCTTGTATCCGTTTGATGAATTGCAGCAAACAATGAAGTGCAGCGAAACCGGCATTATCGGCCCTGTGGTGGGCACTCTGGGGAACTACCAAGCTCTCGCTGCTATTCAAAAGTTGGCGATAGATCGCTTTCATGTTGAGTGTGGTCAGTTACACCTCTTTGATGGACTGCGGATGAACTGGCAGACCATGTCTATAACCAAAGACAAGCAATGTCAGGTTTGTGGTGACAATAATCTTGCACCAATGAGCAGTTAAGAGATGACCGCCATGACAGTTTCAAATCAATTCGCAGCAAGTTCGTTTGTGCGTTCCTTTGTTAAAGGAGAGAGGTAACGTGATAACTATCGCTATTAACGACCAAGCTCAGCTGGTCGAGTGTAAAGCCAACCTACAGCAAATTATTACCCAGTTTTCTCTGCCTGAAATGGGCTGTGTTTTTGCCATTAATAATCAAGTGGTGCCGCGTAGCGAATGGGCGAGTACGGTACTTTCTGAGGGAGATAGCATCTCTCTGTTTCAAGCCATCGCAGGGGGATAATGTCGATGCTGAAAATTGGTGATAAAGAATTTCAATCACGCTTGTTCACAGGAACAGGCAAATTTTCTAATAGCCATTTAATGGCCGAAGCCATCCAGGTTTCAGGTTCACAGCTCGCGACGATGGCGCTTAAACGTGTGGATGTACATGATCAGCAAGATGACATTTTGCAGCCTCTGATTCACGCCGGTGTGAATTTGCTACCGAACACCTCTGGCGCTAAAAATGCCAAAGATGCTGTTTTTGCTGCGCAGCTTGCTCGCGAAGCGTTGGGCACAAATTGGGTCAAACTGGAGATCCATCCCGACCCAAAATACTTAATGCCTGATCCGATAGAAACCTTAGCCGCTGCCGAGCAGCTCGTGCGAGATGGCTTTATTGTGTTGCCATATTGCCATGCTGATCCGGTTTTATGTAAGCGGCTGGAAGAAGTTGGCTGTGCTGCGGTGATGCCATTGGGTGCGCCGATTGGTTCGAACAAAGGTATCGCTTCGCACGATTTTCTAGAAATCATTATTGACCAAGCGAACGTACCTGTTGTCGTGGATGCGGGAATTGGTGCGCCTTCACATGCGGCAAGAGCGATGGAAATGGGCGCGGATGCCGTGCTGGTCAATACGGCCATCGCTGCCGCAAGTAATCCCGTTGCGATGGCGAAAGCGTTCAAGATGGCAGTCGAGTCAGGTCGTATGGCTTATGAAGCTGGGCTTGCAGGGAAAGTTTCTCATGCCGTTGCTTCCAGTCCGCTAACGGCTTTTCTCGATGAACTGTAGAAGTGAGGGTTCAAGATGAGCTTTTATGATCGCTTTCAGCAGCTCGATTGGGATGACATATCCATGTCGATTTATGCCAAAACGGCGCAGGATGTGGAAAGGGCGCTAGCAAAACCCAAACGAGATTTGGAAGATTTTAAAGCGTTGATTTCTCCTGCTGCTGAACCGTACTTAGAGCAGATGGCAAAGCTTTCTTATTCGCTGACGCGTAAGCGTTTTGGCAACACTATGTCGCTGTATATTCCTCTGTACCTCTCTAACCTTTGTGCCAACGCTTGTACCTATTGTGGCTTCTCTATGGAGAACCGCATAAAGCGAAGAACACTGAATAGGGACGAAGTTGAGGCGGAGATTGATGCGATTAAGCGAATGAAGTTCGACAGCGTGTTACTGGTAACGGGTGAGCATGAGACCAAAGTTGGGATGAAATACTTTCGCGAAATGGTGCCAATCATCAAGCAGCGATTTAATTATTTAGCGATGGAAGTCCAACCGTTGGATCAGGACGAATACGCCGAACTCAAAACATTGGGCCTTGATGCGGTGATGGTGTATCAAGAAACCTATCATCCCAAAACATATGCTCAGCATCATTTGCGTGGCAATAAAATGGATTTCCGATACCGGCTTGAAACGCCTGATAGATTGGCAAAAGCGGGGATCGACAAAATCGGTATTGGCGCTTTGATTGGTTTGGAAGAGTGGCGCACCGACTGCTTTTTTGCTGCTGCTCATCTGGATTACCTTGAGCGTACTTATTGGCAATCGCGTTATTCGATTTCTTTTCCTCGTTTACGCCCTTGTGCCGGTAATGTACCAGCGTCGGGATTACAACCGAAGTCTGTCATGACGGATAAGCAGTTGGTGCAATTGATTTGCGCCTATCGGCTGTTTAATCCGGAAGTGGAGTTGTCATTGTCGACGCGCGAATCACCGCAGTTTCGCGACAATGTATTACCGTTAGGCATTACGAGTATGTCTGCGGCATCGAAAACACAACCCGGTGGTTATGCGACCGAAGAGGTGGAACTGGAACAGTTCGAAATCAGTGACGAGCGTAGCGCGGCATCGGTAGAAGACATGATCAGAGCGAAAGGTTTCGATCCGGTCTGGCGTGATTGGCACTCAGCTTACTCAGGTTAACCGAGGCGTGGCATGTTTCACGTGAAACATTGTGATTGAATGAACGCTTAGCTTTGATTTTCATGGATGTGATTTATGGAATGCGATTTACGAATTTAGCCCTAAAAAAAGGCTCTCCAAGTGGAGAGCCTTTTCTATTTTATCTTTAATAGATGTTCGCACTTTTGTTTAAGAGTGAGCCAACGGCAGAGTTGCTTCGCGTAGCCATTCTTTTACTTCGCCTTCAACAAGCGGGCTGATTTGTTCCCATACTTTTTGATGGTAGTCGTTCAACCAAGCAAGTTCTGGACGAGTCAGCATATCGACATTGATATTACGTTTATCGATTGGACAGCGCGTCAATGATTCGAATGATAGAACAGGGAAGTCACCGTTAGTCGGTGTTTCAACTACGAGCTCTAGGTTTTCGATTCGGATACCGAACGCATCTGCACGGTAGTAGCCAGGCTCATTTGATAGCACCATGCCTTCAGTTAGCGGCACATCAATTTGTTTCTTAGAGATGCTTGCCGGACCTTCATGCACACTTAGGAAGTGACCTACACCGTGGCCAGTACCGTGGTCGTAGTCATAACCTTCCGCCCAAAGATGTTGGCGAGCCAATGTATCGATTTGGTAACCGCGAGTGCCTTTCGGGAAGCGGGCACGTGCTACACCGATATGACCTTTCAGCGCGAGAGTGAACTGCTTGATCATTTCTGCTGATGGCTGACCAATCGCGATGGTGCGTGTAATGTCGGTTGTGCCATCTAGGTACTGACCGCCTGAATCAACAAGGTAAAGTGTGTTCAACTCTAGCTTACCTGGCTCAGGTTGGTTCTCATGATTGTAGTGACACATAGCCGCATTGCCGCCTGCCGCAGAAATGGTATCAAAGCTCAGATCCATCAGCGTTGGGTCTTCTTTACGGAATGCTTCTAGGCGATCAGCCAGTGTAGCTTCATCATGAAGATTGCCAGCAGCCACTTCGGCATCTAGCCAGCAAAGGAATTTGCTCATCGCTACACCGTCGCGGATATGACAGGCTTTCATGCCCGCAATCTCAACTTCGTTTTTCGCGGCTTTTGGCATTAAACATGGATCGGCTGCAGCAATAACCGATGCGCCTGCATTTTGCAGAACTAACTTAAACCATGCGTTACTGATTGCTGGGTCGAGCAATACCTTTTTACCAGACATGGCTTCAAGGCGAGATTGAAGTGCTTCTGGATGATGAACCGTCACACCAGTGCCCACATGCGCTGCAAATTCAGCAGGTAAGCGAGCGGGATCTAGGAAGTACTCCACACTTGAGTCGGCATGAAGAATCGCGTGCGACAGTAAAACTGGCAAACGCGATACATCCAAGCCACGTACGTTCAATAACCAACAAATAGAATCAAGTGCTGTGATGACTGCACTGTCTGCACCGGCTTTTGTTACCAGTTGAGCGATCTCTTTACGCTTACTTTCGCTTGATTGACCAACGGCTTCTGTTGGCATGAGGCGAACGTCAGAAACCACGGGTGCAGGGCGGTCATGCCACAGCTCATCAATTGGGTTGCTGGAGAGAATGTTCAGCTCAAGTTTTCCAACCAGTTTTGCTTGTGCCATATCTAGCCAAGCCGAGCTGTGCATGCGGGGGTCGATAGCCACGGACGCATTTGCGGTTAGATGGTCTTGAATCCAATCCAATGCCGGTTCTTCAATTAGGTGGCGATATTCAAACAACTCGCTAGGAACTTGTTTGGTCACTTGCACTGTGTAGCGACCATCTACAAAAATTGCGGCTTTGTCTTTTGTGATCACGGCTGCGCCTGCAGAGCCTGTGAATCCGGTTAGCCAGTGGAGACGTTCATTGTGCGCGGGAACATATTCACCCAGGTATTCATCTTCGTGAGGGATCAGTAGGGCATCAATGTTGTGTTGAGTAAGCCATTCGCGAATTGCGTTCACGCGGCTTAGGGTATCGTTGTGCATCTGTTTTATTCCTTCAAATTACCGCTCCTTCATGCTCAGGTGTGGGAGCTGTTTCCTTCTGCTTCGTGCAGTGATTGAGTTAAACGTCGTAGCAAGATGACGTTTAAGTCTGGGTACAACAGGCCATAGATGAGCCAAAAAGGACTATCGACTGTTAAGCTACTCATTTTAGCCGCTAAGCGCAAATTGCGTCCGATATTTTTATCTAAGGTGATCGGTTTTTTGCGTGATCATCGTGCGCAGCCAATTCAAGGCTGGGTCGTTTTCTCTGTCTCTGTGCCAAAACAGAGTGTAAGCCATGGGCGGGAATTCAAGCGGCAATGGCAAGACCACCAAGTCGAGCTGTTTGGCAGCCAGTTGCACAAAATGGCTCGGCGCGGTAAAGATGAAGTCGGTGTAAGAACACAAGCTAGCAGCACTATTGAAATCTGGAACAGTGACTGCAATATCGCGCTCTGCGCCAATGTCTGCTAAACGATAATCCAACAACCAACGGTCGTTTCCATCACAACGCACTTGTACGTGACGAAGTGCGAGATACGCTTCGAGGTTCCACTTCTGTTTTAGTGCGGGGTGGTTTTTACGAATAATGCACATCTGATGGTCGCGATAGATTTCGAGTTCGCAAATATCATCCGGTGGCAGTAGGGTAAGTTTTGCGTCATTGATGTCGATGTCTTTACCAGTTAATCCCAAATCCAGCTCACCACGCTGCAACATTTTGAAGGTGTTATCTGACCAAGGATGCGTGCTGATGGTGACGCCGGGTGCCTGTTGAAAAATCGCTGGTAAGAAATGCGGCAAGATTAATGGGTAGACACTTTCCACGGCTGCAATTTGAAAACGGTATTCACTGCTTTGGGGCGAAAACTCTTCTGGCTGGGTCAGCACTTCTAATTGGTTAATCAACAGATCCAGTTTCGGTTTGAGGAACAATGCACGTGGTGTTGGCGTTAATCCATGTGAGTTACGCGTAAACAATGGATCATCAAATTGAATGCGAAGTTTGGCTAATGATTTGCTCACCGCGGATTGGCTAAGGCACAGTCGATGCGCTGCTCGAGTCACGTTAAGCTCTTCAATTAACACTTTAAAACAGACCAGTAAGTTCAGGTCGAGACGAGCGAGCTTTTCTATGTTCACGGTGAATTTCCTCTGGGGAATAATGGTCATGATTATACATCATTTCCATTCATATCATCAGATGATTAAGCTCTCTGCAAAGTTCTTGTTCAATTTGGAGTGTTGTGTGTCTAGCCATATTTCTAATAGTAAAAAACAAATGGCGTTGTTGACCCTTTTGGTTCTTTTCAGTCCGCTTGCGATTGATATCTATCTACCTGCGTTACCTCTTATCGCTTCAACTTTTCAGGTAGACAATGCGCTAGCACAAGACACGATTACATGGTTCCTATTTGCTATGGGTGTTGGCCAACTGTTTGCTGGCCCTTTGGCAGATAAACTCGGACGTCGAACTGTTGCATTGGGCGGCATCACTATCTACGCAATGAGCGCTTTATTGGCGTGGAGTGCTCAAAATATAGAGTGGATGTTGATGTCTCGTTTGCTACAAGGCTTAGGTGCGTGTGCGACATCGGTAGCAGCCTTTGCAACAGTTCGCGATATTTTCGGCCCAGAGAAAAGCGGCAAGATGATCAGCTACCTTAATGGTGCGATCTGCTTTATTCCTGCACTGGCACCAATCTTAGGTAGCTGGTTAACACAGCAATTCGATTGGCGTGCAAACTTCAGCTTTATGGCTGGTTTTGCGGTTGTCTCAGGAACGTTGATGTTCTTGATGATGAAGGAAACCAACCCTGCAACCGAGAAACAAGCGGTATTCAAGGTAAGTCGTTACTGGTCGGTACTGAGCACGCCATCTTTCATTTTCCACGCGTCACTATGTTTGATGGCCATGGCGGTTATCTTAGCTTACGTGACGTCAGCACCGTCGGTATTGATGACAGGCATGGGCCTTTCAATGAATGAGTTCACATTCTGGTTTGGCATTAACGCGGTCATCAACATCGCTGGTTGTATGTTGGCACCGAAGTTCATGGAACGTTTTGGCACACACAACACGCTTGTGGTTGGTATCTCGACGTTGGCTCTGGCTGGTGTGGTGATGCTGGTGATGAATGGCCAAAACACGGCGCTGTCGTTCATGCTGCCAATCTTTATGTCGTCCGTTGGTTTTGCTTTGATTCTTGGCGGTGCCGCGGGCAAGGCGTTGGAACCATTCGGTGATAAAGCGGGCACAGCCGCGGCGCTACTTGGTTTGTTCCAAATGAGCGGTTCTGGTTTGTTAGTGGGTACCTTACAGCGTTTGCCGTTTGATCCACAAACATTGATTGCTATTCATATGTGGGTATTGCTACCGGCATTGGTGATTCTATTTTCAAAGGCTGGTAAGAGCTGGCACGCACGCTTCGCTAATGCGTAAATCAGTGTAATTTAGTATTTTCCAATGTATGTAACGCGTGTATATTTGTCGTTCACACTTTTCCTGACACCATAATGGAATTCAAAAAGTAATGTCGTTAACCACGTATGAAATGGCTCGTATTTTAGAGCAAATGGAAGAATCACCAGAAAAGGTGATGTTTGGTAAGTTGCTTAATGAGCTGGGCAATCAAAGCTCCGAGCGCATTCGTAGTGCGGCAAAACAAGTACCTCTACCAATCTTGCGTGACATTGTGTACCAATTTCAACAAGTGATTGAGTCACGCAAGGGCGAGCAAGTTGAGCTATTAGCAAAAGACCTCGCACAACAAGGTATCTCAGCGGATGAACTGCTGGCTTACCTAAACAAGCAATAAAAGAAATCCCCGCAATCGCGGGGATTTTTCTATCTGACGAATTTGTCTTTTATCAATCGGTCGAGCGAAAACGGACCGCCTCCCCACAGCATCACAATCAAAATCATTAACCCCCAGAGTTGGTGGTCATGGAAACCTTTCTCCCACAGTAGCGGGTAGGACAGGACAGCGATAATGTTGAACACAAACAACATGGCAGCAATAGGGCGAGTAAATAATCCAAGCGCTAAAAAGACCGGAAGAACTAACTCTGCGAATGTGCCTGAATAGGCGGCAAATTCCCAAGGTAGCAACGGAACTTGATACTCAAATTCGAACAAGTACAAGGTGCTATCCCATGAGGCAATTTTGATAAGGCCAGAATTAAAAAACACCCAAGCGACCCATAAACGGCAAAACAGCAGCAACAACGGCATTGCGTGAGTTTGTAAGCTGTTGGTGTATTCGTCGTAGCGGCTAATCAGGCTTTTCACAGAATCTGTCATCGTATCCTCCTTACGCGGTTTGCAGCGTAAAACCTTCAATCAGGTCAAGCGTCATGATGTGATTAAGATGAGCGAGCAACGGCTCAGGGATATCGCTCAAACATTGCTTTTGTTCCAAGCTGGCAAGCAATTGATAGGCTTCGGCAGCTAGCGCGAAACACTGCGCTTCACCATTGGGCTCGATGCGGATCACCCCTTGTTGTAATTGGTTGATGTTGAGCTGATCGAATTGCTGAGTACGAACAGCTGCGAATAAATCAAACACCGCGTAATGAGCATCAAAGCACTTACACCCAGGGCGAAGGTGGAAAACTAAATGGGGATGTTGCGACTCTGATACGTGTGGTAACTCAGTCAGTGGTTGCACGGCAGTGTCTGCTTGATGCTCACAACGAGCTTGGCTAGCAAGGTCGATGTTCCATTCAAAGAGTGCGACTTCTGGGCTGTATGGCGCTTGAGCCATGACCTGGCCAAACAACATCACAGTGAGGTGAAAGTCTTTTCCGTAGTGAATAACACTGCCTTCTTGGAGTGGGTGCGTTAAAACATGTTGACGTGCTATTTGGGCAAAGCACGTTTCCCCTAGTAACGCTTCAACCATCGGATAAGTAGCAGAAAGGACTTCGCTCAAGCTGATGATAAAGTTGTTGCGATATATTTGCATGTGCTCGTCAGCGGTAAACTGACCGCTTGCAATATTACAGTCGTCACCCAATGCCTGATAGTGAAGCGCTTTCGCAAACTGGTTTTGTAAGGTGGCTAGCTTCATGAGGCTTTCCTCGTAGCACTAAGCGGGGTGGTAATTTGGGAGAGAAGGAGCGAGGCCTTTTCCGCTTCTGCCAATAACACTTCTGGTGTTGGGATATCTAAGTCCCATTCAATTAAGGTATGGCGCGGACCATACTGTTCAACCCAGTGTTGATATAACTTCCAGACTTCCGTGCTGACGGGACGGCTGTGAGTATCAATCCAAATTTCGCCTTTATCGAGTTGCTTGATGGTGAAACCCGCCAAATGAATTTCATCCACTTTGTCTGCCGGAATGGCGGACAGATAGGTATTGCAATCAAAGCCGTGATTGAAGGCTGATACGTGTACGTTATTCAGATCGAGCAGTAACCGGCAACTTGTGCGCTGCTGAACTTCAGCGAGAAACTCCCACTCGCTGATCGTCGAGTGTTGAAACTTCACATAGCTCGATGGGTTCTCGATTAAGATTTCGTGTTGCAGATAATCCTGAACTTCAAGCACATTGCGAGTAAAAACGTTCAGTGCTTCTTCGGTGTATGGTAGGGGAAGCAAGTCGTTAAAATAATGCCCACCATTTTCACTCCAGCTCAAATGGTCAGAGACAAACATCGGGTCAATGGCATCAATCAACGCTTTCAGTTGAGCTAGGTGTACTTGGCTAACGCGTTCAACAGAGCCTAACGACAAACCAATTCCGTGGCAGCTGATCTGGTATTGCTCTCGCAAAGTGTGTAGATATTTTCGTTCGGCTGCATTGGGTTGAAAGTAGTTCTCGCTGTGAATTTCTAACCAAGACAGTTCTGGACGTTGTTGCTGAAAAAAGTCCAAATGAGGAGTCCGTAAACCAACGCCAACAAGAGGGTGAAAATCGTAGTGTTTCACGTGAAACTCCTTTTCGAACTGGATAGAAGAGGTTGTGGGGTGTGAGTTGAGCCATCACACGCCCACAACAATTAACGGAGAAATTAAGATGCGCTGGTGCTGCCGCCAGCCAATTTGTCGCAAAGACCTTTTGGAACGACCACAAATGCGTCTTTCTGGTGGTCTTGTTTTGACGTGCCAGCGCAAGAGCTGTTCTTCGTCGCACAGTCATTTTTCCCCGCTTTTGCCACGCCGTAGCACTTTTCTTTTTCTGCCGCGACAGCTGGTGTTGCTGTTAGTAGAGTGCCACCAAGGGCTAGTAGACCAGTAACCGCAGCAGTAACAGCAAGATTCGACTTTTTCATAATAATTTCCTCTGAATGATTTCCTTTACGTTGAGATGGGCAAGCAGACGAGCGATTAAGATGCACAGTTTTTGTCCGCTTGCTTAACTTAAGAGATAGGAAGGTGAGTGAAAAACTTTCAGGGAAATTGTTTGGGAGAATGCTTTTTGATGGTTTGATTTACATAACCGATTGAATAGATGAGTAAAAAATCGTCGAACTTTTTATCTAGTTTTGTCTCAACACACCCTAGTTGTTTAGGTTATAATCTATTTTTATGTATAAATAACCAGTAGCTCATCATGATGGATCCATCTCTATTACTCGACGGTTTGAACGATAAACAGCGTGAAGCCGTTGCAGCACCTCTAGAAAACTTGCTCGTCCTTGCTGGTGCAGGGAGTGGTAAGACTCGTGTTCTTGTTCACCGTATCGCTTGGTTGATGTCGGTAGAACAAGCGTCTCCGTTCTCAATCATGTCGGTAACCTTTACCAACAAAGCGGCAGCGGAGATGCGTGGCCGTATTGAAGAGTTGATGATGGGCAGTGCGTCAGGCATGTGGAATGGTACCTTTCACGGTATTTGTCACCGCATTTTGCGTGCGCACTATCTTGATGCCAAGCTACCGGAAGACTTTCAAATCATCGACAGCGACGATCAACAGCGTTTACTGAAGCGTCTGATCAAAGCACAAAATTTGGATGAGAAGCAGTGGCCTGCACGCCAAGTGGCTTGGTGGATTAACGGCAAAAAAGACGAAGGTCTGCGCCCAACACATATTGATGCTTACCACGATCCTGTGACCAAAACCTACTTGCAGCTATACACCGCTTATCAAGAAGCGTGTGACCGTGCAGGTTTGGTCGACTTCGCAGAAATTCTGCTTCGCGCTCATGAGCTACTGCGCGATAACAAGTTTGTCCGCGAGCACTACCAGGCGCGTTTTAAACACATTTTGGTTGACGAGTTCCAAGACACCAACAATATCCAATACGCTTGGCTACGCATGATGGCGGGGCCTGAGTGTCATGTGATGATCGTGGGTGACGATGACCAATCGATTTACGGTTGGCGCGGAGCAAAAGTCGAAAACATTGAGAAATTCACCCGTGAATTCCCAAGTGTAACCACCATTCGCCTAGAGCAGAATTACCGTTCCACCAAGACCATTTTGGAAGCTTCCAATACCTTGATCGCCAATAACACTGAGCGTATGGGTAAAGAGCTGTGGACTGACGGCGTCGTTGGTGAACCGATTTCGGTTTACAGTGCTTACAACGAGTTGGACGAAGCCCGTTTTGCGGTTAACAAAATCAAAGAGTGGCAAGACAAAGGCGGAGCATTGAATGATGCAGCGATGTTGTACCGCAACAACGCCCAGTCTCGTGTACTGGAAGAAGCGTTGATTCAAGCTGGTCTACCATACCGTATTTATGGTGGTATGCGATTCTTCGAGCGTCAGGAAATCAAAGACGCACTGGCCTACATGCGTTTGATGGCCAACCGTAATGACGATGCTGCATTTGAACGTGTGGTGAATACGCCAACTCGTGGTTTAGGTGACAAGACACTAGAAACCATCCGCCGTGCGGCGCGTGATCGTGGTTGCACGATGTGGGAAGCCAGCGTTGCGATGTTGGATGAAAAAGTGCTCGCGGGTCGAGCCGCCGGGGCATTAGGTCGCTTTATCGAACTTATTGCCGCACTCGAAGACGACACGTTAGAGATGCCGTTGCACGAGCAAACAGACCATGTGATCAAGTACTCTGGCTTGTTTGCCATGTATGAGCAAGAGAAGGGCGAAAAGTCTAAGGCTCGTATTGAGAACTTGGAGGAATTGGTGACCGCAACTCGCCAATTCGAGAAGCCAGAAGAAGCGGAAGAGATGTCGCTGCTGACTGCGTTCTTGACTCATGCGGCGCTAGAAGCGGGTGAAGGGCAAGCCGACGAATTTGAAGATGCAGTTCAATTGATGACATTGCACAGTGCAAAAGGTTTGGAATTCCCATTGGTGTTTATGGTTGGCGTTGAAGAAGGCATGTTCCCGAGCCAGATGTCGGCGGAAGAGGCTGGGCGTTTAGAGGAAGAGCGCCGCCTGTGTTACGTCGGTATGACGCGCGCGATGCAAAAACTCTACATCACTTACGCGGAAATGCGCCGTTTGTATGGTCAAGATAAGTACCATAAGCCATCGCGTTTTATTCGTGAGTTGCCGGAAACGTGCCTGGACGAAGTGCGTATGAAAGCACAAGTCAGCCGACCTGCAAGCAGTGGTCGCTTTAGCCAAACTGCGGTGAAAGAGAACTTCAACGAGACGGGCTTTTCACTTGGTTCACGCGTAATGCATCCAAAGTTTGGCGAAGGCACCATCATTAACTTTGAAGGCAGCGGTCCACAGAGTCGCGTTCAAATCGCGTTCAATGGTGAAGGCATTAAATGGTTAGTGACTGCTTACGCTAGACTAGAGAAACTGTAAGGTTTTTATCGAAAGCTAGCTTGCATTGTTCGCAAACTAACTCAAGGGCTGCTTCGGCGGCTCTTGTTGTATCTGGAGCCTACAAAGTACCTTATTTGAGTTTGAGTTTGAGTTTGAGTTTGAGTTTGAGTTTGAGATGGGGACAACTGTGCTTGGCAGGTCGGGCGGAAATGGCAGAAAAGAAAAACCCCGAGGGCTTGCGCCCATCGGGGTTATAGTCTTACTCGCAGCAATCCAGCTACTAAAAAGTGCTCCTTGCATCGAATCCTTGATAGCGTGCTGTATTCCTTCAGCTTAATCCTTTCGTCGCCTTCCTAGCGGTGTCCTTGATGACCTTATCCTGGTCTGCTAACTATCCTCGTCAGCTCTCATCACTTGTTCCCTGAGCGGTGTCCATGACATCATCCTGATGTTCAGTCCTTGCCTCGTCCAGAGGTGTCCATTTCCCGTCCTTAGTAGCAACCATCCTAGTCGCTATTGATTCCGTTCAATGTCCAGTTTTGCATTCCATGCCCGACTATTCATCCTGAATAACCGTTTCTTCTTCCTGAAGTTCACCAAATCCGTGGTGTTTCCTGTTCCGTGTCAGCATCCTTCCGACAGGTTTAATAATACGTTTTTGGTGCTATCCAACAACGGTGCAAGTTCACATTTTTTTATTCCGCAAACGTTTAAAAACTGCACGTATTTATATTATTCAATAGCTTATGAGTTGTTTGGGGTGCTTTTACTGCTAAAAAAGAGAGTTTTACTCAACCCTTTGTGAGAGATCTCGCACAAAGGGCCGAGCGAAAGGCTACTATTTTCCGATGGCTGCACCTTCTCGACGCGGATCGGCAGCACCTTCTAAGCCATTTTCAGTAATGCGAATGGCGTGTAAACCGGAATTCAAATCGCGAATTTCGGTCTTAAAGCCCATCTTTTCGAGTGCCGGTTGCAACTGAGTTGCTGCGCTATCTTGCTCGAGGTCGACTGTACCAAAACGGTTTAACACTCTTGGTTGGTTGATCGCTTGCTGAATGTCCATGTCCCATTGAGTATGAGCAATGATGGCTTGTGCCACGTAGCCGATAATGCGACTGCCGCCCGGTGAACCAATTGCCATGTATGGTTGATCATCTTTCATGATGATGGTCGGAGCCATGGAGGAGCGAGGACGTTTGCCCGGTTCTAATCGGTTGGCGATTGGCGCGCCATCTTGATGAGTGCGGAAAGAAAAGTCTGTCAGCTCGTTATTGAGCAGGAAGCCGCGAACCATTAAGCGCGAGCCAAAAGCGTTCTCGATGGTGGTGGTCATTGAAACCACATTGCCTTGCTTGTCGACGATGTTGAAATGGCTGGTGGAAGGAAGTTCTATCGATTCATCCATACTGAGATTCATTGCATGTGACCACGGTGGGTTACCGGCTTCCACTTTCGTCAGTGCTTTGCCGACCTGAATAAGCTCGGCACGTTGTTTGAGATAGTCTTTGTCCAACAAACCTTCGGTTGGCATGGGTACATAGTCTTGATCGGCCATGTACTTACCGCGATCAGCAAACGCGAGACCAGATGCGTCCGCAATGACCTGCCAAGATTTGGCGCTGTCTGGTCCCCAGCCTTTTAGGTCGTATTGCTCGGTGATAGCCAAGATCTGTCCGACAGTTAGCGCGCCTGAGCTTGGTGGCCCCATGCCGCAGATGTCGTAGCTTTGATAAGCCGCACAAACGGGCTCTCTCTGTTTGATGCGGTAAGTATCAAAATCTTGTTGTGCCAACACGCCCGGGTTACCCACTGCAGTTTGCACGGTTGCGATAATGTCTTTGGCAATATCACCTTGATAGAAGGCTTGAGCACCTTGTTTGGCGATGGCTTTCAAGGTTTGCGCGTATTCTGGATTCTTTAATCGTGTGCCTTCGGCTTTTGGTGAGCCATCGGCGTTAAAGAAATATGCTTTTGTGGTCGGAAAACGTGATAAACGCTCGGCGTCGTTGGCAATCAAACTGGCGAGACGAGGGCTGACGGCAAAACCTTCCTCAGCCAAGTTGATCACTGGCTGAATGATCTTTTTCCATTCCAGCTTGCCGTATTTTTGGTGGGTATCCCACAACAGTTTGACGGTGCCCGGCGTCGCGACAGATCGTCCACCTACAACGGCATCATAAAATTGCAGCGGCTGGCCTTGGTCGTCCAAAAACAGTGTTGGGGTTGCGGCGAGGGGCGCAGTTTCTCGACCATCATAAGTGGTGAGCTTTTGTTGTTCGCCATCCCAATACACCAAAAATGCGCCGCCACCAATACCGGAAGACTGTGGTTCGACTAAGCCAAGCATCAGTTGTACCGCCACCATAGCATCGATGGCATTGCCGCCTTGCTCCAGTACATCAGCACCAGCTTGGGTGGCGATTGGGTTCGCTGCTGTCACCATATAGTCTTTGGCTTTGATCAGTTGTTTGTGCTCAAGCCCAGTACTTTGCTCTGGGGCAATCGCATCGGTGGCTTGGTTTGCAAACGCGGTGTGGGTGATAGAGGCGCTAAGAAAAAGACCCGAAGACACGAGTCGGTAGAACGTCCATTGCATGATGACTCTCCATGTTGCCAGTTTGATTGTTCAGCTTGGCAGCCATGGAGAAGATCGTCGAGTCAGCGTTTTAATAAATGTCGGGTGTGCGACGCTTTTAAATCAGAGAGTTAACCGATTAATGTGCTGATGGTTTGCACCAAGATACTGCCGCCAACGAGGGTAAACACCACACCACAGATGCCATCGATGTAGATGCCAGCTTGTTGTAATCGACGTTGTAAACGTTGCGTTGAGAGCATCCACGCCAAGCTGGAAAACCAAACCAGAGACAAGCTGAACAGGATAACTAACGCGATGCTTTTGCCTGAGACCGACATTCCGGCTGGCACCAAGCTCGACATCAAGCTGATGAAGAAAACCAGTGCTTTGGGGTTGAGAATGTTGGTCGCAAAACCTTTGGCAAAAGCCTGACGCTTGTTGCTGATCACGAAGCTGTTTGTTTTATTTTGTTGATCCGTTTGCGGGTTTTTGAGCGTAGCGATCACGCCGCGCAGGGCGCCAACACCGAGGTAAAGCAGGTAACTGCCACCTAGCAGTTGTAATACCGAATACAGCAAAGGATGTTGATGCACAAGGTAGCTCACACCTGTCAGGCTGAACAATGAGTGCAGCAAAATACCAACGGATAAGCCAAGAGCGATGTATAAGCCCGTCTGGCGACCATGACGCGTGGCATTTTGCACCACTAATGCGAAGTCGGGGCCTGGGCTCATTAAGGCAATAAAGTGAATGCTGGCCAATGTCAGCAGGATAGTGGATTCATTCATAACACATCTCAAAGATTACCAATGCAGCTATTGTGGAGGCTTGTTGTGGCATGCGCTTGTAAAAAACTGACAGCCTAAGATGAGCGCGCTGTTATCGAGTGACTTGAGACGGAGAGACGCCATAAGTCTGCTTAAAGGCTTTGCTGAAATGCGCCTGATCGTAAAAACCAATTTGATGCGCGACTTCAGTACCGCATTGTCCTGCTTGTAGCAGCTTCATCCCTTGCTCGAGTCGTAAACGGGCAAACCACGCATACGGTGTCATACCAGTTTGCGCTTTGAAATGGCGTTGAAATTGAGTCGGGCTTAGCTGGCAAAGCTCAGAAAGAGACTCCAGCCGTACCGATTGGTCGAGGTTCGCCATTAAGTAATCTTTTAAGGTGTTGAGAGATTGCTTACCTAATGGAATGACTTTTTGCCTTGCCAGCGATCCGTAGCGATCAAAAAGTTGGTTAAATCCCTCAAACGGCAGACAATCTTTGGTTAACTGACTGAGATTTTCGCGTCTCAACAGAGCATGTAAGTTACTAAGTTGTGAAAATATCTGTGGATCGGAGATGATCAACTCATTAAAGCGGATAATTTGACCATTTTGCTTAAGATCTGCCAGATCGCTAAGTAAGTGTGGTTCGATCGAAAAAACATTCACTTGATAGCCACTGGCAAGCTTAGATTGGCCGTCGTGCAGTTCATCGGGCGGCATAATAACGATTTGCCCATGACCGACTTGGTGATGAGAGCCTTGATAATGAAACTTCTGCTCACCATGCGTGATCAAGCCGAGGTGAAAATCCAAATGATAGTGCCTTTGAAAGGCAAACTTTTGGTATTTCGCCTCGATCAGACTCAGTTGGTCATGGTCGGTCGCGTAGTATTGAATCTGTTCCATTACATACAAAAAAAGCTTGGTCACATAATGACCAAGCTTATCCATCAATTGTTAGCTTGTCTTGTAAAAAACGATCACTGTGACTGAATGGCTCGGCGTGAACGGCGATTGTTGCGCAGCCCATCGAAGCTAAATACCACAAGGGCTCCCCAAATAAAGGCGAACGTAATCGCTTTATCCATCGTGAAGGTCTCGCCGTAAATTAACACTGCAAGCAAGAACATCAGGCTAGGGCCGATGTACTGGAAAAAGCCGAGCGTTGATAATTTGAGGCGAGTCGCGGCACCAGTGAAGCATAGCAATGGCAAGGTCGTCACCACACCGGCTGCAATCAACAACGTATTGAGCTGCCATGGATTTTCAATCATGTTTGCCGTTGGTGAGCTGGCAATAAACAGAAGATAAACGGCGGCAGCGGGTAATAAGATTAGCGTTTCGACAAACAAACCAGTTTGAGCATCCACCGCGACTTTCTTACGTAGCAAACCGTAAAAACCAAAGCTCATCGCTAACGCCATCGCTACAATTGGCACCGAACCAAAGACGATCAACTGCACCAAAACGCCACATCCTGCCAATACCACAGCAAACCATTGCAGCTTACGTAGTCGTTCGCCCAAGAACACCATACCTAGCAACACGTTGATAAGCGGGTTGATGTAATAGCCTAAGCTGGCATCCAGCATGTGATTGGAGTTAACCGCCCAAATGAAGATCAGCCAGTTGCCACCAATCAATACCGAACTGGAAAGCAAATACGCGATTTTCTTTTTATCTGTGGCGATGTGATAAACCGAGCGCCAGTGACGGCCAAAATGAAGAAGTGCGGCAAGCAAAAAGAAAGACCAAATCACTCGGTGGCTTAGGATCTCGAGTGGAGACACTTGTGCTATCGATTTAAAGTACATGGGCGCAATGCCCCACATCGTGTACGCGCCAACCGCAAGCAGGACACCTTGCCGCGCGCGCTGTTGTTCTTCTGGTGTCATGAAGTGTCACCTAATTGTGTGTTTATAGAGCAGAAAATCAGTATACGAGCCGTGGTGTGAAACACCTAACAATTTGCGGTTTTATTCGCCATGAAACCCCATTACAATGTGCCCTCACTTTGTGTGCTGGTGGCATGCAAAAGCATTTCTACATCGCCCAATCTGAGATTTTTCATGACCTCAACTTTGTTAGCCGAACAATCAGACTCACCGGTAACGCCTCAACGTGTGTTGGAGGAAGTTTTCGGTTATCAAACGTTTCGTGATGGCCAGCAAGAGGTCATCGAATCGGCGGTCGAGGGCAAAGACAGTCTGGTGATCATGCCGACAGGTGGTGGCAAATCTCTTTGCTATCAGATACCTGCGTTGGTTCGTAGTGGCATCACCTTGGTGATTTCGCCGCTGATTTCTTTGATGAAAGACCAGGTCGATCAGCTCAAAGCCAACGGCGTTGCGGCAGAGTGTGTGAACTCCACCATGAGCCGTGAAGAGCTGCTGAGTGTGTATAACCGCATGCACAGCGGTCAACTCAAATTGGTTTACGTCTCACCAGAACGCGTGTTAATGCGTGACTTCATCGAGCGCCTCGAAAATCTGCCCTTGGCGATGATTGCGGTGGATGAAGCGCACTGTATCTCGCAGTGGGGACACGATTTCCGTCCCGAATACGCCGCGCTGGGTCAGTTAAAGCAGCATTTTTCGCATGTGCCATTTATGGCGCTCACCGCCACTGCGGATGACGCTACACGTCGCGACATTCTTGAACGCTTACGTTTGCATGAGCCTCATGTTCACTTAGGCAGTTTTGACCGTCCGAATATCCGCTACAACCTTGTCGAGAAGCACAAGCCGGTTTCTCAGATCATTCGTTATCTCGACACCCAAAAGGGCAATTGCGGCATTATTTATTGTGGCAGCCGTAAGAAAGTCGAAATGGTGACGGAGAAGCTGTGCAACAACCACATCCGTGCGGCGGGCTATCATGCAGGGATGGACGCTGATGAGCGTGCTTACGTTCAAGAGGCGTTTCAGCGTGATGACATTCAAATCGTGGTCGCGACGGTTGCCTTTGGTATGGGCATCAACAAGCCGAACGTCCGTTTTGTAGTGCACTTTGATATTCCGCGCAATATTGAATCCTACTACCAAGAAACGGGACGAGCAGGGCGAGATGGTTTGCCTGCTGAAGCGATGATGTTGTACGACCCTGCAGACATCAGTTGGCTACGCCGCATGCTGGATGAAAAAGACGATGGACCGCAAAAGCAAGTAGAAAGCCATAAACTTAATGCGATGAGTGCCTTTGCAGAAGCGCAAACCTGTCGTCGTCAGGTTCTGCTCAACTACTTTGGTGAATACCGCGAGAAGCCTTGTGGTAACTGCGATATCTGCCTCGATCCACCCAAACATTTTGATGCGACAGAAGAAGCGCGAAAAGCGTTGTCGTGTGTTTACCGTGTTAACCAAAGCTTTGGTATGACGTATGTGGTTGAGGTGCTGCGTGGTATGCAAAATATCCGCGTGCGTGAACATGGCCACGATAAAATCTCTACATACGGCATTGGCCGCGATCACAGCCATGATTACTGGGTGAGTATCTTCCGCCAGTTAATCCACAAAGGTCTGCTGTTTCAAAACATTACTCGAAACTCGACGTTGCAACTGACCGAGGAAGCTCGACCATTATTGCGCGGGGATGTGTCGCTCGAGCTAGCGGTTCCTCGTTTGGATACCGCAGCACGCGCTGCGAAGTCGGACAAACTGACCAGCAAAAACTACGATAAGAAGCTGTTTGCGAAATTACGCAAGCTGCGTAAGTCGATTGCTGATGAAGATGGCTTACCACCATACGTTGTATTTAGTGATGCGACCTTGATTGATATGGCGGAGATTCTGCCAACGTCGTATGGCGAAATGCTGGCGGTGAGCGGGGTAGGTCAACGTAAATTAGAAAAATATGCCGATCCATTCTTGGATCTGATTCAAGAACACATCACTCACCACGGATAAGGAACCGAAATGCAGAAGGAATTTGGCCTAACAGAATATATTGCCGAAGAAGGTCGTTTGCTGATTGCAGCACCAAGATTTGATTTAGACACCTTTCCGGCGTTAGGTGAGCGTTTGGTGGGTTTACTCTCTGCGACGGTAATCGAAAAACAGTGGGATGCGGATATCCACTCTTGGCTGATCGATTTTGAAGGTTGCCGCTTATTTATGAAAGCGGAGCATTACAGTGAAGCGATTTGGTTTGAAGCGCTGAACATTGAAGAGAGCAGGGAAGAGCTCGATTATCTTGCTGGATTATTTCAACGCGGCTTCTAAACTCGACTTATCAACTCTTTAAATCATTTCCTTATAGGGTGTTTCACATGAAACACCCTTTTTCGTTTTTCGCCCAATTCTTTGGTGTAAAGGTGAAATTATCGGATGAACGTTTGCGTAAAAAGCACCGCTTGCGAGCGCAATTGGTTAATGTATAATCGCCCACCGCTTCGCTTGGAATGAGTGAAGCCGATTTGAATTTTCATTTTACATTGTTGGTAAGAGTCGTTTTCGTTAATGAAAATGCTCGATTTGGGTTCCCTCGCCCCCAAACCAAACTAAAAAGGTATCGCATGAGTAACTTTACCCCTGCGCAGCAGCGCAACGCCCTTATCTATCTGGTTTTATTCCATCTAGTCATTATTGCATCCAGCAATTATCTGGTTCAGCTACCGTTTACTATCTTCGGTCTGCACACCACTTGGGGCGCATTCACCTTCCCATTTATCTTCCTAGCGACAGACTTAACCGTTCGTATTTTTGGTGCTCATTTAGCGCGTAAGATCATCTTCTTAGTGATGTTGCCTGCGTTAGCGGTGTCTTATTTCCTGTCGGTTGTGTTCTTTGAAGGTCAGTTCCAAGGTTTTAGCCATCTCGGGGAATTTAACCTGTTTGTCGCACGTATTGCGATTGCGAGTTTCATGGCTTACTTACTTGGTCAGATCATGGATGTGCATGTGTTTAACCGCCTACGCCAAATGAAGCAGTGGTGGGTAGCACCAACGTGTTCGACACTCTTTGGTAATGCGCTAGATACCATCGCGTTCTTTGCGATTGCATTCTACCAAAGTCCAGATCCATTTATGGCTGAGCATTGGACGGAAATCGCGCTGGTGGATTACGGCTTCAAGTTGGTGATCAGCCTTGGCTTGTTTGTCCCAATGTACGGTGTATTACTGAATTATCTGATTAAGAAGCTAACCGCAGTAAACCCAGACTTCAAAGTGAGTACGGCGGCGTAATATCGCTGATTGAATGTGAATAACAAAAAGCCGCTGAATCCAGCGGCTTTTTTGTATTTGTTTGTATTTGAAGGACGGGTACAAGTCTCGTTGTACAGCACAAGGAGCAATAAGATCATGGGTGTTCTAAAGCTCCAAGCACTGTGCATTGGAATGCCAAATAACAAAAAGGCTCCATGAGGAGCCTTTTTACTCGATAACAATCATTAGCAAGCGGTAATCGTTAATGGCCAACCAATGTCTGTTTGACGGTTCGATTCTATTTCTAACTCAGCAGCCGTAAGCGGGTTAGCTTCTAGCCATTTCGCATCAATGCTCAACGTCAGTTTATCACCTTCAGCCAATAGCTCGACTTGTGGTTCTAAGCTTGGGTTGCGGCGGTGGGTCAGTAGAACCGCAAGACGCAGCAAGCGCAGCACGCGTTTGGCACTTGTTCCAGATATAGCATGTTGCTCTGGTAGTGAGCTTAGCTGCTCGCGGTAACGGCGTGCAATTTCACCAATAAAGAACTTCTGCGCACGTGTATAGCCTGGCAAATCGAGGTTTTGCAGTAAGTAAGCACTATGTTCACCACCTTTTTTAAAGTCGATGGTTAGGCCAATTTCGTGCAATTTTGCTGTGGTTTCGAGCAGAACTTTACCTTGAGGCTCAGCAATCCATTCATCGCCACCGGCTTGCTCTAAAAGCTTACCTGCCAGCGTTGCCACTTGTTCACCATATTGGCAATCAAGCTGATAACGGCTTTGCACGCTACAAATGGTGCGAGCACGAATGTCATTTTGACGCAGCTCGTCGACCATTTCATAAACCAAGCCTTCACGCAGTGCGCCGCCCGCGAGTGTCATCGCATCGATTTCAAGTAACTCGAAAATCGCGATAAGAATAGACAGGCCGCTAGGGAAGACCAAGGCACGCTCAAGCGTTAAACCTTCGATGTCGAGCTCTTCCAAATGATCGGCTAGCATGGCTTGCTTTTGTAAACGCTTAAGTTTGGAGTGAGTAATTACTTCGTCCATACCCTGCGCCAGCATGATTTCTTGTAGCGCCTGAACGGTACCAGATGCACCTACGCACACATCCCAACCAAGATCGGTGTACTGTTCTAAGATTGGCTTGATGGTTTGCTTTGCGCCTTCAATCGCAGCTTCGAAGTTACGGGCATTCAGCTGGCGATCTTTAAAGAAGTTCTCCAACCATGTCACGCAGCCCATTTTTAGGCTGGTGAGGGCTTTCGCTTCAAAACCTTCGCCAATAATCAGCTCAGTGCTCGCGCCACCAATATCAACCACAAGGCGACGACCACTACCACCTGATGTGTGGGCAACACCTTTATAGATAGTGGCGGCTTCTTCTTCACCAGAGATGACTTCGATTGGCTGCCCCAGAATCTGGTTCGCTTTCTCTAGAAATACATCCACATTGGTGGCAGTACGTAAAGTCGCTGTGCCGACAATGCGAATGTTTTGTGTAGGAATATCCTGCAAGCGTTCCGCAAATAGACTTAAGCAGTCCCATCCTCGCTGCATAGCTTCCATACTAAGAGAATTATGTTCATCTAAGCCCGCCGCTAGACGAACTTTGCGCTTAATTTTAGCCATTGTTTGAACGCTGCCATCGATGTGACGCACAACGAGCATGTGAAAACTGTTCGACCCGAGGTCGATGGCTGCGTATAGCGGTGATGATCCTGCTTGACTCATAAACGACTTCAGTTTCCTTTTATGATTGTTTCGGCGCTGATTGACGTGGCTGACGAGGACGACGTCCTTGAGGCTTACGGTTACCAGAGCGAGTACCACCGGTGTTGGTGCGGCGTTGCTGAACGCGCGGCGCACGCATGCGGATTGGCGCAGGCAGATCTTGAATCAGAGCTGATGCATCGTATTCCGACACAGGAATGGTGTGTTCGATGTATTCTTCAATCGCAGGCAAGTTGATTGCGTATTCTTCACACGCAAAGCTGATTGAGTGACCGCTCGCGCCCGCACGACCCGTACGACCAATGCGGTGTACGTAATCTTCACAATCGTCAGGCAGGTCATAGTTGAATACGTGCGTTACTTGAGGAATGTGTAGACCACGGGCTGCAACGTCAGTCGCAACAAGAATGTCGACATCGCCTTTAGTGAATTGCTCAAGAATCTTTTCACGTTTCTTCTGTGGAACATCACCTGTTAGTAGGCCAACGCGGTGACCATCTGCCGCCAAGTGGCCCCAAACTGATTCACATTTATGTTTGGTGTTCGCAAACACGATTGCGCGATCTGGCCATTCTTCTTCAATCAGAGTTTGAAGCAGAGCCATCTTGTCTTCATTAGATGGGTAGAACAGCTCTTCTTGGATACGGTGACCGGTTTTTTGTGCTGGCTCAACCACAACATGCTCAGGATTGTGCATATGCTCGAAAGCCAACTCTTGCACGCGGTAAGACAAAGTCGCAGAGAACAACATGTTCAAACGCTCTTTTGGCTCAGGCATACGACGGAACAAGAAACGAATGTCTTTAATAAAGCCAAGATCGAACATGCGGTCGGCTTCATCTAACACAACTGCTTGAATGTTGTTTAGATTGAAAACGCGCTGTTTGTAGAAATCGATGATACGGCCAGTCGTGCCGATAAGAATGTCTACGCCATCTTGTAGCTTCGCAAGTTGCTTATCGTAGCTTTCGCCACCGTAAGCTAATGCGGCTTTTAGACCTGTGCTTGCAATCAGCGGCTCAGCATCGTTGAAGATCTGAATCGCTAGCTCACGCGTTGGCGCCATAATAATTGCGCGCGGTTGCGTTGGTTGACGGCCTTCGTGCTCAGGTGTCGTAAGTAGGTGGTTGAAGGTTGCAGTTAAAAACGCAAGCGTTTTACCAGTGCCCGTTTGGGCCTGGCCTGCGATGTCTTGGCCGGTGAGCAGTACCGGCAACGCCAAGGCTTGGATAGGGGTACAATATTCGAACCCTTTTTTTTCCAATCCTTCAGTAACTTGGGGCTGTAAACCCAAATCGGCGAACTTTTGCTCTGTGATATGCGTCTTTTTCATGGCTATAGAATATCAGCTAAAGCTTGCAATACGAAAGTAAATACATTCCAATAGGGCATCTAATTACTGGTTATCATCCAACCAGTTTCGAAAAACACATTGGAGTGGAAGATGAGTGATAAGATTTTGCAGCTAACTGATGACGGTTTTGAAAACGATGTAATCAATGCTGCAGGCCCAGTTCTCGTAGATTTTTGGGCAGAATGGTGTGGTCCTTGTAAAATGATCGCTCCTATCCTGGACGAAATCGCTGAAGAGTACGAAGGCAAACTCACTATCGGTAAACTAAACATCGACCATAACGCAGGCACGCCGCCTAAGTTTGGTATTCGCGGTATTCCAACGCTACTGTTATTCAAAGACGGCAACGTAGCGGCAACGAAAGTTGGTGCTTTGTCTAAGACTCAGCTTAAAGAGTTCTTGGACGCAAACTTATAATCACCAAGTGATTACAGATAAAACCGTGCAATGTAACAATGCGCGGTTTTGTTTTTCTAACTCTGGACTAGAATATTAATTAGTGCTAACTTATCGCGCGTTAATTGAACAAATTTCTCTTCTTGGTCGATCCTGAGACCAAATCCATCTTAACTAGAAAACAGATCTTATTTTGACTAAACAAGAATCCACCACCATGAACCTTACCGAACTGAAGAACAGACCTGTGTCTGACCTTGTAAAACTGGGCGAAAGCTTAGGACTAGAGAACCTAGCTCGCTTAAGAAAACAATACATCATCTTCGCGATTTTAAAAGCGCACGCTAAAGGCGGCGAAGACATCTTTGGCGATGGGGTTCTGGAAATTCTGCAAGACGGCTTTGGTTTCCTACGCAGTGCAGACAGTTCGTACCTTGCTGGTCCGGACGACATCTACGTATCACCAAGTCAGATTCGTCGTTTTAACCTACGTACTGGTGACTCAATTGCTGGTAAAATTCGCCCACCCAAAGACGGTGAACGCTACTTTGCCCTTCTAAAAGTCAATACAGTTAACGACGACAAACCAGACAACGCTCGTAACAAGATCCTATTTGAAAACCTTACCCCTCTGCATGCGAATGAACGCATGGTAATGGAGCGTGGTAACGGTTCTACAGAAGACATCACAGCACGTGTTTTAGACTTGGCATCGCCTATCGGTAAGGGTCAACGTGGTCTGATTGTTGCTCCGCCAAAAGCGGGTAAGACAATGCTTCTGCAAAATATCGCTCAAAGCATCGCATACAACCATCCAGAGTGTGAGTTGATGGTACTTCTTATCGACGAACGTCCAGAAGAAGTAACAGAGATGCAGCGTCTAGTTAAAGGTGAAGTAGTAGCGTCAACGTTCGATGAGCCAGCATCTCGTCACGTACAAGTGGCAGAAATGGTAATCGAGAAAGCAAAACGTCTTGTTGAACACAAGAAAGACGTGGTTATCCTGCTTGACTCTATCACTCGTCTAGCTCGTGCTTACAACACCGTAGTGCCTTCATCAGGTAAAGTACTAACAGGTGGTGTGGATGCAAACGCATTGCACCGTCCTAAGCGTTTCTTCGGTGCGGCACGTAACGTAGAAGAAGGCGGCAGCCTAACTATCATCGCAACGGCACTAGTAGATACTGGTTCTAAGATGGATGAAGTTATCTACGAAGAGTTCAAGGGTACAGGTAACATGGAACTGCACTTGAACCGTAAGATTGCTGAGAAGCGTGTATTCCCTGCGATTGACTTCAACCGCTCTGGTACACGTCGTGAAGAGCTACTGACGAAGACTGACGAACTACAGAAGATGTGGATTCTGCGTAAGATCGTTCACCCAATGGGCGAAATCGACGCAATGGAATTCCTAATCGATAAGCTAGCAATGACGAAGACGAATGATGAGTTCTTCGATGCTATGCGTCGTCAGTAATAACTGAGTTCTTATTTTGAAAAAGCCACCACAAAAATGGTGGCTTTTTTATTGCTTTCTATCAATAGAAGCAGCAGAATGAGAACAAATGTTATCGGGAGGTTAACATGCAACAAGGAATGTTGTCGTCATTACTCCTGAGCTTGTCACTGCTCACTCTACCCGTGGCCGTTTCTGCGAAGGAAATGCAGGAGTCTGTGGTAGAGCAGTGGCTTCAGGATACTCAAATTCAAACCAAAGTTTCTGAACTCCTTGAGTACGTGGTCAGAGATGAGGTTGATTCGCTTAAATTTTCCCTCGATCGGCTCGCTTTTCCTCAGCAAGAGGTGGTGCGTTTTCGCCTGTTGGAAAAATTAGAACAGCAAAACATCATACTTACCCCGCGCATGGCACTGTTCGTGGAATCGCAAGTTCGTTTGACACCAACGTATCAAATGTTGGAGCGAGGCGATGGCTATGAATTCAGTGTACCCGCATTCAATTACCCAGCGATTGCGAGTCGTTTAATTAAGCGTTGGAAGCAAGACCAAAGCACGTTAGATTTTGTGCTGCAAGCTGAACGAAAAGAGTTAAACCTGCAGCAATGGTTAACGGGGACGTCTCAACAAATTCAGACAAGAGAATCCTTGCTCATTCGTGAGCTAGATAGCTTATCGCCAAGTGCGTTAAAGGCCTTAACGACGCAGTTAACTCAAGCGAATGTCACCAGTTGGCTACCGTCCACAGCAGTGGTCGTTCGTATGGCGCAAGTCAGCCAAGACAAAGCTATGTACGATTTACTATGGCGAATGCGCGCCGATTACAATAGCCAACAGGAACTCAAGCGCTTAGCTGATACAGGAGATGCTTTCTCTTTGCAGCAGTTGATGAATGCCACGATCAACCCAAGCCTCAAACCTCACGCGATTCGCTTACTCACCAAATCCAATCCATTATCGCCGGAAGTGAAACAGTTTCTTATTGCGAAAATGGCATTATCTGAAGAAGCGACACTGGTCGCTCGTCAACTGGCTCAACAAGGCCACCAAACATGGCTTGAAGAATTAATTTCAAGTAACCGCCAAGTAAAGGCTCGTCAGATCGAGCAAGTATTAAAGTAACCCTGCTCACATACCCATACAAAATAGGAGGATCTTAGCGTCCTCCTATTTGTTATACTGCGGACAGTTTAATCAGCCAGCATGAAGGCCTATGAGTTTTAAGGATTTACGCGAATTTATCGACCATCTAGAACAGAAAGGTCGACTTAAACGCATTACTCACCCTGTCGATCCCGCTTACGAAATGACAGAGATCAGCGACCGCACCTTACGTGCTGGTGGCCCTGCGCTGTTGTTTGAAAATCCAATCGGCTACAACGTTCCTGTTCTGACCAACCTGTTTGGTACGCCAGAGCGTGTCGCGATAGGTATGGGACGCGAAGACGTAAAAGAGTTACGCGAAGTCGGCAAACTGCTGGCTTATTTAAAAGAACCTGAGCCACCAAAAGGCTTCAAAGACGCATTGGAAAAACTGCCAGTATTCAAACAAGTGTTAAATATGCCAGCCAAGCGACTGCGTAAAGCGCCATGCCAAGACATTGTGTGGCAAGGTGACGAAGTCGATTTGGATAAAATTCCGGTGATGAGTTGTTGGGCGGAAGACGTAGCACCATTATTAACGTGGGGTTTGACGGTCACCAAAGGGCCGAATAAAAAACGCCAGAACCTCGGTATCTACCGCCAACAAAAAATCGCCAAAAACAAAATCATCATGCGTTGGCTAGCTCACCGTGGTGGCGCGTTAGATTTGCGTGATTGGATGGAAACCAACCCGGGTAAGCCGTTCCCAGTTTCCGTGGCGTTTGGTGCCGACCCTGCCACTATCCTTGGTGCGGTGACGCCAGTGCCGGATACGTTATCAGAATATGCCTTTGCTGGTTTGCTGCGTGGCAGTAAAACCGAAGTGGTCAAATCCATCAGTAACGATTTGGAAGTCCCAGCAAGTGCTGAAATCGTCATGGAAGGGTACATCGACCCGAACGAGTTTGCCGATGAAGGCCCTTACGGCGATCACACTGGCTACTATAACGAAAAAGAAAAGCATCACGTCTTTACCATTACGCACATCACCATGCGTAAAGACCCAATTTATCACAGTACCTATACTGGTCGTCCGCCAGATGAGCCAGCGGTATTAGGCGTGGCACTGAATGAAGTATTCGTGCCAATTCTGCAAAAGCAATTCCCTGAGATTGAAGACTTCTACCTACCGCCAGAAGGTTGTTCGTATCGCATGGCCGTTGTAACCATGAAGAAGCAATACCCAGGTCATGCGAAGCGCGTGATGATGGGAGTGTGGTCCTTCTTGCGTCAGTTCATGTACACCAAGTTTGTGATTGTGTGTGATGAGTCGGTAAATGCGCGCGACTGGAATGACGTCGTCAAAGCGATGTCCGAACATATGGATCCAGTGCGCGATACCTTGATGATAGACAACACGCCAATCGATTCTCTCGACTTTGCGTCGCCAGTGGTGGGATTAGGTTCCAAAATGGGACTAGATGCGACCATCAAATGGGATGCGGAACTTGCAACACGTCCCCAAATCAGTAAGCAAGACAGTAAAGTAATAACAGAAGCCGATTTGGAATCACTGAAACAACAGCGTCCAGAGATTATTGATATCTATCTACCGCCAACAACCAATAATCGTTTTGCCGTCGTTACGATGAAGAAAGACCAAGCGGGTCAATCTCAAGCATTAATGGAAGACCTGTGGGACTTCTTCGCGCAGTACACCGACAACAAGTTCGTTATCTTGTGTGATGAGGACGTCAATGCGCGAGATTGGAATGACATCATTTGGGCGGTGACCACTCGTATGGATCCGGATAGAGATACCACTCAAGTATCAGGTAAGGCAGAAAGTTCATCCAAACTCGGACTGGATGCGACTAACAAGTTCGAATCTGAAGTCACGCGTGAGTGGGGTACGCCAATTAAAAAAGATCCTAAACTTGTGGCTAAAGTCGATGAGATTTGGGACCAGTTAGGTATTCTATGAGTCATCAAGTCCACCTTCTGCCTATAGACGTAACATTTGGGGTTAAAGAAGGGGAAACGGTGTTGGAAGCCGCGCTCAACAACAATATTCGCTTCCCACATCGTTGCCAAGTTGGCGCTTGTGCCATGTGCATGTGTAAAAAGCTATCGGGCGAGGTGACATATCACCTCGAACCCATGCTAACCAATAAAGAGCAGCAGCAAGGTTGGATATTCCCTTGCCAAGCCTATACAGAAAGTAATTTAGTGCTTACTTTTGATGAGTAAGCGAGAGGAACACCATGACCATCCAATGTAAAGTAAAGTCTATTCAGCCGTTAGCTTGTAATACTTACCAAATTCTACTGCACCCTGAGTCTCCAGTTGCGTTTAAAGCTGGCCAATACCTGATGGTTGTGATGGGAGAAAAGGACAAACGCCCATTCTCGATTGCAAGCAGCCCTTGCCGACATGAAGGCGAATTAGAGCTTCATATCGGAGCTGCTGAACACAACGCTTACGCCATCGAAGTTGTCGAAGCGATGAAAGCTGCGTTAGAAACAGGTAATGATATTGAAATCGATGCGCCGCACGGTGATGCGTGGGTACAAGAAGACAGTGAACGCCCGCTGTTATTGATCGCTGGTGGTACAGGTTTTAGTTACGTACGTTCGATTCTAGATCATTGCGTAGCGCAGAATAAAACCAACCCTATCTATTTATATTGGGGTGCTCGTGATAATTGCCAGTTGTATGCGAAAGACGAACTGATCGAACTTGCACAGCAATACGCAAATGTTCACTTTGTTCCGGTTGTTGAGGAAGCTCCTGCAGATTGGCAAGGGAAAGTCGGTAATGTACTACAAGCCGTGAGTGATGATTTCGAAAGCCTAGAAAACTACGATATCTATATTGCAGGTCGTTTTGAAATGGCGGGCGCAGCTCGTGAGCAATTCACTCAGAATAAAAAAGCGAAGAGTGAACGCATGTTTGCAGACGCGTACGCATTCATTTAAATTCCGCGTTTCAGGCAGAAAAAGAGGGTTTTTTACCCTCTTTTTGGCTTTTTTGATGAAATAGTCATCGAACAGCTAGTTTTATCCGTTTTTTTTCAAAAAAGGGTTGCGCTCGGAACTCAACTCCCTATAATGCGCATCCACCGACACGGCAGACGCGATAAGGCTTCAGCAGGGTCGGAGAGGTGAAAAGCTTCTGAGAAAATAAATTGAAAAAAGTGTTTGACTCTTTCAATTATCTCGCTAGAATGCACCTCCGCTTTGAGAGAAAAGTTTCTCGCAGAGCAAGTTCTTTAACAATATAGACCTATCAATCTGTGTGGGCACTCGTTGATGATAATCCAATTCGATACTTCGGTATCAAATTAGGTTTCAATGAAACGAAGTGACCATTGAATCTTCGGATTCAGCACAGTCAATTCAAACATTACTTTATGTAATGTTCAGTATTCATTGAGCCGAACAAAATCTTAAATTGAAGAGTTTGATCATGGCTCAGATTGAACGCTGGCGGCAGGCCTAACACATGCAAGTCGAGCGGAAACGAGTTATCTGAACCTTCGGGGAACGATAACGGCGTCGAGCGGCGGACGGGTGAGTAATGCCTAGGAAATTGCCCTGATGTGGGGGATAACCATTGGAAACGATGGCTAATACCGCATGATGCCTACGGGCCAAAGAGGGGGACCTTCGGGCCTCTCGCGTCAGGATATGCCTAGGTGGGATTAGCTAGTTGGTGAGGTAAGGGCTCACCAAGGCGACGATCCCTAGCTGGTCTGAGAGGATGATCAGCCACACTGGAACTGAGACACGGTCCAGACTCCTACGGGAGGCAGCAGTGGGGAATATTGCACAATGGGCGCAAGCCTGATGCAGCCATGCCGCGTGTGTGAAGAAGGCCTTCGGGTTGTAAAGCACTTTCAGTCGTGAGGAAGGCGGGTACGTTAATAGCGTATTCGTTTGACGTTAGCGACAGAAGAAGCACCGGCTAACTCCGTGCCAGCAGCCGCGGTAATACGGAGGGTGCGAGCGTTAATCGGAATTACTGGGCGTAAAGCGCATGCAGGTGGTTTGTTAAGTCAGATGTGAAAGCCCGGGGCTCAACCTCGGAATTGCATTTGAAACTGGCAGACTAGAGTACTGTAGAGGGGGGTAGAATTTCAGGTGTAGCGGTGAAATGCGTAGAGATCTGAAGGAATACCGGTGGCGAAGGCGGCCCCCTGGACAGATACTGACACTCAGATGCGAAAGCGTGGGGAGCAAACAGGATTAGATACCCTGGTAGTCCACGCCGTAAACGATGTCTACTTGGAGGTTGTGGCCTTGAGCCGTGGCTTTCGGAGCTAACGCGTTAAGTAGACCGCCTGGGGAGTACGGTCGCAAGATTAAAACTCAAATGAATTGACGGGGGCCCGCACAAGCGGTGGAGCATGTGGTTTAATTCGATGCAACGCGAAGAACCTTACCTACTCTTGACATCCAGAGAACTTTCCAGAGATGGATTGGTGCCTTCGGGAACTCTGAGACAGGTGCTGCATGGCTGTCGTCAGCTCGTGTTGTGAAATGTTGGGTTAAGTCCCGCAACGAGCGCAACCCTTATCCTTGTTTGCCAGCGAGTAATGTCGGGAACTCCAGGGAGACTGCCGGTGATAAACCGGAGGAAGGTGGGGACGACGTCAAGTCATCATGGCCCTTACGAGTAGGGCTACACACGTGCTACAATGGCGCATACAGAGGGCAGCCAACTTGCGAAAGTGAGCGAATCCCAAAAAGTGCGTCGTAGTCCGGATTGGAGTCTGCAACTCGACTCCATGAAGTCGGAATCGCTAGTAATCGTGGATCAGAATGCCACGGTGAATACGTTCCCGGGCCTTGTACACACCGCCCGTCACACCATGGGAGTGGGCTGCAAAAGAAGTAGGTAGTTTAACCTTCGGGGGGACGCTTACCACTTTGTGGTTCATGACTGGGGTGAAGTCGTAACAAGGTAGCGCTAGGGGAACCTGGCGCTGGATCACCTCCTTAAACGATGATTACTCACGATGAGTGTCCACACAGATTGATACGGTTTATGTAAAAGAGACGATACTGGGTCTGTAGCTCAGGTGGTTAGAGCGTTCGCCTGATAAGCGAGAGGTCGGTGGTTCGAGTCCACTCAGACCCACCAATTCCTTTTAGGGAGTTGGCATACAGTATCGACACCTTGATGGGGCTATAGCTCAGCTGGGAGAGCGCCTGCCTTGCACGCAGGAGGTCTGCGGTTCGATCCCGCATAGCTCCACCATCTTTAAGCGCATTCGATGAGTGCTTTTAAAAATGGTTACTTCATTAGAAGTGATTAGCTCTTTAACAATTTGGAAAGCTGACAAAACAACAATTTATTGTTGTTTGTAAAGTTCTCAATGTTTGTCTTTAAGACAAACACCAAAATAACACATTCAAGTGTTCTTGGAATTTGAGTCCGGCAAAATCGAGTCTGCATCATGTATAAAAATTGCAGACAACTTTGGTGACTTGTTCATCAGCTCGAAACTCCTTCGGGTTGTATGGTTAAGTGACTAAGCGTACACGGTGGATGCCTTGGCAGTCAGAGGCGATGAAAGACGTAGTAACTTGCGATAAGCCCAGATTAGGTAGTAACAACCATTTGAGTCTGGGATTTCTGAATGGGGAAACCCACTTACATAAGTAAGTATCGTTATGTGAATACATAGCATAACGAGGCGAACCGGGGGAACTGAAACATCTAAGTACCCCGAGGAAAAGAAATCAACCGAGATTCCGAAAGTAGCGGCGAGCGAAATTGGACTAGCCCTTAAGCTTTACACGCGTTAGACGAACGGTCTGGAAAGTCCGACGATACAGGGTGATAGTCCCGTAGTTGACGACGTGTGTTCAGTGAAATCGAGTAGGGCGGGACACGTGATATCCTGTCTGAATATGGGGGGACCATCCTCCAAGGCTAAATACTACTGACTGACCGATAGTGAACCAGTACCGTGAGGGAAAGGCGAAAAGAACCCCTGTGAGGGGAGTGAAATAGAACCTGAAACCGTGTACGTACAAGCAGTAGGAGCAGGCTTTGTCCTGTGACTGCGTACCTTTTGTATAATGGGTCAGCGACTTATATTCAGTGGCAAGGTTAACCATCTAGGGGAGCCGTAGGGAAACCGAGTCTTAACTGGGCGTTCAGTCTCTGGATATAGACCCGAAACCAGGTGATCTAGCCATGGGCAGGTTGAAGGTTGAGTAACATCAACTGGAGGACCGAACCGACTAATGTTGAAAAATTAGCGGATGACTTGTGGCTAGGGGTGAAAGGCCAATCAAACCTGGAGATAGCTGGTTCTCCCCGAAAGCTATTTAGGTAGCGCCTCGGACGAATACTACTGGGGGTAGAGCACTGTTAAGGCTAGGGGGTCATCCCGACTTACCAACCCTTTGCAAACTCCGAATACCAGTAAGTACTATCCGGGAGACACACGGCGGGTGCTAACGTCCGTCGTGGAGAGGGAAACAACCCAGACCGCCAGCTAAGGTCCCAAATTACTACTAAGTGGGAAACGATGTGGGAAGGCTCAGACAGCCAGGATGTTGGCTTAGAAGCAGCCATCATTTAAAGAAAGCGTAATAGCTCACTGGTCGAGTCGGCCTGCGCGGAAGATGTAACGGGGCTAAGTAGTAAACCGAAGCTGCGGCAATATACTTTTGTATATTGGGTAGGGGAGCGTTCTGTAAGCGGTTGAAGGTGTGTGGTAACGCATGCTGGACGTATCAGAAGTGCGAATGCTGACATGAGTAACGATAAAGGGGGTGAAAAACCTCCTCGCCGGAAGACCAAGGGTTCCTGTCCAACGTTAATCGGGGCAGGGTAAGTCGACCCCTAAGGCGAGGCCGAAAGGCGTAGTCGATGGGAAACGGGTTAATATTCCCGTACTTCTTACAATTGCGATGGGGGGACGGAGAAGGCTAGGTGGGCCTGGCGACGGTTGTCCAGGTTCAAGTGCGTAGGCTTGAGAGTTAGGTAAATCCGGCTCTCTTTAAGGCTGAGACACGACGTCGAGCATCTACGGATGTGAAGTCATTGATGCCATGCTTCCAGGAAAAGCCTCTAAGCTTCAGATTGTAAGGAATCGTACCCCAAACCGACACAGGTGGTCGGGTAGAGAATACCAAGGCGCTTGAGAGAACTCGGGTGAAGGAACTAGGCAAAATGGTACCGTAACTTCGGGAGAAGGTACGCTCTCGACGGTGAAGTCCCTTGCGGATGGAGCTATTGAGAGTCGCAGATACCAGGTGGCTGCAACTGTTTATTAAAAACACAGCACTGTGCAAAATCGTAAGATGACGTATACGGTGTGACGCCTGCCCGGTGCCGGAAGGTTAATTGATGGGGTTAGACTTCGGTCGAAGCTCTTGATCGAAGCCCCGGTAAACGGCGGCCGTAACTATAACGGTCCTAAGGTAGCGAAATTCCTTGTCGGGTAAGTTCCGACCTGCACGAATGGCGTAATGATGGCCACGCTGTCTCCACCCGAGACTCAGTGAAATTGAAATCGCTGTGAAGATGCAGTGTACCCGCGGCTAGACGGAAAGACCCCGTGAACCTTTACTACAGCTTGGCACTGAACATTGACCCTACATGTGTAGGATAGGTGGGAGGCTTTGAAGCACGTACGCCAGTATGTGTGGAGCCGTCCTTGAAATACCACCCTTGTAGTGTTGATGTTCTAACGTCGACCCCTAATCGGGGTTGCGGACAGTGCCTGGTGGGTAGTTTGACTGGGGCGGTCTCCTCCCAAAGAGTAACGGAGGAGCACGAAGGTGGGCTAATCACGGTTGGACATCGTGAGGTTAGTGCAATGGCATAAGCCCGCTTGACTGCGAGAATGACAATTCGAGCAGGTGCGAAAGCAGGTCATAGTGATCCGGTGGTTCTGAATGGAAGGGCCATCGCTCAACGGATAAAAGGTACTCCGGGGATAACAGGCTGATACCGCCCAAGAGTTCATATCGACGGCGGTGTTTGGCACCTCGATGTCGGCTCATCACATCCTGGGGCTGAAGTCGGTCCCAAGGGTATGGCTGTTCGCCATTTAAAGTGGTACGCGAGCTGGGTTTAGAACGTCGTGAGACAGTTCGGTCCCTATCTGCCGTGGGCGTTGGAAGATTGAAGGGGGCTGCTCCTAGTACGAGAGGACCGGAGTGGACGAACCTCTGGTGTTCGGGTTGTGTCGCCAGACGCATTGCCCGGTAGCTAAGTTCGGAATCGATAACCGCTGAAAGCATCTAAGCGGGAAGCGAGCCCTGAGATGAGTCTTCCCTGATACTTTAAGTATCCTAAAGGGTTGTCGGAGACTACGACGTTGATAGGTCAGGTGTGTAAGTGCTGTGAGGCATTGAGCTAACTGATACTAATTGCCCGTGAGGCTTAACCATACAACACCCAAGGGGTTTTGATGGACTCGAAGCAAGAACAGAATTGAATGTGTAGAGAACACAAAAACAGCTTTCCGAATTAAAGAATTTGCTTGGCGACCATAGCGTTTTGGACCCACCTGACTCCATTCCGAACTCAGAAGTGAAACGAAATAGCGCCGATGGTAGTGTGGGGTTTCCCCATGTGAGAGTAGGACATCGCCAGGCTTTAATTTGCACTTGCTTAAGATTTAAGCAAGTCACCATAAGGTTCTAATCTTTTTTAGAATTTTATGTTGACTTTCAAAGTGGAAAGCGTATTATACGCACCTCGCTTGAGTGCTAAGGCACTGAAAGCCAAGCTCTTTAACAATATAGACCTATCAATCTGTGTGGGCACTCGTTGATGATAATCCAATTCGATACTTCGGTATCAAATTAGGTTTCAATGAAACGAAGTGACCATTGAATCTTCGGATTCAGCACAGTCAATTCAAACATTACTTTATGTAATGTTCAGTATTCATTGAGCCGAACAAAATCTTAAATTGAAGAGTTTGATCATGGCTCAGATTGAACGCTGGCGGCAGGCCTAACACATGCAAGTCGAGCGGAAACGAGTTATCTGAACCTTCGGGGAACGATAACGGCGTCGAGCGGCGGACGGGTGAGTAATGCCTAGGAAATTGCCCTGATGTGGGGGATAACCATTGGAAACGATGGCTAATACCGCATGATGCCTACGGGCCAAAGAGGGGGACCTTCGGGCCTCTCGCGTCAGGATATGCCTAGGTGGGATTAGCTAGTTGGTGAGGTAAGGGCTCACCAAGGCGACGATCCCTAGCTGGTCTGAGAGGATGATCAGCCACACTGGAACTGAGACACGGTCCAGACTCCTACGGGAGGCAGCAGTGGGGAATATTGCACAATGGGCGCAAGCCTGATGCAGCCATGCCGCGTGTGTGAAGAAGGCCTTCGGGTTGTAAAGCACTTTCAGTCGTGAGGAAGGTGGTAGTGTTAATAGCACTATCATTTGACGTTAGCGACAGAAGAAGCACCGGCTAACTCCGTGCCAGCAGCCGCGGTAATACGGAGGGTGCGAGCGTTAATCGGAATTACTGGGCGTAAAGCGCATGCAGGTGGTTTGTTAAGTCAGATGTGAAAGCCCGGGGCTCAACCTCGGAATTGCATTTGAAACTGGCAGACTAGAGTACTGTAGAGGGGGGTAGAATTTCAGGTGTAGCGGTGAAATGCGTAGAGATCTGAAGGAATACCGGTGGCGAAGGCGGCCCCCTGGACAGATACTGACACTCAGATGCGAAAGCGTGGGGAGCAAACAGGATTAGATACCCTGGTAGTCCACGCCGTAAACGATGTCTACTTGGAGGTTGTGGCCTTGAGCCGTGGCTTTCGGAGCTAACGCGTTAAGTAGACCGCCTGGGGAGTACGGTCGCAAGATTAAAACTCAAATGAATTGACGGGGGCCCGCACAAGCGGTGGAGCATGTGGTTTAATTCGATGCAACGCGAAGAACCTTACCTACTCTTGACATCCAGAGAACTTTCCAGAGATGGATTGGTGCCTTCGGGAACTCTGAGACAGGTGCTGCATGGCTGTCGTCAGCTCGTGTTGTGAAATGTTGGGTTAAGTCCCGCAACGAGCGCAACCCTTATCCTTGTTTGCCAGCGAGTAATGTCGGGAACTCCAGGGAGACTGCCGGTGATAAACCGGAGGAAGGTGGGGACGACGTCAAGTCATCATGGCCCTTACGAGTAGGGCTACACACGTGCTACAATGGCGCATACAGAGGGCAGCCAACTTGCGAAAGTGAGCGAATCCCAAAAAGTGCGTCGTAGTCCGGATTGGAGTCTGCAACTCGACTCCATGAAGTCGGAATCGCTAGTAATCGTGGATCAGAATGCCACGGTGAATACGTTCCCGGGCCTTGTACACACCGCCCGTCACACCATGGGAGTGGGCTGCAAAAGAAGTAGGTAGTTTAACCTTCGGGGGGACGCTTACCACTTTGTGGTTCATGACTGGGGTGAAGTCGTAACAAGGTAGCGCTAGGGGAACCTGGCGCTGGATCACCTCCTTAAACGATGATTATTCACGATGAGTGTCCACACAGATTGATACGGTTTATAAAGTAAAGAGAAGAAGAGTTCCCAAACTCTTCAATCCAGTGTCCCGTTCGTCTAGAGGCCTAGGACACCGCCCTTTCACGGCGGTAACAGGGGTTCGACTCCCCTACGGGATACCATTGGGTCGTTAGCTCAGTTGGTAGAGCAGTTGACTTTTAATCAATTGGTCGCAGGTTCGAATCCTGCACGACCCACCATTATTCTCCACGAAGAATTAAAACTTATGTGGGCGATTAGCTCAGTTGGGAGAGCACCTGCCTTACAAGCAGGGGGTCACTGGTTCGAGCCCGGTATCGCCCACCATTCTCTAAGTATTTTTGGATAGGAATTCCAAACCACTTCAGTAAGACGTATGTGGTTAGAATCTTCGACTCTGAAAGTCTTTAGAAAATGTACTTCCTTGTGAAGAAACATAGCTCTTTAACAATTTGGAAAGCTGACAAAACAACAATTTATTGTTGTTTGTAAAGTTCTCAATGTTTGTCTTTAAGACAAACACCAAAATAACACATTCAAGTGTTCTTGGAATTTGAGTCCGGCAAAATCGAGTCTGCATCATGTATAAAAATTGCAGACAACTTTGGTGACTTGTTCATCAACTCGAAACTCCTTCGGGTTGTATGGTTAAGTGACTAAGCGTACACGGTGGATGCCTTGGCAGTCAGAGGCGATGAAAGACGTAGTAACTTGCGATAAGCCCAGATTAGGTAGTAACAACCATTTGAGTCTGGGATTTCTGAATGGGGAAACCCACGTGCATAAGCACGTATCCTTACCTGAATACATAGGGTAAGGAGGCGAACCGGGGGAACTGAAACATCTAAGTACCCCGAGGAAAAGAAATCAACCGAGATTCCGAAAGTAGCGGCGAGCGAAATTGGACTAGCCCTTAAGCTTTACACGCGTTAGACGAACGGTCTGGAAAGTCCGACGATACAGGGTGATAGTCCCGTAGTTGACGACGTGTGTTCAGTGAAATCGAGTAGGGCGGGACACGTGATATCCTGTCTGAATATGGGGGGACCATCCTCCAAGGCTAAATACTACTGACTGACCGATAGTGAACCAGTACCGTGAGGGAAAGGCGAAAAGAACCCCTGTGAGGGGAGTGAAATAGAACCTGAAACCGTGTACGTACAAGCAGTAGGAGCAGGCTTTGTCCTGTGACTGCGTACCTTTTGTATAATGGGTCAGCGACTTATATTCAGTGGCAAGGTTAACCATCTAGGGGAGCCGTAGGGAAACCGAGTCTTAACTGGGCGTTCAGTCTCTGGATATAGACCCGAAACCAGGTGATCTAGCCATGGGCAGGTTGAAGGTTGAGTAACATCAACTGGAGGACCGAACCGACTAATGTTGAAAAATTAGCGGATGACTTGTGGCTAGGGGTGAAAGGCCAATCAAACCTGGAGATAGCTGGTTCTCCCCGAAAGCTATTTAGGTAGCGCCTCGGACGAATACTACTGGGGGTAGAGCACTGTTAAGGCTAGGGGGTCATCCCGACTTACCAACCCTTTGCAAACTCCGAATACCAGTAAGTACTATCCGGGAGACACACGGCGGGTGCTAACGTCCGTCGTGGAGAGGGAAACAACCCAGACCGCCAGCTAAGGTCCCAAATTACTACTAAGTGGGAAACGATGTGGGAAGGCTCAGACAGCCAGGATGTTGGCTTAGAAGCAGCCATCATTTAAAGAAAGCGTAATAGCTCACTGGTCGAGTCGGCCTGCGCGGAAGATGTAACGGGGCTAAGTAGTAAACCGAAGCTGCGGCAATATACTTTTGTATATTGGGTAGGGGAGCGTTCTGTAAGCGGTTGAAGGTGTGTGGTAACGCATGCTGGACGTATCAGAAGTGCGAATGCTGACATGAGTAACGATAAAGGGGGTGAAAAACCTCCTCGCCGGAAGACCAAGGGTTCCTGTCCAACGTTAATCGGGGCAGGGTAAGTCGACCCCTAAGGCGAGGCCGAAAGGCGTAGTCGATGGGAAACGGGTTAATATTCCCGTACTTCTTACAATTGCGATGGGGGGACGGAGAAGGCTAGGTGGGCCTGGCGACGGTTGTCCAGGTTCAAGTGCGTAGGCTTAAGAGTTAGGTAAATCCGGCTCTTTTTAAGGCTGAGACACGACGTCGAGCACCTACGGGTGTGAAGTCATTGATGCCATGCTTCCAGGAAAAGCCTCTAAGCTTCAGATTGTAAGGAATCGTACCCCAAACCGACACAGGTGGTCGGGTAGAGAATACCAAGGCGCTTGAGAGAACTCGGGTGAAGGAACTAGGCAAAATGGTACCGTAACTTCGGGAGAAGGTACGCTCTCGACGGTGAAGTCCCTTGCGGATGGAGCTATTGAGAGTCGCAGATACCAGGTGGCTGCAACTGTTTATTAAAAACACAGCACTGTGCAAAATCGTAAGATGACGTATACGGTGTGACGCCTGCCCGGTGCCGGAAGGTTAATTGATGGGGTTAGACTTCGGTCGAAGCTCTTGATCGAAGCCCCGGTAAACGGCGGCCGTAACTATAACGGTCCTAAGGTAGCGAAATTCCTTGTCGGGTAAGTTCCGACCTGCACGAATGGCGTAATGATGGCCACGCTGTCTCCACCCGAGACTCAGTGAAATTGAAATCGCTGTGAAGATGCAGTGTACCCGCGGCTAGACGGAAAGACCCCGTGAACCTTTACTACAGCTTGGCACTGAACATTGACCCTACATGTGTAGGATAGGTGGGAGGCTTTGAAGCACGTACGCCAGTATGTGTGGAGCCGTCCTTGAAATACCACCCTTGTAGTGTTGATGTTCTAACGTCGACCCCTAATCGGGGTTGCGGACAGTGCCTGGTGGGTAGTTTGACTGGGGCGGTCTCCTCCCAAAGAGTAACGGAGGAGCACGAAGGTGGGCTAATCACGGTTGGACATCGTGAGGTTAGTGCAATGGCATAAGCCCGCTTGACTGCGAGAATGACAATTCGAGCAGGTGCGAAAGCAGGTCATAGTGATCCGGTGGTTCTGAATGGAAGGGCCATCGCTCAACGGATAAAAGGTACTCCGGGGATAACAGGCTGATACCGCCCAAGAGTTCATATCGACGGCGGTGTTTGGCACCTCGATGTCGGCTCATCACATCCTGGGGCTGAAGTCGGTCCCAAGGGTATGGCTGTTCGCCATTTAAAGTGGTACGCGAGCTGGGTTTAGAACGTCGTGAGACAGTTCGGTCCCTATCTGCCGTGGGCGTTGGAAGATTGAAGGGGGCTGCTCCTAGTACGAGAGGACCGGAGTGGACGAACCTCTGGTGTTCGGGTTGTGTCGCCAGACGCATTGCCCGGTAGCTAAGTTCGGAATCGATAACCGCTGAAAGCATCTAAGCGGGAAGCGAGCCCTGAGATGAGTCTTCCCTGATACTTTAAGTATCCTAAAGGGTTGTCGGAGACTACGACGTTGATAGGTCAGGTGTGTAAGTGCTGTGAGGCATTGAGCTAACTGATACTAATTGCCCGTGAGGCTTAACCATACAACACCCAAGGGGTTTTGATGGACTCGAAGCAAGAACAGAATTGAATGTGTAGAGAACACAAAAACAGCTTTCCGAATTAAAGAATTTGCTTGGCGACCATAGCGTTTTGGACCCACCTGACTCCATTCCGAACTCAGAAGTGAAACGAAATAGCGCCGATGGTAGTGTGGGGTTTCCCCATGTGAGAGTAGGACATCGCCAGGCTTTAAATATCGTTACCCGTACTACGTGTAACAACACCTTCAGTGTACTAATCTGATGATGACAATTTGTGGAGAGATGGCTGAGTGGTTGAAAGCACCGGTCTTGAAAACCGGCATACGTTAATAGCGTATCTAGGGTTCAAATCCCTATCTCTCCGCCACTATACAGAAAGCCTGCAAAGTAATTTGCAGGCTTTCGTCATTTTTGACGTTTGAGAATTAGATGGGGTTTGTATTTAATCCCAAGTTGGTCGTGACCCAGACTCTCTGTACAATTAAGAAGCCTCGCTAGAAATAGCGAGGCTTTTTTTATTTCAGCGCAAGCTGGAAATGAGAGGGGGTTGTCCCAATCTGGAAAACTAACTGGTCAGGTCTATCCATCTTCTCGAAGACATTTTGGTGACTCTTTTGGAGCTATCCAAAAACCGATTTCATGCATCGCAGACTTTGGAGATGATGTCATCGTAACCCGTAAAAGATTGGTGGCTAAATAGCGTTGTTTCAACCCACTCCAGACTTGTTCGATAGAGTTTAGCTCTGGAGAAGAAGTTTGATGACACTGACAGTTTTAAAGTCATTGGCTTTATCTTTTATGCATTGGCTCAATTGCTCTCTTTGCTCGGAAGTTAAGAATGGTGGTCTTCCTGTTCTTGGCTTTTCTTGTCGTCCTTCCAGCCATTCTTCAAGAAAGGTTTGAACCTACTTATTGACACTGGTTCGGCTTACCTTGAGAAACTTGGCGATTTGTGTACGTGAGTGTCCATCTTTGAAATGAGTAAGGGTCAGTGGCCTCATTTTCATCTGAATGGATTTTTGCTGACTTGCGAGTTTTTTAACGTCGATATTATTGAGGCTGTCCATAGCGGATCAGTTCTGTGGGTCATGTTTTTACTTAGATTGGTATTACTTGTCTGCTGAGTGGTGCTCATTGGCGCGGGTGGAGAAATGCCAAAAAACGATAAGGGTCAAACTGTAGCGAGTAGTTTAAGAGAGGAGCTGGGTTTCTAGTTAATTTAATACGTGTTGATGGTTATGGATAAATGGCAGGCAATAAAAAAGCCGACAGTTTACTGTCGGCTTGATAATGTTGTTATTAGTTAGTCGTGCTGAACTAGCATCAGAGCTTTACGAGAGACTTCATGAGCTGCTTTGGTTAGATTTTGCTTCTCTAGTGTGTCTGCTAGGAAAGCATAGTCAGATACGTCTGAGCGAAGTTTTAGAGCTATTTCAAAGTGCTCCTGAGCTTGTTGCCATTTCTCTTGACGGAAGTAGAAGTGTGCTAGAGCGCTGTGTGCCGCTGCGTTGTCAGCTTCTTTCTTTACTACGCCTTCTAGGAAGACTACTACAGGATGGATATCTGGTAGGTTTAAGTCTGGCAGTAGTTGGTAAAGTTCTGGTTCAGGCTGCTTTTTCAGTGCTTCTTTTAGTACGGTAAAGGCTTCGGTATCGGCTTTACGAGCGATAAGCTCACGTGCAAAACAAGCAATAAGATGCGTGTCTTGCTTCACTTTACGAGCCAGACTGTTCCAATGAGAAATTAGCCCTTCGCTACCTTGTTGTTGCGCGACTTCATGCAGTAAACCACATTGTGCTTTCTGAATCAGTTCTGCTTGCTCTTCTTCCGTTACTAGCTTTGCTTTCGCCAGTTGTGGCATTAGGTCAATCAATGGCTGCCACAATTTAAGCTGCATGTAAGTTGTTTTGAGTAAGTTCAAGACAATCGAGTTATTTGGGTATTGGCCTTTTAGAGATTGCAGGGTATCGAAAGCGGCTTCGAACTCATTATCACGAATAAATTGCTTGGCTCGAGTCAGTTCGACAGCGAGATGAGCATTCTCCTGTTGGCTAGCTAATGCAAGATAATGATCGCGTTTTGCTTTATCACCTTGACCTTGAGCTGCTTCAGAAGCAACGAGGTAGCAAAGTAGTGGCATATCGTGGTGATTTGCCCAACGAGTGACTTTCTTCTCTGCACCTTTCCAATCACCTTCAAGGAGCTTGATAATGCCTTCATTGGTGTAGCGACGAGAACGACGCATTTTACGTACGCTGAAGTAGTTCCAAGTGCTTGAGCTCGCGTAAACCAATTTTTTAATCAGGTATTCAAGGAGGAAAAGACCAGCTAGCGCAGCGATAACGAAGATCACCAAAGTGGTCACGCTCATTTCGATGGTCTTGTTTGCTATTGAGATCAGTACATATCCTTGTTGACCAGAAAACTGAGTACCGGCAAATAGACCTGCACCTAGAACGACAAATAGGAAAATAAGGCGAATCATTATTTATCCCCCGTACCTGTCATTGTTGTCACTTCACGACGTAGTCGCTCACGAATCACATCCGATAGCTGAGATTGGCTTTCCAGTTTTGCAGGGTACTCAACTTGAATATTTTGTTGGCTTAATTGGTTGAGTGCTTTGTTGAATTCTTTCACCGCATTGTCGTCTTGATTGAAGAAAGCCATCGCCCACTTGTCAGCTGTCGTTAACGACGTGGTGTAGATTTCGCCTTGCTCTTGGTAAACCGCTTTGATTGCTGTTTCCAGTTTGGCCTTGATGTTTTCTTTTAAATAGAAATGCTGCTCTGGAGACAATAATGGGATGACGTTGCCATCGCGAGTACGGAAAGTAATAAAGTTCTCAGAGAAGTCTTTCAGAGAGGTCATCAAATTATCTTGCCAGTTTGAAATGTCTTCTGATACTTCATGTTGAGCAACGACTTGGGCTTCCGGCAGTAGTGCATTTGCTAGAGGTAACTTATCTACTTGCTGCTGTAGAGCGGTTAAACGCAGAACAAGACCGTCACGGTCAATCAATGGGACAGTGCGCAGTTTGGTAATGTCGTTTGCCATCGCTTTACGCAGTTTAACTAAGCTTGGATCGTTTAGCGCGGCAATACGTTGGTCTGCGCTTTCCATTAGTTGAGTTGCGCTTTCTACGTCATGCTCTAAGAACAGTTTACGACCAGCCAACTTCACAAGGTAATCCGCCTCTGCCAATAGCCAGTCGTTCGGACGTCGGCCTTTCACATCTGCGACGGCGAGTTGTAAACTTTCAATGCTCTTTTGTTGTTGACCAAGCACCACTTCTGCTTTGTGCGTTACTGTGGTCGCTTTCTCGATGGTTTCTTCTTTAACTTGGTTTAGCTCTTGCTTCATCGAAGCTTGCGCTTTTTCTAGTTGGTTTTGTAGCTGAGCGATTTGGGTTTGGTAATCAACTTGTTGCTCGTGAAGTTTATAAGCGAGACCGCCACCGAAGATGATTGAAAGAATGATCGCTACTGTGCCGAGCTTGACGCCACGTTTGCCTTGCTTCTCTTCAAATTCAACCTTTGTTGGTTCTGCTGGTTTTGCAGGCTCAACCGGTTTAGAGGCTTCCTTTTTAGATTCAGCATCCTTTTTCGGTGCGTCTTTTTCAGCTAGCGGTGCCGATGAGGTTTCTTCGGAAAGGTTTTTATCGTTATTTTTTTGGTCGTTATTTTTACTTGTCATGCCTATATCCTGTGTAGCTAGGGCTGGAGAGCAGCCAGTAATTCTTGGTTGGATGCGCTTCCTGTGCACCTCACCCGAGTGAACCCCCTTTGAATTGCAATGTCAGCGATGCGCTGGCTGGGGATATACAACTCTTGTTGATTAAGCCAAGTCAATTGCTCTGACGTCAATTGGCTGCACAAATAATCCAGTTGTTCACCACTGGTGACGACGATCTGGTCAATTTGTAGGGTTTTCCATAGTGAGACACAGCTTACTGGATCGAATGGGATGAATTCTCTCTTGTAAGTCTCACTATAGTGAACTTTTGCTCCGCGTCTCACCAATGCATCTTTGATCAGCTCTCTTCCTCCGTTACCACGAAGGATAAGAACCTGCTGCTGTTCTACATTCTGTAACGCTGGAAGTCGCAATAAGTGTTCACTATCACTGACTTCGGGATAGTGTACTTTCTGTTGGGTGCATTTGCTTAAATAGTGTGCTGTTTTTTGACCAACGGCAAGGTATACCGCTTGTTTCGGCCATGATGCGTCATTGCTGGTTAGGATTTGCTGGGCGCATTGCACGGCGTGTCGGCTAACGGCGATAACTATTTGAGCTTGATGGAGATGAGTCGTGAGGTGCGTGTCCGTGAGATCGGCAACAATGTCGATCAGCGGATGGTGGTGTGCGGAAATGCCGTGCCTTTCGAGCAGAGAGCAAAGCGCGCTGCCTTGCTCTCCCGGCCGAGTGACCAACACTGCCATGATTAATCGTGGTCTGCGTACAGCTTGGTTAGAATGTCGCGGGCACCGTTATCAAGTAGCTCGTTAGCCAACTGGATACCGAGCGCTTCTCCATCTTTACGGTGACCACGCACTTCGCCACGCACAATTTCGCTGCCATCTGGTTCTCCGACGAGCGCGCGAAGCCAAATTTCATCACCTTCAAGTAGCGCGTAGCTACCGATTGGCACCTGACAGCCACCTTCAAGAGTCAGGTTCATGGCACGTTCGCACAACACGCGATCGGCAGTGTCTTTATGGTTGAGTGGCTCCAGAAGTTTGAGTAAGCGTTCGTCGTCTACGCGGCATTCAATACCGACTGCGCCTTGGCCAACCGCTGGCAGTGATTGTTCTGGTTCGATAAAGCTGCGAATTCGGTCTTCCAATTTCAAGCGCTTTAGACCTGCGGCTGCAAGAATGATAGCGTCGTACTCACCCGCATCCAGTTTGCCAAGTCGAGTCCCCACGTTGCCACGCAGTTCTTTGATAATGATGTCTGGGCGGTATTCTTTCAGTTGGCATTGGCGACGCAAACTGCAAGTACCGACGACCGCACCTTGAGGGAGTTCATCAATGCTGCTATAGGTATTAGAAACGAAGGCGTCGCGAGGGTCTTCGCGCTCGCAAATGGTCACGAGGCCAAGGCCTTCAGGGAAGTCGACAGGTACGTCTTTCATTGAGTGCACGGCTAGATCGGCGCGGCCTTCAAGCATGGCAACTTCAAGTTCTTTAACGAACAAGCCTTTGCCACCAACTTTAGCCAGCGGTGTATCCAAAATCACGTCACCTTTGGTCACCATGGTTACCAACTCGACTTCCAAGCCAGGATGAGCGGCTTGAAGAGCGTCTTTAACAAAATGAGCTTGCCATAGTGCAAGTGGGCTTTTTCGAGTTGCAATGCGAATTGGTGTGGATTGGGTCATGATCTTCTCAATGCTGTTTGGATTTGGCTTTATCCTACCATTCTCATAAAGAAATGCTTACTGTTAGTTAGTTATCTCGTGGGGCTAAGGAAGGATTTACATAAGGTTGTGAAAATAGTGTGACTGGATTCTCAATTAGACTAAGGACTATTATTAGTTAGAGGCGATTACAAGCGACACTACCGCGTCTTCATTTTTGTGACTAAAGTATGGTTTTACGTCCGGTGCGAATTACGGGTGGAAAACTTTACCAACTCCAATGAAAGTGTTAAATTGATCACGTTTTTAGGCCGTTTTGGTTTAAAACATCAGCAGATGTCCGTGATTGTTCAACCAAGGAATTACCCTTGCAGGCTTACACCTATACCATCATTCAGCGATTAGACAATTTGAACCAGCAGCGTATCGATCGCGCGCTGGCGCTTATGGATTCGCAAAGCCAGCAAGTTTTCCACTTGATTCCTGCCTTACTGAACTACAATCACCCAGTCATTCCGGGCTACTACGACGCTGACGTTCCGTACGGCGTACACGGTCTTGAACTCAATCCTATCCAACAGCAATTCATCGACGACATACAACTCGCTATTGGTCAGCCACTCAAGACGGCAGAAAAGCCAGCGATCTTGGGCTTATATACCATGGGTAGTACGTCATCGATTGGTCAAAGCACTTCCAGCGATTTAGACATTTGGGTATGTATTTCGCCAGAGATGGATTGCGACGAACGTGAACTGCTCACCAACAAATGTTTGCTGATCACCGATTGGGCGCAAAGCCAAGGGGTGGAAGCAAACTTCTTCTTGATGGATGAAGAGCGTTTTAGAAGTAACCATTCTGAAGAGATGACGGGTGACAACTGCGGCTCCTCACAGCATTTGCTTTTGCTTGATGAGTTCTATCGCAGTGCAGTGCGTATCGCTGGCCAGCGCCTGTTATGGCAAATTGTGCCACCAGAAATGGAAGAGTGTTACGACGAGTACGTTTCTCAATTGTGCAGCGATGGCTACATCGACTGTAGCGAGTGGATCGATTTTGGTAAGTTGAACCGCATTCCTGCCGAAGAATACTTTGGCTCGAACTTGTGGCAACTGTACAAAAGTATCGATTCGCCATACAAATCGGTATTAAAAGCCATTCTGCTAGAAGCTTACTCGTGGGAATACCCGCACACACAACTGTTAAGTATTGATACCAAGCGTCGATTCTTTGCCCATGAGCCAGATCTCTATGGCATGGACGCATACTACTTAATGTTGGAAAAAGTTACGCGCTATTTAGAACGAATTCAAGACGATACACGTTTGGATTTGGTGCGTCGTTGTTTTTATCTCAAAACCCATGAAAAGCTATCGCGTGAACCCGATGTCGGTTCGGTGGCTTGGCGTCGTGAAGCGCTGAGCGACATGATTGCGAAATGGAATTGGGATGACAGCGTGGTTGCCGAGCTCGATGACCGTCGCAACTGGAAAGTTGAACAGGTGAAAGTCGTGCATCATGCGTTGCTTGATGCATTGATGCAGAGCTACCGTAACTTGATTCAGTTTGCGCGTCGCAACGACATCACATCCGCGATCAGCCCGCAAGACATCAGCATTCTTGCGCGTAAGTTGTACGCTGCGTTTGAAGTGTTGCCGGGCAAAGTAACGTTGCTGAACCCACAAATTTCCCCTGATTTACATGAACCAGATTTGAGCTTCATCGAAGTTAAAGAAGGTGGGGTGAACAAGTCGGGTTGGTATCTCTACAAGCAACCATTGATCGCACATCGCATTCTTGGGCAGCCATGTCTTGAGCATCACGAGTACTTGAGCAAACTGGTCTCGTGGGCTTTCTTTAATGGCCTCATCACCGAATCCACGCGTTTGCATGCCGTGGTGCGTGAAGCACAGCTAGATATTGATAAGTTCTACCAAATGGTGAGTGACTTACGAAATACCTTTGCACTGCGTAAACGTCGTCCGACGATGCAAGCGTTAGCGAGCCCGTGTGAAATCAGCCAGTTGGCGATGTTCATCAACTTCGAAAATGACCCTACGTCAGAGCTGTCCGGGCGTTCACTGAAGGTGGATGTGAAAAATACCGATATCTTCAGTTTTGGTCCGGAACATAAAAACTTAGTCGGCAGTGTCGATTTGGTTTACCGCAACTCCTGGCATGAAGTGCGTACACTGCATTTCAAAGGCGAAACGGCGATGTTGGATGCGCTAAAAACCATTTTGGGCAAAATGCACCAAGATGCGTTGCCACCAGAATCGGTCGACGTGTTCTGCTACGCGAAGAACATGCGTGGTGTGATGCGTAATATGGTGTATCAGCTTCTTGCGGAATGCATCGACTTGCGTTTGAAGCCGGTGGAGCAAGAAAAACGCCGCCGCTTTAAAGCGATGCGTCTTGGTAACCAAACCTACGGATTGTTCTTTGAACGCCGTGGTGTGTCGGTGCAGAAGTTAGAAAACTCCATCGATTTCTACCGCAGCATTTCTACCAACAAGCTAAAAGGCTCGCCGCTGTTAATGCTCGACCGTGAGCAAGAATACCAATTACCAGAAGCGGTGGATGGTTTTGCCAGTGAAGGTTTGGTGCAATTCTTCTTTGAAGATAACGAAGATGGTTTCAACATTTATGTATTGGATGAGTCGAACCAAGTGGAAGTGTATCACCAGTTCAGTGGCTCAAAAGATGAGATGATCGCCTCGGTCAACAGCTTCTACACTTCGGTTAAAGACGACAGCCGCGTGGCGTCTAAGTTTATTAACTTCAACTTACCGCAGTACTATCAGATCATTCACCCTGAAGAGGGTAACGCTTACATCATTCCTTATCGCAATGATGGGTGCTCACCGCATCGTCCTACTAAAGCGGTAAACGCGTAACGTAAACATATCCATAAACAAAAGAGCACCGAGGTGCTCTTTTTGTTTTGGTGTTCATCGAGAGGATTTATGCCCAATCAATCTCTTCGCCAGCGTGTTTTTCACACTCTTGCTTCACCATTTCAAACAGCTCCATACCCGTTTTTGAGCAGGTCCATTTGTCTTCCACTAACTTGAAGTGGAAACCGCCCGATTTTGAGGCCAACCAAATCTCATGCATTGGCTCTTGGCGGTTGATGATGATCTGGCTGCGGTCTTCAAACTCTAATGTCATTACGTTGCCAGACACCTCGTAATCAATGTCTGCGCCTGAATCATCGATGGATTCTTCGATGATTTGCATCTGCGCATCCACCAGTTGATGAAATTCAGTATCGTTCATCCGTCTATCCTATTGCTTTTCCTGAGTGTGGTGCGATTATAGGGGGCATTGATTCAATAATCACGATATGCCAAATGAAAAAATTAGTAACTGTGTTGTTTGTGATGGCTGCCGCGATGCTGGCAGGGTGTGGCCAATCTGGCTCGCTTTACATCCCAGATGACGCACAACAAAACGAGCAATCACAATAAATAACCGCACCTTTGGGTGAAATTAGGGTTCAGCAGTCGAATTAAATAAGGGAAGCGAATTTTGGATTACTTCAACTATCAGGATGATGGCCAACTTTGGGCCGAAGACGTCCCACTTCAAGCTCTTGCCGAGCAATATGGCACTCCTCTTTACGTATATTCTCGAGCCACGCTAGAGCGCCACTGGAAGGCGTTTGATAGTGCTGTGGGTCAACATCCTCATCTTGTGTGCTACGCAGTAAAAGCCAACTCAAACTTGGGCGTACTGAACGCGCTGGCTCGTTTGGGTTCGGGTTTTGATATCGTATCTGGTGGTGAACTAGAGCGTGTGATTGCAGCGGGCGGTGATGCGAAGAAAGTCGTGTTTTCTGGTGTGGGTAAAACGCCAGCAGAAATGAAGCGCGCACTAGAGCTTGGCATCAAGTGCTTCAACGTTGAATCAGAGCCGGAACTTGAACGCTTGAATAAAGTGGCGGGTGAGCTTGGTGTGATTGCGCCTATTTCGCTACGTATTAACCCAGATGTTGACGCGAAAACTCACCCTTATATTTCGACTGGTCTTCGTGACAACAAATTTGGCATTGCGTTTGACCGCGCGCCAGAAGTGTATCAATTCGCCCAGAGCCTACCTAATCTGAATGTGCAAGGTATCGACTGCCATATTGGTTCTCAGTTAACGAGCATTGACCCATTTATTGATGCAACCGACCGTTTGCTGGCTTTGATTGATGACCTGAAAGCACAAGGCATCAACATTCGTCACCTCGACGTTGGTGGTGGTTTAGGCGTGGTATATCGTGATGAATTACCGCCTCAGCCTTCTGATTACGCGAAAGCGTTGTTGGGGCGTCTTGAAAATCATCAAGACCTAGAACTGATTTTTGAACCAGGCCGTGCGATTGCAGCAAACGCCGGTATTTTGCTCACCCGTGTGGAATTCCTCAAACACACTGAGCATAAAAACTTTGCCATCATTGATGCGGCGATGAATGACTTGATGCGTCCAGCACTGTACCAAGCTTGGCAAGATATTGTGCCTGTTTCCCCTCGTAATGGTGAGCCACAAACTTACGATTTGGTTGGCCCGATTTGTGAAACTGGTGACTTCTTGGGTAAAGATCGCGCGCTCGTTTTGCAAGAAGGTGATCTACTCGCGGTTCGTTCAGCAGGTGCCTATGGTTTTGTGATGTCTTCGAACTACAATACTCGTACCCGAGCGGCAGAAGTAATGGTGGATGGTAATCAAAGCCACCTTGTTCGCCAGCGTGAAGAGCTGACCAGTTTGTGGCAGCTGGAACAGATTCTACCGGAGTAACACACAACAAATGCATTTCCACTTTTCCAAAATGCACGGTTTGGGCAACGACTTCATGGTCGTCGACTGCATTACCCAGAACGTGTTTTTCTCGCAAGACTTGATCCGTCGTTTGGCGGATCGTCACACTGGCGTCGGTTTTGACCAATTGCTTGTGGTAGAAGCACCTTATGATCCTGAAACCGACTTCCACTATCGCATTTTTAATGCCGATGGCAGTGAAGTGGAGCAATGCGGCAACGGCGCGCGCTGTTTCGCGCGTTTTGTTCGTTTGAAAGGGTTGACCAATAAATACAGCATCAGCGTGAGCACCAAGAAAGGTAAGATGATTCTTGATGTGGAAGACGACGGTGAAGTGACGGTCAACATGGGTGTGCCAGAGTTTGAACCGAACAAAATTCCGTTCAAAGCGAAGCAGAAAGAAAAAACCTACATCATGCGCGCGGGTGACAAGACGCTGTTTTGTGGTGCCGTCAGCATGGGTAACCCGCATGTGGTGACAGTAGTGGATGACGTGGATACCGCAGATGTGGACACTCTAGGTCCGCTGCTTGAATCACACGAACGCTTCCCTGAACGTGTGAACGCTGGCTTTATGCAAGTGGTGAGTCGTGACCACATTCGTCTTCGAGTTTACGAGCGCGGCGCAGGTGAAACACAAGCTTGTGGTAGCGGTGCATGTGGCGCGGTGGCTGTGGGTATTTTGCAAGGACTTTTGGATGAGAGTGTGAAAGTATCGCTACCTGGTGGTGAGCTGCATATTTCTTGGCAAGGCCCGGGCAAACCACTCTTTATGACCGGTCCTGCAACTCACGTATTTGATGGTCAACTGTCGTGCTAGTCAAAGAAAAAGGAAACGGTTTGTCTCAAGTTGAAGCTGACGCATTAACGGCAGAAGTGGTGGCTGAATACCTAAAAGATCACCCTGACTTTTTTGTTGAGCGCCCTGAGCTGGTGGATCGTCTGTCTTTTCCACATTCGGATTTAGGTACGGTTTCGTTGGTGCATATTCAAATGAATCGCCAGCGTCAGCGTATTGAAGAGCTTGAAGAAGAGATCACCACGTTAATGTCGCTTGCGGCAAACAACGATCGTACCTTCTACGAGTTCATGGATTTGCAGGGCTCGATTCTAAAGTGCGGTGACTTCAAGCAAGTTATTAGCGCGATAGAGCTAAAAGCCAAAGATCTCGGACTGCGTGCGTATGTTCGCTTGTTTAGCCAATGCGATGCATCGACGCAACTTAGCAAAGAACATTACCAGCGTTTTGCGACCAACCACCTAAATGGCAAAGAGGCTTATTTGGGCCGCTTGCGTAAAGTGGATCGTGAAGCGTTGTTTGGCAATATGGATGTGCCAGAAATGGGTTCCTATGTGGTACTGCCGCTGGTGAAGAAGCAGACGCTTGGCGTGCTTGCGTTTTCTAGCGAAGATGGCGGTCATTTCCAACCAGATATGGATACCTTGTTTTTGCGTCACCTATCCTTAGTAGTGGCACATCTTGCTCAAACATTGGTATGGCAAAGTTACGATGACGACAACTCCCAACACTCCTCTGCCAAATAGTCTTCAAAAGCCTCTTGAACGCTTTTACGAATTCTTGCGAAGCGAAAAGGGGCTCAGCTTGCACACTCAACGCAATTACAAGCAACAGTTGGAAACCATGGCGCAGCATCTTGCCGAAATGGGACTGAAAGATTGGTCTCAAGTTGATGCTGGCTGGGTTCGACAACTTGCGGGTAAAGGCATGCGAGAAGGCATGAAGGCCAGCAGCTTAGCTACGCGCTTGTCTTCGCTGCGTAGCTTTTTCGATTTCTTGATTTTGCGTGGTGAGATGTCAGCCAACCCTGCCAAAGGGGTGTCTGCACCTCGTAAAAAGCGCCCGCTGCCAAAAAACCTCGATGTGGATGAAGTGAATCAACTGCTCGAAGTGAATGAAGATGACCCATTGGCGATCCGCGATCGCGCAATGATGGAGCTGATGTACGGTGCCGGCCTGCGTTTAGCCGAGTTGGTCAGTGTGGATGTGCGAGATGTGCAGCTGCGCAGTGGCGAGCTTCGTGTTATCGGTAAAGGTGACAAAGAACGTAAAGTGCCTTTTTCGGGGATGGCAACGGAATGGGTTGGTAAGTGGCTGCGCGTTCGTGGTGACTTAGCAGCGCCAGGTGAACCTGCATTGTTTGTGTCTAAACTCGGAACCCGTATTTCGCACCGTAGCGTGCAAAAACGCATGGCCGAGTGGGGACAAAAACAGTCTGTAGCCAGTCACATTAGCCCACATAAGTTGCGCCACTCATTTGCCACGCACATGCTGGAGTCGAGCAACAACTTACGTGCGGTGCAAGAGCTTTTAGGTCACGAGAACATATCGACGACCCAAATCTACACACACTTGGATTTCCAGCATCTAGCGCAAGCGTATGACCAAGCCCACCCACGCGCCCGCAAAAAGAACGGGGAGTGAGCCAAAGCATGAAATTTTACCGCCGTATCGAGCCGATTAAGGCTATGACATTCGATCTGGATGACACGCTGTATGACAACCATCCAGTGATTGTCCGTATGGAGCGCGAGTTACTGACCTGGTTGCAACAAACGCATCCTGCAGTGGCGCACATGGAAAAGGCCGATTGGTTGCAGGTAAAAAAACATGTGCTCCAGCAAAGTCCTGATCTCAAAAGCGATGTGACGCTTTGGCGCCTAGTGCAGTTAAAGCATGGTTTTCTATCCGTTGGCTACGATGAAGCGCAAGCTCAAGTTGCAGCGGAAGAGGGCGTGCAACTGGCGTTGGAATGGCGCAGTCAGTTTGACGTGCCGCAGCAAAGTCTCGATGTATTGGCGGAGTTGGGAGAACGCCTTCCTCTGGTGGCGATCACCAATGGTAATGTCGACTTAGATAAAATCGGTTTGACGCCATACTTCCAACTCGTATTAAAAGCGGGCCCTGACGGTCTCGCCAAGCCTGCTGCCGATTTGTTTGTCAAAGCGCAGCAGTTCCTCGATTTACCTGCCGAAAACATTTTGCATGTTGGTGACCACCTCACGACGGATGTATATGGTGCAAAGTTAGCGGGTTTTGCCGCATGTTGGTTTAATGATATGAATAAAAATGTCATTAATCATTCAAGAACAAGTACGTTACCTGACATTGAAATCAATAGTTTGCAGCCGTTACTCACACTTTTTTAATTGCTTTCGCATTAATCCATTCTAAAGTCATTTTGTGCCTAGAAAAGCATCAAAAAGAAACGTAAATTACTAAGCCTAAAGTAAAAATAACGACGCCACTCATCGTGGTGAAAATAGTGTTACGGCAGTAGTAGGGTACATGCGAGCTTTTTCCAAACGGGTCCACGATGTAAGTCAGCTTAATGACTTTTTAGTCACTTCTCAGTTGCACCCAGATAAACAGTATTTGGTGCAAATTTTGTCTACGCAATCGCGAGAATGTGCGGCTGCACTCGCCAAAGCGGTTTTGTCGATGTTGCCCAATGCTCATGTCATCGGTCACAGTACTCGCAATATAATTTTGGATGGCGACATTTTTACCTCTGGCTGCCTCATCAACCTGATTGAGTTTGACCAAACCACGCTAACGTCTGCCGTCCAAGCGTATTCTTTCTCTCCCGATATAGACGGTGGCGAGCTCAAACGTTCGCTGCAGTTACAAAGCAACTCTCAAGTCATCATCAGTTTTGCCGTGCAAATCGAACGTCGTGATTATCCTTTGTATCAAACTTTTGCGACCGAAAACGTGCGAGTGTCTGGTGGATTAGCGCAGACCATAGAAGACGGCTGTTGGGTGCTCTATCAAAACCAGACATACGACAACGCCGTAGTGGCAGTGGCTTTGCACAGTGATACTTTGAAAACTTGGACAGACGCGTATTCCGAGTGGAACCCAATCGGCATGCCGCACAAAGTGACGCATGCGAAAGGCACGCGCTTGTATTGCTTAGGAGAGCGTAAAGCCCTCGATGTTTACAAGCATTATCTTGCCGACGGGCACGACGTGACGATTAACCAATTACTCAGTTTCCCGTTGTATCGAGAAACGTTGGGGCGCAAGGAAGTTTGTACCGTCACAGAACTTCACGCTGATGGAAGCATGAGTTTCGATAGGCCGTGGTGCCTCGGTGATGAGGTTCAGTTTTGCTATAACCATCCTTCTCTGACGTTAGAACAAGTGCGTCATGGGGTGGTGGAACTTGCTATGCATCAGCCAGAAGTAGTGATGATTTACAACTGTGCCTCACGGCTGGATTTTATTGATAGTAGTGATGAAGTGCAGGCGTTTATGGATATTGCCGCGAGCTTTGGCAGCTACTGCATGGGTGAAATACATGGTGACATTGGCCAGCCAGAAATTCTTCACCACAGTTTGACGTACCTTGCGATGCGCGAAGGCGATGAGGTGCAATCGCTGAATTTGCCTAAACCGCAAGTGAGCGCTTCGATTTCACCGCTGTTTAGCTTAATACGCAATGCGATTGGCGATTTGAATCATATGAACGCTCACATGGGTTATCAACTTGATCGTCAAACTCGCAAGTTACAAGAAAGCTACCGTCGTGACAGTCGCACGGGGCTGCAAAATCGCGTGGCGCTGCAAGAGCGCTTAAGTCACATCGATTGTGACGAGCATTTGTTAACGCTTAAGCTGCTCAATTTCAGCCACATCAACGAAAAGTACGGGTATCGAGTCGGAGACCAGCTGCTCAAAGATCTTTCGATGCATTTTACCAATCGATTGAGAAAGCGCTTAGGCATGCCAGCGGCGCTGCAACTGTACAGCATCGGTGTAGGTGAGTGGGCTTTTGTGTTTAAGGCTGAACAAAGTAGCGAGACGATAAAACAGCACTTTACTCGTTTTGCTGATGCGGTTGAGCAAACTAACTTTGAGCCGCTCGGCCTGCGCGAAATTGATTACCTGTCTATTTCCTTGTGTGGTGGCTTGGTTAGCCGTCGTGATTTTCCTTCGGCTTCTCCTGATGAGCTCTTATTAAAAGGCATAGAAGCGCGTCGTTCTGGCGTTCGCAGCAACACGCATATTTGCAACGCTAAAGACATCGAAGTCAGTGAAGATGTACGTAAAGAGCAACTAGGGTGGTTGAGTTGCGTCAGCCGCGCGATTCTCAAGCAGAACATTATTACGTATAGCCAACCGATTGTGCACGCTTACAGTCATCTTCCTGCCAGCCAAGAATGTCTGGTGCGGATTTTAGAAGAAGACGGAACAGTGATTGCTCCAGGGCGATTTTTACCGATCATCTCAGACACGCATTTGTACACCAGATTGAGTCGTCACATGATCCGCTCGACGCTGCATTACATGCGAGATAAGAAAGGGGATTTCTCGATTAACCTGTCTCCGCAAGATTTGTTGAGCGACAAAACGTTGATGTTGCTGGAGCATGAAATTAGCCAGTTGAATGAGCCGACGCGAATAGGGCTGGAAGTACTGGAGTCTGAACAGATTAAAGATTACGGTCGTATGATAGAAGTGTGCAGCCATTTCAGAAAACTGGGTGCGCGCATTATCGTGGACGATTTTGGTTCTGGATACTCCAATATTGATGAGATCTTAAAGCTAGAGCCGGAAGTGATAAAGCTAGATGGCAGCTTGATTCGAGACATCGATAAGGATTTAAAGCAGCGCAAAATAGCTTCTCAGTTGGTGCGTTTGTGTCAGGTGTTTAATGCAGAAACGGTCGCGGAGTTTGTGCACAATCGAGAGGTGTGCAAAATCGCGCAGGATATGGGCGTCGATTATCTGCAAGGCTACTACTTAGGTGAACCTACGCGTCTGTTTTAGTCGTGTTTCACGTGAAACAATGCCAATAAAAAAACGCAGCCTTGGCTGCGTTTTTTGTTTCGTCGATTGGGTTTACTCGAGAGAGCGTGGTGACGACTTGAGAGCATGGCCACTTTTCTCGGCTTGGAACAGCGCAAGGTAGTGAGTAAAGAACGTATGCATTTGCTGTTGGTTATCTTGTTCACCAAGTTGACCTAATAAGTGGGCAGCAACCTCAAAGGTGCACAAGTTGCCTTGTTGCTGATTACGTCGCAGTTGATATTGAGAATCGGCGAGTGCGGAAAGTCCCATGGTAGGGATACCTTCTAACCAGCGACTCTTATTGATCATCTTGCGCGCTTCTTGCCAAGTGGCATCCAAAATAATGTACAGCGGCATTTTGGCTTGTTGCTGGCTTTGCATTTCCACATGTTCGAGTGTGATGCTTTCTTCACTTGGGAATAAAATCACCGGGTACAGCGAAGGATCAGCCAAGCGAGTGAGCAACTCTGCTGGTGGTTGTTTGCGATCCCAGATTGCTTGCTCGACGTTGAGTTGGCAATGCTGTAATAGCTGGCCCGTATTGGTGTCACGAGTTAGCTCATTTGGGTGCATCAATAGCAGTATTTCGTGCTTGCTGGTGAGTTTAGGCACCAGCAAGCAAATACAGTTGAACTGAAAACCGCAATGGGGACACGGTTGTGACATTACAGTCGAACCCCTTCACGCACTGGGCTAATACCATCCGAGAACAGACGAACACCACTGATTTGTTCAGGTGTGGCTGTTGGTGCCATGCTCGGGTTCAGAGGGTAGCTTACGCCAGTGTACTGCATGACATGTTTTGCTGGTGTTGCGCCGCCGCCACTAACATCGAAAATCAGGTCGCGCCAACCGTGCGACGTTTGTTGGCCGAGCATCATTGGGCTTCTTACCAGTGTAATTCGACTGTTGAAGCGCCATTCTTTTTCATGGTTTTCGAACACCAAGAGCGTACAACCGCCTGAGCCGCACCAATCCAATTGAACCAGCAGTTCTTCATTACCATCACCATTGAGATCGTACGTTAGCCAGCGGTATTGGTTATTGCTTGGGTCGGTTTGATGGATGAAGAAGTAGTTACGTACCGCAGCATCGACTTTGGAATCGAAATCGGCACTGGATGGGACGTCAGCACTGCCGATAGGTTGGTCTGCGCGCTTCGCCGCCGGTTGTTGAACGCCTGCATCACGAACGGTTGCTGGGTAAAGCACTAAGCCACCATCGGCGATCGGGTACACCATGCTGCCCACTTTTTCCTTGGTGGCTTTGAGTTGGTTGCCTTCGCGCGTAAAGAGTCGCTCAGACATCAAACGTTGTTGCTGGTGGTGGGTCATCACAACTTGAACTTGCGACGGGCTCAACTGTTGCCAGAAGCCGCGTTCCACTAATGGGTCTTGACCGTTTGAGTAGCTGTATTTCGTCGTGGCGCTGTGGTCAGGGTTTAAGGTCATTTGCACCTCAAAGCCTTGTGATTGCGTTGAGGTGGCTACATAGGTATTTTCCCAGCTAAGCGTTGCATCAACGTTCGCTGCCATGCCACACCCTTGGTAAGTGTTTCCATCGTGTTTGAGTGTTGCTTTCCAGCCATATAAAGAGTCACTCATGGTGTCTGAACAGAGGTTTTCCGTCATGCGTAGTTCACCATCATCAAGCCTATAAGTGCGTTGGCGCGGCTGCAGTTGACTGCTTTGAATAGACAGCATTTCGGTGGTTTTACCCATCTGTTGGAACTTAAGCGCATTGGCTTCAAAACTGGCTGCCCAAGACGGCTCGTTGCCAAATACACGCGTCGGTTTTTGCGGTTGGCTGCAACGATTTGGGTTTTCGGTAGTGAGGAAGTTCACTTGCTCAACCACAAAGTTGGCGTCGAAATCCGCAGAGAAACCATCAATGCCCGGAGGATTAAGATGACCGATGACTTCGCCATACATGGTTTGGTACGGTTCATTGCCGAGCTTAATGGCGCGTTGAATTTGTTGTGGTGACAGTTGCAACCAATATTGTTTGTCGCTGCCGCAAGGCATGATGTATTGGCTTTCATGGCCGATGATTACTTTGCCGCGCAACATAAAAGTTTGAGGTTGAATAGTTTCAGGCTTATCTAATGATGCTGGTGGAGAGGTTGGTGTTTCCGCGCCAGATTGTGGCGGTTGCGAACTACATGCTTGCAGAACCAGCAGAGTGGCGAGTGCCACTGGGTTTTTCAAAGCCTTCATGTTATATCTTCCTCATTATTGTTACTCAATCGGCATCGGATGGCATTATGGCATATTGGTTATTTAAAACAGAACCAGATACCTTTTCTATTGACACGCTTAGAACCCAAAAGGTTTCATGTTGGGAGGGAGTTCGTAATTATCAGGCGCGCAATATGATGCGTGACCAAGTAAAGGTGGGCGATTTCGTCCTGATTTACCACTCTTCCTGTAAAAATGTTGGCGTGGCGGGGATTGCCAAAGTCGTGCGAGAAGCCTATCCCGACCATTTTCAGTTCGACCCAGAAAGTGATTATTACGACCCAAAATCGGACCCAGACAACCCTCGTTGGATCATGGTCGATATTGAGTTTGTGCGTAAAACCGCGCGGGTGATCCCACTGTCGGTCATGAAAGCGATGCCTGAACTTGAGAACATGCCACTGGTGAAACGCGGAAATCGCCTTTCGATCATGCCTGTGACCGAAGATGAGTGGGAAGCGATTCTTGGCAAAGAGAAGTTACCAAGCCAGAGATAAAAAAAGGGCTGCAAATTGCAGCCCTTCGTGATTTTGTTGTTAACCCAAGGGTTAGAGCAGGTGATCTTGCAGGTAATGCGCCACGGCATCGTCTGCGTTGCTGCCAATCACTTCATTGTTTGGCAGCGCTTTCATCACTTTCTCGTGTGATGTGCCCATTACTAAGCCTTTGCCTGCCATTGATAGCATTTCGACATCATTCATGCCGTCGCCAAATGCAATGCAGTTTTCGAGCGTTAAACCCAGAGTTTCCGCGACTGCTTGTAGCGCGTGGCCTTTCGAAACGCCCGCACTCATTACTTCTAAGCACCAAGGAGTAGAGAACGCGATATTCAATTTATCGCCAAACTGTTCACGCAGTTTGTTTTCAAACACCACCAAACGTTCATGATCTTGCGCTGGATGGGTGAAGAAAATTTTCGCAATGCCGTCGGTAGGCGCTTGGTCTTCATCGAATAAGACGTATGTGAATTCGTCATGGAAATCACGCAGTGTTTCGTCGTCTTTGTTCATCAGCCAACTGTCGTTTTGATACATGTGGATAAGTATCTCGTGATCATGTTTGATCGTGTCGATCACGCCTTGAACCAAATCTGCAGGTACGTTTTCACTGTACATCAGTTGATCGTTTTGGTCATGAACACGCGCACCGTTTGAGGTGATCATGTAAGCCGGAATGCCCACTTGGCGACGAATGCTTGCAACGTCTACGTGGTGGCGACCCGTTGCAAAGACAAAGGTGTAACCCTTTTCATGCAGCGCTTTTAGCGTCTCTTTTGAGTAAGCACTTAGCTGATGGTTTGGTGCCAGTAACGTGCCATCCAGATCTGAGGCAACGATTTTAGTGATCTCTTTGCAAGGTAGCGATGTGCTCATGAAGCCCTCGTAAACGGTTTGGATAGAGTGGAACAGGTTGATTGCAAACGGAGTACAGTAGACTGACTAGATCATACTGCTCCGAATGCGGGGGAACTTAATGCTGCCTGCTTTCCTCGTTAAACGTGCGAGGTGGGCGAAACAGACGCAAGCAGTGTACGCCAAAATAAGGATGAAAAAGAGGGTAAATCGTTTGAGAGACATTTCCTCTTTAATCATTGCGGTGAAGTGGTCGCCTACAACTCTTATTGCATTTTTTCGTCTGACGACGAAGTAGGGTCATCCATAAAGCGGAAGATCGCATCGAGCGCTTGATTGCGGTACTGGTCTGTTTCGAACAAGATTTCATGCTGTGCGCCTTCAATAGAAAGCAATGCCGCATGAGGATTGGTTTTACGCAGCTTCTCGATAAAGCGTTTTTGCGCGAGATTGCTGACGATACGATCATTACCTGCTTGAACCAGTAGCACAGGCACTTTTACTTGGCGAGTTAACAAAAAGCACTGTTTCGCTGCCATGAGTCCTTGCCATACCCAGCGCGTGCTTGGTCCGCCGACTTGCAGTTCCGGTTTTTCTGTATAGAGATTGCGAAACCACTGGTAGCGGCCTGCGCTTTGGCTGAGAGGATTGTCCTCAAAAGGCTTGGGAAAGTACGGCTTGTGGCCCGGCGCATAACGCGGCAGTGGTGACACGGCAGAAAGAATTTGCGTCACTGGGATAGCGATGGGTGATAAGTACCACGGCAAGTTAATGCCAAACATGGGTGCGCTTAAAATCAAACCAGTGAATGGGTGCTCTGGGTGGGTTTGCAGGTAGCGCGTCGCGATGGCACCGCCCATGGAGTGCGCGATGATAAAGCACTGCTGATATTGTTTAAGGTCGTGTTGTTTGATCACCACGTCCATATCATCAATATAGTCAGTAAAGTCATAGACGTGACCCATATCAGAGTCAGATAATAGGCGATCTGATAAACCTTGTCCTCGGTGGTCAAAGGAATACACATCGTAACCTTGGCGGTAGAGATCGTAAAACAGCTCTTGGTACTTCCAGGAAGATTCGATGCGGCCATTGACGATCAGCACGGCTTTTTTGTGTTCAGGGTTGGTGAGTTTGCACCAGTAGATTTTCTTTTTCTCTGTCCCTTTAACAAAGCCCTCTTGGCGAGTTTGCCAAAGTGCTGCGATCGGACCACCAATTGCTTGCTCAAATAAAGTCTCTTGAGTATAAGTCAAAGGTGAATGGTTAGTAGCCATTAGTCGATTACCTGAAGATACATTGTAGACGCGATGTATCATCGAAGAATTAGTGAGGAAATGCAATGGATACCCACGTTTGGTTGGCCTATGTGGTAACTGCAATCGTTTTTAGTTTGGCTCCGGGTTCAGGCACGGTTAACTCAATCAGCAATGGCTTGAGTTACGGCACGCGTAAATCGCTTGGCGCGATTGTTGGTCTGCAAATCGGACTCGCGATTCACATCGCCTTGGTTGGCGCTGGCATCGGTGCGCTGGTGGCGCAATCGGCAACTGCGTTTACTATCATTAAATGGGTAGGTGCGGCTTACCTTGTATGGTTGGGTATTCAGAAATGGCGTGATACTTCCGGCTTGATTGCCAATGAGAGTCACAAAGAGATGTCAGGTAGCGCATTATTGTATAAAGCCGTTTTAATTAACCTGACTAACCCTAAATCGATCGTCTTTTTGGTGGCGTTGTTCCCACAGTTTATCGACCCTGCAAAAGACCAACTGACGCAATTGTTGGCGCTAGGGGTGACGACAGTGGTAATTGATGCGTGTGTAATGTTGGGTTACACCACGTTAGCGGCGCAGATGGGACGCTTTATCCGTTCAGACAAGATCATGGGTAAAATTAACAAAGTATTCGGTTCAATGTTTATGGGTTGTGGTGCATTATTAGCGGCTGCAAAATCCTAAGCCATTTATAGGTAGTTCTATCGCATGAATACAACGTATGTCGCTCGTCAGCCGATTTTTAACCGTAAAAGACAGACGCTGGGTTATGAATTGTTATTTAGAGATGGGGAAAGCAACGCCTATCCCGCCCATATCGAATCAAACCGAGCGACATACCGATTAATCGTCGAGAACTTTCTATCACTGGGTACTAACCCAGTGATTGCGTCTTCGCGATGCTTCATCAACTTTCCTCATCAGAGCTTGGTACGCCGTTTGCCTCGCAGCTTGCCAAAAAACAAAATCGTCGTAGAAGTCTTAGAGACTTGCCAACCTACCGATGATCTTCTCGATGCAATTCGCGAGTTATATCGAGAAGGTTATTTGATCGCGCTGGATGATTTCACCTTAACGCCGGAGTGGCGTCGCTTCTTACCTTATGTGCACATCGTTAAACTCGATATCATGGCGATGGGGCTAGAAAAAGCGTGTGAACTGGTTAAAACCCACCTCGCCAAGCGCGTCAAATATCACTTTTTAGCGGAACGCGTCGAAACCGCAGAAGAGTTTGAGCAAGCCAAAGCGGCGGGTTTTAAATTCTTTCAAGGCTACTTTTTTAGCAAGCCATTGGTGTCGCAAACCAAATACGTCAGTCCGGAGCAGGTGTTAGCGTTACAACTGTTTCGGGAAGTCTGCGCGCCAGAGCCGGATTTTGACCGCATTGAAAGCATCATTACGCAAGATGTGGCCTTGTCGTACAAGTTACTGCGTTTTGTGAATACCCAGATCACCACATTAGAGGTGGAAATCAGCTCGTTCCGTCAGGCGCTGATTTACCTTGGTCAAGACAAGCTGAAGCAATTTGTCTCTTTGGTGGTGGCGTCTTACATCTCAAGCAACAAACCGCGTGAGTTGTACAACCTCTCTTTGCAACGTGCCCAGTTCTGTGAGCTGATGTCGCGTTACCAACCTTTTTCTCATCTTAATGAGCAAGGCTTTATGGTCGGCTTATTGTCGATCTTAGATGCCATGCTCGACTTATCGATCGAAGCCCTGGTGAAGCAACTGCCGTTGAGTGATTCTGTGCAGCAAGCATTACTGCATCGTAAGGGTGAGTACGGCGTGCTGATCTCGCTAGAAGAATGCTACGAGCGAGCTGATTGGCATGGCGTCGAAAAGCTCTCGGGTCAGTTGGGTTTGTCATTTGATGAAGTCAAAGCCTCGTTAAGTGAAGCGGCTCGCTGGAGCCAAAGCGTCGTCGCGGTCTAATTCTCTCTATTAGTATGAAACTTTTATGAAGGCAAGGGCGTGGCTCTTGACGCCTTGGCACAATTAAATAAACATATACGCATATCCATATATAGGTATGTTAACTATGCTTCCACATCAGTTTTTCAAGCTTTTATCTGACGAGACTCGTGTGCGCTGCTTAATGCTGGTGGCCCGCGAAGGAGAAATTTGCGTAGGTGATTTGGCGTTTGCATTGCAAGAGAGTCAGCCGAAAGTTTCTCGTCATCTTGCTCAGTTAAGATCGAGTGGCATTTTAGTCGATAAGCGTCAGGGACAATGGGTGTACTACGAGTTATCGCAGCAATTGCCAGGATGGATGCGCAAGTTGATTGAAGACTTAGTAGCATCGAATTGCTTGAAGCAAGAATACCAAGACGACATTACACGCTTGCACGATAAAAGTCGTGAGGCTTGCTGTTAACAGCGAACAAAGATTCAAGGTTGAAGATTAAAGGGTAAGACTATGACGATTAAAGTAGGGATTAACGGGTTTGGGCGCATTGGACGTTTGGCGCTGCGCGCGGCATTCGATTGGCCAGAATTGGAATTTGTGCAAATCAATGATGTTGCGGGCGATGCAGCAACATTGGGTCATTTATTGGAGTTCGACTCTGTTCAAGGGCGTTGGCACCATGAAGTGCAGGTTGAGGGAAATGAACTCGTCATCAATGGCAAGCGCATCGCGACGACGCAGCATCGCGACATCGATGCAGTGAATTGGTCTGGTTGTGATGTTGTGATTGAAGCGACAGGCGTGCACCGCAAAACATCGTACCTTGACCAATATCTCGATCAGGGCGTGAAGCGAGTGGTGGTTAGCGCACCAGTGAAAGAAGAAGGTATTGCGAACATCGTTGTTGGCGTGAACGACCACATTTTCGATCCTGACAAACATCGTATCGTGACAGCGGCTTCGTGCACGACCAACTGCATCGCACCAGTAGTAAAAGTCATTCATGAGAAATTGGGCATTGAGCAATCCTCTTTCACGACGATTCATGATTTGACCAATACGCAAACCATTTTGGATGCACCGCACAAAGATCTGCGTCGTGCTCGTGCGTGTGGCATGAGTCTTATCCCGACCACCACGGGCAGTGCGACTGCGATTGTGGAAATTTTCCCTGATTTAAAAGGCAAGATTAACGGCCACGCAGTGCGTGTCCCGTTGGCGAATGCGTCACTGACAGACATCATCTTCGATGTGAAACGCGATACCACCGCAGAAGAAGTGAATGCTTTGCTGAAAGAAGCGTCAGAAGGTGAGCTAAAAGGCATTCTTGGCTTTGAAGAGCGTCCGTTGGTGTCGATCGATTACAAAGGCGATCAACGCTCAACCATCGTTGATGCACTCTCAACAATGGTCGTTGGTTCTCGCATGGTGAAGATTTACGCGTGGTACGACAATGAAATGGGTTACGCAACGCGCACCGCAGAATTGGTTCGTAACGTTGGTTTGGCTTAATAGGAGTTCACAATGTCTCATCCTACATGGCAATTAGATTTGGCCTCTGGTGCATTAGTCCTAACACCGTGCCCGGGTACGAAAGGCGTCGATTTGCAAACGTCTTTACAGCAATTAAAAGAGCAGGGTGTTCAAGCGGTGGTTACGGCATTGGACAATGCTGAGCTAGCATCGAAAGACGTCGCGGATTTGGGTGAAGTTACCCAACAACTGGGCATGAAATGGTTCCAGATCGAGATTGAAGATGATTGCGCACCCAGTGAGGATTTCGCGGTGAAGTGGCAACAAGCTAGCCCTGAACTGCATGCGATTCTTGCTCAAGATGGCAAAGTCGCGATGCACTGTATGGGCGGCTCGGGTCGCACTGGTTTATTCGCAGCTCACTTACTGCTAGAAAAAGAATGGACGCGTGATCAGCTTAAATAGCTTTTGGAACATCATGATCCAAAAGCTATTGTCTGGTTTTTATAATGGAATATAGCTCAGCGATAAAACGGAAGGTGACAGGTTAACCCTTTGTTTTTATTGATTATTAATTTTCAATTATAAATGCCAGCGTGTTTGTAAACTCGAACTAAGGTTGTATCGCCTTATGGTTGGTGTACAGGTTAATCAGTATTTAGAACATGATGATCTAAATGCGTCTATCGCTGTACATAAGAGGTCAATATGATTTCTCAATTGAGCAAAAGTATTCGTCAGTACATGTTAGTGACGTTTAACTATTGGAACTTTACCGTAACCGACGGAGCGCTGCGTATGCTGGTGGTGCTCTATTTTCACGACTTGGGTTATTCAACGTTAGCCATTGCCTCGCTCTTTCTTTTCTATGAATTTTTTGGCGTGGTGACCAATCTGATTGGTGGTTGGTTAGGGGCCCGGTTAGGCCTGAACAAAACCATGAATATTGGCCTAGCGATGCAAGTGTTTGCGTTGTTAATGTTGGCAGTGCCCAACGCTTGGCTGACGATTCCTTGGGTGATGGCTGCGCAAGCTTTGTCTGGCATCGCTAAAGATCTCAACAAGATGAGTGCAAAGAGTGCGATTAAGACGCTAGTACCAGATGAGCAGCAAGGCGCACTTTACAAATGGGTGGCGATTTTGACGGGGTCGAAGAACGCACTCAAAGGGGCGGGTTTCTTTGTCGGTGGCTTGTTGTTGTCTTGGGTGGGTTTCCAAAACTCGATGTTTATTATGGCGAGTGTGCTCGCGGTAGTGTTCATTTGCAGCATGATCTGGCTAGAAGCCGATATGGGCAAAGCGAAAAATAAGCCTAAGTTTAGCCACATCTTTTCTAAGTCTGAATCGGTCAACATCTTGTCCGCAGCGCGCATGTTCCTGTTTGGTGCGCGGGATGTCTGGTTTGTGGTGGCTTTGCCGGTTTATCTCGGCAGCGTATTTGGCTGGGATCACTTGTGGGTTGGTGGCTTTTTAGCATCATGGGTGATCGCGTATGGCTTTGTGCAAGGTTTTGCGCCGCGCATTACGGGTAAAGCGCAAGGTCGCGTGCCTGATGGAAGTGCGGCATTAGTGTGGGCGGGGATTCTTGCCTTAATCACCGGCGGGATTGCTTACGGAGTACAAATTGGTTGGCAGCCGGAAATCGTGATTGTGGTTGGGCTGATGATTTTTGGTGCGGTCTTTGCCATTAACTCTTCGCTGCATTCGTATCTGATTGTGAGCTATGCCAAAGGCGACGGCGTCTCGTTGGATGTCGGTTTTTACTACATGGCCAACGCCATGGGACGTTTGATTGGAACGGTATTGTCGGGGTGGATTTACCAAGAAGCAGGACTAGCGGCGTGTTTGTGGGTCTCTTTCGCTTTCTTGGCGCTGACAACGTTGATTTCGATTAAGTTGCCTAAAGCTAATATCGCCACGGCTTAGTTCTGATGAATGTGATGGGCTGAACAGAACATCGTGAATAAAAATGGCTCCAATCGGGAGCCATTTTTTATGTCTGCATATTATGAGCAGAAGCGTCCAAGTTTTGCAGGTTGCGTCATCTTGATTTCGTCGTTTAACGAGCGGTAGACAATCGTATTCCAGATTTCGCCATTATCCATTTCAAATTCAATCGCGTAATTCATGCCGCTTACCACCTGAGTGCGAACACTGAGGATTTGCTTTAACTTAGCGGAAGTGTTCATTTGCGCGAGTACCACATCAAGCAATGGTTGCGCTTCATCGGTCATGTCACTTTGCGACCATCCGCCGGGCAGTTTTTCTAAGTTACAGATTGGGTTCGCTTCCGGTTGCGATTGGGCTGGTGCCTCGGTCTCTTCCTTTTGATTACATCCAGCTAAAGCCACTACACATACGAGTGACGCCAATAATGTTTTCTTCATAACAAGACCTTTCTTTGTAATGTGCTCAGTATCCTAGGGGGTTCTGTGAATTATATCTGTTTCATATTCAAGAAAGTGTTGGTCACATATCGCTTCGTTTCAATTGATTCTGTTCAGCAGTATTTATCGGTTAAATACAATTAACAGGTCATTGTTGGGTTAAAAATAAGCAAAAACAGATTGTTAACTATTTAATTGAGTGAAAATTGCCCTATGCTATAAACGATAAGCGATCCAAGGTAGGAAAGGATATGAGAGAAAGGGTTCTGTTTTTTGATTTATTGCGCTGCGTCGCCGCAGTGGCTGTGATCGCTATTCATGTCTTGGCGCCTTATCGAAACGAGTTGGGCGTGATCCCAATGGACCAATGGCTCACCGCCGTTGGAGTGAACAGCGTGACCCGATGGGCGGTGCCGGTATTTATTTTGATTACGGGCGCTCTGATGCTCAGTGATACACGTCCTTTTGATGGCAAGTATTACGTGAAGCGGCGTTTGGGGAAGGTGTTGGTGCCTTTTCTAATTTGGTCGACGTTCTACGCGTATCTATCGGGTTGGACGGCACAAGGATTCGATTTTGAAACCGTCAAAGAAGTGCTGAGTAATAGTCCGTTTCATGCCACCTATTACCATTTAGGCTTCTTCTATTACTTTATTCCACTGTATTTCGTGATTCCTCTATTCCAATGGATGGCACGTAATGTTGATGACAATGTCCTCTATACCTATCTGGCTTTTTGGATGTTCACTAGCACGTTATTCCTATTCAAGATTGATGGGCCATGGAGTAACCAAATGTGGCTCTATATGGGCTATCTGCCTTTGGGCTATGTGCTGTTTCAAAAAGTGCCACTAAATCGTTCTATGGTGACGTTGTTCACTGGGTTTGGATTGGTGGCGTTAGCCGTGACATTCACCATGGTGGTGACCAACAGTTTGGAAGCGGAGAAATACACCGTGGGGCGTTGGTTGTCATACAAAACATTGAACGTGATTTTGGCGGCATCGATGATTTTTATGCTGTGTCGGTATTTTGGGGAAGGGTTGCCGAAGAACGTGCAGAAAGTGGTGAGTTTTATCAGCCAGCACAGCTTGGGCATTTACTTACTTCACCCAATCTTCTTATGGCCGATGAAAGAGTTCGGTTGGTATACCGGTCATCCGGGATGGGTGATCCCTGTGTGGATTGTGTTAAGTGGGGCGGGAGCCTTGGCGATGAGTTATTTGTTCTCGAAATCAGCCAAGACTCGTTGGTTGCTGCCGTAAGTTAGCGTTTGATTGCGAAATGTAGGAATTTGTCGCCACAGTAGGTCAGGGTGCCTTTATCACCTGGATTAAGCGCGTGGTAATAGTGCACACCAATTTGGAATTCTCGTTTCGGGCCGATTGGGCCACGTTGCACATAAATCCAATATTCTTGGTCGTCCTGTCCCGGCTGCGCATCCGGCACATCGATCGCTTGTTTGTCTAAAATCGTGACTTGAACACTTTGTTCTGGCGCATCTTCACCAACGTAATGTTTGCTGTAGAAACGAAAGAACACCCATGCGCCAAGAGCGATGAGGGCAAAAATGGCCAAGATAAGTGAGATTGGCATGATAACCTCCAATGTTTCATTGGGCCCTATTCTACAGAACTCCCTGATTAAACTATGAGTTGAGATAAACTATTCGTGATCTAATAAAAGGGGTGTAGATTTTATTCGGCGGACTTCACAGTTTATATGCGTGCAAGGGCACAATTTGAAAGGAAAATTGCACTTAACCGCTCGAAAAAGCTCTAAATTTATAGAAGAATGAAATGACTAACGAAGGGAAGGTCAGTAAAGGAGGGTTACGATGTCAGATATCGAAAAAGTAGTCATGCGTACCCGAACGATCGAAAAGCTTTTGCGTACTCAATATCACGCAGAAGGGAAAGGGTTGCACCAACTTATCAGCAGTTGTGAAGAGCGCTTACCTCATGATGTGATCGCGAAATTGCGTTTTATCGCCACTGTGCGTAATAAAGTCGTGCATGAGGACAACTATAAGCTGGATGATCGAAAAGGTTTCATGGCAGCGTGTGATGACTGTGAAAAAGAGTTAACGCCAAGAAGTTCCCGTTTTATTTGGCGAACCGCTATTTTGCTAATGGCGCTAATCACACTCGCTGCACTCGGTTTTTACTACATGCATTGGGACATCTTGTCAGAGCACATACAGTAAACCTAAAAATTGAGAAATAAAAAAGGACGCGAAAGCGTCCTTTTTTATTTTTAATCAGTGACTTAGTACATCATTGGCAGTGTCATTAAACCCACAACCACTGCAATCATAACCAGCCCTTGTTTTTGAGAAGATGAAATCATAACACTACCTCTTAAATCTTTGATGAACTCGATGGAGTAAATATAGCACTGTTTTTGGCTGTTGATCAACGTATCTGTAGAAAACTTTTCAAAACTCATGCTTAACTTGGCTGTTTTTACTTTAAATTGACCTATAAAACAGTGTTTTTTGGGCTGTATTTAAAGTGTTCGCTTTGGGTCTTAATTATGCTTTTTTGTTTTAAGTTATTGATTTTAATGTGTTGTAAATGGTTAATAAGTGGCTGTTATATTATTTTTTGTCTCAGTTTGGTGGTTGGTTTGGTATTTTGTCTGTATTTCTCAAAAGTTGAGAAAAGTGAGCGTTGTGCTATGGCGGTGGTTAATGAAGGCACTAGGATGGTGCAAGAATTTCTTATCTGATGAGAAATTCTGGCAAGGAAGTATGATTGGTGGGTTGTGGAGCGGCTAATAGTATTTTTCCCCTCATTAACGTTAATGTGTTTTTATTTATCATTGAGTTACGTTGTTTTAATGATATTTTTAATACAAACAAATCCACTTGGAGAGTGATGTTTAGATGGGCTTATCATGGCATTCTTTCCCATATCAGGATGAATAGGGGTAACCAGACTTTTTGTGGTTGATGTTTGTCCGTGTTGATGGCCATACACACAAGTTGGCTTTTTTACACACACTATGAAATCGTGTGAACACTAACTACGAATTCCAATCCACATTATTTTTGCTAGCGCTAGAGAGGGTTACAAAATGTTTCGAATCGCTAGCGAGATCCAACTTTCGTAGATTGTGTCTTTACATCAAAACTGGTCTACCTAGACTAGCGGCGAGTTTAAGTAAAAGGTATGTACGGCATGTGGAGTTGGCTGGCGATAGGGTTATCAGGTATGTATTCCGTGTTGGGTGCAAAGCAAGCGAACCCGACACAATCCTTAGTGTTTAAAATCTTTACGCTATTACTTCTTCTTATTTTGGTGCTAACCCAAGGGCCGTCGGCCGATCACAGCTACTGGATTGCTGGTGGTTTGGTGGTTTCTATGTTCGCCGATACGCTGCATTCGTTTAAAACACGCAAGCTGATCTATTTTGCTGCCTATCTCGCAGCGCAAGTGTGCTATAGCAAATCTTTTTGGGTTCAGCTTAATGGCGATATCGTGTGGTGGTTGTTGGCTTTGTTGCTTGCCGCCAGTATCGTGGCGTTTTTCCTTCTTTTACCGCAGTTAGATTCGCTCGTTTTTCCCGTTGTGACTATGGGCATAATGCTAGTGCAGCTCGCTTGGGCTGCCGGTGAGGTTTGGCTGCAAACGCCTAGCTACGCGAATGCCATTGGCTTTAGTGGTACCGTCATCATGACGTATTCCGCGCTCGCTTACGCCATACACGGATTCCGTAAACCAATGAAGCGCGCGTATGTTTGGGTAAGTGGTAGCTACTTTCTTGCTCATGCACTCATTGTTGCTTCTATCATTTACTAACGTAAGTCAAAGCAGTGCTCGACGATTTCAGTACACTGGTCGGGTTCTATTTGCTAACTGGAGTTAACGATGAGTGACATTCATGCTCACAACTTACTAAACCTACTACGTGAAACCCCAATGAGCCGCGACGAGCTCGCACAACATTTTGGCGCAGACGTACGCTTTCATACCTGTAAGTTGAATGATCTAGACTTAGATGCATTGCTAACCTTTTTATTACAGCGCGATAAGGTTCGCGAACTCGAAGGCAAGTTCGTCGTCAACATGGCGCGTATTTGCAACCATTAAGCGGCGTCTGAGGTTGTTTCGGTAATCGGGGGCGAATTATCTGATTTCGCCCTTAGGCGTATACTCGCGCAATCTCCTTACTATACACTGGTCGCCATTTTTTTCGTCGAGGCCAGAACATGGATATTCTTTCTGCAGCGACCATGCTGTTTCTTATCATGGACCCTCTTGGCAATTTGCCCATTGTGTTGTCCATTCTTAAACACATCGATCCCAAACGTCGTCGTAAGGTGCTCATCCGCGAGCTGATTTTTGCCTTATTGATTTTGATGTTGTTCTTGTTCGCCGGACAAAGCATCTTGAGCTTTTTGCACGTACAGCCGGAAACTTTGAGTATCTCTGGTGGCATCATCTTATTTATCATCGCAATTAAGATGATTTTCCCAAGTGCAGGGAGCATCACCGGGTTAGCGGCGGGTGAAGAGCCGTTTATTGTGCCAATGGCGATTCCAATGATTGCTGGCCCATCAGTGATTGCCGCGTTACTTCTGCTTTCTTCCCAGCATCCCGACAAACTGGTCGAACTCTCAGCGTCGGTGGTGATTGCGTGGGGCGCGACCTTCTTTATTTTGATGTTCTATGGCTTTTTCAATCGTCTGTTGGGCGAACGCGGTCTGAAAGCGGTGGAACGCTTGATGGGCTTGTTATTGGTGATGATTTCCACCCAGATGTTCCTAGATGGTGTGAAAAGCTATTTGGGATAAATCAAAGACAACAAAAAGCCGCTCCAGTGAGCGGCTTTTCTTTATAACGATGTTTACATCATGTGTTTACGACGAATGTCGAGCAGGGCAAAAATACCAAAAATCAAGATGGAATACTTTTCCCAACTGCTCATCTGAATCTTATCGCCAAATGCACCAATGAAGATTGCCATTTGCAAACCGTGCATGATGAACAAGAAGGCTGTCATGATGTACAACGCAATCGCAGCATTACCTGGAAATGGCATCACAATATTCAGAATCAAAACCAGCCAAACAAAGGCAATCGCCGCTTTAGCTAGGATAAGTAGTGCTTTCATTTAAGTGTCCTTTTAAATCGAGGCGTTAGGCTGAGGTACGTTCATACAGACGGTAACTGACTTGGCCTGCGGTTTTTTCTCTGTGCAGGTGCCAATTTTCTGGAAGCCCAGCAATGCTCAGCTCTTTTTCCGTTTCAATATAAATCATAGCGTCTTCTGCAAGCCAACCGTTTTGCTCTAGCAAGGTCACGGTTTCATCCAATAGTCCCTTACGGAAAGGTGGATCGATGAAAACCACGTGATGTGGTGTACCTGGTTGTTTCAGAAAGCTCAAGGCATCGGTGTTCACCACTTGGATATTAGTGGCTTTCAACGACGCGACGTTTTTTTGTAACTGCTGAAAAGCTTGCGGGTTGAGCTCAATCATGGTCACGAGTTCTGCTTGGCGTGAAGCCGATTCAAAACCTAAACCACCAGAGCCAGCAAATAAATCGAGGCATTTTGCTTGCGGCACATCTTGTGCTAACCAGTTAAACAGGGTTTCTTTCACGCGGTCAGTGGTTGGACGCAAACCTTCAGCGTCATGGACAGGGAGTTTTCTGCCTCTCCATAAACCACTAATAATGCGAACAAAGCCCGTTGTTGGCTTTTTTTGTGATGTGTTTTGCTGGCGACGTCTTACCATAGATTTTTTGACCGCTAATAAAGTGATACTATACCCAATCGCCCAAGCTTTGAGCTTGGATACAGCCCAGAAAATTCAAGATGACAGAGTGTAACACTAATAAGATTAGAATCACCTAATTGGAAAGTTTTCACAACTTTGTCATTAGCCTTTTTTAGACAGATAATAATCTTGTCAAAAAAGAGTCATTAATAGATAAAAAGACAATCTAGGATAGCCCCAGATGACGGAAAAAAAGAAGCGCGGATTACTTTCGTGGCTAGGTTTTGGTGACGAAGAACAAAGCCCAAAACCAAAAACTGAAGAAACAGTAACAGAAGAAGCAGTGGAAGCGCCTTCTGAAGAGCAGCAAACCGAAGAGGTTGCTGAGCAAGCGCAACAAACTCAAGAGCTTGAACAAGAGCCAGAAAAAGCTGAGGCTGCCCCAGCAGAAGCAGAAGCAGAAGCAGAAGCAGAAGCAGAAGCAGAAGCAGAAGAGCCACAAGTACCGGTTGCGCCTCGTATTCAAGAGCAAGAAAAGCCGACAGAAAGCTTCTTCGCTCGCCTTAAGCGCAGCCTTAGCCGTACAAAAGCAAACATCGGTGCTGGTTTCTTTGGCCTGTTCAGCGGTAAAAAAATCGATGACGACCTATTTGAAGAGCTAGAAGAGCAACTGCTCATTGCCGATGTGGGCATGGACACCACCACAAAAATCATCAACAACCTGACAGAAAAAGCCTCTCGTGGTGATCTGAAAGATGGCGAAGCCCTTTATGGTCTGCTGAAAGAAGAAATGGCGGAGATTCTATCTAAAGTAGAACAGCCTCTAGAGATCGACAGCAGCAAAACACCTTACGTCATCTTGATGGTTGGTGTGAATGGTGTGGGAAAAACCACCACCATCGGTAAACTTGCGAAGCAGTTCCAAAGCCAAGGCAAGAAAGTAATGTTAGCGGCAGGCGATACTTTCCGAGCGGCAGCGGTTGAGCAGCTGCAAGTGTGGGGCGAGCGTAACAATGTTCCTGTGATCGCGCAGCATACTGGCGCAGACAGCGCATCGGTTATCTACGATGCGATTGAAGCGGCAAAAGCGCGTGGCGTCGATGTGGTTATCGCCGATACGGCGGGTCGTCTACAAAACAAAGCCAACCTAATGGAAGAGCTACGCAAGATTGTACGTGTGATGAAGAAAATTGATGATTCTGCACCACATGAAATCATGCTGACGCTGGATGCAGGTACTGGCCAAAATGCGATTAGCCAAGCGAAACTTTTCAGTGATGTAGCTCCTCTAACCGGGATTACATTGACTAAGCTGGATGGTACAGCGAAAGGCGGCGTTATTTTCGCTATCGCTGATCAGTTTAGTATTCCAATTCGCTACATTGGTGTTGGCGAAGGCATTGAAGACTTGCGTCCTTTTGAAACTCAAGAGTTTATCGACGCTTTGTTTAGCCGTGAAGAGTAATTGAAGTTAGAGGAAATCAACGGTGATCAAATTTCAACAAGTGAGTAAAGCTTACCGAGGTGGTCGACAAGCACTACAAAAAGTCGATTTTCACCTGAGGCGCGGAGAAATGGCGTTTTTAGGCGGGCACTCCGGCGCCGGTAAAAGTACCTTGTTGAAATTGATATGTGCGATAGAGCGTCCGACCGATGGCAAAATCCATTTCAATGGTCACGACATCACGCGCATTCCAAGCAAAGACATTCCATTTTTGCGCCGCAATATTGGGATTGTCTTTCAAGACCACCGTCTATTAATGGACCGCAGTGTGTACGATAACGTCGCACTGCCGATGCGTATTGAATCGATTTCCGAAACTGAAATTAAGCGTCGCGTTTCTGCGGCGTTAGACAAAACGGGCTTACTCGATAAAGCCCGTTGTTTGCCGAGCCAGCTCTCTGGTGGTGAACAACAACGCGTTGGTATTGCCCGTGCAGTGGTAAACCGACCAACGTTATTAGTGGCAGATGAGCCAACGGGTAACCTTGACCCAGAATTATCCAACCGTGTGTTGCGTTTATTCGAAGAATTTAACCGTGCGGGCGTGACCATCCTACTTGCCACGCACGATGTTGGGTTAGTAAACACTCGCCCACAATATCGTCATTTTGAATTGAACCAAGGCTTCCTAAGTGAGGTAGAAGACTATGGCAGGTAACAAGCACTCCCAAAAGAAAGGGAAAGGCCGCAGTGCCAAGCGTACAAATACCGATGGTTTTTTCTCTGTCCATGCAAAACAAGCAAAATCCTCTTTTAGCGCCTTATGGCAACGACCACTAGGCAACATTCTGACTCTAGCGGTGATCTCCATGGCACTTGCCATGCCAGCTTGTTTGTATCTATTGGGCAAAAACGTGGCAGGCGCTGCTGAAGATGTGGCATCTCCCTCGCAAGTTAGTGCTTACTTAGTGGAAGGCATGCCGGATGCGCGTGTGATGGTTCTCAAAGATCAAATTGAAACTTGGCCTCTTGTAAAAGAAGTGGAATATATTTCTCCACAGCAAGGTTTGGCCGATTTAAGCCAGTACGCGGGTTTTGACCAAGCACTGAGCTTGCTAAGCGGTTATGCATTACCAGGCGTGTTGGTGATTACGCCAGAATCTGATATCAAAACAGACATTCAAGCCCTAGCAAAAGAAGTAGGTCAACAACAAGACGTGACCGATGTTAGGCTAGATGAAGACTGGCTTGCGCGCTTAAATGCCATCAAAACACTAGCAGGCATTATTGTCGTGACTCTGACAATCCTAATGTTGGGTGCGGTATTTTTAATCGTTGGTAACACATTACGTTTTAATGTACTGGCGAATAAAGAAGAGATTCAAACCATGAAGCTTATCGGTGCGACCGACGGCTTCATTTTGCGTCCGTACCTATACACAGGTATGTGGTTTGGTGTATTAGGTGCCGTCATTGCGTGGTTTGTCACGGCGTTAGTGACCATTGTGATGAACAGCGCCGTAGAAGATCTTGCCGCGTTGTACGACAGCCAATTCCGTTTAATTGGCCTAAGTTGGGATGAATCTTTGCTGCTGATTATCACCGGTAGCCTTTTAGGTTGTATTGCCGCGCGCGTTTCAGCGCAGCGCCACTTAAAAGAAATTGAACCAGTTTAAGTGATGAAGGTCTTATACTTGGAATTTATTAGCACAAGCTAATTTTTACCTCTTGTTTAGACCAATTGTTTATGGATAATTGCTCGCCCTTCTTGAAACTTGTTCATTTTGAGTTCAAGATATCGAAGCTAAATTGCAATGTAATGCTCCAGATCAGAGATTGATGAGGAATTGAATGACAAAAGAAGCGTATCCGATGGCTCTAGTCACGCAAGATAGCCTTGATAGCTATATTCGCTCTGTAAACAGCTACCCAATGCTGACAGCAGATGAAGAGCGTGAACTGGCAGAACGATTACACTACAAAGGTGAGATTGAGGCTGCGAAAGGCCTGATCCTGTCACACCTAAGATTCGTTGTTCACGTTGCTCGAGGTTACTCAGGCTACGGTTTGCCAATGGCAGATCTAGTGCAAGAGGGCAATATCGGTCTAATGAAAGCCGTTAAACGTTTTAACCCAGAAGTGGGCGTACGTTTGGTGTCTTTTGCTGTTCACTGGATCAAAGCAGAGATCCATGAGTACGTACTACGTAACTGGCGTATCGTTAAAATCGCTACAACCAAAGCGCAGCGTAAATTGTTCTTCAATCTACGCAAATCGAAAAAACGCTTAGGTTGGTTTAACAATGGCGAAGTCGAAACCGTAGCTCGTGAGTTGGGCGTAGAACCTTCCGAAGTTCGCGAGATGGAATCACGTCTTGCGGCGGTCGATTCAACGTTTGATATGCCAACTGACGATGATGACAGTGCGACTAGCTCATACACTGCCCCGATGCTGTACCTAGAAGACAAATCGTCGGACGTGGCTGACAACATCGAAGCTGCAAACTGGGAAATGCACACCAATAATCGTCTTGGTCACGCACTAGCAAGCCTAGATGAGCGTAGCCAACGCATTGTGCGCTCTCGTTGGTTAGACGATGAGAAAGCAACATTGCAAGACTTGGCTGATGAGTTTGGCGTTTCTGCAGAGCGTATTCGTCAGTTAGAAAAGAATGCGATGAAGAAGCTGAAACTGGCCGTTGGTGAGTTCTAACTTCAGCCTCTAATATAAAGTAAGATTTTCATAGAAAGCCGAGATCATGTGATCTCGGCTTTTTTATTTTCGATCGAAAATAGATAGCGTTTGCGATCTAAATTTTCTGTGCTACCTGTGCATAACTCTGTGAAGTAATTATTTATCAACTGTTCGAAACCCAGACAAAATAAGGGTGATAGCGGTTTTGTCGCTTGGGGATAGTTATAAATATACACACAGCTAGATCAGGATCATCACTACATCTTGTGGATCAAAAGATCCAAATATACTTTATCAACGCAATTCACAGCTTTATCCACAAATGGTTGGAATGTGTACAATTTTAAAAGCCCTGATTATCCTTGTGTCTAAGTTTGCCACTGGATAGGTTACAATGGCGGCAGTATACCCAAATGACTTTTTCCGACTTAATACACCGAGCAGCATAGTGTTTAGTTCGGGTACCAAGGTTATTTGGGTATATTCATAACGACAAAATGAGAAAGTAAATGGACCAGTTTCAGCATATCGATGTACAAGGTGCACAGGCTTTGCTTGAGCAGGGCGAGGCAAAGCTTGTAGATATTCGTGATCCTCAATCGTTTGCCGTGGCACATGCTGAGTCGGCTTATCATCTAACCAACGATACGATTGTGGCGTTTATGGAAGATGTAGAGTTTGAACAGCCGATCCTCGTGATGTGTTATCACGGAATTAGCAGCCAAGGCGCAGCGCAATATTTAGTTAACCAAGGCTTCGAACAGGTGTACAGTGTAGACGGTGGCTTTGAAGCCTGGCAGCGAGCACAACTACCGATAGTGAGAAGTTAATGAAGAGATTGGTAACGTTAAATAATCCACGCATGGCGCAAGCCTTTATCGATTATATGGCCTCTCGTCAGATAGATATTGAGATGATGCCCGAAGGTGAAGGACAATTTGCACTTTGGCTTACGGACAGCCAGCATGAAGTTGAGGCAGAAGCCGAACTGAAGCAATTTTTGGCGAATCCATCCGCTAGCAAATACAGCGCCGCTTCCTGGGACGTTGCCGATACTCGTAAGAGCCAATTTCATTACGCTAGCCCAAGCATCATAGGAATGATCAAAGCCAAAGCCGGTCCAGTGACCTTATTGATCATGACCGTATGCGCCGTGATTTATGGTTTGCAGATGTTAGGCTTTGGAAATGGGGTATTTGCTCTGTTGCACTTTCCCGCGTTTGAAGGCCAGCAATGGCAATTGTGGCGTTGGGTGAGTCATGCATTGCTGCATTTCTCGGTAACACACATCATCTTTAACTTGTTGTGGTGGTGGCAACTTGGTGGCGATATTGAACGTCGCCTTGGTTCTGGCAAGTTACTGCAAATCTTTGTGGTATCTGCGGCACTCTCTGGTGCTGGCCAGTTCTATGTTGAAGGTGCGAACTTCGGCGGGTTATCTGGTGTTGTGTACGCGCTACTCGGCTATTTGTGGGTTTTGGGTTACCGTTTACCTCATTTAGGTTTAACGCTGCCGAAATCCATCATCGGTTTTATGTTGGTGTGGTTGGTACTTGGTTTTGTGCAACCGTTTATGGCCATTGCCAATACGGCTCACTTAGCTGGCTTGTTAGCCGGGATGGCGATTGCGCTGTTCGACTCGGGCAAGCAGAAATACCAACAACAAGCGTGATAGCAAAAACAAAAAAAGACCGCTCGAAAGCGGTCTTTTTGTATCTAAAGCAGCGTTACTTACTGATAGAGGTATTTGGTAAACAGCAAATCAGCAATGACGGTTTTCCCGGTCTCTGGCAGTAAGGTTTCGTTTAGCTCTTTTACCAACGTTTTGCGTAGGTCTTCTCGGCCAGAAAGCGACTTGATCGTATCTTCGGTTTGTTTGCCTAGGAGTTCGATGACCGCATCGCGAATCAAGGGTTGATGGTGCTCAACAATCGCTAGGTCTTGTTGGCTCATCACCATGATGTCGATACGCACTTGTACATAGCCTAATTTTTTACCTTTGGTGTAAAAGTTAGTGGTTAAATCTGGCTCTAGGGTGAAGTACGCTAATTTTGGTCCAGTCTCTTCCGTTTCAGCCCAACTTGGTGCGGAGATCAGGATTGTTAACGCAAAAATAATTTGGGCTACATAACGTTTGTACATATTTCTAACTTTTCTTTCTCTGGATCGCGATATTCGAATCGCTTCAGTCTTGATACAATAGACCGTCTATAACAAATAACGGAACTTACGGTTTCAATAAGACGGTAAGTTGTTGCTTTATTGTACGCATAAAGCCTCCAATTGAATACTAGTATGAATCAGCCAACATCACTCTATCTTGCTTCTTTATTGGAAGTAGAGTGGCAAAAGCCCGAAGAATTTGAATTTCCAAACGAATTTGCCAAGCATTGGCTGGAAGAACAAGGGTCTTTGTCACGTCGTTTAAAGCAGCACTGTCAGGAATTGACGGTAGAACTGCTGCAAAATCATATCGTCACAGCGAAGACACTGAAATCGGATGAAAGTCAGTTACTGTCTGAGCAAGATTGCCTCCTAAGAGAGGTCGTCCTGTGTGGAGACGACTGCCCTTGGGTTGTTGGTCGTACTTTGATCCCACGTACTACGTTGGTCGATCAGCAATACGACTTAGCGCAGCAAGGTGATATCCCACTAGGGCTCACCGTCTTTAGCGCCGATAATGTCGAGCGCGACTCGCTCCAAATGGGTTGGGTTCACTTGCCTCAAGGTCGTTTTCTCGCACGACGCTCAAGGTTGTGGATGAATCACAAACCTATGTTAGTCGCTGAGTTATTCTTATCGAATTCACCTATTTACGCCAAGGAGAGAGTGTAAATGTCCGCAGAAAAAGCCAAAGCATATTGGCAGTTGATGCGAATGGATCGCCCAATTGGTTCACTATTGTTGTTGTGGCCAACGGTTTGGGCTCTGGTCATTGCAGCCCAAGGCATACCGAGTTGGGATGTGCTCATTGTGTTTGTGTTGGGTGTATTTTTAATGCGTAGCGCAGGCTGCGTCATTAACGATTTTGCAGACCGTAAAGTCGATGGTCATGTGAAGCGTACTAAACAGCGCCCATTGCCTTCGGGTAAGGTCACGGCGAAAGAGGCGATTGGCTTATTTTTGGTTTTGGCCGTGAGCTCATTCTTACTTGTTTTGACTATGAACCCCTTAACGATTCAGCTCTCTTTTGCGGGCATTGTCTTAGCCTTTATCTACCCTTTTATGAAGCGTTACACGCATATCCCGCAGCTGTTTTTGGGATTAGCGTTTAGCTGGGCGATTCCTATGGCATGGGCGGCACAAACCGGTGAGCTACCAGTGATGGTTTGGTTTGTGTTTGTGATTAATGCATTGTGGACGATTGCCTACGACACTCAGTATGCAATGGTGGATCGCGATGACGATTTAAAAATCGGTATCAAATCGACAGCGATTCTGTTCGGTCGCCACGACAAGTTAATTATTGGAGTGTTACAGTTAGTGACGTTGGCGATGTTGGTGGGGCTAGGGCAGTTTTATCAATTAGGCCAAAGTTACTACTGGACGGTTCTGATTGCCGCATCATTGTTTGTTTATCAGCAGCATTTGATCCGCCACCGCGAGCGTGATTTGTGTTTCAGAGCTTTCCTTAACAACAACTACGTTGGCATGGTGATAGCGATAGGTTTATTAGTCGCGTTCTGGTAATCAATCCGAAGATCAAAAAAGGCATCCAATTGGATGCCTTTTGTTTTTTTGTGTTTGTTATGCCTGAAGTTGGTGGATACTTTCTTCGATGGTCAACTTCACTTCTGGGTACAGCAGCGTAAACAGTAGCTTGGCAAATTTCTGCGTTTTCTTCTTATCGCAGTTACCGTCGCTATCGAGGTACTCTTGCTGTTTGAGCGTATTGAACATGGCGGTAAACACACCTTTGTCGAAGAACTCCGGCGCGTTGATACCGTGCAGGCGACCTAAACGTTGCGCGATGTCTTGGCTCTTCTGTTCCAGATCCGATTTACCCAATTCAGGGTACGCAACCAATAGGTTCATGGCGATGGAGTAACGCTGCAGCGTCTCAGTAATCGTGCGACCAAGTAGAACCAGCGGTTGGTTGTTTGATTGGTTGATTTCCAATTTGTTGCCATCAAGACAGATCATTTTTTGTTCGGCAAACTCATTCAACGTTTTCACCACAAGGTCGTTTAAATCTTCCTCTTGGTAGCTTAGGAACAGCTCTTTCTTCAAGAATGGGTAGATTTGCGCGACGTTCTCTTGGATTTTCTCCACGGTGAGATTGCGCTGACGAATAATCATTTGGGCAATCAACGATGGCAGCGCAAACAAGTGAATGATGTTGTTGCGATAGTAAGTCATCAGAATCGATTGACTACGATCCAGAGAAATGATGTCGCCCATACTGTCTGTTTCAATCACAAACTTATCTAACGAGATAGCATGATCAACCAACTCTTCAGCACTTTCTGTTGGGATGGTTGAAGTGCTTGAGTATGGGTTGTTCTTGAGTAGCTTCAAGTAGCACTCAATCTGATTGATCAGAGAATCACGAGACAGTGCACGTTGGCGAGAAGCCAACAATGCTGTTGCACAAAGCGTTAAGGCGTTTGCCGCTGCCGCATCGTTAATGTGCGTCATCATCTTGTTTGCTAGCTCATTGACCACAGGGTTCATCCACTGTGGTTTGCTACCGCCCATGCTATCGATGTCTTTTGTCCACTCTGGTGCGTGCTCGTTAAGGTATTGGTTGAGCTGAATTGGCTCACCGAAGTTCACGTAGCCCAAACCAAAGTTACGCAGTTTACGTAGAGTACGCAGAACAAGACCTGCGTTTTCTTTCTCTTTACGTTTACCGCGCAGTTCTTTGGCGTAAGTGCCTACTTCCATTACGTGCTCGTAACCGATGTAAACCGGTACCAGCGTTACGGGGCGGTTTAGACCACGCAGCATCGCTTGAATCGTCATGGCCAACATACCCGTTTTCGCTTGCAGTAAACGACCGGTACGTGAGCGACCACCTTCGCTGAAGTACTCTACCGAGTAGCCTTTTGCAAACAGCTCGGCTAGATACTCGCGGAAAATCGTGGAGTACAGTTTGTTGCCTTTAAAGCTACGACGAATAAAGAACGCACCACCACGACGGAAAATCGGACCCGCAGGGAAGAAGTTCAGGTTGATACCCGCAGCAATGTGCGGTGGCACCATACCTTCATGGTACAGAACGTAAGACAGCAATAGGTAGTCCATGTGACTACGGTGACACGGCACGTACACGATCTCATGGCCATCTTGCGCCAAGCGACGCACTGTCGAAGCGTTGTTGATGTGTAGGCCTTGATACAGTTTGGTCCACAGCCAGCTCAGGATGCGATCGCCGTTTTTCACCAGACCGTATGAGAAGTCGGCTGCGATTTCATCCATGATGTCATGGGCTTCTTTGCGCGCTTTCTCAATCGAAATGTCTTTGCTTTTTGCCTCGTCTTCAATCGCTTGTTCAATTGCAGGTGACTTTAACAGGCGAGCAAATAGCACTTGGCGTTGCGGTAGGTTTGGACCTGATGCCGCCAATTTTTGACGAGAAAAGTGGATACGTGCCACGCGCGCTAATTTATGCGCAATAGCACTGTCTGTACCGTGAGAATCCGCCATATAACGCAGTGAAACCACCGGGCTAAAGCGCACCAAACAGTCACGACCTGCTGCCATTACCGCTTTCGCTTTTTGTGGCCCATTCATTGGTTGCAGGTACGGTCGATGGCTCTCTTCTTTACCTGGTTTGCGTCCCCAAAGTACGGTCGCTGGGATCATCTGCACATCAAGCTCGCTATCAAGCTTGTGCAGTTCCAGCAGCTCAGTAAATAGAGAAACAGAATCTGTCGGGATGTCGTTGTCATTACCCATCACGGTTGGACGTGAGGCAATAAAGACGAAACGATTAAGCGTTTTGCCATTGATTTCCAGCGGACTGAGCGGGTCTGGTAGCCCAAGGCTCATGGCTTGTTTTTGCAGTGTCAGCAAATCCACGTTCGAACGGAACGGCAAGGCATACACAATCGGCTTAGTTAGGTCGATGTTGAGATCGTCAATCGGATTCGATGGGATTGTGGTGCCCTTTACCATTACCGATAAAGGTAGTTTTAGTAATGAACGTGAAAATGATTGTCCAGAAGACATAAAGTTCACAGCCTCAATAGGTATTCAAACAGGCCCAACCTTAGTTCTGTGTCCGCGTGGTTCAACTTCTTGGCAAAGAAATGAGTACGGCAATAGAAATAAGCCTAGGCAATAAATTTTAAGCGCAGCAAGGATACCAGAAACTGGTCAAACCTTTTAATTTTATTGAGTGGAAATTAGTCGAACTCCTAAGTTGTTGCTTTACTTTGATTAACTTCAGGTACGGTGTTTTAAACGCGTTTTGCGCCACAGTTTGTGGGCAAGTTCAGAAAGCGCAGCAAATAAATTAAAAAACAACCAATTGGGTTTCCATTTGACCATTTACTGGATATACTCACAGTTAACTGTATAAAAAGACAGGTGAGACATGAAGCCGTTAACGCCACGCCAACAACAAGTCTTCGATTTGATTAAAAGCAAAATCGATGACACCGGAATGCCACCAACTCGTGCAGAGATTGCGCGTGAGCTTGGCTTCCGCTCTGCGAATGCCGCAGAGGAACACCTAAAAGCGCTTGCTCGTAAGCAAGCCATTGAAATTATTCCGGGCGCATCGCGTGGGATCAGAATCCTGCTTGAAGATGCGGCCAATGACGAACAGGGCTTGCCTCTGATTGGTCAAGTCGCTGCGGGTGAGCCGATTCTGGCTCAAGAGCACGTAGAAGCGCACTACCAAGTTGACCCTGCGATGTTCAAGCCGCAAGCGGATTTCTTACTTCGTGTAAACGGCGAAAGTATGAAAGACATCGGTATCATGGACGGTGATTTGCTTGCTGTGCACAAAACACAAGATGTTCGCGATGGTCAGGTTGTCGTTGCTCGTGTTGATGACGATGTGACCGTCAAGCGCTTGGAGCGTAAAGGTTCAACCGTTTTATTGCATGCAGAGAATGAAGAGTTTGCACCGATTCAAGTGGACTTAACGTCTCAGCATCTGACTATTGAAGGCTTAGCCGTTGGTATTATTCGCAATACCGATTGGATGTAAGTTTATCGCAACAGCCCAGTTTCGCTGGGCTGTTGCCTATTTGTCTTAGCACTTTTTTCTCATCCGCTTTGATTTCCTGCTCGCAGTTTATTTCTCATATTCTTGTCGGCTCTCTCTGTGCTTGATAATGTAATTGATATTCATTATCATCTTTCCAGTGTCCACTCTTTCTCACTGGCGCAGGAAATGCCCATGTCTAAGTCAAAACATCAAGTTCCTAATCATCTATTGAAACCTTTGCTATTACGCAGCCGTGAAAGCATGGTCGACAATGGTTTGGTGTATGACCCCATTGCGGCGAAAGCTTGTCTAAGCTGCAAGATGGCACCTGATTGTTTAAGTGGTGATGTCGCGCAAAAGCAGCTGCTACATGTGACGTTGACTCAACTGTGCGACCAACAGGTAACGCAGTTTTTGCAGCAAAATCCGGACGCTTGGATCATCAATGTTGGAGCTGGACTCGATACCCGTTTTTACCGTTTGGATAACGGCCGCTGTCACTGGATTGAATTGGATGTTACGGAGAATCTAGTTTGGCGTCAGCGTCTATTTCATAAAAACGAACGCTACGAACATCGCAGTGGGAGTGTGGAAGACATGTCGTGGCTCGAATCTCTGACCATTCCAGATAAATCACCCGTATTGATTCTGTGCGAAATGGCATTGTTGGATTGCTCTGAGCGACATGTTGCGCGGTTTATTCAAAACTTAGGTCGCCATTTTGTCTCAGCTGAGGTTTGTATGGTACTCGCTGGAGACTTAACAGAAAGCAAGTGGGGGCAAAAGCTTGGTTCGGATTACTATGCCCATGGATTTGAGGCACCGGCGGAACAAGTTCTGAGATGGCTGCCGTGGGCACAATGGGTGAAAGCGTTCTCGCCATTCGACCGATTCTGTTCACGATGGAAAGCTTGGCAACGCTGGCTCAATAAAATTCCAATGCTAAAGCACCGTCTCACGCCAGTGCTTGTTCACATCAAGTGGTAATTGGCTAGTCATTAAGCACTCAGGTACACTCGTCGATCTAAACAACGAGGTGCCTGTGACAAACTCTATTTTCTCTCCTTTATCGAATCCCCAAGTACATCGTCAAGTCTTAGCTTTAGCTATACCTATGGTGTTGTCGAATATTACCGTTCCACTATTAGGCTTAGTCGATGCGGCGGTGATTGGCCACCTAGAGCACGCGTGGTATTTGGGCGGCGTTGCGCTGGGCAGCACTATGATCAGCGTAACGTTCTGGCTGCTTGGCTTCTTACGCATGTCGACGACTGGCCTAGCGGCGCAGTCCTATGGCGGTGAAGACCGAAAGCAACTTGCCTTGGTGTTTATGCAAGGCTCATTCATGGCTTTGCTGTTTGCTTTGGTGTTCCTCATAGCCCATAACCCACTTGCTGATCTGATTTTTGGCTGGAGTGATGCCAGTGCCGAAGTGAAGCACTACGGCATGCAATATTTCTCTATCCGTGTGTGGAGTGCCCCCGCAGCTCTAATGAACTTTGTGTTGTTGGGCTGGCTGCTCGGCACGCAAAACTCCAAAGCGCCTATGTGGATGGTGATCATCACCAATGTCACCAACATCGCTCTCGATTTGTTATTTGTGATGGGCTTAGGTTGGAAAGTTGAAGGTGCTGCGCTTGCATCCGTGATTGCTGATTACTCAGGCATGGCGTTTGGTTTGGTCTGCGTGTGGAAGACATGGCAAGTACGTCAGTTGCCGTCACCCAAGCAATTACTTGCTGACACTCAGCATGGGCTAGGGCGATTTGTGAAACTCAATCGCGATATCTTTCTTCGTTCATTATGTTTGCAAGCTGCGTTTAGCTTTATGACGTTTCAGGGCGCGAGCTTTGGTGATGATGTTGTCGCGGCAAACGCTGTGTTGATGAGCTTCTTGATGATGATTTCCTACGGCATGGATGGTTTTGCCTACGCGATGGAAGCGATGGTGGGGAAAGCGATTGGCGCGAAAGACCGAGCTCAGCTTAGTGATTCTCTGATCGGGACATTCTTTTGGAGTCTGATCATCTGCTTAGGGCTTACTGCGGTATTTGGCTTGGCGGGAGCGAATTTGATCGCCATGATCACTTCTATTGCGATTGTGCAGCAGCAAGCAGCGATCTATCTACCTTGGCTGGTGGTGATGCCGTTGGCATCCATGTGGTGTTTCTTATTCGATGGCATTTTTGTTGGTGCCACCAAAGGTAAAGATATGCGGAACAGTATGTTCGTGGCGACTTGCTGTTTCTTCGTAATCTTCTTTTTGTTCTCTGGCTGGCAAAACCATGCACTGTGGTTTGCGATGACCAGCTTTATGGCAATGCGAGGGTTTGGTCTTGGGGCGATATTCTTCTATCAATGGCGTAAAGGAACGTTCCTCGCGTAAATAAAAACAGCAGGTCGAAAACCTGCTGTTTTTGCATTTGGATCATGGCAACCCAAATACTCATTTAACCTCATTATCTCAGCATTGTATGGCTACTAGAACAATCGGTTCAACCCATTCAATGCCGCTACACGATAGGCTTCGGCCATGGTCGGGTAGTTGAAGGTAGTATTCACGAAATATTCAATCGTATTGGCTTGGCCTTTTTGTTCCATGATGGCTTGACCAATGTGGATGATTTCCGCTGCACGTTCACCAAAGCAGTGAATGCCGAGAATTTCCTTGGTTTCACGATGGAACAAAATTTTCAAACTGCCGATATCTTTGCCTGCAATTTGCGCACGGGCCAGATGTTTGAATGAAGAGCGGCCAACTTCATAAGGCACTTTCGCTGCCGTCAGTTCTTGTTCTGTTTTACCAACAGAGCTGATTTCTGGAATGGTGTAGATGCCTGTTGGGATGTCTTCAATCAGATAGTTTTCTGCCTGACCTTTGGTGATCGCTTGTGCGACAAAGCGTCCTTGGTCGTAGGCTGCGCTTGCAAGGCTAGGGTAACCAATCACATCACCTACTGCGTAAATGTGCTCAACCGCCGTTTGGTAGTTGCGGTTCACTTTAAGCTGGCCGCGAGAATCCGATTCTAGACCGACGACATCCAAACTGAGTTTGTCGGTGTTACCGGTTCTGCCGTTCGCATACAGCAAACAATCGGCGCGCATTTTCTTGCCTGACTGCAGGTGAATTATGACGCCATCTTCTGTGCCTTCGATTTTCTCGTAGGTTTCGTCGTTACGAATGACAACGCCGCTGTTCCAGAAGTGGTAAGACAGTGCATCAGACACTTCGTTATCCAAGAACTCCAACAAACGATCTCGGGTATTGATCAGGTCGGTTTTCACACCAAGTCCGCGGAAGATAGAGGCGTACTCACAACCGATAACGCCTGCACCATAAATGATGATATGACGAGGGTCGTGTTTCAGGCTCAGGATAGAGTCACTGTCGTAGATTCGTTCATGCAAGAAGTCGACATCGTTTGGTCGGTAAGGACGAGAGCCCGTCGCGATGACAAATTTATCGGCCGAGTAGGTTTCTTCCGTACCGTCATTTTGCATTACCGCGATAGAGTGCGTATCGATAAAACGTGCAGTACCGAACAGCAGCGTGCAGTCATTGCGGTCGTAAAACCCCTGACGAAGGCGAGTCTGTTTATCGATAACCGTTTTCGCATGGCCTAAAATGTCAGAAAATGTTGCATGAAGGCTGGTGTTGTTTCTGCAAAATAGTGGGTTGCTATTGAATTCGATGATACGGCTTACTGCATGGCGCAGCGCTTTCGATGGAATGGTTCCCCAGTGCGTACAGCCACCGCCCACACTGCTTTCTTTCTCGACGATGGCAACATTCAGTCCCGCTTTGGTTAACCCCATTGCAGCCCCTTCTCCGCCAGGGCCACTACCAATTACGATCACGTCATAGTGATTAACATGCGCCATGATGCCTTCCTTGTTATATTTGCTTAACATTGCTTTAGCGCGATTTTAACTCATTTGCTCTATACGTACACGTAATGGCTGCGAGAGAGTGGAAGTGATCACGCAGAATCGAACAAAAGGATGAATTGGTATGTTGTATGTCTATAAATTGACTCGAGAACATTGCAATTAGATGCATGCCAATAGTAACGTTCTCGCCGCTTACCTCGGGTGAGGCAACATATCTTTCTCCGTAGGGGTGAATTGCGTTATATTGAAGCTCTTGTACCCTACAGAAAAGAGCAAGTTAAGAATGAAATCGATGGGAATCCGCGCACAACAAAAAGAGAAGACACGTCGATCACTGATCGATGCGGCATTTAGTCAATTAAGTGCGGATCGCAGCTTTTCCAGTCTCAGCTTGCGAGAAGTTGCCCGAGAGGCAGGAATTGCACCCACTTCTTTTTATCGTCACTTCAAAGACATGGATGAGCTAGGCTTAACAATGGTTGATGAAGGCGGTTTACTATTACGTCAACTGATGCGTCAGGCACGTCAACGTATTGTCAAAGAAGGCAGTGTGATTCGAACTTCGGTTGAAACCTTTATGGAATTCATTGAAAGTAGCCCTAACGTATTCCGCTTATTATTGCGTGAGCGCTCTGGCACTTCTTCTGAATTTCGTACTGCCGTCGCTCGAGAAATCCAGCATTTTGCGGCAGAATTAACCGAGTATTTAATGAGCACCGGTATGACCAGAGAAGAGGCGTATACTCAAGCAGAGGCGTCGGTGACTTTGGTCTTTAGTTCGGGTGCTGAAGCTTTAGATTTAGATCGACGTGAGCGCGATGAACTCGCCGAGCGATTGATCATGCAATTGCGAATGATAGCCAAAGGGGCCTATTGGTATCGCAAAGAACGTGAACGTAACCGATTAAAAGGCGGGATAGAATAATGTCGAATGGAAATAAATCTGAAAAGAAAACGCTGATTTTGGCACTGGTTGCAGGTATGTGTGGTGATGCTTTGTTGTCGTGGTTGACCATGAGTGAAGTGTCTTTCTCAATCTTCCCACTGATTGCACTCGTACTGGCTGTACAAGCTCTTTATCAAGAGTACTTAAACAACCCGGTATCGGAAGATATTCCGTTAGTGGGCTTGGCGTGTTTCTTCGTAGGTGCGTTTGGTCACTCTGCGTTTATTAAAGCGCAATACCCAGAAGCAGGCTCAAACTTCTTTGCGATCATGGTTTCAATGATCTTACTCGCATGGATTGGTAAGAAGCTAGGGTTTGTCAGCAAGAAGACTTCTGCGGAATAAGCAAAACGAATCAAATACAAAAAAAGCGAGCCATTGAGCTCGCTTTTTTGTATTTGACGCCGTGGGTTACGCTTTGCGTTCCAATAGCACGCCCGCTTCCATATGGTGGGTATAAGGGAATTGGTCAAACAGAGCAAAACGCGTTACGTGGTGTGTTTCGCATAGAATGTCCAAGTTCTCTTTTAGAGTCTCAGGGTTACAAGAGATGTACATGATGCGCTCGTAACCTTGCACCATTTTACAAGTGTCGACATCCATACCAGAGCGTGGTGGATCGACAAAAATCGTATTGCAGTTGTAGCTCTTCAGATCCACGCCTGCATCTTGTAGACGACGGAATTCACGCTTACCTTCGATCGCTTGAGTAAATTCCTCTGCTGATAGACGTAAGATTTGTACGTTATCAATCTTATTGGCGGCGATGTTGTACTGTGCAGATACAACCGATGGTTTGGCTAGCTCAGTTGCTAGGACGCGGTCGAAATTCTGTGCCAAGGCCAGCGAGAAGTTACCGTTACCACAGTAAAGTTCTAGTAGGTCGCCAGTGCTTTCTTGGGTGCAGTCGACCGCCCATTCCAACATCTTCTCTGCGACTTTGCCGTTCGGCTGAGTGAAGCTGTTCTCTACTTGTTGGTAGATGTAGCTCTGACCATTTACATCGAGCTTCTCGATCACGTAGTCGCGGTCTAGGACAATCTTCATCTTACGAGCGCGACCAATGATGTTTAGGTTAAAGCCTTCATCATTTAAACGCTGTTTAAGGGCTTTCGCGTTTTCAATCCACTCTTCATCAAGTTGGCGATGGTAAAGGAGTGAAACCAGAATCTCACCACTTAGCGTCGATAGGAAATCCACCTGGAACAGTTTACGACGTAGTGAGTCGTTGTCTTTCATCGCTTCAACCAATAGCGGCATCAGGTCGTTGATCAGACGGCTTGCTGCAGGGAATTGGTCAACTCGGTATTTCTCACGAGTTTCTTGGTTGAACATGATGTAGTAAAGATCTTCGCCTTCATGCCAAACACGGAACTCAGCACGCATGCGGTAATGCTGCTCTGGTGATTCAAACACTTCCAGTTCTGGCACGTTGTATGGCGCGAACATATCCGTGAGACGTTCGACTTTTTCAGCCAGTTGTTCTTGGTAGCGTTGTGGATTTACATCAAGAGTAGCCATGATCTTACCTTTTATGGTGCATTCAATTTAAGAGCGCAGATTTTATTCAATCTCAACAGTATGTCCAGTTTTGTACGGGAATTGATTTAAAGATAGTGCGTACAGGTTGAGGAGAAAGCAAAATTAATCAAAACGTTACAATTTCTATGGGCAATATTGGCTGGACAAATAATCAATAGCTGAATAATATTTGCCTCAAGCTGGTGTCATCTAGCAATCTAGATGGCTGAAATGGGAATCTGGTGAAAACCCAGAACTGACGCGCAGCGGTAAAAGAGAACGAACGCTCATCACGACACTGCATTAGTTTATGTGGGAAGTCGAGCAACTAGGTGGTGTAAACCTCGCTCTTCAGTCCGAATACCTGCCAGCAACTGAGCCATAGCACTGGACTGCCTAAGGAGGCAGGGCTCGGAAGGAATTACGCGATTTAGGACAATATAATGAAAAAATCCGCATTGGCGATCACCCTGGCATCGCTGCTTTCACCTGTCTCTTATCTACAGGCCCAAGAAGTTTCTGTTGACGAAACCATCGTTGTTACTGCGAATCGATTCAAGCAAATCGATGGGGCTGTTCTAGCTCAAACCGTGACAGTAACGAAAGAAGATATTCGCCGTCAGCAAGCCGACAGTTTGTTTGATGTGTTCCGTACTTTGCCTAGTATTGAGGTTGCTCAGTATGGTGGCCGTGGCCAAAGCGCATCGATTTTTGTTCGCGGTGGCAGTGCCACCCAAGTGTTGGTTTTGGTTGATGGTGTACGTATGCCTCGCGCAATCATGGGCGGTATCGATTTCAACCAATTTCCAATCAACTCTATTGAACGTATCGACTACATTCGCGGCGCACGCGCATCTATCTATGGCTCAGAGGCGATTTCCGGCGTAATCAACATTATTACTCGTGCAAATATTGATGATGATGCAAGCCGAGTGTCGGCGGGTTATGGCTCCAACAATCATAAAAAAGGCACGTTTGCCGTATCTAAACCTGTTGGTGAAGGTAAGCACATCAAAGGGGTATTAGGTTACGAGAAAACGGATGGTTTTAACGTTAAACCTTTACCGGGTTTGAATGATGGCGATGAGCACGGATTTGAAACGTTGAACCTTAAATTAGGTTACCAGCAAAACTTTTCTGATAATTTTTCTGGTTACGTAGGCTTTAGTACATACAGCAACGAATACGACTATGACAACAGCAGTTATGGCAATCCTGGGTGGGGAACAGTAGATAAGCACGAAAAGAAAACGGGTGAAGTGGAATACGTAGGTGCAGATTTGTCACTTGAGTATTCTAAAGATGTTTACACTTCTGAGTTGAAGTTAGCTTACGGTCAACAAGACAACTATGACCTTAAATCGGGCCAAAGTAAGTCGACCGGCGATCACGTGGCCATCGAACAGTTCAATGCAATTTGGCTAAACTCATACAGCATCAATGATGAACTGAGTATTGGAGGCGGCTTAGATTACCGTAATGAGAAGTTAGCAAAAGGCTACCTTGCACCAAGTGACTGGGGACCAGCGAAAGACTACAACCCAGAGAAGAACCCAAGAACAAACATTGGCATCAGCGCAATTGCTCAATATGCATTGAATGCATGGACCTTCGAAGCCAGCGTACGTAATGATGAAAACAACCAGTTTGGCAACAACACTACGTGGCAAACCGCAGCAGGTTGGAAAGTTTACGAAGGATACGAATTAACGCTGAGCCACGGCACTGCATTTCGTGCGCCTAGCTTTGTTGACTTGTATTACCCTGGCTATGAAATGCCGAACTTAAAGCCTGAAGAGTCAAAAAACACGGAACTATCGTTATCTGGTGTGGCATCGATTGTTGATTGGACTGTAACTGGGTATTACAACCAAATTGAAAACATGCTGATCTGGAAAGGTGCGGGTATGCAAAACATTGGTGAAGCAGAGATTAAAGGTATCGAACTAGAAGTTAAACTCGATACTGATATTGTCTCTCATGAGTTCTACCTAGATTACAAAGATCCTGTCGACAAGTCTGGTGCAGAAGATACCCAACTAGCATACCGCTCCAAGCGTGGTGCTAAGTGGAATGCTTATGCGACATTTGACCAATGGACGTTGGGCTCGCAGTATCTTTACCAAGGTGAGCGCTTTAATGGTAGTACAAGACTACCGAGCTACAGCCTATGGAACTTCACCGCTTCTTACGCTGTAAACTCAAGTTGGGACATCAACGCCAAACTAAGCAACGCTTTCGATAAAAACTACGAGATGTACTCAGGTTACGCAACTCCTGGGCGTCAGTACTTTGTATCCGCTGACTACCGATTCTAATTGCGTTTGATACAACAAAGGCCGCCTTATTGGCGGTCTTTATCATTATTGGTGTACAGAAAATGGCTGGAAAACAAAATGACGAAACCAAAACGTGTCGTAATCAGTTGGTCGAGCGGTAAAGACTCTACACTAACGTTAGAGCGTTTAAACGAAAACCCGGACTATCAGGTGGTTGGTTTGTACACGACTTACGTAGGGAAAGAAGTGCCGTTCCAAGCAACTCCGCTTGGGGTCGTGCAAATGCAAGCGGACTTACTTGCTCTTCCGCTCATTACTATCGAGCTGCCTGAAGTCTTTCCGAGTAACGACATTTATCAATCGGCCATCGTTAATGCATTACAAAGTAGTGGGCTGAACGTAGAAGCTGTCGCATTTGGCGATATGTTCTGCAATGGTATCGCCGACTATCGACGTAGCTACATTGAGCCAGCAGGATGGGAATGTGTCTTTCCTCTCTTGGGGGAGAATAGTTTGAGCTTAGCGATGGAAGTCATAGAGCGTGGTATTCAAGCTATGTTGATCACCATAGACGGAAGTGTTCTCCCTCCAGAATGGTGTGGTCGTTGGTATGACCAAGTATTAATCGAGTCATTACCACGTCATATTGATCCATGTGGAGAAAATGGTGAGTTCCACACATTGGTGACATCAACCCCATCATTTCAAGGACATATAGAACTGACTAAGCTTGAAGTAGAAATAGGGGAGCGATTTAGCCATCAAAGATACCGCGCCAAAGCATTGCCAAAACAAATCTAACCAGTATGATCGCCGAGTCTCTATTCATCAGGTAAGACTCGTGCGAGCATCAAGTAAGAAAAAAGTTCTAGTGTTTGATTCCGGTGTCGGCGGACTGTCAGTTTTCCAAGAAATTCACCAACTCCTTCCACACTTAGACTACTTCTATCTGTTCGATAACGAAGCTTATCCTTACGGCGAACTCGATCAGAATGTGCTTATCTCGCGCGTCAATCAGCTGGTTTCCGCATTGGTAGCAGAGCATCACATCGATATCGTAGTCATTGCGTGCAATACTGCCAGTACAATCGTATTGCCGTCATTGCGTGACAACTTATTAGTGCCAGTTGTTGGTGTCGTGCCTGCCATCAAACCGGCCTCCTTACTAGCGACTCAGGGAGTAGGATTAATCGCAACGCCTGCGACCGTCACTCGTCAATACACTCATGAGCTGATCCGCGATTTTGCACAAGGTAAGCCAGTTGAATTACTAGGTTCGACGCGTTTGGTTGATATGGCAGAAGAAAAGCTACGTGGTGAAAGTGTTCCTTTGGATGAACTGAAAAGTATCTTATCGCCGCTATGCAATAAAGTAGACGTCGCTGTACTTGGTTGTACACACTTCCCACTAATCAAAAACGAAATTCAGCAAGTGCTGGGTAGCAACGTCGTTTTGATTGATTCTGGGGAGGCGATAGCGCGCCGGGTTAAAGTATTACTGTCTTGTGGCGAGCTTGAAGAGAAAGAAGAAGGGATAAAACGAATCTTTGCCAGTGCACCTCCTTGGCAAGAAGATGCACTGAACATTTGTTTGGCGAAATTAGGATTTAATCCAGTTCAGATTTATCGCCATCTGGATGTTTCGGATCGTTAGCAATACGAACTTTAAGTGTTCGCTCCATATATTCCCTTTCATTTAACTTCGCGATAGCCGGTTCTGCGTCAGCAGCGGCCATAACGACAAAACCAAACCCTCTTCTTTTACCTGTGCGTTTATCTTTCATTAAGCGCACAGCAAATACCTGCCCATACTCTGCAAATAAATCACGAACGTGACTCTCATTTGCTTTATAAGGAAGGTTACCGACATACAGCGTTTTAGTTGAAGGATCAGATTCCGTTGGTTGAATAGATGGTGTTTGGCTAGAAAATGAAAATAGAAAAGCAGTAGCGGCAACACCGATAAGAAAGCTCAAAGCTGGTGGAATAGCGAATTGAGAGAATAGCACTCCCCCAATGACGGCCAGCCCGGCAGATAGGATCAGATTTTTTTTAGACGTCATTTTGATTACTACATATAGATAATAAAGAGATCGATTGTCTATTTAACAGAATAGACACATGAATCTTACGTATATGGTTGGTGTTTTTCCAACCAATTGCTGTGATATGTCTCAAATGTGACGAAGAAATATGCAAATTTCGGCGTTTTGATGGATTAATGAACGGTTGAAAGCTTTTTTGCAAAAAACGCTTGTACTAATTTCTCAACTCCCTATACTGCGCATCCACCGACACGGAGTGAGACGAAAGTCACACAGCGAGTCGGAAATGAGAGAAAAAAGAAATTTGAAAAAATGCTTGACTCTCTCACGGTGCGGAGTAAGATACGCACCCCTAACGACGAGCAACTGAGTTGCTGGGTAAGTTAGAAAAGCTCTTTAAAAATAAGAACCTATCAATCTGTGTGGGCACTCGTTGATGATAATCCAATTAGATACCTCGGTATCAAATTAGGTTTCAATGATACGAAGTGACCATTGAATCTTCGGATTCAGCACAGTCAATTCAAACATTACTTTATGTAATGTTCAGTATTCATTGAGCCGAACAAAATCTTAAATTGAAGAGTTTGATCATGGCTCAGATTGAACGCTGGCGGCAGGCCTAACACATGCAAGTCGAGCGGAAACGAGTTATCTGAACCTTCGGGGAACGATAACGGCGTCGAGCGGCGGACGGGTGAGTAATGCCTAGGAAATTGCCCTGATGTGGGGGATAACCATTGGAAACGATGGCTAATACCGCATGATGCCTACGGGCCAAAGAGGGGGACCTTCGGGCCTCTCGCGTCAGGATATGCCTAGGTGGGATTAGCTAGTTGGTGAGGTAAGGGCTCACCAAGGCGACGATCCCTAGCTGGTCTGAGAGGATGATCAGCCACACTGGAACTGAGACACGGTCCAGACTCCTACGGGAGGCAGCAGTGGGGAATATTGCACAATGGGCGCAAGCCTGATGCAGCCATGCCGCGTGTGTGAAGAAGGCCTTCGGGTTGTAAAGCACTTTCAGTCGTGAGGAAGGCGGGTACGTTAATAGCGTATTCGTTTGACGTTAGCGACAGAAGAAGCACCGGCTAACTCCGTGCCAGCAGCCGCGGTAATACGGAGGGTGCGAGCGTTAATCGGAATTACTGGGCGTAAAGCGCATGCAGGTGGTTTGTTAAGTCAGATGTGAAAGCCCGGGGCTCAACCTCGGAATTGCATTTGAAACTGGCAGACTAGAGTGCTGTAGAGGGGGGTAGAATTTCAGGTGTAGCGGTGAAATGCGTAGAGATCTGAAGGAATACCGGTGGCGAAGGCGGCCCCCTGGACAGATACTGACACTCAGATGCGAAAGCGTGGGGAGCAAACAGGATTAGATACCCTGGTAGTCCACGCCGTAAACGATGTCTACTTGGAGGTTGTGGCCTTGAGCCGTGGCTTTCGGAGCTAACGCGTTAAGTAGACCGCCTGGGGAGTACGGTCGCAAGATTAAAACTCAAATGAATTGACGGGGGCCCGCACAAGCGGTGGAGCATGTGGTTTAATTCGATGCAACGCGAAGAACCTTACCTACTCTTGACATCCAGAGAACTTTCCAGAGATGGATTGGTGCCTTCGGGAACTCTGAGACAGGTGCTGCATGGCTGTCGTCAGCTCGTGTTGTGAAATGTTGGGTTAAGTCCCGCAACGAGCGCAACCCTTATCCTTGTTTGCCAGCGAGTAATGTCGGGAACTCCAGGGAGACTGCCGGTGATAAACCGGAGGAAGGTGGGGACGACGTCAAGTCATCATGGCCCTTACGAGTAGGGCTACACACGTGCTACAATGGCGCATACAGAGGGCAGCCAACTTGCGAAAGTGAGCGAATCCCAAAAAGTGCGTCGTAGTCCGGATTGGAGTCTGCAACTCGACTCCATGAAGTCGGAATCGCTAGTAATCGTGGATCAGAATGCCACGGTGAATACGTTCCCGGGCCTTGTACACACCGCCCGTCACACCATGGGAGTGGGCTGCAAAAGAAGTAGGTAGTTTAACCTTCGGGGGGACGCTTACCACTTTGTGGTTCATGACTGGGGTGAAGTCGTAACAAGGTAGCGCTAGGGGAACCTGGCGCTGGATCACCTCCTTATACGATGATTATTCACGATGAGTGTCCACACAGATTGATAGTTCACAAGCGCAAGCTTGTAGCTAACATAGCTCTTTAACAATTTGGAAAGCTGACAAAACAACAATTTATTGTTGTTTGTAAAGTTCTCAATGTTTGTCTTTAAGACAAACACCAAAATAACACATTCAAGTGTTCTTGGAATTTGAGTCCGGCAAAATCGAGTCTGCATCATGTATAAAAATTGCAGACAACTTTGGTGACTTGTTCATCAACTCGAAACTCCTTCGGGTTGTATGGTTAAGTGACTAAGCGTACACGGTGGATGCCTTGGCAGTCAGAGGCGATGAAAGACGTAGTAACTTGCGATAAGCCCAGATTAGGTAGTAACAACCATTTGAGTCTGGGATTTCTGAATGGGGAAACCCACGTGCATAAGCACGTATCCTTACCTGAATACATAGGGTAAGGAGGCGAACCGGGGGAACTGAAACATCTAAGTACCCCGAGAAAAAGAAATCAACCGAGATTCCGAAAGTAGCGGCGAGCGAAATTGGACTAGCCCTTAAGCTTTACACGCGTTAGACGAACGGTCTGGAAAGTCCGACGATACAGGGTGATAGTCCCGTAGTTGACGACGTGTGTTCAGTGAAATCGAGTAGGGCGGGACACGTGATATCCTGTCTGAATATGGGGGGACCATCCTCCAAGGCTAAATACTACTGACTGACCGATAGTGAACCAGTACCGTGAGGGAAAGGCGAAAAGAACCCCTGTGAGGGGAGTGAAATAGAACCTGAAACCGTGTACGTACAAGCAGTAGGAGCAGGCTTTGTCCTGTGACTGCGTACCTTTTGTATAATGGGTCAGCGACTTATATTCAGTGGCAAGGTTAACCATCTAGGGGAGCCGTAGGGAAACCGAGTCTTAACTGGGCGTTCAGTCTCTGGATATAGACCCGAAACCAGGTGATCTAGCCATGGGCAGGTTGAAGGTTGAGTAACATCAACTGGAGGACCGAACCGACTAATGTTGAAAAATTAGCGGATGACTTGTGGCTAGGGGTGAAAGGCCAATCAAACCTGGAGATAGCTGGTTCTCCCCGAAAGCTATTTAGGTAGCGCCTCGGACGAATACTACTGGGGGTAGAGCACTGTTAAGGCTAGGGGGTCATCCCGACTTACCAACCCTTTGCAAACTCCGAATACCAGTAAGTACTATCCGGGAGACACACGGCGGGTGCTAACGTCCGTCGTGGAGAGGGAAACAACCCAGACCGCCAGCTAAGGTCCCAAATTACTACTAAGTGGGAAACGATGTGGGAAGGCTCAGACAGCCAGGATGTTGGCTTAGAAGCAGCCATCATTTAAAGAAAGCGTAATAGCTCACTGGTCGAGTCGGCCTGCGCGGAAGATGTAACGGGGCTAAGTAGTAAACCGAAGCTGCGGCAATATACTTTTGTATATTGGGTAGGGGAGCGTTCTGTAAGCGGTTGAAGGTGTGTGGTAACGCATGCTGGACGTATCAGAAGTGCGAATGCTGACATGAGTAACGATAAAGGGGGTGAAAAACCTCCTCGCCGGAAGACCAAGGGTTCCTGTCCAACGTTAATCGGGGCAGGGTAAGTCGACCCCTAAGGCGAGGCCGAAAGGCGTAGTCGATGGGAAACGGGTTAATATTCCCGTACTTCTTACAATTGCGATGGGGGGACGGAGAAGGCTAGGTGGGCCTGGCGACGGTTGTCCAGGTTCAAGTGCGTAGGCTTGAGAGTTAGGTAAATCCGGCTCTCTTTAAGGCTGAGACACGACGTCGAGCATCTACGGATGTGAAGTCATTGATGCCATGCTTCCAGGAAAAGCCTCTAAGCTTCAGATTGTAAGGAATCGTACCCCAAACCGACACAGGTGGTCGGGTAGAGAATACCAAGGCGCTTGAGAGAACTCGGGTGAAGGAACTAGGCAAAATGGTACCGTAACTTCGGGAGAAGGTACGCTCTCGACGGTGAAGTCCCTTGCGGATGGAGCTATTGAGAGTCGCAGATACCAGGTGGCTGCAACTGTTTATTAAAAACACAGCACTGTGCAAAATCGTAAGATGACGTATACGGTGTGACGCCTGCCCGGTGCCGGAAGGTTAATTGATGGGGTTAGACTTCGGTCGAAGCTCTTGATCGAAGCCCCGGTAAACGGCGGCCGTAACTATAACGGTCCTAAGGTAGCGAAATTCCTTGTCGGGTAAGTTCCGACCTGCACGAATGGCGTAATGATGGCCACGCTGTCTCCACCCGAGACTCAGTGAAATTGAAATCGCTGTGAAGATGCAGTGTACCCGCGGCTAGACGGAAAGACCCCGTGAACCTTTACTACAGCTTGGCACTGAACATTGACCCTACATGTGTAGGATAGGTGGGAGGCTTTGAAGCACGTACGCCAGTATGTGTGGAGCCGTCCTTGAAATACCACCCTTGTAGTGTTGATGTTCTAACGTCGACCCCTAATCGGGGTTGCGGACAGTGCCTGGTGGGTAGTTTGACTGGGGCGGTCTCCTCCCAAAGAGTAACGGAGGAGCACGAAGGTGGGCTAATCACGGTTGGACATCGTGAGGTTAGTGCAATGGCATAAGCCCGCTTGACTGCGAGAATGACAATTCGAGCAGGTGCGAAAGCAGGTCATAGTGATCCGGTGGTTCTGAATGGAAGGGCCATCGCTCAACGGATAAAAGGTACTCCGGGGATAACAGGCTGATACCGCCCAAGAGTTCATATCGACGGCGGTGTTTGGCACCTCGATGTCGGCTCATCACATCCTGGGGCTGAAGTCGGTCCCAAGGGTATGGCTGTTCGCCATTTAAAGTGGTACGCGAGCTGGGTTTAGAACGTCGTGAGACAGTTCGGTCCCTATCTGCCGTGGGCGTTGGAAGATTGAAGGGGGCTGCTCCTAGTACGAGAGGACCGGAGTGGACGAACCTCTGGTGTTCGGGTTGTGTCGCCAGACGCATTGCCCGGTAGCTAAGTTCGGAATCGATAACCGCTGAAAGCATCTAAGCGGGAAGCGAGCCCTGAGATGAGTCTTCCCTGATACTTTAAGTATCCTAAAGGGTTGTCGGAGACTACGACGTTGATAGGTCAGGTGTGTAAGTGCTGTGAGGCATTGAGCTAACTGATACTAATTGCCCGTGAGGCTTAACCATACAACACCCAAGGGGTTTTGATGGACTCGAAGCAAGAACAGAATTGAATGTGTAGAGAACACAAAAACAGCTTTCCGAATTAAAGAATTTGCTTGGCGACCATAGCGTTTTGGACCCACCTGACTCCATTCCGAACTCAGAAGTGAAACGAAATAGCGCCGATGGTAGTGTGGGGTTTCCCCATGTGAGAGTAGGACATCGCCAGGCTTTAAATTTAGACTTAGGTCTAACCAGTGCGGAGCGGTAGTTCAGTTGGTTAGAATACCGGCCTGTCACGCCGGGGGTCGCGGGTTCGAGTCCCGTCCGCTCCGCCACTTATTTGAAAGCCCTGCTAGAAATAGCAGGGCTTTTGTCGTTTTAGGGGCTGTCTTTTCCCTTCCAAGAAAGGCCATTCTCGGTGGTCTGCCGTCCCAATAGCTCCGCCATTTACACTGATTTGAAAGCTTAGCTAGTCATTTTAAAGTGTCCCATCAGTCTACAATGCATTCTTCTCTACTGTTTTGCTAATATCGATACGGGACTCGCTTTCCCCAATTTCCAATCGTCTTGAGTAATATGAGTTTGTCGATTTGATTCAATCTATAAGATTAAGCATGCGAATTCGATAGGGTGTTAACCACCTTTGTCTGTTTTTTCGAGAGTGAGCCTAGTTTCAATCCTTTAATAAGTATTTTTTAAGCCGTTCTAAGGTGCTTAGAACTAATCAAATACTCGCTCTGTATTTATGTTTAAAAAGTGTGTGGGGGCTTTCAGGGTGAGATATGTCTTTTGAAAAATGGAAATCACTTGATCTGCCGTGTACAAAAAAAGCCCAACATAAGTTGGGCTTTCGAAAGACAAATAAACGGAAGATATTTAAAGGATACGCTTTAAAACACCGTCAGCTTTTAAGCGAGTGATTTTTCTCACGAGTTTTTGCACAGCAAGCGGGTAATCTTCGACTTTTTCCAACTGTTTGTAAGTGCAGATTAGCTGCGTATGTTCAAGGATTCGGGCTACTTCATCTTCAAACTTATGAGTAAGGTTTGCGTAGTCATCTTGAATCAATAAACCATTTTCAAGATCGAGAGACCAAGCACGCGGATTTAAGTTGTTACCTGTAAGCAGCATGTATCGTTTATCAACCCAGATACCTTTTAGGTGGAAGCTGTTGTTTTCATGCTTCCATAAGTGCACTGAAAGCTTACGAGCTGCAATGTTCGCCTCATTTGCTTTGGCAAAGCGGCGCAGATTTACCTCGTAAAGGTAAGGAAGACCACCAATGGTTTTGAAATCTTCTTCTGGAGAGATATAGAAATCGTTCGCGGTTTTATCTCCTACCACGATCGTTACTTTTACTCCACGTTTCATCGCACGTTTTACTTCCCGGTGAATTGATTTAGGGAAGTTAAAATATGGCGTACAGATGAAAATTTCGTTTTTTGCTGCTGCTAGTAGCTTGACGATTTGCTGGTTTAGTAAGTTTCGACGCTTACCAAGACCAACAAGTGGTGTGAGCTTTACTTTATCTTCTGCCGCTGACTCATGGGCAAATTGATAGTTGGCTTGAGCAAGAGAAGAGCGAAGTTGGCGAATTGCCGATTTAATTTCTTTGGTTTCTGGCTTATCTCGATCGGCCAAGTCGTTTACTGCAGGGTGAGCAATCATTTCATTTTGAACGAAGTTCACCATCGTATCTGCAAGGGACTTGTGCTTAATAACATGGTAGCGATCAAATCGATAGCGACCATGGTACTGCAAATAAACGTTATTAAGGCTAGCGCCACTGTAAATCACGGTATCGTCGACGACGAAGCCTTTTAAATGAAGCACACCAAATACTTCTCGGCCGCGAACGGGGATACCATAAACAGGGATGGCATGTTGGTATTGGTCAGCAAACGCTTTATAAAGCGCTGAGTTGCCTTCTGATGTTTCTGCACCAATAAGGCCGCGTTGTGCTCGGTGCCAGTCAACACAGATATTAATGTCTAATCCTGGATTACGCTGCTTTGCTTCGTAAAGTGCAGTGAGTATTTCACGCCCAGCTTCATCATCTTCCAGATATAGAGCGACTAGGTAGATTCGTGACGTTGCTTTGCTGATCGCATCTAAAAGACGAGTTCGAAATGTTTCTGCAGAGTACAGAACATCAAAGTCTTCAGGATTGATTGCGAGACTAGGCAACTGCTCGAATGGATTCCTATTTACTATCATATCGGTGTGAGTACCTTATTTTAGTGCAATATTGCGAACCTGATATTTTACCAAAGATATGATTTCCCTGGCTACTAAAGCGCACGCTTTGAAACCTTTGAAGGGATAAATTGCATTGGAATGAGATCTTTGCCGCTATCAACATAACGTTGAAAGGCCATCTTTAAGGAGTTCGGCAGCTCATGACTGTCAATGGTTTCGAAACCATGTTGAGCATAATATTTTTCTAAGTAGCTAAAAGCGAAGCAATAATCACCATCTTCGAAAACTTTGTTCTCGCAATGCTCTAGCAGAGTGCGGCCAACGCTCGTGCCTCTAACTTCTGGGATGACGAGCATGCCTGTTAATAAGCGATATTGCTCTACGGTTTTTAATCTTAGTAGTGCGACGATCACACCTTCACGACTGGCTGTGATGATGAGTTCATCTTTTTTGGCTCGCCCGGAGGGGTAATGGGCTTTATAGAGCTTTTTGATCAAAGGGAGTTTGATCGGATTTAACACTTCTATGATTAATGAGTTAGGTATTGTCACTGCGGTTAAAAGTTAACTGGGGTAGAATGTGCCCAGTTTAAGAGAATCTTATCTGGCGTTGCAAATCACTATGCAAATTAAAGAACACGCAAGCCTCAAGGCTTTTCACACTTTTGGTATCGAGCAGACTTGCTCCTACTTAGCCATTGTTGACTCGATAGATGATGTAATCAGCCTCTATCAAAATCCTGCTTTTCAAAGTCTGCCGAAGTTGTTTTTGGGTAAAGGCAGCAATGTTCTATTTACTGAACATTTTGATGGTCTCGTCATTGTTAACCGCCTTTTGGGGAAATCGGTTTCAGAAACCCATGAAGATTATCTTCTGCATGTTCAAGGTGGGGAGGATTGGCCGAGTTTGGTGGCTTGGTGTGTTGCCCAAGGTATGGGCGGGATCGAAAACTTAGCTTTGATTCCCGGTTGTGCTGGGTCAGCTCCGATCCAAAACATCGGCGCATACGGGGTTGAACTAAAAGATCTTTGTAGCTACGTCGATGTATTGGATTTGACGACTTTAAAAACGAGGCGGATGAGTGCGGAAGACTGCGAATTTGGGTACCGAGATTCAGTTTTCAAACATGATCTATATGAAAAATGCTTTGTCACAGCCATTGGCTTGAAGCTGCCGAAGCGATGGACGCCGAAGAATCAATATGGGCCGTTACAAAACATCCCTGAAAACGAATTAAGTCCAAATGCAATATTTGAACGTGTGTGCCAAGTTCGTATGGAGAAACTGCCAGACCCAGCTAAAGTCGGTAACGCAGGGAGTTTCTTTAAAAACCCTGTGATCAGCCAAGATCATTATGATCAACTCATTCGAAAGCATAGCGACATGGTGGCTTACCCTGCAAACGAGGGAATGAAAGTGGCAGCCGGTTGGCTGATTGACCAGTGTGGTTTGAAAGGTATTTCAGTCAACGGTGCTCAGGTGAACCCTTTACAAGCGTTGGTATTAACAAATGTCGACAACTGCAGTGCTGATGACGTGGTTGCACTTGCTTCTTTGGTGAAAAGGGCGGTGTGGGATAAGTACCAAATTGAACTCGAACACGAAGTGCGCTTTATGAATCGTCAAGGTGAAACTAATCTCGCTAAGATTGAGGCGGCTCAATGAGAAAAGAACACTCAGTGAAGCTACATATCCTTAAAACACTCAGCGATGGCGGTTTTCATTCAGGTGAAATGCTTGGACAACAACTGGGCATTTCTAGAGCGGCAATTGCAAAGCACATTAAAGGGTTGAATGATTGGGGAGTGGATATTTATCGTATCCAAGGACGAGGCTATCAACTGGCTCATCCTCTTCAATTACTCGATGAAACTCGTCTGAAAAATGCCATTAGCACTCCGGTAGAACTGATTTCCGTGATCGATTCAACGAATCAATATTTGTTAGAGAAAGTCAGTGAATCCGATAAAGGGCGAGTTTGTATCGCTGAATATCAGGCGCAGGGGCGCGGTCGTCGCGGACGTCAATGGATATCGCCATTTGGCACCAATCTGTATTTGTCTATGTACTGGCGCTTAGATGCGGGTATGGCGGCAGCGATGGGACTGAGTTTGGTCGTGGGTATTGCAGCAGTCGAAGCGCTGGAAAGTATCGGTATCCAAGGTGTTAAGCTTAAGTGGCCAAACGACATCTACTATCAAGATAAAAAACTAGCCGGTATTTTAGTGGAGATGTCTGGTCAAGCAGGAGGCGCAGCTCACTTAGTGATTGGAATGGGATTAAATATTGGCATGCCTGATGTGCAGCCCGGTATTGATCAACCTTGGACAACACTCAACCAAATTTCCAATGAAGTTAGTATCGATAGAACTCAATTGGCGATACGTCTTATCGATCATTGGAAAGCCGCGTTAGAAGAATATGAACTGACTGGACTGGGTGGTTTTGTTGAACGTTGGAATCGTTTGGACAACTTTATCGGCCGACCGGTTAAGCTTCTTATGGGACCGAGAGAAATACACGGAGTGGTACAAGGTATCGACCAACAGGGTGGGGTGGTGCTCAAAACTGAAAATGGTTTGGAAACCTACATTGGCGGAGAAATTTCGTTGAGAAAAGGGGACTGAGCCCCTTTACTTTCTTAGCGATACTTTGTCGACAAGGTGGTTAGCACCTTTGTGGAGGATCAAATGGGCTCTTTCTCTGGTTGGAAGAATGTTCAATTCCAGATTGAGTCCATTAATATTGCGCCAAATTTCTTTCGCTTTACTTTTCGCTTCATCGACCGACAGCTGCGTATAGTGGCTGAAGTAGGAGCCTGGTTTAGTAAAAGCTCCGCGGCGAAACTTCAAAAATCTCTCGACATACCACTGCTCTATCGTTTCACTTTCCGCATCAACATAAATTGAGAAATCAAGAAAATCAGATACAAATACTCGATGTGGATCATGTGGGTAGTCCATACCGCTTTGTAATACGTTTAAGCCTTCAATAATCAGCACGTCAGGTCGGTCGACTTTTTTTAGCTCATCAGTAATGTCGTATGTGATGTGTGAGTAAACAGGTACTTCAAGATTTGGTTTACCCGCCTTTACATCAGAAACAAATTCTACCAAGCGTTTGATGTCGTAAGATTCGGGAAAACCCTTGCGATGCATGATACCGCGCTCTTCCAAAACCTTTTTGGGATACAGAAAGCCATCCGTTGTAACTAAGGCGACTTTGGGATGATTTTCCCAACGAGAAAGCAGTGCTTTAAGAATGCGTGCTGTTGTACTTTTTCCAACAGCCACACTACCCGCAATGCCAATAACAAATGGCGGAGCGTGTTCCTCGGTATTTAGAAACTGCTGAAGAACAGAGTTGCGACTTTGGCGAGCCTGTACATATAAATTGAGTAGACGAGACAAAGGAAGGTAGATCTCTACCGCTTCCTCCATAGTGAGGTTTTCATTTATGCCTTGAAGCGCCTTTAGATCGTCTTCAGAGAGTGTCATCGGAACAGAATTACGCAGTTCTGCCCACTCGGCACGGTCAAATGACAAAAATGGACTCATGGGTCTCTTTTATCCTTGGTTTAGTAGAGAGCAAGAACATACAACAAGCACCGTGCAAAGCAAACGACAAAGCACGAAAGTTTGCTTTAAAAAGCGAGGTTTGTATGATTTTGCAGCAATTGAAACTAAAAAACCGAATTTTACGACTTTTTTTTAAATAGCTATTGCAACCTAGAAAATCATTCAATAGAATGCGCACCACTTATGCCGACTTAGCTCAGTAGGTAGAGCAACTGACTTGTAATCAGTAGGTCACCAGTTCGATTCCGGTAGTCGGCACCATTCTTTCCTTTAGTAGTTAGAATGGCTTAAAAATTTGGAGGGGTTCCCGAGTGGCCAAAGGGAGCAGACTGTAAATCTGCCGGCACTGCCTTCGATGGTTCGAATCCGTCCCCCTCCACCATATTCTTTAGGAAATAGCTCTCAGAGTTACGTGTTGCGGGCATCGTATAATGGCTATTACCTCAGCCTTCCAAGCTGATGATGCGGGTTCGATTCCCGCTGCCCGCTCCACTCTAATTTGAGTGCTGATATAGCTCAGGTGGTAGAGCGCATCCTTGGTAAGGATGAGGTCGGCAGTTCGAGTCTGCCTATCAGCACCAGCTCTCAAAGTTATCTCCTTTTGATATTAGATTTACCAATAATCTTTATTTGGTTGCGTGGTCAATTTGGGCCACCAAAAATCCGTACCTAGAGGGACCACTCATGTCTAAAGAAAAATTTGAACGTACGAAACCGCACGTTAACGTTGGTACTATCGGCCACGTTGACCACGGTAAAACAACTCTAACTGCAGCTATCTGTACTACTCTAGCTAAAGTTTACGGCGGTGAAGCGAAAGACTTCGCATCTATCGATAACGCTCCAGAAGAGCGTGAGCGCGGTATCACAATCGCTACTTCACACGTTGAGTACGACACTCCATCACGTCACTACGCACACGTTGACTGTCCAGGACACGCTGACTATGTTAAAAACATGATCACTGGTGCTGCGCAGATGGACGGTGGTATCCTAGTTGTTGCTGCGACAGATGGCCCAATGCCACAAACTCGTGAGCACATCCTACTAGGCCGTCAGGTTGGTATCCCATACATCATCGTATTCATGAACAAATGTGACATGGTTGACGATGAAGAGCTACTAGAACTAGTAGAAATGGAAGTTCGTGAACTTCTATCTGAATACGATTTCCCAGGTGATGACCTACCAGTTATCCAAGGTTCTGCACTAGGCGCACTAAACGGCGAAGAGCAGTGGGAAGCGAAAATCGTTGAACTAGCTGAAGCTCTAGATACTTACATCCCTGAGCCAGAGCGTGCGGTAGATCAGCCATTCCTAATGCCTATCGAAGACGTATTCTCAATCCAAGGTCGTGGTACAGTAGTAACTGGCCGTATCGAGCGTGGTATCCTAACAGTTGGTGACGAAGTTGCTATCGTAGGTATCAAGGATACAACTACTACAACATGTACTGGTGTAGAGATGTTCCGTAAGCTTCTAGACGAAGGCCGTGCAGGTGAGAACGTTGGTGCACTTCTACGTGGTACTAAGCGTGACGAAGTTGAACGTGGTCAAGTACTAGCTAAGCCTGGTTCAATCACTCCACACACTAAGTTCGAATCAGAAGTATACGTACTATCTAAAGAAGAAGGCGGTCGTCACACTCCTTTCTTCAAAGGTTACCGTCCACAGTTCTACTTCCGTACAACTGACGTAACTGGCGATATCTCTCTACCAGAAGGCGTAGAAATGGTAATGCCAGGCGACAACATCCAAATGGTTGTTGAGCTAATCGCACCAATCGCAATGGACGAAGGTCTACGTTTCGCTATCCGTGAAGGTGGCCGTACAGTAGGTGCTGGTGTTGTTGCTAAGATCTTCGAATAATTCTTAACGAATTAAACGAATGCTTTCGGAAAATCTTGAATTAGATTTGACGAACCAGTAGCAAAAAGGGCATCATTTGATGCCCTTTTTCTGCGCTCAACATTATTTTTGCTGTTTTCTTGTTCAGAAGTGGGTTGGGTGCAGAGCAAGATTAGGCAAAGAGGCTTAATCTTAAGAAGAGTTCGCTGTTTTTCAGCGATATGGAGTTTGCCCTGCAACAGCGGGGTTGTTGTCGTCTATATTAAGACTTGTAACAGGTTGGTTTTATGAAAGCAAATAATGCTGAAACTCCTGATAGCTCAAATGCAGCAGATACGTTTAAGTGGGTTGCCGCTTTCGTATTGGCAGCTGCCGCTGTTGTGGGTAATTACCTGTATGGTGAAATGTCTGTAGTGGTTCGCGCTGCAGGCGTTGTTGTTCTAATTGCAGCTGCCCTTGGCGTTGCAGCAACAACGACTAAAGGTAAAGCAGCGATCAGTTTTGCAAAAGAATCGCGTATGGAAGTACGTAAAGTTGTTTGGCCTACTCGCCAAGAAACCATGCAAACAACACTGATCGTTTTAGCTGTAAGTATTGTAATGGCTCTAGTGCTATGGGGTATTGACGGAATTATGGTTCGTCTAGTAGCTCTAGCAACTGGGGTATAGAGGGTTTTAATTCATGAGTGAAGCTCCAAAAAAACGCTGGTATGTGGTTCAAGCCTTCTCTGGATTTGAAGGTCGTGTAGCTCAATCTCTGCGCGAGCATATCAAAATGCACGGCATGGAAGAGCTATTCGGTGAAGTACTAGTTCCTACTGAAGAAGTAGTGGAAATGCGCGCGGGTCAACGTCGCAAATCTGAGCGTAAGTTCTTCCCAGGTTACGTCCTTGTTCAGATGATTATGAACGATGAATCATGGCACCTAGTACGTAGTGTGCCGCGTGTCATGGGCTTCATTGGTGGTACCTCAGACCGTCCAGCACCTATCACTGATAAAGAAGCTGACGCTATTCTTAACCGTCTTGAGAAAGCGAGTGAAGCTCCTCGTCCACGTACTATGTACGAAGCGGGTGAAGTGGTTCGTGTTAATGAAGGTCCATTTGCTGATTTCAACGGTACCGTTGAAGAAGTGGATTACGAGAAGAGCCGCCTGAAAGTGTCTGTGTCGATCTTTGGTCGTGCAACACCAGTTGAGCTTGAATTTGGTCAGGTTGAAAAACTGGACTAATACTCTGATTTAAAGAGTATAAAAAATCACCTTTTTAGGGTTGTATAAGGCGCGAATTATGACTATAATTTCGCGCCTTTTTACTTCTTGTGAAGTAAAAAGTTTCTTACACAAACGGGGAGCTGATCCGTGATTAGCGTTTGTACCCAAACTTAGGAATTATCATGGCTAAGAAAGTTGAAGCTTACATCAAGCTACAAGTTGCTGCTGGCGCTGCGAACCCAAGTCCACCAGTTGGTCCTGCTCTAGGTCAACACGGTGTTAACATCATGGAATTCTGTAAAGCGTTCAACGCGAAAACAGAATCTCTAGAGAAGGGTCTACCAACTCCAGTAGTTATCACAGTATACAGCGACCGTTCTTTCACGTTCGTAACTAAGACTCCACCTGCTGCTGTTCTTCTTAAGAAAGCTGCTGGCGTTAAGTCTGGTTCAGGCCGTCCAAACACTGAAAAAGTGGGCACTGTAACTGACGCTCAAATCCAAGAAATCGCAGAAACTAAAGCTGCAGATATGACTGGTGCTGACATCGAAGCGATGAAGCGTTCTATCGCTGGTACTGCTCGTTCAATGGGCCTAGTGGTAGAGGGTTAATAAGATGGCAAAACTAACTAAGCGCATGCGCGTAATCCGCGAAAAAGTTGACGTAACTAAAGAATACGAAATCAACGAAGCTGTTGCTCTTCTTCAAGAACTAGCTACTGCTAAATTCGTTGAGTCTGTAGACGTTGCTGTTAACCTAGGCATTGATGCTCGTAAATCTGACCAGAACGTACGTGGTGCAACTGTACTACCTCACGGTACTGGCCGCGACATCCGCGTAGCAGTGTTCACTCAAGGTGCAAACGCTGAAGCAGCTAAAGAAGCTGGCGCAGACATCGTTGGTATGGAAGATCTTGCTGAGCAAGTTAAGAAAGGCGAAATGAACTTTGACGTAGTTGTTGCTTCTCCAGATGCAATGCGCGTTGTAGGTCAACTAGGTACTATCCTAGGTCCTCGCGGTCTTATGCCAAACCCTAAAGTTGGTACTGTAACTCCTAACGTTGCTGAAGCAGTTAAAAACGCTAAAGCTGGTCAGGTTCGTTACCGTAACGACAAAAACGGCATCATCCACACTACTATCGGCAAAGCAAACTTCTCTGCTGAGCAGATCAAAGAGAACCTAGAAGCACTTCTAGTTGCTCTGAAGAAAGCTAAGCCATCTTCAGCGAAAGGTACTTTCCTGAAGAAAGTAAGCATCTCTACTACTATGGGTGCTGGTGTTGCTGTTGATCAGGCTAGCCTGAACACTCAAGCATAATTTATTTGCTTAGGCGCAAAATTTGTGTATAATTTTGCGCCTAATATTTGTGGTTGGGGCTGAACTTTGGTTCTTTGAACTGTCTCCTAGTTCGAAATGAATTAAGACCCAGTCTCCGTCCAAGACCGTAGGTGTCTGCCTAACCGTTGACTTAATTATCCTACGTAGATGGTGCCCGAACTGACAGAAAGCTCTATGTAAATAGTTAACTTTCTTCTGGGAATGCACCTCAATAGCTCTCACTGTCGTGATGATAGTGAGTGGTGTAACGACAACCAGGAGTAAATCCAAGATGGCTTTAAACCTTCAAGACAAAAAAGCAATTGTTGCTGAAGTCAACGAAGCTGCCAGTGGTGCACTTTCTGCAGTTGTAGCTGATTCTCGTGGCGTTGAAGTTGGCGCAATGACTTCTCTACGTAAACAAGCTCGTGAAGCTGGCGTTTACATGAAAGTCGTGCGTAACACTCTAGCACGTCGTGCGGTTCAGGGTACAGACTACGAGTGTCTAACTGACACTTTCACTGGTCCTACTCTAATCGCGTTCTCTAACGAGCACCCAGGTGCTGCAGCGCGTCTTTTCAAAGACTTCGCTAAAGAGAACAAAGACTTCGAGATCAAAGCTGCTGCATTTGAAGGCGCGCTAACTGACGCTGAAGTACTAGCGACACTACCAACTTACGACGAAGCAATCGCACGCCTAATGATGTGCATGAAAGAAGCTTCTGCTGGCAAGCTGGTTCGTACAATCGCTGCTATCCGCGATCAAAAAGAAGCTGCTTAATAAGCCTTGCTTTTTACTGGTTGCTTAATAAACTTATTGTTGACTTAAAAGAGAATTGTTATGTCTATTACTAACGAGCAAATCCTAGACGCAGTTGCAGAAATGTCTGTAATGCAAGTTGTTGAACTAATCGAAGCAATGGAAGAGAAATTCGGTGTTTCTGCTGCTGCTGCTGTTGTAGCTGGCGGCGCTGCTGCTGGTGCAGCTGTTGAAGAGCAAACTGAATTCGACGTAATCCTAGAATCTGCTGGCGGTAACAAAGTTGCTGTAATCAAAGCAGTACGTGGCGCAACTGGCCTAGGTCTTAAAGAAGCTAAAGCTCTTGTAGACGGCGCTCCAGCACCTCTTAAAGAAGGTGTTGACAAAGCAGAAGCTGACGCTCTTAAAGCTCAGCTAGAAGAAGCTGGTGCAACTGTTGCTGTTAAGTAATTATTGCATAGTTTCTTAGCCTAACGGCTAATTGGCTGGTGGTTTTTTAACCACCGGCCTTTTTGCGCTGTAGGGTATAGGCGAATTTTCCCGCTGTTTAAGCGCCTGATATCCATGCAAAAAACATTTCATTCTTTCGAAATGAAATGTCACTACAGTAAACAGCTATATTAGTCACTGTCCCTTACCCCCCTTAAGTAACTAGGAGTGGGCGGACAGTTTGGGTCACTTATCAGCGAGCTGAGGAACCCCATGGTTTACTCTTATACCGAGAAAAAGCGCATCCATAAGGACTTTGGTACTCGTCCACAAGTTTTGGACATTCCATACCTGCTATCGATCCAGCTCGATTCGTTCGACAAATTCATCGAACAGGATCCTGAAGGTCAATACGGTCTTGAAGCTGCTTTCCGTTCTGTATTCCCGATTCAGAGCTACAACGGCAATTCTGAGCTGCAATACGTTAGCTACCGTCTTGGTGAGCCAGTTTTTGACGTTAAAGAATGTCAAATCCGCGGTGTAACTTACTCAAAGCCACTACGTGTAAAACTACGCCTAGTTATCTTTGATAAAGACGCGCCAGCAGGTACTGTAAAAGACATTAAAGAACAAGAAGTCTACATGGGTGAAATTCCACTCATGACAGACAATGGTACCTTCGTAATTAACGGTACCGAGAGGGTTATCGTATCCCAGCTGCACCGAAGCCCAGGCGTATTCTTCGACAGCGATAAGGGTAAGACCCACTCTTCAGGTAAAGTTTTATACAACGCGCGCGTTATTCCTTACCGTGGTTCATGGCTTGATTTCGAGTTTGATCCTAAGGATAACTTGTACGTTCGTATCGACCGTCGTCGTAAGCTACCAGCATCGATCATCCTTCGTGCACTAGGTAAATCGACTGAAGAAATCCTAGATATCTTCTTCGAGAAAGTGAACTTCGAAGTGAAAGACCAAACTCTACTGATGGAGTTGGTTCCAGATCGTCTACGTGGTGAAACTGCGTCATTTGACATCGAATCGAATGGTAAAGTTTACGTAGAGCAAGGTCGTCGCGTAACAGCTCGTCATATCCGCCAACTAGAGAAAGATGGCGTTGATCACATCGAAGTACCAGTAGAGTACATCGTTGGTAAAGTTGCATCGAAAGATTACATCAACGAAGCAACAGGCGAGATCATTGTTAATGCTAACCAGGAAATCAGCCTGGAAGCGCTAGCGAACCTGTCTCAAGCTGGCCACAAAGCGCTAGAAGTTCTGTTTACGAACGATCTAGACCACGGTCCATTCATGTCAGAAACACTACGCATCGACAGCACTGTTGACCGTATTTCTGCATTGGTAGAAATCTACCGTATGATGCGCCCTGGTGAGCCACCAACAAAAGAAGCTGCAGAAGCACTATTCGAAAGCCTATTCTTCTCTGAAGAGCGTTACGATCTATCGACTGTTGGTCGTATGAAGTTTAATAGCTCTATCGGTCGTGAAGATGCTCAAGAGCAAGGCACACTTGATGAAACAGATATCATCGAAGTGATGAAGAAGCTTATCGCGATCCGTAACGGCAAAGGCGAAGTGGACGATATCGACCACCTAGGCAACCGTCGTATCCGTTCTGTCGGCGAAATGGCTGAGAACCAGTTCCGTGTAGGTCTAGTACGTGTTGAGCGTGCAGTTAAAGAGCGTCTAAGCCTAGGCGATCTTGACGCAATCATGCCTCAAGACCTGATCAACGCGAAGCCAATTTCTGCAGCGGTTAAAGAATTCTTTGGCTCTTCACAGCTTTCACAGTTCATGGACCAAAACAACCCGTTATCAGAAGTAACGCACAAGCGTCGTATTTCTGCATTGGGTCCTGGCGGTCTGACTCGTGAACGTGCTGGCTTCGAAGTTCGAGACGTACACGTAACTCACTACGGTCGTCTATGTCCTATCGAAACGCCGGAAGGTCTAAACATCGGTCTGATCAACTCTCTATCTGCGTTTGCGCGTTGTAACGAGTACGGTTTCCTTGAGACGCCATACCGTCGCGTTGTAGATGGTGTTGTAACAGACGAAGTAGATTACCTATCTGCAATCGAAGAAGGCCAATTCGTTATCGCTCAGGCGAACGCTAAGCTAAACGAAGATGGTACTTTTGCAGATGAGCTGATCACAGCTCGTCAGAAAGGTGAATCTGGTCTACACCCTCGTGAGCACGCTCAGTACATGGACGTTGCGACAAACCAGGTTGTATCTATCGCTGCATCGCTTATCCCGTTCCTAGAACACGATGATGCGAACCGTGCATTGATGGGTGCGAACATGCAACGTCAGGCAGTTCCAACACTGAAAGCTGACAAACCGCTTGTTGGTACTGGTATCGAACGTAACGTAGCCGTTGACTCAGGTGTAACGGCTGTTGCTAAACGTGGTGGTGTAATCCAGTCAGTAGATGCTTCTCGTATCGTTGTTAAAGTGAACGAAGAAGAGCTAGTACCAGGTGAAGCTGGTATCGACATCTACAACCTGACTAAATACACACGTTCTAACCAGAACACATGTATTAACCAGCGCCCATGTGTGATGCCAGGTGAACCTGTAGCACGCGGTGACGTTCTTGCTGATGGTCCTTCAACAGACCTTGGTGAGCTAGCGCTTGGCCAAAACATGCGTATCGCGTTCATGCCTTGGAACGGTTACAACTTCGAAGACTCGATCTTAGTATCTGAGCGCGTAGTTCAAGAAGACCGCTTCACGACAATCCACATTCAAGAACTGACTTGTGTGGCGCGTGACACTAAGCTGGGCTCTGAAGAGATCACAGCGGATATTCCAAACGTAGGTGAATCTGCTCTGTCTAAACTAGACGAGTCAGGTATCGTTTACATCGGTGCTGAAGTTAAGGGTGGCGACATCCTAGTTGGTAAAGTAACACCTAAAGGTGAAACTCAGCTAACGCCTGAAGAGAAGCTACTACGTGCAATCTTCGGTGAAAAAGCATCTGACGTTAAAGATACTTCACTACGTGTACCTAACTCTGTTTCAGGTACGATCATCGACGTTCAAGTCTTCACTCGCGATGGCGTAGAGAAAGACAAGCGTGCGCTTGAAATCGAACAGATGCAGCTTAAAGAAGCGAAGAAAGACCTAACTGAAGAATTCCAGATTCTTGAGGGTGGCCTTCTAAACCGTGTTAAAGCTGTATTGATTGAAGGCGGTTACTCTGAAGCGAAACTAGACGCGACTGATCGTAAGAAGTGGCTAGAACTAACGCTAGAAGATGACGCACTACAAACTCAGCTTGAGCAACTTGCTGAGCAGTGGGACGAGCTAAAAGCTGACTTCGATAAGAAGTTCGAAACTAAGCGTCGCAAGATCACTCAAGGTGATGATCTAGCACCTGGCGTACTGAAGATCGTTAAGGTTTACCTAGCGGTTAAACGTCGCATTCAGCCTGGTGATAAGATGGCGGGTCGTCACGGTAACAAGGGTGTAATCTCTAAGATCAACCCTGTTGAAGACATGCCATACGATGAGAAAGGTCAGCCTGTAGACATCGTACTTAACCCACTGGGTGTACCTTCGCGTATGAACATCGGTCAGATCCTGGAAGTTCACTTAGGTCTGGCAGCGAAAGGTATCGGTGACAAGATCAACCAGATGGTTAAAGAGCAGCAAGAACTAGCGAAATTCCGCGAGTTCCTACAAAAAGTTTACGATCTAGGCGACACTCGCCAGAAAGTAGACATTGCTTCTCTATCTGATGATGAAGTACGTACTCTGATCAAGAACTTGCGTGGCGGTCTACCAATCGCGACACCTGTATTTGATGGTGCTCCAGAAGCATCAATCAAAGCACTTCTTGAGCTAGCAGACCTGCCAACATCTGGTCAGCTAACGCTGTTTGATGGTCGCACAGGTGATGCGTTTGAGCGTCCTGTAACTGTTGGTTACATGTACATGCTGAAACTGAACCACCTTGTTGATGACAAGATGCACGCACGTTCAACTGGTTCGTACAGCCTAGTAACTCAGCAGCCACTAGGTGGTAAAGCTCAGTTCGGTGGTCAGCGTTTCGGTGAGATGGAAGTATGGGCACTAGAAGCATACGGTGCGGCTTACACTCTACAAGAAATGCTAACCGTTAAGTCAGATGACGTTAACGGCCGTACTAAGATGTACAAAAACATCGTAGACGGTAACCACAGCATGGAACCTGGCATGCCAGAATCGTTCAACGTATTGTTGAAAGAGATCCGCTCGCTAGGTATCAACATCGAGCTAGAAGACGAAGAGTAATCCCCACGGGATTATCGGTAGAAAGGTGCTCACTTTTGCGGGTGAGCTCCTTTTAACTCCTTACAGGAGCTGATTGTGAAAGACTTATTAAACTTTCTAAAAGCACAGCATAAGACCGAAGAATTTGATGCAATCAAAATCGGTCTATCTTCACCAGACATGATCCGTTCATGGTCTTTCGGTGAAGTTAAAAAACCTGAAACGATCAACTATCGTACGTTCAAACCTGAACGCGATGGTTTGTTCTGTGCGCGTATCTTTGGCCCAGTTAAAGACTACGAATGTCTTTGTGGCAAATACAAGCGCCTGAAGCACCGTGGTGTTATCTGTGAGAAGTGTGGTGTAGAAGTTACACAAACTAAAGTTCGTCGTGACCGTATGGGCCACATCGAGCTTGCTTCACCAGTAGCTCACATCTGGTTCCTAAAATCGCTACCGTCTCGTATCGGTCTACTAATGGATATCCCTCTACGTGATATCGAACGTGTTCTTTACTTCGAAATGTACGTAGTAACTGAACCGGGTATGACTGATCTAGAAAAAGGTCAGATGCTAACTGAAGAAGAGTATCTAGACCGTCTAGAAGAGTGGGGTGACGAGTTCACAGCTAAGATGGGTGCAGAAGCTATCAAGGACCTACTAGGTTCTATGGATATGCACGCTGAAGCTGAACAAATGCGCGAAGAGCTTGAGACTACAAACTCAGAAACTAAGCGTAAGAAAGTCACTAAGCGTCTTAAACTGGTAGAAGCGTTCATCGCATCGGGTAACAACCCAGAGTGGATGATCCTGACTGTACTTCCAGTACTTCCGCCAGATCTACGTCCTCTAGTACCACTAGATGGCGGTCGCTTTGCGACTTCTGATCTGAACGACCTATACCGTCGTGTGATCAACCGTAACAACCGTTTGAAGCGTCTTCTAGAGCTAGCTGCTCCGGACATCATCGTACGTAACGAAAAACGTATGCTGCAAGAGTCTGTTGATGCGCTACTAGATAACGGTCGTCGTGGTCGTGCGATCACTGGTTCTAACAAGCGTCCTCTGAAATCTCTTGCTGATATGATCAAGGGTAAACAAGGTCGTTTCCGTCAGAACCTTCTAGGTAAACGTGTAGACTACTCTGGCCGTTCTGTAATCACAGTAGGTCCATACCTTCGTCTGCACCAGTGTGGTCTTCCTAAGAAGATGGCACTTGAGCTATTCAAACCATTTATCTACAGCAAGCTAGAGACTCGTGGTCTTGCGACTACAATCAAAGCTGCGAAGAAAATGGTAGAGCGTGAAGAAGCGGTTGTTTGGGATATCCTAGACGAAGTAATCCGCGAACACCCAGTACTATTGAACCGTGCACCTACACTTCACCGTCTAGGTATCCAGGCGTTCGAACCAGTACTAATCGAAGGCAAAGCGATCCAGCTACACCCACTTGTTTGTGCGGCGTACAACGCGGACTTCGATGGTGACCAAATGGCGGTTCACGTACCTCTAACTCTAGAGGCACAGCTTGAAGCTCGTACTCTGATGATGTCGACAAACAACATTCTGTCGCCAGCGTCAGGTGATCCGATCATCGTACCTTCTCAGGACGTTGTATTGGGTCTGTACTACATGACTCGTGAAAAGATCAACGTGAAAGGTGAAGGCATGTACCTTTCTGGCCCAGCAGAGGCTGAGAAAGCATACCGCACTAAACAAGCTGAGCTTCACGCGCGCGTTAAAGTACGTATTACAGAGACAGTTGTAGACGAAGACGGCAACAGCACAACTGAGACCAAGATGGTAGATACCACTGTTGGTCGTGCAATGCTATGGCAAATCGTGCCAGCTGGTCTACCGTACAGCATCGTTAACCAAAAACTAGGTAAGAAGCAAATCTCTAACCTATTAAACGAGGCGTACCGTAAGCTAGGTCTGAAAGACACTGTAATCTTCGCTGACCAAATCATGTACACAGGTTTCGCTTACGCGGCACTTTCTGGCGTATCTGTTGGTATCGACGATATGGTTGTACCGCCAGCTAAGTACACTGAAATCGCAGAAGCGGAAGAAGAAGTACGTGAAATCCAGGAACAGTACCAATCAGGTCTTGTTACTGCAGGCGAACGCTACAACAAAGTGATCGATATCTGGGCATCGACCAACGACCGCGTTGCGAAAGCAATGATGGAAAACCTTTCATCTGAAACGGTAGTTAACCGTGAAGGTGAAGAGGAACAGCAAGAGTCATTCAACAGCATCTACATGATGGCGGACTCGGGCGCTCGTGGTTCTGCAGCACAGATTCGTCAGCTTGCCGGTATGCGTGGTCTGATGGCGCGTCCAGATGGTTCAATCATCGAAACGCCGATCACAGCGAACTTTAAAGAAGGTCTAAACGTACTTCAGTACTTTATCTCAACGCACGGTGCTCGTAAGGGTCTTGCGGATACGGCACTGAAAACAGCGAACTCGGGTTACCTAACTCGTCGTCTAGTAGACGTTGCTCAAGACGTTGTTGTAACTGAACATGACTGTGGCACTCACGAGGGTGTTGACATGATGCCTCACATCGAGGGTGGTGATGTTAAAGTTGCACTGTCTGAGCTAGCTCTAGGTCGTGTAGTTGCTGAAGACGTTCTAAAACCTGGTACTGAAGATGTTCTTATTCCACGTAACACCCTGATCGATGAGAAGTGGTGTCAAATCATGGAAGAGAACTCAGTAGACAGCATGAAAGTGCGCTCTGTAGTAACGTGTGATTCTGACTTCGGTTGTTGTGCACAGTGTTACGGTCGTGACCTAGCACGTGGTCACCTAGTAAACCAAGGTGAGGCAGTAGGTGTTATCGCTGCTCAGTCTATCGGTGAACCGGGTACACAGCTTACGATGCGTACGTTCCACATCGGTGGTGCGGCATCGACAGCAGCAGCAGAGAACAGCATCCAAGCGAAGAACAACGGTTCTGTTAAGCTTCACAACGCTAAGTTCGTAACAAACAAAGATGGCAAGCTAGTTATCACTTCTCGTGCATCTGAACTAACTATCATCGATGAGTTCGGCCGTACGAAAGAGAAACACAAACTGCCATACGGCTCGCTACTAAGCAAAGGCGACAACGACGCAGTTGAAGCTGGTGAAACAGTAGCGAACTGGGAAGCGCACACACTGCCAATCATCACTGAAGTAGCTGGTCGTATCCAGTTCGTAGATATGATTGATGGCGTAACAGTTTCTCGTCAAACAGATGACCTAACTGGTCTATCTTCAAGCGAAGTAACGGACGCAGCAGCTCGTCCAGCAGCAGGTAAAGATATGCGTCCAGCTATCAAACTTGTTGACGAGCAAGGTAACGACGTAATGATCCCTGGTACTGAAATGCCAGCTCACTACTTCCTACCTGGTAAAGCGATCGTGAACATTGAAGACGGCGCAGAAGTAGGTGTGGGTGATACGCTAGCACGTATTCCTCAAAAATCTGGCGGTAACAAAGATATCACCGGTGGTCTTCCACGCGTTGCTGACTTGTTCGAAGCTCGTAAGCCTAAAGAGCCTGCGATTCTTGCTGAACACACAGGTACAGTTAGCTTCGGTAAAGAGACCAAAGGTAAGCGTCGTCTAGTTATCACGCGTGATAGCGGTGAAGTTTACGAAGAGATGATTCCTAAGCATCGTCAGCTTAACGTGTTCGAAGGTGAGCGCGTTGAACGTGGTGATGTAATCGCTGATGGTCCAGAGTCTCCACATGACATTCTACGTCTACGTGGCGTACACGCAGTAACTCAGTACATCGCTAACGAAGTACAAGAAGTTTACCGTCTACAAGGCGTTAAGATTAACGATAAGCACATCGAGACTATCGTTCGTCAAATGCTACGTAAGTGTACAATTACTCACGCTGGTGACTCTGAGTTCCTACCTGGCGAGCAAGTTGAATACTCACAAGTTAAGATTGCTAACCGTAATCTAGAAGCTGAAGGCAAAGAGCCTGCACGTTTTGAACGTGAACTTCTAGGTATCACTAAAGCGTCTCTAGCGACTGAGTCGTTCATCTCTGCGGCATCGTTCCAGGAGACAACTCGCGTACTAACAGAAGCTGCGGTTTCTGGTAAGCGTGATGACCTACGTGGTCTGAAAGAGAACGTAATTGTTGGTCGTCTGATCCCAGCTGGTACTGGTTTCGCATACCACCAAGAGCGTCAGGCTAAACGTGCTGAAGCGCAAGAAGGTCCATCTGCTGAACAAGCAACAGATAACCTAGCAGCACTTCTAAACGCTGGCTTCTCTTCTGACGAGTAATCGTTAAGAGCTTAAAAGAAAAGGCACCTTCGGGTGCCTTTTTTGTATCTATTCACTTCACTCGGTTGTGAGGTACAAAAAAGGGCTGATATATAGTCATCAACCCTTTCACTCCTTTCTATTATCATTTATGCACCAGGAGGCATCGCAAGGCTATCCGCGATAAGCTGGATCAAATGGTCTTCTACTTCAAAGCGCGTTTCAATGATCTCTCCGATCAAAGACATATCGGAGTCGAAATCCTCTAACTCATCATCTTCTGTCACGTCTGAATACTTATCAGTGAAGTTTAACAACGGTTCTGTGGTTAGCACGATTTTGCCGTAAGTTTGGTTGATTTCGTTTGTTGCGACAAAGCCCGTGGCTTTCCACTTATCCATTACCATATCGTAGATTTTGAAGTGGCCTTCGGAAATATAATCGACTAGGTGTTGGCAGAAGTTTTGTAGCTCGGAGGGAGAAGGAAGTTCTAGAACGTTGGATTTCGAACAAGGTTGCAGTGCTGCAAGCTTACAATATTCGACAATTAAGGATTGTCTCGTCTCTAACCAGTGATCAATGACATCACTTGAGCCACCCCACTGGTCTTGTGTTTGTTTGAATTTTTTTAGCATGACCATGCCCTCATGATCTGATCGCCGGTTGGCGAACGTATCCTTTGCAAAGCAAAGTTAGTAAAGTTATTACAAACTCTTGTCCTTACTAGAATTTATAGTTGCAAATATCGTTAAGAACAAACTCTAGTATGAAATTAGATTGCCAGTAAAATGAACGAACTTCAAGCAAAGGGATGGTGTAATGTTAAGAAAAGGTGATGTTAACCGTGTGGCAAATGCACACTGGTGTGTTGTTGCAGGAAGTGAAATTTGGCTGGTGGATGGTGCTGTGCCTTTTGGTAGTGCGGAGCAGTTCTCACTGCCAGAAGAGAATGCGAGGCAAATTGGTGACTATCTTGGTTCGCCAGTGATGTGGATTAATTTTGCAGATTTGGAGCAAGATCTCCCACTCGTTTCATTGCGCGACTGTCTACATTTCCCTGAACCGCTATTTATGCTGTTGAGCAAGGCTATCCAATATGGGCACATGACCCAAAGCTTACGCTTTTGTCCGCAATGTGGTGGGCGCAACTTTCTTAATAATAATCAATTTGCCATGCAATGCGGAGAGTGTCGTACTTTGCACTACCCGCGCATTTTCCCATGCATCATCGTTGCTGTGCGTAAAGAAAATCAGATTTTACTAGCGCAACACCCAAGGCATCGAAATGGCATGTACACCGTGATTGCGGGCTTTTTAGAGGCGGGAGAAACCTTAGAAGACTGTGTCGCGCGCGAAGTGCATGAAGAGACGGGCATTCACGTGAAAAACATTCGTTACTTTGGCAGTCAGCCTTGGGCCTTTCCATCCAGTATGATGATGGCGTTCCTCGCCGATTATGATTCTGGTGAGCTCAATCCGGATTATACGGAGTTATCCGATGCGCAATGGTTCGGTGTGAAAGAGATGCCACCAGTGGCACCAACAGGCACTATTGCAAGAGCGCTAATTGAGCAGACCGTTAGTGATATTCTTTCAGACTGAGATGCTGATCGTAAAGGAAGTAAAGGTTAAAAATTAATCATTTTTGAGACATCACTGTTGCTAGACTAGCTTGGTATGACGTTCTGTATTGATGGGTTTATAAATAATGGAGTATACCGAATGAAGTTGAAATCAGCGTTATGGCTAGGATTAGTATCGTGCACAATGGTAAGCATGTCGGCAAATGCAAGTATCGAAGTAAAAGCGAAGCGCATGTTGACAGAAAATACCATGACAGAAAATGTAACCAAGGTGCAGCAGGCTTGTGGTAATGAAGTACTAGAAACCAATATCGATTGGGCTCAGTGGGATAATTATGATTTTTCTGAAGCTCGACTTGATAAAGTAAAAACCACAGGTTGGTTAGGTGGCCTTATTAACTACATCTATGATGATATGGTGAAGTTGTGCACGACAACTGAGCACGCAGCTTTGTATAAAGAAGAGTTTCAAAAAGTTCAAAAAATCCAATTCGTAGGTCAAGATTCAGTGAATGCGAAAAAAGCAGGTTTCGCGTTAGATGAAGGTGGTAGCGTACTCAAAGTTGCCTTGAATCCAAATGCGGCTTACGACTCTTCAACGTTGAAGTACCTTAAGCAGGCATGGAACTAACACGATGAAGAAAACGTTATTGTCGTTATTCATGGTGTCCGTCAGCTTTGCCGTGGTCGGTGAAGAAGCTCGTTACACCATGGACGACTTAAAGGCATTGAACGGCTCTAAAAATTGGAATGAGCTATTAGCGCATGCGGAAGATATTCGTCCATCTCAACGTAATAGCGAGTGGGAAAGCCTAGTTCAAAATGCGGCGTTGGGAGCGTTTGAACACTATGTCGCATCTGGAGCAAAAGATGATGCGATTGGTCTGGGTCAGCAGTTAATCCTATCTTACCCATTTCTCTCTCAATCTAAGAGTTTTACTCAGCAGTTCTCGAAAGAGTTGGTGCCTGCAGCACAACCATGTATTCAATATGCGATAGAGGGATGTGTGGAAAATTATGGTCAGCTTCTTAATACCTTGGCCCCAAGCGCTGAGGTGAGTTACGAAGAAGGAGCCAAAGTTTTCCAGAATGTCTCGAAGTCACTGTCGGTTCCTTTTTTTGCAGCAGCAGTGCAGCAAGCTGAGAACTACTGTGCGGATGAAAACGTCGCAAATGCGTTGCTCTACACCTTGGACAGACCAAATAATACCAACTTCGCTTTGGCGAAAGAGGTTGCTACACAAAGGTGTGCTAACACCGCACTAACAAACTTTGAAAATTACATTATTGAGTCGCAGACCGTAAGAGAAGCACTTTGCCCGACATATTTGTCTAAAGGACATGTAAAAGGGTTAATGAAAAAAGTTTGCCAGTCATAACTGCTCGTTCTTAAAGCCACCGCAAGGTGGCTTTTTAATTTATTGAAATTTAGGCAAAAAAAACCCTCCGAGAGGGAGGGGGTAAGTAAGATGTCGTTATGAGATGCTGAGTACCGAGTACTCAGTTTATAATTGTAGTTTTCGCTAGCGAACAAATTTTTAACACTGATGCGGATTGTGTGCAAATTAAGCATTGATTTAAAAGTTAATAACTTGATCCAGGTTGCAAAGCACACAGCTATTGGCCTTAAATCAGTGATAGAATACCCCCTTTCAAAGAAAGCCTAACAATTGGAACTACGGAATGACTGAATTAAAAAATGATCGTTATCTGCGTGCGCTTCTTAAAGAGCCGGTAGATTACACGCCAGTATGGATGATGCGTCAGGCAGGTCGTTACTTACCAGAATACAAAGCTACGCGTGCTCAAGCGGGCGATTTCATGTCTTTGTGTAAGAATGCGGAGCTGGCGTCTGAAGTAACTCTTCAACCACTACGCCGTTTTCCTCTTGATGCAGCGATCTTGTTCTCTGACATCCTAACTATCCCAGATGCAATGGGTCTGGGTCTGCGTTTTGCTGCTGGTGAAGGTCCGGTCTTCGATAACCCAATTACTTGCAAAGCCGACGTAGAGAAAATCGGTCTGCCAGATCCAGAAGGTGAACTGCAGTACGTAATGAATGCCGTGCGTCAAATCCGCAAAGATTTGAATGGTGATGTACCTCTAATTGGTTTCTCTGGTAGCCCATGGACGCTTGCGACTTACATGGTTGAAGGTGGTAGCTCTAAGGCCTTCACGAAGATCAAGAAGATGATGTACGCAGAACCTCAAACTCTGCATCTTCTACTGGATAAGCTAGCAGATAGCGTGATTGAATACCTAAATGCACAAATCAAAGCCGGCGCGCAGTCAGTTATGGTATTTGATACATGGGGTGGCGTTCTGACTCCTCGTGATTACAACCTGTTCTCATTGCAATACATGCACAAGATTGTGGATGGCCTGATTCGCGAAAATGACGGTCGTCGCGTACCTGTTACGCTATTTACTAAGAATGGCGGCATGTGGCTAGAGCAAATCGCAGCAACGGGTTGTGATGCGGTTGGTCTAGACTGGACGATCAATATTGCTGATGCGAAAGCGCGTATCGGCGATAAAGTGGCACTGCAAGGCAACATGGATCCATCTATGCTTTACGCTTCACCTGAGCGCATCCGTGAAGAAGTAGCGGGTATCCTAGAAGGTTTTGGTGATGCTGGTACAGGTCACGTATTCAACCTAGGCCATGGCATCCACCTAGATGTGCCGCCAGAAAACGCGGGTGTGTTTGTTGAAGCGGTACATGAGCTATCTAAGCCTTACCACAAGTAACCTCTATTTATTGAAATCCAATACCGGCCGTCAGTGCCGGTATTTTTTTACCTGAAATTTGAATTGTACAGCTTAGTAAGCATTTGGCCTGCCATGATCTAATTACTCTCTAAGCTGTACAATAAAAATTAAAGTCAATTGTAAACAATGACTTAAGTTTATGTTGTTTGTGTTTCAATTTTCTTGTTCAGATTAACCAGCAATTAGATCATAGGTAACTCAAAGCATCGAGTGAATGCGCTGTTGGATATAGGGAACGACTTCCGACTCAAACCATGGGTTCTTCTTTAACCACAGCGTATTGCGTGGGGAAGGGTGTGGTAGAGGAATAAACTCAGGTTCCCAATCTTGCCATTGCTGAACGGTTTGCGTGAGAGTTTTGGGCTTGTTGGTGAGGTAGTACTGCTGAGAGTACTGACCAATAAGCAGAGTCAACTCTATATTGGGGAGCTGTTCGAGAATCTTTTTGTGCCATGTAGGAGCGCACTCTTTTCTCGGTGGCAGATCTCCCGAGTTACCTTTACCCGGATAGCAGAATCCCATTGGTACAATGGCAATTTTATTCGGGTCGTAGAACACGTCTTTGTCGATATCAAGCCATTGGCGCAGTCGGTCACCACTTGGATCATTCCAAGGTATCGAAGTGCTGTGAACTTTTGTTCCTGGCGCTTGGCCAATAATCAGAATGCGTGCGTTTTTACCGGCTTGAACCACAGGGTTGGCTCCGAGAGGTAAACTCTCAGCGCAGATCTGGCACGCGCGCACTTGTTGGAGTAGATTCTCTAGAGACATCAATCTTTAATACCCTTTCTCGAAATCCACTTGATTGTTTAATGAGAAACCATCGCGCCAAAGTCGGTAATTGTCGGCAAAAATGTCGACCACCTGTTCAGGAAAGCTCAATGCGGCAATGTGTGGCGTGATGGTCACTTGCGGTAATTTCCAAAACGGATGCGCTGGAGGCAATGGTTCTTGCTCAAACACGTCCAAGAAAGCGTGTTCTACCCAGCGATTCTTGATGGCGAGCAACAAGCTGGCTTCATCCAACACATCTCCTCTACCTACATTGAATAATAAAGCTTGGTTGAGATGTTGAAGTGTTTCACGGTTGAGCAAGGCGCGAGTATTAGGTGTACTCGGTAATGTATTAACGACAATATCTGCCTTTCTTAAAGCATTTGCTAGTTCATTGATGTGGAAGGTTTGTGCAAATTCATCATTGGCTGTTGGAATTCCTGTGCGATTAATACCAATCGTGTTAATCCCCATCGCCTGGGCCGTTTGTGCTAGGCATTTCCCAATGCTACCCGTACCGAGAATCACCATGGTTTTGCTTTGCAGTGATGTGTAGAAATGCGGTTGCCACTGCTTGTTTTGTTGTTGCTGGTGGTAGTGCATAAAATGACGATAGTGGCTGATGCAATATCCGAGGACGTACTCTGCGATTAGCGGCCCAAACACGCCACGCACATTCGTCAGCGTATAGTCTTGGCGAAATTCTGGGGTAATGAGCGCATTTACGCCCGCATAGGTAGATTGTACCCACTCAAGTTGTGAAAATTCGTCTAATCTTTGTGAGAGTAAAGGAGGATCGGCAAGAACAATGTGTGCCTCTTGCGGCTTGTCCGTAATGTTCAGGTCGGGCAGATTTTTCTCCGCCAATAACGTTTCGTAGGTGTCGCGATGCTCTGAGAGCAGGAAAATCTGATTTGGATGCTGCATTAACTTTTTTCCCTGTGATGAATCAAGTACACTTTCGCTGTTTTTTTCTTCAATGATTGAGTGACTATGCTTAAGAATCCTCTTCAGGTTCGTTTAGAAAAACTAGAACCTTGGCAACAAATTACCTTTATGGCGTGTCTGTGTGAACGCATGTATCCAAACTATGCGATGTTTTGTGAGAACACAGAATTTGCTGAACCGCGTGCTTACCGAGCGATTCTTGATAGTGTATGGGAAATTCTGACCGTTAAGAACGCGAAAGTGAATTTCGAGCGTCAACTAGAGAAGCTCGAAGAATTGTTCCCAAGTGCCGACGAGTATGATTTTTACGGTGTATACCCAGCGATGGATGCGTGTCAGGCATTGTCTACTCTATTGCATGGTCTGTTGGATCGCGACTACCTTTTCGATTCAATGCTTAAAGTGAGCCAACAGTCGGTACAAACCGTTGCTGATTTAGAGCAAGCACAGGGCAGCGAGCCAATCACAAACGACAATCAAAAAGAAAATGAAGCCGTATGTGAAGAGTGGGATGTCCAGTGGGCAATCTTCCGTCCGCTGCGTGAAGCAACGGAACGTGATATCAACTTGATCAAAGACTTGCGTGAAGAACTACGCGAAGAAGCCGTGAGCAACATCGGCATCGCACTGTAATGCGAAAGCGAATATGAAAAAGGCATCCCGTGGGATGCCTTTTTTGTTGGAAACGTGGTTACGATTCTTTTGAGTCTGGTTTTGTTGGCTCTTGTGTTTCTGGCTCAACGTTTTGTTTTTCTAACTCTTCGTCGTCGTCATCGCGGCTTTCGATTACACCGTGCATTTCTTTCCAGCTTTCCCAGCGTTGGTAGGCCAGTTCTTGCATGTCGGTGCTCTTGTCGGCTTCGTCGATGATTTCTTCACCAACTAAGTGCTCAAAGATGTCTTCTAGTGTCACAAGGCCAAGCACGGTGCCGTATTCGTCGACCACAAGTGCCAGTTGTAGGCGGTGCGTCATCATTTGATCGAATACTTTTGGTAGCGCTGTATTGTTCAGAACCACTTGGATTGGACGCATGACCGCACCGAGTTGTTTCTGACCACTGCCGGATTGCTGCATCTTAAACAGTTCTAGACGATGCACAAAGCCGATGATGTTGTCTTTCTGCTCGCTGTATACCAGCGGACGTGAGAACGGTGTGTCTTTGTGTTTGTCCAGAAACTCATTGATGGTCATCGTTGCGTCAACGCGGAAGACAACAGGGCGAGGTGTCATGACTTGTGTGACAGGCACATCTTGAATCCCTAGCAGGTTGCTTAAGATTTTAGATTCGCCTTCTGCAAATTCACCACTTTCGCGTGCCAAAATCGCCATCGCAGAAAGTTCATCACGCATTTTTGGTGCTTCGTGGTTACGAGCCAAACGCTTGGTGATTTGCTCTGAAAACCATACAAACGGCGTTAGCGCCCATACCATCCAACGTAGCGATACCGCCGCTGCTGGTGCAAGCTGACGCCAGTACGTTGCACCGATGGTCTTCGGTACGATTTCAGAGAGAACCAAGATCGCCAGTGTCAGCACAGCAGAGAAGATGCCAAGTGCTTCGCTGCCGAATACGACGGCCGCCTGTGCACCTGCTGTTGCTGCACCGATAGTGTGAGCAATAGTGTTTAGAGTCAGAATCGACGCTAATGGGCGGTCGATGTCGGACTTGAGTTTAGATAGCTGCTCAGCAGCAGGATGCCCCTGTTGATTGAGCTGCGCAATGTAGCTCGGACTGATACTCAGTAGTACCGCCTCCAGTACCGAACAGATAAACGAAATGCCGATAGCAATAGAGATATAAATGGATAACAGCAGCATAGTTGCCCTTGAAAGTAGTCTGATAGTTGTTATTTGCAGTGATTATAACCGCAAAAGTGCCTTATTAATTGGTCCAAATACGTAGGAAAGCAAGGGCTTTCAGACCGCATGTGGTAACAAATTGTGAGTTATTACTCATATTATGGCTAAAAGTACGTCAGAAAATCGAAAGATCGCTTACAAACCTTTGCCAGATGGGGCATTTATGCTTTAGAGTGAGACGAATTCGATAACATATGAGAAGGGAAACCTAATGAACAAGACCCAATTAATCGACTTTATCGCAGAGAAAGCAGACCTATCAAAAGCACAAGCTAAAGCTGCTCTTGAAGCGACTCTTGAAGGTGTAACTGGTGCACTTAAAGAGGGTGACCAAGTTCAACTAATTGGTTTTGGTACATTCAAAGTAAACCACCGCGCTGCACGTACTGGTCGCAACCCTAAGACTGGTGACGAGATTCAAATCGCAGCAGCTAACGTACCTGCATTCGTAGCAGGTAAAGCGCTGAAAGAATCAGTAAACTAAGTTAGAATGCACCGAGGTATCCTGCCTCGGTGCAATTTCATGAAAAAACATCTACTCACTTCACTCCTCCTATCTAGCCTTTCTCTTATTGGCTGTTCTTCTGTTGAAACGCCTAATCTAGAACAATTTACCCACTTTTCTGGCGGAAAAACCGCAGGTGACACCAGTAGTTTGTATTGGATGACTGAGCGATTAACTCGAGTCAGTACCGCGGCAGATTACGTCACGATGGGTGATCATGGCTGGTATAAAAGTGATTACCGTTGGGATGAAGGCGAGTTGCGTGAGTTGATTCGAAAAGGTGAGCAAATCGATGCCAAGCAAAGACTGGTGCCTTTTCAAATCCACATCCGCTTTAATAAAGATGGTGAAGCGATTTATCAGCAATATCGCGTAAATCGCAAAGTCTTGCCGTTGCAGCGCGAGCAACTTGATCGATACAAAGCCGAAGCTAATGATGTCGTTGTTGCCATCAAAGAGCAGTCTCGCAACGGGCAGAACCTCGTACAAGGCTATTGGAATGGTCAAGCATTTGAAACCTGCAAAGGGAAAGAGTTTTCGACGCTAGAGTTCAACCAAACCCTGCCGAAATTTGTCGTCGACCGTTTATCATCGGTCGATAGCTACATTGCCTTTGTTGGTAAAGAATCTCGTAATGAAGTGGTGGTAGACAGCCTCTTGATGCTCAATGATGACGACTTTGATTGTGTATCACGACCAAAGTTTATCTCTGAGTAAGGCTTCTACGTTTTTACGCTGGATGCGACAGAGCAATAAAAAAGGCGCTGAATGCGCCTTTTGTCTTTTTAGCCAACTGAAGTTGTTATTATTTTTCTTGCTCGCGAGCGATAGCACGGTAGCCGATGTCATTACGATGGAACATGCCATCCCAACTGATCTGTTTTGCTAGCTCGTATGCGCGTTGTTGTGCTTCTGATACGCTGTTGCCCAATGCAGTTGCACACAATACGCGACCACCATTTGTCACGATGTCGCCATCTTGATTGTCTGTACCCGCGTGGAAGACTTTCTCGCCTTCAATTTCAACTTGAGGCAGGCCAGAGATCACGTCACCTTTGTTGTACGCTGCTGGGTAGCCACCGGCTGCTAGCACGATACCAATAGATGCGCGCGGATCCCATTTAGATTCCACTTGATCAAGCTTCTCGTCGATTGCCGCTAGGCACAAATCAACAAGATCCGATTCCATGCGCATCATGATTGGTTGTGTCTCTGGATCACCAAAGCGGCAGTTGTACTCGATCACTTTCGGAGTGCCATCTTTGTCGATCATCAGACCCGCGTATAGGAAACCTGTGTATGGGTTCCCTTCAGATGCCATGCCACGTACCGTTGGGTAAATGACTTCTTCCATGATGCGATTGTGAATTTCGGGTGTGACCACAGGAGCTGGAGAGTAAGCGCCCATCCCCCCGGTGTTCGGGCCCGTGTCTTTATCACCAACACGTTTGTGGTCTTGGCTGGTGGCCATTGGCAGAACGTTTTCACCATCGACCATTACGATGAAGCTTGCTTCTTCACCATCTAAGAACTCTTCGATAACTACGCGGCTACCTGCGTCGCCAAATGCATTGCCCGCTAGCATGTCTTTGATTGCGTCTTCTGCTTCTTCTAGCGTCATCGCAACGATTACGCCTTTACCAGCAGCAAGACCGTCTGCTTTCACCACGATTGGTGCACCTTGCTCACGCACGTAAGCAAGCGCTGGTTCAATTTCTGTGAAGTTTGCGTAAGCACCGGTTGGGATTTGGTGACGAGCAAGGAAGTCTTTAGTAAACGCTTTAGAGCCTTCAAGCTGCGCTGCGGCTTGGGTAGGGCCAAAGATTGGTAAGCCCGCTTCGCGGAACGCATCAACCACACCAATAACCAATGGTGCTTCTGGGCCAACGATAGTCAGTTCAATCGCTTTCTCTTTGGCGAAAGCAACAAGGCCAGCGATGTCTTCTACATCGATGTTTACGTTCTCTAGTTTTGGCTCTAGTGCCGTACCTGCGTTGCCTGGAGCAATGAAAATAGTCTCAACATTTGGGTTTTGCGCTGCTTTCCAGCCTAGCGCATGTTCACGACCGCCTGAACCAATGATTAAAACTCGCATATGAAAATCCTTAATCTTATAAATACTGTTTACTCAAAGTAGTTGATGATGTGGCTAGGCAACAATTGAGCCCATCCCGGAAACATAGCCAGCTACGTAACTGGGGTGGGCAAAAGCAGTTAACGACGCCACAGTGCCAAATACGATGAGGAAATTAGTGGCGGAAGTGGCGCATACCCGTGAAGATCATCGCCATGCCGTGCTCATCTGCTGCTGCGATAACTTCGTCGTCACGCATAGAGCCACCTGGCTGAATTACGCACTTAATGCCGGCTTCTGCTGCGGCATCGATACCGTCGCGGAATGGGAAGAAAGCGTCAGATGCCATTACGCTACCGGCAACTTCTAAGCCTTCGTCTGCGGCTTTGATGCCGGCAATTTTCGCTGAGTAAACGCGGCTCATTTGGCCTGCGCCCACACCGATAGTCATGTCGCCTTTCGCGTAAACGATCGCGTTAGATTTCACGTATTTCGCTACTTTCCAGCAGAACAGCGCATCTTTCAGCTCTTCTTCTGTCGGTTGACGCTTAGAAACCACTTTAAGGTCGTCTAGTCTTACCATGCCTTGGTCGCGATCTTGAACCAGTAGACCACCGTTGACGCGTTTCACGTCAAAGCCCGTTGTCTTCGTTGACCACTCGCCACACTCTAGTAGACGTACGTTCTTCTTCGCGGCAACGACTTCAATCGCTTCAGCAGAAACAGAGGGAGCAATGATTACTTCAACGAATTGACGCTCAACAATAGCGGTTGCTGTTTCAGCATCTAGCTCTTGGTTGAATGCGATGATGCCGCCGAACGCTGATGTTGGGTCTGTTTGGTAAGCGCGGTTGTATGCTTCTAGGATGTCTTTACCTAGCGCGACGCCACATGGGTTGGCGTGTTTTACGATTACACATGCTGGCTCATTAAACTCTTTCACGCATTCAAGTGCGGCGTCCGTGTCTGCGATGTTGTTGTAAGAAAGGGCTTTACCTTGGATTTGGCGAGCAGTAGAAACAGACGCTTCTTGTGGGTTGGCTTCAACGTAGAATGCGGCAGCTTGGTGGCTGTTCTCACCGTAGCGCATGTCTTGTTTCTTCTCGAATTGTTGGTTAAAGGTGCGAGGGAATTTACTCTCTTCATCACCTTCTTTGTTCTCACCGTAAGATGGAACCATGGTGCCGAAGTAGTTTGCGATCATGCCATCGTAAGCGGCGGTGTGTTCAAATGCTGCGATAGCAAGGTCGAAACGCGTTTCTAGAGTTAGGGACTTGTCGTTTGCGTCCATCTCTGCGATTACGCGGTCGTAGTCTGAAGCGTTGACAACGATAGTTACGTCTTTGTGGTTCTTCGCTGCTGAGCGAACCATGGTAGGACCGCCAATATCGATGTTCTCTACTGCGTCAGCAAGAGTACAGCCATCTTTTGCAACGGTTTCTGCAAATGGGTATAGGTTAACAACGACCATGTCGATTGGGTTGATGCCATGTTTTGCCATCACGTCGTCATCTTGACCACGACGACCAAGCACACCACCGTGAACTTTCGGGTGAAGCGTTTTAACGCGGCCGTCCATCATTTCTGGGAAACCTGTGTAGTCAGAGACTTCTGTTACTGCGATGCCTTGTTCGGCAAGTAGGCGTGCTGTACCACCAGTAGATAGGATATCGACACCGCGCTCAGCAAGAGCTTGTGCAAACTCAACAATACCTGTTTTGTCTGATACGCTGATAAGCGCACGGCGAATAGGACGAGCGTTATTCATGCTTCCATTTTCCTCAAATTCACGGAGTTAAAGATGTTTGCCAAAAATGAACTTGTTTTTACCTCTTGGGGTAAAATATTGGCCAGTTTTGGTAAAGACCTTTGCAGGTGTTTTCATGCTTAGAAAACAGTCTCCACATTTGATGGCGCGTATTCTAACCAATTTATTACAAAAAAGCTCGCGCAATCGTTTGGCATCTCAAAAATAATTGCAAAAAAGTCGTTCTTTAGCTTTAAAAGTAACGAGATAGTTAATAAGGAAAGTTATGTTTCAGATAGGTGAGTTGGCAAAACGCTGTGGTGTGACTTCAGATACACTGCGTTTTTATGAGAAAAATGCGTTGATAAAACCCGCAGGGCGAAGCGAATCAGGCTACCGACTTTATAATGAAGAGAATCAAAAGCAGGTGCGCTTCATCTTAAAAGCGAAAGAGCTAGGGTTGAGTTTGGATGAGATAAAAGATCTATTAGAAATTAAGTTAGAGGCGACAGAACACAGTTGTGCAGAGGTAAAAGCCATTACTTCTGCCAAGTTAGAGCTGATCGACGAGAAGATTAACGAACTGACGAAAATTCGCCGTGCTTTGAAGAAGATTAATGATGCGTGCTGTGGCCATACAAACGATGATGCCAGTCATTGTTCTATTCTTGCAGCACTTGAGTAGTCTCATTTTTGCATCACTTAACTTAAGTTTGCATTTTTGGCGGCTTGCTTTTCTAGGTGCACGCCGTTTTCCCACCTATAATCTCGCTTTTGGTCGACTGTGCGAATGTGAAGTTCCATCATTCCTACAGCGATAGCTGTCTGGTAGATACGAGAGTTTTCATACATGGTTGGAGTCTATTTTCAAATCAATGACTGGGTTTTAAGCGTTGATGAAAATAAGCTGTATCGACAAGATAGGGAAGTTACTGTTGAGCCGCGCTTAATTAATCTTTTGCACTTCTTAGCTGAGCATGCAAATGAGGTGTTCAATCGCGAGGAATTGATCCAGTACGTTTGGGCTGGGGCGATTGTGACCGATCAAGTGGTGACTCAGTCCATTTTTGAGTTGCGTAAATTGCTGCGTGACGGTCGGGAAGAAAATACCAGTTACGTCATTACAGTACCGAAACGTGGCTACAAGCTGGTGGCGAACGTGACTCCGATGACGCATGAAGAGTTTGTCGCAAGTCGCCAAAGTGAAGAGGAAGAGAACGCACCTTTGGTTGAAGAACCAGAAGAAGAGACTCTGCCTATCGCACCTGCCGTTACTTTTCCTGCCGGCCCTCTGACTCGTGCGGTCTGCGAGATGTCGAAAGAGAAAAAGCCCCCTCAGAAAAAAAATAAAATCAGCCCGTGGCGCTTGGGACTGATGAACTTCATCTGGATCAGTGTTTTGGTCGTGGTGATGGGCGTGTTTACCTACAAGCAATCGGAAGTGCGTATTACCCAAGCCATCGATACTCACCTTATCGAATTCAAGTTTCAAGATAACTTCACGAGCGAAGGGTTAAGCTATGACTTGGCAGACGGGTTTGCCCAAAAGTTGATGTCTGACATTGCTCAAGTCAGTGATTACCGAGTCATGCTAAAGAAGGCGTCGTTTACTTCTGGCATTGTGCCTGGTAAATCCGTTGTGGTACGAGTTCGTGAGAATGACGGTGGCAGCTTTTTAGAGGTGGAATATCGCAATAACTCATCTGAAAAGGTGTTGTTTAGTCGTCAATACGCGTTAACCAGTAGCCATTTAAAGACCGTGCTTCAACAAGCATCGTTGGACTTGATGCAAGTGCTGAAAGTGCCGGATGCCAAATTAAAATCTACGATGCTGGTGGCGGGAATGCCCATGAATCCCGATGCCTTGGAATTGTTTGTTCAAGCTAACCATTATCTTAATGTCTCTGATGCCAAGCAGTTTCGCCAAGGCATCGATTTGATGGAAAATATTTTAGAAATCGAGCCAGATAATGCTTATGTTCAAGCTGAATTACTGATTGCTTACCACGTGCAGAAAGTGCTTGATTCGTCTCTCGAACTAAAGAAAGGGCGAGTGCAACAACTCAGCGATGCGCTGGAAACCAACGTGAAAATGATGGTTGGGCCAATTCAACCTCGAATTTATGAAGCTTTGGCCCTACACGAAACCATCGCAGGTGACATAGCTTCAGCCAAGCAGCATCTTGGGCAAGCATTGATGTTACGAGATTCAGTGCTGTCTTATGTGATTCGTGGTAAGCATGCTGAATTGGATGGTGATCTGGATTTGGCCAGTGAGTCTTACAGCGAAGCTTTTTATATTGATACGTCGGTTGAGACGTACCTGCTGTGCGAAAACTTGGTCTTCCCAAGTAACATGAAGGCGATTGATTACGCCATGTATCGCGCTGTTCACCCTTCTGTCGTTCGAATGCTTTAATTCTCTCGGACTCAAATACTAGTCCCTCATTTCGGTGAGGGGCTTTTTTGTCGCTGTCGAAAAGTGAAAAGGGTGGGGCAATGACGTACGAAGGAGTTAACAACGCAAGCTTGCAACGGGAAAACATATCCGGTTTGCTTCTCTATCTCTATCTCTATCTCTATCTCTATCTCTATCTCTATCTCTATCTCTATCTCTATCTCTATCTCTATCTCTATCTCTATCTCTATCTCTATCTCTATCTCTATCTCTATCTCTATCTCTATCTCTATCTCTATCTCTATCTCTATCTCTATCTCTATCTCTATCTCTATCTCTATCTCTATCTCTATCTCTATCTCTATTGATTGTATGGAGTGTCTGGCTGAGTTATGTGGCGAGAATGATTCTGATGCTTTCTTGCAGGCGAGATGAATATTGATGTGGGTCAAAAAGCGCGATCAGGGAGAGATTTATGGAATCAACAGTTCAGGGAATTAACCCTTCAGGATGGGGAAGTTGATAGAGGTTGATAACTTTTATTGCGATTACCAACGAGTTGATGAGAGTTTATCTATCGGTAGAAGGTTTGATGTTTTTCTTATAACTGCATGAATAATTTGGTTTTATATTTTTGTGTTTATCATGTTTATCTCAACTTGATGTTGATTAACTAATCATTTTATTGATAACGCCAAGTTTATTTTTTTCCCGATTTTTGGGCGTAGTCTTCACTTCGAAATTTAGCGAGGTCGAGCAGGTATCTACTTCATAGCATCTCGCTAATAACCGTTCAGTTTGAGTCACGTTGACTTGAGTAGAATAGATTTGGAGATGTTATGTCATCGAATACGAAAAAAATCGGCCTAATTGCCTGTACGGGTGTAGTCGCCGGTAACATGATGGGCAGTGGTATTGCACTGTTACCTTCTAGCCTAGCTTCAGTAGGCTCTGTTTCAATTTTCAGCTGGCTGATCTGTTTGATCGGTGCACTGAGCCTTGCGTTTGTTTACGCTCGTCTGGCAACCAAAAACCCTCAAGAAGGTGGTCCTATCGCTTATGCGGGCGAAGTTTCCCCAGTCTTTGGTTTCCAAACGGGCGTGCTTTATTACCACGCGAACTGGATTGGTAACCTAGCTATTGCTATTACAGGTGTTTCTTACCTTTCAGTATTCTTCCCTGTGCTTAATGACCCAATCCCAGCAGGTATTGCGACGATTGCATCGGTATGGATCTTCACTTTCGTCAACCTACTTGGTGGTAGCTGGGTAAGCCGTCTATGTACGCTTGGTCTTGTTCTAATCCTAATTCCAGTTGTTGGTACCGCTCTATTTGGTTGGACGCACTTCGACACTGCGCTATACAGCCAAAACTGGAACGTATCTGCGGGTACTGATAGCCATGCGATTGTGACTGCGGTTCTTATCTGTCTATGGTCATTCGTTGGTGTGGAATCAGCAGCAGTATCGACAGGTATGGTAGAAAACCCTAAACGTACTGTACCGCTAGCAACCATGCTGGGTACTGGTATCGCTGGTGTGATTTACATCCTATCAACTCAAATGATCAGCGGCATGTTCCCTGCTTCTGAAGTTGCGGCATCAGGTGCGCCATTTGCATTGGCTACCACTGAGCTATTCGGTAGCTGGACAGCACCATTCGTATCAGCATTCACAGCACTAGCATGTTTTACTTCGCTAGGTTCTTGGATGATGCTGGTGGGCGAAGCTGGTAAACGTGCAGCAAGCGATGGCAACTTCCCTAAAATCTACGGCGAAACTGACAAAAACGGTGTGCCTAAGAAAGGTCTAATCCTTGCGTCAATCAAGATGACAGCATTAATGGTTGTACTGATGTTCTTCAGCTCTAAAACAGCACATGCATCAGACCTGTTCAACCAACTAACGACTGATGCAGTTCTACTAACTATGCTGCCTTACTTCTACTCAAGCATTAACTTGATTCGCTTCGAAGGTATGACAACACGCAACGGCTTCGTAATGCTGTTCTCTGGTGTAGCTTGTTTGTTCTGCTTCATTGCCCTTGCTGGTGCAGAAGGCGGTACGCTAACAGCAACCTTCATCGTGTCTCTCGTTATCTTGATGTTCTACAGCAAAAAAGCCGGCTTAGCTCAGTACATGAAGCTACACGCTGACGACATGCCTGCTCAAGCAAGCAACTAATCCCCAAACGCTGGCACTTCGGTGCCAGCCAATAAAAAACAAATTCACTCGGCGCTCACCTTACTCACTGCCTGTAAATGGCAGAGAGCGCCTTCATTCGCCTTGGAGATGTCCAAATGAATATTTTCGCTATCTTGAACCACATGGGTGTGTTCTTTAAAGAAGAGCCAGTTCGTCAACTTCACGCTGCTCTTGAGAAAGCGGGCTACGAAGTGGTTTACCCAGTAGATGATAAAGACTTGATCAAAATGATTGAGATGAACCCACGCATTTGCGGTGTGCTGTTCGACTGGGATAAATACTCACTAGAGCTATGTGAACGTATTAGCCAAATCAACGAAAAACTGCCTGTTCACGCATTTGCTAACGAACAGTCTACTCTAGATATTTCACTAACAGACCTACGTCTAAACGTGAGCTTCTTCGAGTACGCTTTAGGTATGGCTGACGACATCGCTATCAAAATCAACCAAGCGACAGAGGCATACAAAGATGCCATCATGCCTCCATTCACTAAAGCGCTATTCAAATACGTAGAAGAAGGTAAATACACCTTCTGTACTCCAGGTCACATGGGTGGTACTGCGTTCCAGAAAAGCCCTGCTGGTAGCATCTTCTATGATTTTTACGGTCCAAACACATTCAAAGCGGACGTATCAATCTCAATGCCTGAGTTAGGTTCTCTACTAGACCACTCAGGTCCTCATAAAGATGCAGAAGAATACATCGCACGTACCTTCAATGCAGACAGCTCTTACATCGTAACTAACGGTACGTCTACATCGAACAAAATCGTCGGCATGTACTCAGCACCTGCGGGCAGCACAGTACTGATTGACCGTAACTGTCACAAATCTCTGACTCACCTAATGATGATGAGCGACGTGACACCAATCTACTTCCGCCCAACTCGTAACGCATACGGCATCCTTGGTGGTATTCCACAAAGCGAATTCAGCCGCGATGTCATTGCAGAGAAAGTGGCGAAAACACCAGGTGCAACAGCGCCAAGTTACGCAGTAGTGACTAACTCAACTTACGATGGTCTGTTGTACAACACACAATTCATCAAAGAGTCGCTAGACTGTAAACACATCCACTTCGACAGTGCTTGGGTGCCTTACACTAACTTCAACCCAATTTACGAAGGTAAATGTGGTATGAGTGGTGAAGCGATGCCAGGCAAAGTGTTCTACGAAACACAATCAACACACAAACTGTTGGCAGCGTTCTCACAAGCTTCAATGATTCACGTGAAAGGTGACTTTGATAAAGAGTCTTTCAACGAAGCATTCATGATGCACACTTCAACTTCACCTCAGTACGGCATTGTTGCTTCTACTGAAACTGCAGCGGCAATGATGCGCGGCAACACTGGTAAGAAGTTGATGCAAGACTCTATCGATCGCGCAATCCGCTTCCGTAAAGAGATCAAACGCCTAGAAGCAGAAAGCGACAGCTGGTTCTTCGATGTATGGCAACCAGAAAACATCGATACCACAGAATGTTGGAAACTAGACCCTAGCGACACATGGCACGGCTTCAAGAACATGGATGACAACCACATGTATCTTGACCCAATCAAAGTAACGCTACTGACTCCAGGGATGAACAAAGAAGGCGAACTAGAAGAATCAGGTATTCCTGCTTCGCTGGTGGCTAAATTCCTAGACGAGCGCGGCATCGTGGTTGAGAAAACAGGCCCATACAACTTGTTGTTCCTATTCTCAATCGGTATCGACAAATCAAAAGCAATGCAATTGCTACGCGGTCTGACTGAATTTAAACGTGGCTATGACTTGAACCTAACCATCAAGAGCTTCCTACCTTCACTATATAACGAAGACCCAAGCTTCTATGAAGGCATGCGCGTTCAAGAACTAGCACAAGCAATTCACGACCTAACTAAGAAATACAATCTACCAGAGCTAATGTACAAAGCGTTCGATGTTCTTCCAGAAATGAAAGTAACACCACACGCAGCATGGCAAGAAGAGCTTCGCGGTAACGTAGAAGAAATCAAACTGGAAGAAATGGTTGGTCGCGTAAGTGCGAACATGATCCTTCCTTACCCTCCAGGTGTGCCACTAGTACTTCCTGGTGAAATGGTGACTCAAGAGTCTCGCCCTGTGCTGGACTTCCTAGAGATGCTTTGTGAGATCGGTGCGCATTACCCAGGTTTCGAAACCGACATCCACGGCCTGTACCAACAAAAAGATGGTAGCTACACCGTAAAAGTATTGAAGAACTAAGTTCCTCTCGAAGATGACGCCATTGGGAATGCAAGCATGCTCCACTCTTACGAGCTCAATGTGTCATCGAACAACCACGACATTTAGATATACCCCTAGCTAATCTGTCGTAAAAGAGAAGGGCAAGGATGCTCTGATCTTTTCTTCTATATAGAAGAAGTAATTTCCAAGACTTCACCTGAAGTACCCCAAGTAAAAAGCAAAGACCAAAGAGCAGTTCGTCATCGTTCTGCTCTTTTTTTCATCTTTATATAGGTAGAAAGGGAAAAAAGAACCAAGAGAGATAAGATCAGCAACCGAAATTACCAAGAAATCGGCGATCTTTTAATGCGGAAGTCAGGTGTTTCTTCATGAAAAGATCCTCTACAACCCGAAATATTAGACAAGATCGTTGAGTATCTATGCAGAATGCTTGTTATTTGTTCGGTTGAAAGTTTTTTTGTAAAAAACGCTTGTACTAATTTCTCAACTCCCTATACTGCGCATCCACCGACACGGAGTGAGACGAAAGTCACACAGCGAGTCGGAAATGAGAGAAAAAAGAAATTTGAAAAAATGCTTGACTCTCTCACGGTGCGGAGTAAGATACGCACCCCTAACGACGAGCAACTGAGTTGCTGGGTAAGTTAGAAAAGCTCTTTAAAAATAAGAACCTATCAATCTGTGTGGGCACTCGTTGATGATAATCCAATTAGATACCTCGGTATCAAATTAGGTTTCAATGATACGAAGTGACCATTGAATCTTCGGATTCAGCACAGTCAATTCAAACATTACTTTATGTAATGTTCAGTATTCATTGAGCCGAACAAAATCTTAAATTGAAGAGTTTGATCATGGCTCAGATTGAACGCTGGCGGCAGGCCTAACACATGCAAGTCGAGCGGAAACGAGTTATCTGAACCTTCGGGGGACGATAACGGCGTCGAGCGGCGGACGGGTGAGTAATGCCTAGGAAATTGCCCTGATGTGGGGGATAACCATTGGAAACGATGGCTAATACCGCATGATGCCTACGGGCCAAAGAGGGGGACCTTCGGGCCTCTCGCGTCAGGATATGCCTAGGTGGGATTAGCTAGTTGGTGAGGTAAGGGCTCACCAAGGCGACGATCCCTAGCTGGTCTGAGAGGATGATCAGCCACACTGGAACTGAGACACGGTCCAGACTCCTACGGGAGGCAGCAGTGGGGAATATTGCACAATGGGCGCAAGCCTGATGCAGCCATGCCGCGTGTGTGAAGAAGGCCTTCGGGTTGTAAAGCACTTTCAGTCGTGAGGAAGGTGGTAGTGTTAATAGCACTATCATTTGACGTTAGCGACAGAAGAAGCACCGGCTAACTCCGTGCCAGCAGCCGCGGTAATACGGAGGGTGCGAGCGTTAATCGGAATTACTGGGCGTAAAGCGCATGCAGGTGGTTTGTTAAGTCAGATGTGAAAGCCCGGGGCTCAACCTCGGAATTGCATTTGAAACTGGCAGACTAGAGTACTGTAGAGGGGGGTAGAATTTCAGGTGTAGCGGTGAAATGCGTAGAGATCTGAAGGAATACCGGTGGCGAAGGCGGCCCCCTGGACAGATACTGACACTCAGATGCGAAAGCGTGGGGAGCAAACAGGATTAGATACCCTGGTAGTCCACGCCGTAAACGATGTCTACTTGGAGGTTGTGGCCTTGAGCCGTGGCTTTCGGAGCTAACGCGTTAAGTAGACCGCCTGGGGAGTACGGTCGCAAGATTAAAACTCAAATGAATTGACGGGGGCCCGCACAAGCGGTGGAGCATGTGGTTTAATTCGATGCAACGCGAAGAACCTTACCTACTCTTGACATCCAGAGAACTTTCCAGAGATGGATTGGTGCCTTCGGGAACTCTGAGACAGGTGCTGCATGGCTGTCGTCAGCTCGTGTTGTGAAATGTTGGGTTAAGTCCCGCAACGAGCGCAACCCTTATCCTTGTTTGCCAGCGAGTAATGTCGGGAACTCCAGGGAGACTGCCGGTGATAAACCGGAGGAAGGTGGGGACGACGTCAAGTCATCATGGCCCTTACGAGTAGGGCTACACACGTGCTACAATGGCGCATACAGAGGGCAGCCAACTTGCGAAAGTGAGCGAATCCCAAAAAGTGCGTCGTAGTCCGGATTGGAGTCTGCAACTCGACTCCATGAAGTCGGAATCGCTAGTAATCGTGGATCAGAATGCCACGGTGAATACGTTCCCGGGCCTTGTACACACCGCCCGTCACACCATGGGAGTGGGCTGCAAAAGAAGTAGGTAGTTTAACCTTCGGGGGGACGCTTACCACTTTGTGGTTCATGACTGGGGTGAAGTCGTAACAAGGTAGCGCTAGGGGAACCTGGCGCTGGATCACCTCCTTATACGATGATTATTCACGATGAGTGTCCACACAGATTGATAGTTCACAAGCGCAAGCTTGTAGCTAACATAGCTCTTTAACAATTTGGAAAGCTGACAAAACAACAATTTATTGTTGTTTGTAAAGTTCTCAATGTTTGTCTTTAAGACAAACACCAAAATAACACATTCAAGTGTTCTTGGAATTTGAGTCCGGCAAAATCGAGTCTGCATCATGTATAAAAATTGCAGACAACTTTGGTGACTTGTTCATCAGCTCGAAACTCCTTCGGGTTGTATGGTTAAGTGACTAAGCGTACACGGTGGATGCCTTGGCAGTCAGAGGCGATGAAAGACGTAGTAACTTGCGATAAGCCCAGATTAGGTAGTAACAACCATTTGAGTCTGGGATTTCTGAATGGGGAAACCCACGTGCATAAGCACGTATCCTTACCTGAATACATAGGGTAAGGAGGCGAACCGGGGGAACTGAAACATCTAAGTACCCCGAGGAAAAGAAATCAACCGAGATTCCGAAAGTAGCGGCGAGCGAAATTGGACTAGCCCTTAAGCTTTACACGCGTTAGACGAACGGTCTGGAAAGTCCGACGATACAGGGTGATAGTCCCGTAGTTGACGACGTGTGTTCAGTGAAATCGAGTAGGGCGGGACACGTGATATCCTGTCTGAATATGGGGGGACCATCCTCCAAGGCTAAATACTACTGACTGACCGATAGTGAACCAGTACCGTGAGGGAAAGGCGAAAAGAACCCCTGTGAGGGGAGTGAAATAGAACCTGAAACCGTGTACGTACAAGCAGTAGGAGCAGGCTTTGTCCTGTGACTGCGTACCTTTTGTATAATGGGTCAGCGACTTATATTCAGTGGCAAGGTTAACCATCTAGGGGAGCCGTAGGGAAACCGAGTCTTAACTGGGCGTTCAGTCTCTGGATATAGACCCGAAACCAGGTGATCTAGCCATGGGCAGGTTGAAGGTTGAGTAACATCAACTGGAGGACCGAACCGACTAATGTTGAAAAATTAGCGGATGACTTGTGGCTAGGGGTGAAAGGCCAATCAAACCTGGAGATAGCTGGTTCTCCCCGAAAGCTATTTAGGTAGCGCCTCGGACGAATACTACTGGGGGTAGAGCACTGTTAAGGCTAGGGGGTCATCCCGACTTACCAACCCTTTGCAAACTCCGAATACCAGTAAGTACTATCCGGGAGACACACGGCGGGTGCTAACGTCCGTCGTGGAGAGGGAAACAACCCAGACCGCCAGCTAAGGTCCCAAATTACTACTAAGTGGGAAACGATGTGGGAAGGCTCAGACAGCCAGGATGTTGGCTTAGAAGCAGCCATCATTTAAAGAAAGCGTAATAGCTCACTGGTCGAGTCGGCCTGCGCGGAAGATGTAACGGGGCTAAGTAGTAAACCGAAGCTGCGGCAATATACTTTTGTATATTGGGTAGGGGAGCGTTCTGTAAGCGGTTGAAGGTGTGTGGTAACGCATGCTGGACGTATCAGAAGTGCGAATGCTGACATGAGTAACGATAAAGGGGGTGAAAAACCTCCTCGCCGGAAGACCAAGGGTTCCTGTCCAACGTTAATCGGGGCAGGGTAAGTCGACCCCTAAGGCGAGGCCGAAAGGCGTAGTCGATGGGAAACGGGTTAATATTCCCGTACTTCTTACAATTGCGATGGGGGGGACGGAGAAGGCTAGGTGGGCCTGGCGACGGTTGTCCAGGTTCAAGTGCGTAGGCTTGAGAGTTAGGTAAATCCGGCTCTCTTTAAGGCTGAGACACGACGTCGAGCATCTACGGATGTGAAGTCATTGATGCCATGCTTCCAGGAAAAGCCTCTAAGCTTCAGATTGTAAGGAATCGTACCCCAAACCGACACAGGTGGTCGGGTAGAGAATACCAAGGCGCTTGAGAGAACTCGGGTGAAGGAACTAGGCAAAATGGTACCGTAACTTCGGGAGAAGGTACGCTCTCGACGGTGAAGTCCCTTGCGGATGGAGCTATTGAGAGTCGCAGATACCAGGTGGCTGCAACTGTTTATTAAAAACACAGCACTGTGCAAAATCGTAAGATGACGTATACGGTGTGACGCCTGCCCGGTGCCGGAAGGTTAATTGATGGGGTTAGACTTCGGTCGAAGCTCTTGATCGAAGCCCCGGTAAACGGCGGCCGTAACTATAACGGTCCTAAGGTAGCGAAATTCCTTGTCGGGTAAGTTCCGACCTGCACGAATGGCGTAATGATGGCCACGCTGTCTCCACCCGAGACTCAGTGAAATTGAAATCGCTGTGAAGATGCAGTGTACCCGCGGCTAGACGGAAAGACCCCGTGAACCTTTACTACAGCTTGGCACTGAACATTGACCCTACATGTGTAGGATAGGTGGGAGGCTTTGAAGCACGTACGCCAGTATGTGTGGAGCCGTCCTTGAAATACCACCCTTGTAGTGTTGATGTTCTAACGTCGACCCCTAATCGGGGTTGCGGACAGTGCCTGGTGGGTAGTTTGACTGGGGCGGTCTCCTCCCAAAGAGTAACGGAGGAGCACGAAGGTGGGCTAATCACGGTTGGACATCGTGAGGTTAGTGCAATGGCATAAGCCCGCTTGACTGCGAGAATGACAATTCGAGCAGGTGCGAAAGCAGGTCATAGTGATCCGGTGGTTCTGAATGGAAGGGCCATCGCTCAACGGATAAAAGGTACTCCGGGGATAACAGGCTGATACCGCCCAAGAGTTCATATCGACGGCGGTGTTTGGCACCTCGATGTCGGCTCATCACATCCTGGGGCTGAAGTCGGTCCCAAGGGTATGGCTGTTCGCCATTTAAAGTGGTACGCGAGCTGGGTTTAGAACGTCGTGAGACAGTTCGGTCCCTATCTGCCGTGGGCGTTGGAAGATTGAAGGGGGCTGCTCCTAGTACGAGAGGACCGGAGTGGACGAACCTCTGGTGTTCGGGTTGTGTCGCCAGACGCATTGCCCGGTAGCTAAGTTCGGAATCGATAACCGCTGAAAGCATCTAAGCGGGAAGCGAGCCCTGAGATGAGTCTTCCCTGATACTTTAAGTATCCTAAAGGGTTGTCGGAGACTACGACGTTGATAGGTCAGGTGTGTAAGTGCTGTGAGGCATTGAGCTAACTGATACTAATTGCCCGTGAGGCTTAACCATACAACACCCAAGGGGTTTTGATGGACTCGAAGCAAGAACAGAATTGAATGTGTAGAGAACACAAAAACAGCTTTCCGAATTAAAGAATTTGCTTGGCGACCATAGCGTTTTGGACCCACCTGACTCCATTCCGAACTCAGAAGTGAAACGAAATAGCGCCGATGGTAGTGTGGGGTTTCCCCATGTGAGAGTAGGACATCGCCAGGCTTTAATTTGCACTTGCTTAAGATTTAAGCAAGTCACCATAAGGTTCTAATCTTTTTTAGAATTTTATGTTGACTTTCAAAGTGGAAAGCGTATTATACGCACCTCGCTTGAGTGCTAAGGCACTGAAAGCCAAGCTCTTTAACAATATAGACCTATCAATCTGTGTGGGCACTCGTTGATGATAATCCAATTCGATACTTCGGTATCAAATTAGGTTTCAATGAAACGAAGTGACCATTGAATCTTCGGATTCAGCACAGTCAATTCAAACATTACTTTATGTAATGTTCAGTATTCATTGAGCCGAACAAAATCTTAAATTGAAGAGTTTGATCATGGCTCAGATTGAACGCTGGCGGCAGGCCTAACACATGCAAGTCGAGCGGAAACGAGTTATCTGAACCTTCGGGGAACGATAACGGCGTCGAGCGGCGGACGGGTGAGTAATGCCTAGGAAATTGCCCTGATGTGGGGGATAACCATTGGAAACGATGGCTAATACCGCATGATGCCTACGGGCCAAAGAGGGGGACCTTCGGGCCTCTCGCGTCAGGATATGCCTAGGTGGGATTAGCTAGTTGGTGAGGTAAGGGCTCACCAAGGCGACGATCCCTAGCTGGTCTGAGAGGATGATCAGCCACACTGGAACTGAGACACGGTCCAGACTCCTACGGGAGGCAGCAGTGGGGAATATTGCACAATGGGCGCAAGCCTGATGCAGCCATGCCGCGTGTGTGAAGAAGGCCTTCGGGTTGTAAAGCACTTTCAGTCGTGAGGAAGGTGGTAGTGTTAATAGCACTATCATTTGACGTTAGCGACAGAAGAAGCACCGGCTAACTCCGTGCCAGCAGCCGCGGTAATACGGAGGGTGCGAGCGTTAATCGGAATTACTGGGCGTAAAGCGCATGCAGGTGGTTTGTTAAGTCAGATGTGAAAGCCCGGGGCTCAACCTCGGAATTGCATTTGAAACTGGCAGACTAGAGTACTGTAGAGGGGGGTAGAATTTCAGGTGTAGCGGTGAAATGCGTAGAGATCTGAAGGAATACCGGTGGCGAAGGCGGCCCCCTGGACAGATACTGACACTCAGATGCGAAAGCGTGGGGAGCAAACAGGATTAGATACCCTGGTAGTCCACGCCGTAAACGATGTCTACTTGGAGGTTGTGGCCTTGAGCCGTGGCTTTCGGAGCTAACGCGTTAAGTAGACCGCCTGGGGAGTACGGTCGCAAGATTAAAACTCAAATGAATTGACGGGGGCCCGCACAAGCGGTGGAGCATGTGGTTTAATTCGATGCAACGCGAAGAACCTTACCTACTCTTGACATCCAGAGAACTTTCCAGAGATGGATTGGTGCCTTCGGGAACTCTGAGACAGGTGCTGCATGGCTGTCGTCAGCTCGTGTTGTGAAATGTTGGGTTAAGTCCCGCAACGAGCGCAACCCTTATCCTTGTTTGCCAGCGAGTAATGTCGGGAACTCCAGGGAGACTGCCGGTGATAAACCGGAGGAAGGTGGGGACGACGTCAAGTCATCATGGCCCTTACGAGTAGGGCTACACACGTGCTACAATGGCGCATACAGAGGGCAGCCAACTTGCGAAAGTGAGCGAATCCCAAAAAGTGCGTCGTAGTCCGGATTGGAGTCTGCAACTCGACTCCATGAAGTCGGAATCGCTAGTAATCGTGGATCAGAATGCCACGGTGAATACGTTCCCGGGCCTTGTACACACCGCCCGTCACACCATGGGAGTGGGCTGCAAAAGAAGTAGGTAGTTTAACCTTCGGGGGGACGCTTACCACTTTGTGGTTCATGACTGGGGTGAAGTCGTAACAAGGTAGCGCTAGGGGAACCTGGCGCTGGATCACCTCCTTAAACGATGATTATTCACGATGAGTGTCCACACAGATTGATACGGTTTATAAAGTAAAGAGAAGAAGAGTTCCCAAACTCTTCAATCCAGTGTCCCGTTCGTCTAGAGGCCTAGGACACCGCCCTTTCACGGCGGTAACAGGGGTTCGACTCCCCTACGGGATACCATTGGGTCGTTAGCTCAGTTGGTAGAGCAGTTGACTTTTAATCAATTGGTCGCAGGTTCGAATCCTGCACGACCCACCATTCCTTCCATTAGGAATTAAAACTCAAAATATGGGGCTATAGCTCAGCTGGGAGAGCGCCTGCCTTGCACGCAGGAGGTCTGCGGTTCGATCCCGCATAGCTCCACCATATTTTGAAACAATGGGCGATTAGCTCAGTTGGGAGAGCACCTGCCTTACAAGCAGGGGGTCACTGGTTCGAGCCCGGTATCGCCCACCATCTTTAAGCGCATTCGATGAGTGCTTTTAAAAATGGTTACTTCATTAGAAGTGATTAGCTCTTTAACAATTTGGAAAGCTGACAAAACAACAATTTATTGTTGTTTGTAAAGTTCTCAATGTTTGTCTTTAAGACAAACACCAAAATAACACATTCAAGTGTTCTTGGAATTTGAGTCCGGCAAAATCGAGTCTGCATCATGTATAAAAATTGCAGACAACTTTGGTGACTTGTTCATCAACTCGAAACTCCTTCGGGTTGTATGGTTAAGTGACTAAGCGTACACGGTGGATGCCTTGGCAGTCAGAGGCGATGAAAGACGTAGTAACTTGCGATAAGCCCAGATTAGGTAGTAACAACCATTTGAGTCTGGGATTTCTGAATGGGGAAACCCACGTGCATAAGCACGTATCCTTACCTGAATACATAGGGTAAGGAGGCGAACCGGGGGAACTGAAACATCTAAGTACCCCGAGGAAAAGAAATCAACCGAGATTCCGAAAGTAGCGGCGAGCGAAATTGGACTAGCCCTTAAGCTTTACACGCGTTAGACGAACGGTCTGGAAAGTCCGACGATACAGGGTGATAGTCCCGTAGTTGACGACGTGTGTTCAGTGAAATCGAGTAGGGCGGGACACGTGATATCCTGTCTGAATATGGGGGGACCATCCTCCAAGGCTAAATACTACTGACTGACCGATAGTGAACCAGTACCGTGAGGGAAAGGCGAAAAGAACCCCTGTGAGGGGAGTGAAATAGAACCTGAAACCGTGTACGTACAAGCAGTAGGAGCAGGCTTTGTCCTGTGACTGCGTACCTTTTGTATAATGGGTCAGCGACTTATATTCAGTGGCAAGGTTAACCATCTAGGGGAGCCGTAGGGAAACCGAGTCTTAACTGGGCGTTCAGTCTCTGGATATAGACCCGAAACCAGGTGATCTAGCCATGGGCAGGTTGAAGGTTGAGTAACATCAACTGGAGGACCGAACCGACTAATGTTGAAAAATTAGCGGATGACTTGTGGCTAGGGGTGAAAGGCCAATCAAACCTGGAGATAGCTGGTTCTCCCCGAAAGCTATTTAGGTAGCGCCTCGGACGAATACTACTGGGGGTAGAGCACTGTTAAGGCTAGGGGGTCATCCCGACTTACCAACCCTTTGCAAACTCCGAATACCAGTAAGTACTATCCGGGAGACACACGGCGGGTGCTAACGTCCGTCGTGGAGAGGGAAACAACCCAGACCGCCAGCTAAGGTCCCAAATTACTACTAAGTGGGAAACGATGTGGGAAGGCTCAGACAGCCAGGATGTTGGCTTAGAAGCAGCCATCATTTAAAGAAAGCGTAATAGCTCACTGGTCGAGTCGGCCTGCGCGGAAGATGTAACGGGGCTAAGTAGTAAACCGAAGCTGCGGCAATATACTTTTGTATATTGGGTAGGGGAGCGTTCTGTAAGCGGTTGAAGGTGTGTGGTAACGCATGCTGGACGTATCAGAAGTGCGAATGCTGACATGAGTAACGATAAAGGGGGTGAAAAACCTCCTCGCCGGAAGACCAAGGGTTCCTGTCCAACGTTAATCGGGGCAGGGTAAGTCGACCCCTAAGGCGAGGCCGAAAGGCGTAGTCGATGGGAAACGGGTTAATATTCCCGTACTTCTTACAATTGCGATGGGGGGACGGAGAAGGCTAGGTGGGCCTGGCGACGGTTGTCCAGGTTCAAGTGCGTAGGCTTGAGAGTTAGGTAAATCCGGCTCTCTTTAAGGCTGAGACACGACGTCGAGCATCTACGGATGTGAAGTCATTGATGCCATGCTTCCAGGAAAAGCCTCTAAGCTTCAGATTGTAAGGAATCGTACCCCAAACCGACACAGGTGGTCGGGTAGAGAATACCAAGGCGCTTGAGAGAACTCGGGTGAAGGAACTAGGCAAAATGGTACCGTAACTTCGGGAGAAGGTACGCTCTCGACGGTGAAGTCCCTTGCGGATGGAGCTATTGAGAGTCGCAGATACCAGGTGGCTGCAACTGTTTATTAAAAACACAGCACTGTGCAAAATCGTAAGATGACGTATACGGTGTGACGCCTGCCCGGTGCCGGAAGGTTAATTGATGGGGTTAGACTTCGGTCGAAGCTCTTGATCGAAGCCCCGGTAAACGGCGGCCGTAACTATAACGGTCCTAAGGTAGCGAAATTCCTTGTCGGGTAAGTTCCGACCTGCACGAATGGCGTAATGATGGCCACGCTGTCTCCACCCGAGACTCAGTGAAATTGAAATCGCTGTGAAGATGCAGTGTACCCGCGGCTAGACGGAAAGACCCCGTGAACCTTTACTACAGCTTGGCACTGAACATTGACCCTACATGTGTAGGATAGGTGGGAGGCTTTGAAGCACGTACGCCAGTATGTGTGGAGCCGTCCTTGAAATACCACCCTTGTAGTGTTGATGTTCTAACGTCGACCCCTAATCGGGGTTGCGGACAGTGCCTGGTGGGTAGTTTGACTGGGGCGGTCTCCTCCCAAAGAGTAACGGAGGAGCACGAAGGTGGGCTAATCACGGTTGGACATCGTGAGGTTAGTGCAATGGCATAAGCCCGCTTGACTGCGAGAATGACAATTCGAGCAGGTGCGAAAGCAGGTCATAGTGATCCGGTGGTTCTGAATGGAAGGGCCATCGCTCAACGGATAAAAGGTACTCCGGGGATAACAGGCTGATACCGCCCAAGAGTTCATATCGACGGCGGTGTTTGGCACCTCGATGTCGGCTCATCACATCCTGGGGCTGAAGTCGGTCCCAAGGGTATGGCTGTTCGCCATTTAAAGTGGTACGCGAGCTGGGTTTAGAACGTCGTGAGACAGTTCGGTCCCTATCTGCCGTGGGCGTTGGAAGATTGAAGGGGGCTGCTCCTAGTACGAGAGGACCGGAGTGGACGAACCTCTGGTGTTCGGGTTGTGTCGCCAGACGCATTGCCCGGTAGCTAAGTTCGGAATCGATAACCGCTGAAAGCATCTAAGCGGGAAGCGAGCCCTGAGATGAGTCTTCCCTGATACTTTAAGTATCCTAAAGGGTTGTCGGAGACTACGACGTTGATAGGTCAGGTGTGTAAGTGCTGTGAGGCATTGAGCTAACTGATACTAATTGCCCGTGAGGCTTAACCATACAACACCCAAGGGGTTTTGATGGACTCGAAGCAAGAACAGAATTGAATGTGTAGAGAACACAAAAACAGCTTTCCGAATTAAAGAATTTGCTTGGCGACCATAGCGTTTTGGACCCACCTGACTCCATTCCGAACTCAGAAGTGAAACGAAATAGCGCCGATGGTAGTGTGGGGTTTCCCCATGTGAGAGTAGGACATCGCCAGGCTTTAATTTGCACTTGCTTAAGATTTAAGCAAGTCACCATAAGGTTCTAATCTTTTTTAGAATTTTATGTTGACTTTCAAAGTGGAAAGCGTATTATACGCACCTCGCTTGAGTGCTAAGGCACTGAAAGCCAAGCTCTTTAACAATATAGACCTATCAATCTGTGTGGGCACTCGTTGATGATAATCCAATTCGATACTTCGGTATCAAATTAGGTTTCAATGAAACGAAGTGACCATTGAATCTTCGGATTCAGCACAGTCAATTCAAACATTACTTTATGTAATGTTCAGTATTCATTGAGCCGAACAAAATCTTAAATTGAAGAGTTTGATCATGGCTCAGATTGAACGCTGGCGGCAGGCCTAACACATGCAAGTCGAGCGGAAACGAGTTATCTGAACCTTCGGGGAACGATAACGGCGTCGAGCGGCGGACGGGTGAGTAATGCCTAGGAAATTGCCCTGATGTGGGGGATAACCATTGGAAACGATGGCTAATACCGCATGATGCCTACGGGCCAAAGAGGGGGACCTTCGGGCCTCTCGCGTCAGGATATGCCTAGGTGGGATTAGCTAGTTGGTGAGGTAAGGGCTCACCAAGGCGACGATCCCTAGCTGGTCTGAGAGGATGATCAGCCACACTGGAACTGAGACACGGTCCAGACTCCTACGGGAGGCAGCAGTGGGGAATATTGCACAATGGGCGCAAGCCTGATGCAGCCATGCCGCGTGTGTGAAGAAGGCCTTCGGGTTGTAAAGCACTTTCAGTCGTGAGGAAGGTGGTAGTGTTAATAGCACTATCATTTGACGTTAGCGACAGAAGAAGCACCGGCTAACTCCGTGCCAGCAGCCGCGGTAATACGGAGGGTGCGAGCGTTAATCGGAATTACTGGGCGTAAAGCGCATGCAGGTGGTTTGTTAAGTCAGATGTGAAAGCCCGGGGCTCAACCTCGGAATTGCATTTGAAACTGGCAGACTAGAGTACTGTAGAGGGGGGTAGAATTTCAGGTGTAGCGGTGAAATGCGTAGAGATCTGAAGGAATACCGGTGGCGAAGGCGGCCCCCTGGACAGATACTGACACTCAGATGCGAAAGCGTGGGGAGCAAACAGGATTAGATACCCTGGTAGTCCACGCCGTAAACGATGTCTACTTGGAGGTTGTGGCCTTGAGCCGTGGCTTTCGGAGCTAACGCGTTAAGTAGACCGCCTGGGGAGTACGGTCGCAAGATTAAAACTCAAATGAATTGACGGGGGCCCGCACAAGCGGTGGAGCATGTGGTTTAATTCGATGCAACGCGAAGAACCTTACCTACTCTTGACATCCAGAGAACTTTCCAGAGATGGATTGGTGCCTTCGGGAACTCTGAGACAGGTGCTGCATGGCTGTCGTCAGCTCGTGTTGTGAAATGTTGGGTTAAGTCCCGCAACGAGCGCAACCCTTATCCTTGTTTGCCAGCGAGTAATGTCGGGAACTCCAGGGAGACTGCCGGTGATAAACCGGAGGAAGGTGGGGACGACGTCAAGTCATCATGGCCCTTACGAGTAGGGCTACACACGTGCTACAATGGCGCATACAGAGGGCAGCCAACTTGCGAAAGTGAGCGAATCCCAAAAAGTGCGTCGTAGTCCGGATTGGAGTCTGCAACTCGACTCCATGAAGTCGGAATCGCTAGTAATCGTGGATCAGAATGCCACGGTGAATACGTTCCCGGGCCTTGTACACACCGCCCGTCACACCATGGGAGTGGGCTGCAAAAGAAGTAGGTAGTTTAACCTTCGGGGGGACGCTTACCACTTTGTGGTTCATGACTGGGGTGAAGTCGTAACAAGGTAGCGCTAGGGGAACCTGGCGCTGGATCACCTCCTTAAACGATGATTACTCACGATGAGTGTCCACACAGATTGATACGGTTTATGTAAAAGAGACGATACTGGGTCTGTAGCTCAGGTGGTTAGAGCGTTCGCCTGATAAGCGAGAGGTCGGTGGTTCGAGTCCACTCAGACCCACCAATTCCTTTTAGGGAGTTGGCATACAGTATCGACACCTTGATGGGGCTATAGCTCAGCTGGGAGAGCGCCTGCCTTGCACGCAGGAGGTCTGCGGTTCGATCCCGCATAGCTCCACCATCTTTAAGCGCATTCGATGAGTGCTTTTAAAAATGGTTACTTCATTAGAAGTGATTAGCTCTTTAACAATTTGGAAAGCTGACAAAACAACAATTTATTGTTGTTTGTAAAGTTCTCAATGTTTGTCTTTAAGACAAACACCAAAATAACACATTCAAGTGTTCTTGGAATTTGAGTCCGGCAAAATCGAGTCTGCATCATGTATAAAAATTGCAGACAACTTTGGTGACTTGTTCATCAGCTCGAAACTCCTTCGGGTTGTATGGTTAAGTGACTAAGCGTACACGGTGGATGCCTTGGCAGTCAGAGGCGATGAAAGACGTAGTAACTTGCGATAAGCCCAGATTAGGTAGTAACAACCATTTGAGTCTGGGATTTCTGAATGGGGAAACCCACTTACATAAGTAAGTATCGTTATGTGAATACATAGCATAACGAGGCGAACCGGGGGAACTGAAACATCTAAGTACCCCGAGGAAAAGAAATCAACCGAGATTCCGAAAGTAGCGGCGAGCGAAATTGGACTAGCCCTTAAGCTTTACACGCGTTAGACGAACGGTCTGGAAAGTCCGACGATACAGGGTGATAGTCCCGTAGTTGACGACGTGTGTTCAGTGAAATCGAGTAGGGCGGGACACGTGATATCCTGTCTGAATATGGGGGGACCATCCTCCAAGGCTAAATACTACTGACTGACCGATAGTGAACCAGTACCGTGAGGGAAAGGCGAAAAGAACCCCTGTGAGGGGAGTGAAATAGAACCTGAAACCGTGTACGTACAAGCAGTAGGAGCAGGCTTTGTCCTGTGACTGCGTACCTTTTGTATAATGGGTCAGCGACTTATATTCAGTGGCAAGGTTAACCATCTAGGGGAGCCGTAGGGAAACCGAGTCTTAACTGGGCGTTCAGTCTCTGGATATAGACCCGAAACCAGGTGATCTAGCCATGGGCAGGTTGAAGGTTGAGTAACATCAACTGGAGGACCGAACCGACTAATGTTGAAAAATTAGCGGATGACTTGTGGCTAGGGGTGAAAGGCCAATCAAACCTGGAGATAGCTGGTTTCTCCCCGAAAGCTATTTAGGTAGCGCCTCGGACGAATACTACTGGGGGTAGAGCACTGTTAAGGCTAGGGGGTCATCCCGACTTACCA